>NZ_JAAORG010000001.1:0-600000 GCF_017696055.1 Prochlorococcus marinus XMU1406
AGATAAGGTTTTTAATTTAAGAATTCCACAGTTTCCACAATAACTACTACTACTAATTTTTTTATTTTATTATTTTATTTTTATATTAGAAAGAGAGAAAAAACTTTATTGAATTTAATTTACGAAAAAAGTATATTGTATTTGTAAAAAGTTCCAAATTCCGATGGAAATTATTTGTAATCAAAATGAATTAAATAATGCAGTACAACTAGTGAGCAAAGCAGTTGCTTCTCGACCAACCCATCCAATTCTTGCAAATATACTTTTAACAGCTGACGAAGGAACCAATAAAATTAGCTTGACAGGTTTTGACCTTAACTTAGGAATTCAAACTTCTTTTGATGGAACTGTTACAAATAGTGGAGCTATTACTATACCTTCAAAACTTTTATCAGAAATAGTAAACAAACTACCCTACGAAACTCCTGTTTCTTTAAAAGTTGATGAGAGTTCAGATAATATTTTAATAAAAAGCGATAGAGGTTCTTTTAATCTTAAAGGGATACCCTCTGATGAATATCCTAATTTACCATTTGTTGAAAGTGGGACTTCTTTGAATATTGATCCTAGTTCTTTTTTAAAAGCTTTAAAATCTACTATTTTTGCTAGTAGTAATGATGACTCAAAGCAATTACTCACAGGTGTCAATTTTACATTCAAAACAAATTATTTAGAGTCTGCTTCTACAGATGGTCATAGATTGGCTGTTGCTTTAATTGGCAACGAAGAATGTATCGAAAATAAAGAAACCTTATCTTCAAATGATGGTGACTTATCAGTAACTATTCCAACGAGATCATTAAGAGAAATTGAAAAACTAGTATCTTTAAGAAGCTCAGAAAATTCAATAAAGCTTTTCTATGACAAAGGTCAGGTAGTCTTTATTTCTTCTAATCAAATAATTACAACAAGAACCCTTGAAGGTAAGTATCCTAATTATTCTCAATTGATTCCTGATTCTTTTTCTAAGATTCTGAATTTTAATACAAAAAAATTAATTGATGCATTAGAAAGAATTGCTATTTTAGCTGATCAGCAAAGCAGTGTTGTAAAGATAAAATTGGATAATACAGACTTAGCTTCTATCAGTGCTGATGCTCAAGATATTGGAAACGCAAATGAATCAATACCTGTTGTTTACTCTGGAGAAAATTTTGATATTGCATTTAACGTTAGATATCTTTTAGAAGGTTTAAAAGTTATTGCTTCTGAAAATGTAATTTTAAAGTGTAATATCGCCACTACTCCAGCTGTTTTTGTACCTGAAGATAATTTAAATTCTTTTACTTACCTAGTTATGCCTGTGCAGGTTCGTTCTTAACTTGAAATTACCTAAAGAAATTTTATTAAGTGAATTACTAAATTATAGTGTTAAGGGTAATATGGTCCTGAATTATGGAAATGGTGAAAATGTTTGGATGCATCCTCCAGTTCATCGAATTTTAGGATGGTACTCTCGCCCTTCAAATTTTGATTTAAAAAGGAATGTTTGGCGATTAAATCAAATTACTCAAATAATAGATAATCAAATTTATGTTAAAGGTGATCCAGCTATTTCTGATTTAGGAACTTTAAATAGATTTCCAACTTTAATAGAAGCTAATCTGATAAATGTAAGTGGATCAAAAATAGGAGTTATTGCAGATTTTTTATTTGAAATGAAAACGGGTGAGATTAAATATTATTTGGTCTCTAGATCTAATCCTAAAATTCCAGGTTCTAGTAGATGGCAATTAAATATTAAAAATATTGTTGATCAACAACCTGGAATGGTATTTTGTGAAATTAATTCTTTAGATGATTTATCTTTAATAAAATCAAGTATTAAAAATGAATTTTTGCAAAAAGGAAAAAAAATTATTGATAGATTTGATGATATGAAAAATATTGCTTCGAATAGATTAGAGGATTGGCTTGAAGAAGATGAAGATATGCGCCAAAACTTAGATTTTAAACAAAAAAGTTTTTATAATGATGATAGTTCATCTAAACAGTTTAGTGAAAAAAAAGAAGATGAACCTTGGATATAAAGAATGATAAATCAAGAAAATCATGATCTTTATGATCTTAATGAGGCACTCAAAGTTGAGAATTTAACACTTAATGATTACAAAGAGATTTGCAAAAGATTAAAGAGAAAACCAAATAGAACGGAATTAGGCATGTTTGGTGTTATGTGGTCTGAACATTGTTGCTATAGAAATTCAAAATCTTTACTATCTAAGTTTCCCACTAAAGGTAAAAATGTTTTAGTTGGACCTGGAGAAAATGCTGGCGTTATTGATGTTGGAAATAATCAAAAACTTGTTTTTAAAATAGAAAGTCATAATCATCCTTCTGCTATTGAACCTTTTCAAGGTGCAGCTACGGGTGTAGGGGGGATTTTAAGAGATATATTTACAATGGGTGCAAGGCCAATCGCAGTATTGAATTCACTAAGATTCGGAAACCTTGATCAATCATCTAATGTTGCTTTACTGCGAGGAGTTGTATCCGGTATCGCACATTATGGGAATTGTGTAGGTGTGCCGACTGTTGGAGGTGAAATTGATTTCGATGATAGTTACTCTGGAAATCCTTTAGTTAATGTTATGGCTTTAGGGCTTTTAGAGACTGATGAAATTGTTTGTTCTGGAGCTAAAAATGTAGGATCACCAGTTCTATATGTTGGCAATACTACTGGCAGAGATGGTGTTGGTGGTGCCAGTTTTGCTAGTTCAGAATTAACTACAAACTCATTAGATGATAGACCTGCAGTTCAGGTAGGTGATCCATTTATTGAGAAAAGTCTTATTGAAGCCTGTTTGGATGCTTTTAAGACAGGAGATGTAATTGCGGCTCAAGATATGGGTGCAGCAGGTCTAACATGCAGTAGTGCAGAAATGGCTGCAAATGGGAATTTAGGGATATCTATTGATTTAGATTTGGTTCCCTCTAGAGAAGATGAGATGTCTTCATACCAATATTTATTATCTGAATCGCAAGAGAGAATGTTGTTTGTCGTTAAAGAAGAAAAAATTAATGATCTTATTAAAAAATTTAATAAATGGGGATTATATGCCAATGTAATTGGTGAAGTAATAGGAACTAATGAAGTAATTATTTCTCATAAAGGTAAAGTTGTTGCCCAAATACCTACTTCTGCTTTATCTGATGATACCCCTGTCAATTTTCACAATGTGATTAATAATCCACCTGATAATCTTTTAAAGAAATGGGAATGGCAAGAAAATGATTTGCCAGAAATTAATGACCAAAAAATATTGTCATTGAAGGAAAACAAGTATTTTTCTTATTCACAAATCATTTTAAAACTACTCTCTAATCCATCAATAGCTTCTAAACGATGGATTTATAAACAATACGACTCTCAAGTGCAGGCAAATACAGTATTTAAACCTGGGAAGTCAGATGCAGCAGTAATAAGACTAAGGGAACAAAATAAAAAACATAAAATTAAAGTATTTTCTGGTGTTGCTGCTTCAGTTGATTGTAATAGTAGATGGGTTGCTTTAGATCCTTTTAGAGGAACTATCGCTGCTGTTGCAGAGTCCGCTAGAAATGTTAGTTGTGTTGGGGCTGAACCAGTAGCAATTACAAATAATTTAAATTTTTCTTCTCCTGAAAATGAAATAGGATATTGGCAATTGTCATCATCATGCAATGGAATTGCTGAAGCCTGTAAAGCTTTAGAAACTCCTGTTACAGGAGGTAATGTTTCTTTATACAATGAATCTAAAAATAAAGATAATTTAATTACTCCTATAAATCCTACTCCTGTTATTGGAATGGTTGGAAAGATAGATAATGTAGAAAAAGCTATAAGTAGTGAATGGAAAAATATTGATGATCAAATCTGGTTAATTGGTTCGCATAAATCAGAAATAAAAATTGCAGCTAGTTCTTATTTGGAATATTTTCATGGAGAAATTACAGGTCGGCCTCCAAAAATAGATTTGCTGGATGAAAAGTTTTGCCAGAGTTTTTTAAGAAATGGGATTTCAAAAAGTCTTGTAGTTTCTTCTCACGATATCAGCGATGGTGGTCTAGCTATAGCTTTAGCAGAGTCTTGTATTTTGTCCGCAAAAGGTGCAACGATAGAATTAAATAAAGATTTAAATAGAGATGATAATTTATTGTTTGGAGAAGGAGGTTCTAGAATTATTTTTTCAATTAGCAAAATGAAACAAAATGAATGGCTTAATTATTTAAAACAAAATCAAATAAATGTTCCATCAAGTGTGTATGTAAAAAAAATCGGATATGTATCTAGTGAAACTCTTATGATAAAAATTCAAGATAAAAATATCTGCAATATTAGGGTTGAGGAATTATCCGAAAAATTTAATAATAGTATTTCAGATTACTTTTAAATAAATATGAAAAATATTTCTCAACTATTTAAATTTTTAAGATAATAAGTTATGTGCGGAATAGTTGGCATTGTTTCTTCAGATGATGTAAATCAACAAATTTACGATAGTCTTTTGCTTCTGCAGCATAGAGGTCAAGACTCAACAGGTATAGCAACAATGGAAAATACTGTTTTTCATATACATAAGGCTAAAGGTCAGGTTAATACTGCTTATAGAACAAGAGATATGAGGAATTTAATCGGCAAAATTGGATTGGGTCATGTTAGGTATGCAACAAAGGGATCAGCCGAAAGTGTAGAAGAAGCACAGCCTTTTTACGTTAATGCTCCTTATGGAATTGTTTTGATACATAATGGCAATTTGACGAATACCAGAGATTTAGAAAAACAATTATTTAATATTGATAAGCGGCATACAAATTCTTCAAGTGATACTGAAATGTTGTTAAATGTATTTGCGACAGAATTACAAGAACAAATTCATAATCAAGAATTAGAACCTGATATTATTTTTAATGCCGTCAAATCTTTACATAAAAGAATTCAGGGATCATATGCTTCAATTGCGTTAATTTCAGGACATGGTTTACTAGCATTCAGAGATCCTTTCGGTATAAGGCCTTTAGTCATAGGAAAAAGATTTTCATTAATCACAAAAAAAGAAGAGTGGATGGTTGCTAGTGAATCTTTAGTGCTTGAGAATAACGATTATCAAATAGTGAGAGATGTAGATCCTGGAGAAGCTGTTTTTATAAATCTTAATGGTGAGTTTTTTTCTAAGCAATGTTCTGAAAATCCAATGTTATTTCCTTGTGCTTTTGAATATGTTTATTTAGCTAGGCCAGATTCAATTATGAATGGTATTTCAGTTTATAAAGCTCGTTTAAAGATGGGAGATTATTTGGCAGAAACAATAAAAGAGACAATTAATTCTGGAGATATTGATGTTGTTATGCCTATTCCTGATTCTTCTCGACCTGCGGCAATGCAAGTTGCAAGACAGTTAGGGATAGAATATAGGGAAGGTTTTTTTAAAAACAGATATGTCGGCCGAACATTCATAATGCCTGGTCAACAGAAACGTAAGAAGTCTGTAAGACAAAAATTAAATGCTATGAGTGCAGAGTTTAAAAATAAAAATGTATTAATTGTTGATGATTCGATAGTAAGAGGTACTACTTCAAAAGAAATTGTCCAGATGGCTAAAGATGCAGGAGCAAATAAAGTTTTCTTTACATCAGCAGCCCCTCCTGTTCGTTATCCCCATGTTTATGGAATTAATATGCCTAATAGAGATGAATTAATAGCTCACGATAGAACAATAAGTGAAATTGCTGATCATCTTGAAATTGACAACCTTGTTTATCAAAGTGTTGAAAGTTTGCGTAAATCTATAATAAGTGATTCTTCTATTAAAGATTTGGAGATGAGTTGCTTTACTGGTTCTTATGTAACAGGAACAGTAAACCAAGAATACTTAAATTGGGTTGAAAATGAATACAAATCTTAGTCGAAAAAGTTTTCCAGTCGGAAACAATTTTCAATATATTCATCCTTATCTAATTTTAAAAAATCAATCAAAAAATTTGATTTATTGGATTTGAAATTTAATTGATTTAGTTCCAATCTTGCAGATTTATTCTTATTAGTTTCAATATCAAGGTAATGTTTATTAGTTATTATTTTCAGGAAGGAATCGTTTTTAAGTTCCGTTTTTTCATTTAGGTATCCCAAATTATATTCATTTGAGTAATAAATTTCATTACTATTTATACAAAAGAGTTTTCCTTGTTTAGATATTAAGAAAATATTTTCTCCATTATGGTATGTGCAACAAGAAACAATTTTTTCAGTTGGTAAAAGTTTTGCAAGAATTAATCCTTGGGATTGTTTAGAAGTTGGCATTAAAAATTTATTTGATAAATTAAATCTAAAAATCCTTCCTATCGAGGTTAATATTATTAAATCTTTGTTTTCATTAGAAATAAATGAATCAATAGTTTTTAAATTATTTTTTAATTTTGTAATTGTGAAAGATCTGTTACTTTTAAGCATATCTTCATCAAATAAAACTTTTTTAAATCTTCCATCTGAATTTAAGATGCATAAATAATTTTTAATTTCTTTTTTAATTGAATGAAAATTTATTATTTCACTAGGATGAATATTTCCAAGAATTTTATTATCTAATTTATATTCTTTATTAAGATTTGACTCCCAATCAATGTTAAAAACCTTCCCTGTATTTGTGATTCCAATTAATTTTATATTTTTTTCAATATTGCATATAAATTTTTGAATATTTTTATTATCTATAATTTTATTTACGACCTCAAATGATTTTTTGTAATTAGCAAAAAACATCTTTTTCAAGTAAAGTCTATTGTCTATGTATAATTTAGTTTTTTTATTTATATGGTCTTCTAATATTTGATTATTAAGTGTTTCTAATTCTTCATTTTCATTTATATTCTTTATTACTTTTGTTTTACGAGTAACATTATATTTTTTCTTTAATATTAATAATTCTTCTATAAGCAATTCAAGTAATAATTCTCTTTCGTTTAATAATTTTTGAAAATAATTCTTTTTTTCTTCCAAATTTTTTATTTCATTATTAATTTGATTTTTTTCTAGATTTGTTAATTTTCTTAGTGGCATATCCAAAACTGAATTTGCCTGTTTTTCACTTAAGAAAAAATTTTTAATTAATTTTGATCTAGCTTCCACAGAATTTTCAGATTCTTCAATAATTGTTATAACTTTTTTAATGTTTTTTGTGGCTTTAGATAAACCTTCTGATATTTCTAATTTTTCAAGAGTATTTTTTAGAAAATAATAAGTTCTTTTTCTAATTGTTTCTTCTCTAAATTCAAGAAAATAGTTGAGATATTTTTTTAGGTTTAGTTGTACAGGCTTCCCTTTTATTAAAGCTAAGAATATAGCGCCATAGTTTGTTTGGAGAGTTGTTTTTTTATATAAATTAGAAATAACAAGTTCAGAATTAGAATCTTTTTTTAGCTCTATTACAATTCTCATTCCATCTCTATCGCTCTCATCCCTAATATCAGAGATCCCATGAATTTTTCCTGAATTAACAAGTTCTGCTAGTTTTTCAATCCAACCTGCTTTATTAATTTGGTAAGGAAGTTCAGTAATGATTAATGCATTCTTTTTATGTTTCCCTTTGCCTACATTTACTTCTTCTGTATTTATAACTCCTCTTATTGTTAAGGATCCTTTTCCTGTTTCATAAAGTTCCTCTATTGCTGGGCTATAAATTAACTCTCCGCCCGTAGGAAAATCAGGCCCTTTAATAATGTTAGAAAGTTTTTTATCACTTATATCTTTATTTTTTATTAAACCAACTAAGCCATCTACAATTTCGCCTAGGTTGTGAGGGGGTATATTTGTTGCCATGCCAACAGCAATACCTGAAGAGCCGTTCAACAATAAAAATGGAAGTTGTGCTGGAAGAACATTTGGTTCTTTTTGAGAACCGTCAAAGTTATTTGAGAAGTTTACTGTTCCTAATCCAATTTCTTCAAGAAATCCTTTATGAGCTATCGGCGCTAATCTTGTTTCAGTATATCTCATAGCTGCTGGTGGGTCATTATCTACAGATCCAAAATTTCCATGACCATCAAGAGTAGGATATTTAGTAGAAAAATTTTGTACTAGCCTTACTAATGCATCATATACTGCTTGATCTCCATGAGGATGGTACTTTCCTAGGACGTCTCCCACAACTCTCGCACACTTTCTAAATGGTTTATCAGGTGTTAAGCCTAATTCGTACATTGCAAATAGTATTCTTCTTTGTACAGGCTTAAGACCGTCTCTTGCATCGGGAAGAGCACGTCCAACTATTACGCTCATTGCATATTCCAAATAAGAACGTTGCATTTCTTCCTGAAGTGAGATAGAAGTGAAGTTTTTCTTATCCATTAGAGCGCATAATTGAAAAATTATTGATTAACTAAATTAAGACTAATAGGTATAACAATATTTACCAGTATTCAAAATCAAGAAGATTCAATTATTTTAGATTTTGCCAGTATTACATCTTTTTTAAGCTGTTCATTTTGTAAAAGAATTTCTGTAGAGGCTTGTAATTTTTCTCCCCATAACTGTTCTTTTCTATAGTCATAATTGACATATTTGGGATCTTTAGCCAAAGCTTTTTTTGCTAACTGAATTGCTAATTTAGTATCATTAATTCTCATACATGAAGCCAGTCCTAGTAATGGTTCAGCATTTTCTTGAAATGAGATTGCACTTTTAAAAAGTTTGATTGATAGATTTATATTGCTTTTCTCAAAATAAGCTAAACCTTTATTATTGATTGCTTGCCAGAAATCAGGCTTAATTTTTATAGATTTATCAAAGAATTTGATAGCTTCCAAGTAATTTTTTTCCATTAATAAAATATTTCCTAATTGAAAAATAGCTTTGTGGTTATTAGGTTCTATCTTTATACCTTTTTCTAAAGATCTCTTAGCCTTTGATTGTTGGGAAATTTTTAAGTAAATATTACTTTTAGCAAAATATATTTCGCTAATATTTGAATTGATTTGTTCTGCTTTATTTAAAGAATTTAATGCGTTTTTGTATTTTTTATTAGCTATTTGTGATTCAGCCAAAATTAACCATAGTTTTTCATCTTTTGCATTTATTTTTATAGCTAATTTGGCTAAGTTGAGACTGTCTTCATATTGTCCAAAATAAAGTAGTTGATATGCATTTTTGCCAATATTTAAACTTTGTTTTTGTAAATGTTTTGTAGTTGGGAAATAATAGTAAGGAACTATTGCTTGAACTTTTTCTATTTGAAGAAAGTAAAAACTGATTAAGGAGAAACAGATTATTTTTTTTAAAAACTTTTTCATATTTTTATTTTTTAGTATTTAGATTTGCTTTTATATTTCTTTTCCACATCCATGGTTTAATTCTTTTTAATGTAGTTCCTTTAAGATTTTTTTTCCAAGTTTTATCGTCCCAAGTTAACGACTCAACATTAAGATTATTAATCCATTCTTTTGGTGTAGTTTCAAAATTATTGTTGTATGGTACTGATTGATTCCAAGGGCATACATCTTGACAAATATCACATCCCGCAACCCATCCGTCTAAATTTTTTTCTATTATCTTTGGAATAGTTTTTTCTCTGTTTTCTATTGTGTGATACGCAATGCATAGATCTGACTGTATTACAAAGGGTTCGACTATGGCCTTTGTGGGACAACGTTCAATACAGATATCACATTTTCCGCAAAGTGATTGATGAGGTTTATCTGGCATTAAATCTTTTGTAAGGATCATAAAACCCAAAGTAAACCAAGAACCATTTTTTTTGCTTATTAAATTACTATTTTTACCTATCCAACCTATCCCTGATTCCTCAGCCCATGCTTTTTCAAGAAGAGGAGAAGTATCGACACATATTTTCCATTTGCAATCAGGAATTTTTAGATTGATCCATTTACCAATATTCTTTAATTTTTTGTGAATAACTTTATGATAATCTTCTCCTTGGCTAAATTTAGCTACCTTGAGGAAATTATTATTGTTATTTTCTGAATTAATGTAAGCAAATCCAACACTTAAAACACTTTTTGCATCTTCAAAAAGTGATCCTATATTTTTTCTTTTTTCTGCTTCCATCCATTTCATTTCAGCATGGTTGTTATTTGATAACCATCTTTCTAAAGCATTAGTTCTTAATTTTATCCGCGAACTACCTGGTATTGAAGCTATTCCAGCAATTGTAAAACCTTCGAAAATAGCCCTTTCTTTTAATTGTTGACTTATTTCTTTTTTTTCTTGAATCGTATCAATCATTTCTTTATTTTTTTATTGTATTTCCTTTAAAAGTTATTTTTTGGAGAATCAACTTATAAATAAAAATAGACATATTTAAAAAAAATATATCCTAACTCATTAAAAACAGTTAAATTATTAGTAAAGTTAATATAGTTAGATACGTTATTTTGGTTAAATCTAATCAAAATCAAGATTCGAATTTAGGATCTAGGCTTCAACAAGATCTAAAAAATGATCTTATAGCTGGATTGTTGGTTGTAATACCCTTAGCAACAACAATCTGGCTATCATCATTAGTTAGTAAATTTGTTTTAACGTTAGTTACTTCAGTTCCAAAGCAATTAAATCCATTCATTACTTTAAATCCTTTATTACAAGATTTAATTAATCTTACTTTAGGCTTAACTGTTCCTTTATTAGCTATTTTGCTTATAGGCTTGATGGCGAGAAATTTTGTAGGAAGGTGGTTATTAGAATTTGGAGAGGGGACTCTATCAAAAATTCCAGTAGCTGGAGCGGTTTATAAAACTCTTAAACAATTGCTGGAAACTTTCCTAAGTAATAAATCTAATAGGTTTAGAAGAGTTGTTTTAGTCGAATATCCTCGTGAGGGACTCTATAGTGTAGGTTTTGTAACTGGAGATGTAGGACCTTCTCTACAGCCAGAATTAGAAGAAAAGTTACTTAGTGTTTTTATACCTACAGCACCAAATCCAACAACTGGGTGGTATACACTCGTTCCTGAATCTTCTGTTAAGGATTTGGATATTTCAGTTGAAGATGCTTTTAGAACAATAATTTCGGCAGGAATAGTTAATCCAGATGAGAAAAATAACACTACAAATCCAACATTTTCAAAATTGTTTTCTCAATTACGAGCTTCAACTAATACTTCTTCTTAATTGATGCATAATAGATCTCTTTCGAGAGAATTATCCTTAATTTCTCTCGGCTTAATAAAAGATAAAGGTGATTTTAAATTAAATAAATTTCAGATAGAGGAAATTTTTGAATCTGCTTTGGACGCTCTAATAAACCATTGCAGAGAGGAATTAGATAATTGCGAGTCACAATTAGAAAATGCTTCACAAAAAATATTAGATAGTGAATTGCAAGAAGGCGTTGATTCGTCTTATGCAAATGTTCGAGATGAGTTAAAAAAATCTTTAATAAAAATTGAAACTGTTATGAATACACTCTCAGTAACTTTAGACTTTCCAAAATTAATTGTTTCAAGCGGTCATATTGACATTAGAGAGGATGTGAATCAAAGGATTTGTAATATAATTAACAACCTTAAAAGTATTGATTCTGATATCGATCAAGCAATGGATGGTTGGAGATTAAAAAGATTACCAAGAATTGACAGGGATATTTTGCGTCTAGCTTACGTGGACATCAATTTTTTGAACACACCTGTCGCTGTTGCTTGTGATGAGGCCGTTAATTTAGCTAATAAATATAGTGATCTACAAGGAAGAAAATTTATAAATGGAGTTTTAAGGAGATTACAAACAATTTAATTATCATTATTATTTGATATAAATAAATAGTATTTTAAAATTATTAAATACGAATTTTAAATAATAATGACTAATACTGATTCCGATAATTCTCGTGAGTGGGCTGCACAAGCTTATGCACTTTTAAAAAAACGACAGGAAGAGCAAAAGCAAGAATTACAGAAACAGGAAGAACAAAAGCAAGAATTACAGAAACAGGAAGAACAAAAGCAAGAATTACAGAAACAGGAAGAACAAAAGCAAGAATTACAGAAACAGGAAGAACAAAAGCAAGAATTACAGAAACAGGAAGAACAAAAGCAAGAATTACAGAAACAGGAAGAACAAAAGCAAGAATTACAGAAACAGGAAGAACAAAAGCAAGAATTGATTGTTATTGCTAATAAAGAAAATATTTCTGGACAGTCTAAAACTATTGCTGAAGCTGAATTAGGAGAATTTGATGATAACTTTACTTGGTCTGCAATGGTATTAGCTGCTCAAGGAAAAAAAATAAATCAAATATCGATTGATGAAATTGATTGGTTAACTAAATTACGGAAAGGATTAGAAGAAACCCGAAAAGGATTTGTTACAGAATTATTGGATAAATTTGGAGACGATCCTCTTACGCCTGAGTCTCTTGATGATTTAGAGACTCTATTAATAAGAGCTGATGTAGGGATTGATTCAACTGATAAAGTTATAAGTTCTCTCAGAACAAAATTAAACGAGGAAGTCGTTGGTGGAGAAGCAGGAATAAAATTCTTGAAGAATCAATTAAAATTAATTATCGATAAACCAATAAAAAATTCTGGTACTGATCTCTTAGTTCCACAAAAGGGTAAGTTAAATATATGGCTATTAGTAGGAGTAAATGGTGTCGGTAAAACTACTACATTAGGAAAATTAGCATATTTGTCATCCAAAAGTAATTATAAAACTTTGATAGCTGCGGCTGATACTTTTAGAGCGGCTGCAGTAGAACAACTTAAAGTATGGGGAGATAGAAGTAATGTTGACGTTATATCTAATCAATCAAAAAATGCTGATCCAGCTGCTGTAGTTTTTGATGCAATTAATTCTGCAAAAAAAAGAGATGTAGATTTATTACTTGTTGATACAGCGGGTAGATTACAAACAAAAAATAATTTGATGGATGAATTAGCAAAAATAAAAAAAATCATTGATAAAAAGGTTCCAGATGCAATTGTTGAATCATTATTAGTTTTAGATGCAAGTCAAGGTCAAAACGGCTTAAAGCAAGCAAAAAGTTTCGCGAAATCAGCAGATTTAAGTGGAGCAATTATTACTAAATTAGATGGGACTTCTAGAGGAGGAGTCTCTTTAGCTGTATCTGAAGAAGTAAATTTGCCTATAAGGTTTATTGGAGCTGGAGAAGGTATAAAAGATTTGAGACCATTTAATAGTTATGAATTTGTAGAGGCTATGCTCGCAGATAAATAAATATTTAATTAATTTTTTTTAAAAATTTAAATTTAATGTTAAAACATAACTATCTATTAGATTTGTTTTGACAAATAATAAAAAAGACAAAATATTTTCGAACAAATTTATTCAAAATTTTTTAGAAAACGAATCTATAGAAACTTTAAAAAATAAATATAAATTTGCTGAAATCGCATCTTCATTAGCGTATTATTTAAAATCATTTTCCAACATAAATAAATTACTGGATTATGTATGCTTAATTTTTAAACATATTTTTTCTGAGAATATTATCTTAATCATTCCTTTAAATTATGAGGGTAAGATATGGAACGAAAATATAAAAATTTCTGCTAATGATCAACATTTAACAATTCATGAGGAAATTAATAGTTTTTTGAATCAATTTCATTTTTCAAAAAATTTTAAAATAAGAGAAATTCTAACTTTTGAAAATGCTTTAAAAAATAATTTCAAAGAATATAACATTGAAACAAAAAAAATACTATCTAGAGGTAAATGTAGAGGATTTATTTACATTTTTAGCAAAGACATCTCTGAGCAGTCGATTACTGAAGACAGTAATTTTAATTTTGTCGAAAATTGTCTAGCTGTTGGATTAGAAAATCATTATTTAATAAAAGCAAAGAAAAAGCATGAAAACGTAGATAGAGAAATTTCCACTGGTGCAGAAATTCAATCTCAATTACTCCCAGATTATTGTCCAGTTATTTATGGTCTAGACCTGGCTGCGCATTGTAGACCAGCTCTCCAGCTCGGAGGGGATTACTATGATTTTATGTGTTTAAAGACGAATATCTCTGAAAAAAGAAAAGAAAAAGCAAGGTGGGCCTTTGTAATAGGTGATGTCATGGGTAAAGGTATTCCAGCCGGTCTTTTAATGACTATGTTAAGAGGAATGCTACGTGCAGAGGTTCTTACAGGTCTGCCTCCAGATAGAATTTTGCATGATTTGAATCAACTAGCACTAAATGATTTAGATCAATCGCATAGATTTGTGACATTATTTTACTCAGATTATGACCCTAGAACTAGAAAATTGAGGTTCGCTAATGCAGCTCATAATCCTCCTCTACTTTGGAAAAGTTCAGATCAGACAATTATCAAATTAGATGCAGAAGGATTTGTACTTGGACTACAAAAAAATGCTGAATATCATTGTGGTGAAATCAAGCTTAATGAAAATGATTTAGTTCTTTATTACACAGATGGAGTAATTGATACTTCTAATTCTTTAGGGGAAAGATTTGATGAGGAAAGGTTAATTAAAACCCTTATAAAATTATGTAAGCAATCTTATACATCACAAGAAATTTTAAATAAAATATTTAAAAAGTTAGATGATTTTACAGGTCAAAATAGACATCTGGAAGATGACGCATCTATGGTTATTTTTCAATTGAAATAGATATTTTTGTCACTTTTATAAAAAAATGCTTTATTAGAGGTAATTAAAGTTTTTAATTAATATGGCAAAAGTTTGGAGTAAGAGGTTTGATAATGCACTTGACCCTTTTATTGAAAAGTTTAATGCCTCAATTGGTTTTGATAGAAAGCTTATTTTAGAAGATATAGATTGCTCGGTTGCTCATGCGAAAATGCTTGGCAAAACTCAAGTTTTATCTTCTATTGAAGCTTCGCAAATTATTAATGGTCTAGAGTCAATAAAAGTTCAATATTTGGAGGGTAAATTTTCTCCTAGTCCACCTTCTGAAGATATTCACTATTGCATAGAAGAAAAACTGATCAGTTTAATTGGTGAAACTGGAAAAAAATTACACACAGGTAGAAGTAGAAATGATCAAGTCGGTACAGATATAAGATTGTGGCTAAGAAAAGAGATTGACAATGTTGAAATTTTAATAACTCATTTGCAAAAATCCTTCTTAAATCATGCCAAATCTAATATTTATACCTTAATTCCTGGATATACCCACATGCAAAGAGCTCAACCATTATCTTTGGCTCATCATTTATTGGCTTACATAGAAATGCTCCAAAGAGATCGTGAAAGGTTTAAAGAAGTACGCGCAAGAGTTAATATTTCTCCTTTAGGCGCTGCAGCATTAGCTGGAACAAAAATAAAAATAGATAGGCAATTTACAGCTGCAGAATTGGGTTTTGAAAAGATTTATAAAAATAGTATTGATGCTGTAAGTGACAGAGATTTTTGTATAGAGTTTGTTTCTGCATCTGCCCTGTTAATGTCTCATTTAAGTAAAATTTCAGAGGAAATAATTTTATGGGTAACTGATGAATTTTCTTTTGCAAAATTAACAGATAAATGTGCCACAGGAAGTAGTTTAATGCCGCAGAAAAAAAATCCTGACGTTCCAGAATTGATAAGAGGTAAGACGGGAAGAGTGTTTGGACATCTTCAGGCATTATTAACTATGGTCAAAGGGGTGCCACTTTCATACAATAAGGATTTTCAAGAGGATAAAGAGCCAATATTTGATACTTCAGAAACAATATCATCTTGTATTAAAGCAATGACTATTCTAATTAATGAGGGCATTGAATTTAATATCAAAAATTTATCTGATTCTGTAGAAAATGACTTTTCTAATGCGACTGATTTGGCAGATTACTTAGTTGGTAAAGATGTTCCTTTTAGGACCGCCTATCAAGTTGTTGGTGAAATAGTTAAATATTGCCTGGAGAGAAAAATGTTATTTAAAAATCTCAAGATTGATGAATTTAAAAAATTTCATCCCGAATTTGATGAGGATGTTTTTGCGGATATTAAACCTCTTAATGTCGTTAAATCAAGAAATAGTGAAGGTGGTACAGGTTTTCTTCAGGTAGAAAAAGAGATAAATAATTGGCAAAAAAAATTGTTAATTTGAATCTCAATTATTTTTCTACAACATGGGTATGCTTTGAAGTAGAATAGTAAAGCAACGTTATCGAACTACCCATTGTAGTTTTTTTATAAGGTAAATTTTCTTTGTTGAGTTTAAAGTGAGTATTTTTGTTGGCAATTTGCCGTTCCGCGCAGAGCGTGAAGATGTTATACAGTTATTTACCCCTTTTGGTGAGGTTTTAAATTGTTCTCTTCCCCTAGAGAGAGATACTGGTAGGAAGAGAGGATTCGCATTTATCGAAATGGCAGATGAAGCTATTGAGTCAACAGCGATAGATGGCTTGCAAGGCAAGGAACTTATGGGTAGACCATTAAGAATTAATAAAGCTGAGCCAAGAGGTTCTGGTGGATCTCGTAAAGGAGGAAGAGGTGGCTACGGTGGTGGCGGTAATAATGGTGGTTACGGTGGTGGCGGTGGCTACGGTGGTGGCGGTGGCTACGGTGGCGGCGGCAATAATGGTGGCTACAGTGGCGGCGGCTACGGTGGTGGCGGCAATAATGGTGGCTACGGTGGTGGCGGCAATAATGGTGGCTACGGTGGTGGCGGCAATAATGGTGGCTACGGTGGTGGCGGTGGCTATGGTGGTGGTAGTTCTGAATCTAATAGCTCATACACTAATAAATCTTCTGGAGCAGATGGTTGGGAAGATAGAAGTTATGGGAATTCTTCTGAAAATTCTGATTACGAAAGTGGTAGGAGCAGGAGAAAAAGGGGAGTGTCTAATGAGAGTAATTCTTCAAATGAGACAAATTAGAAACCCATTTCTTCAAGCGCTGTCGTTAATTTAAATATATATTCAATATTTAATTCTTTTTTTATAGATTTATTTGAAATTTGATTTCTCCAAATTTTCGCTTTTGGTATACCTTCAACTAAATTTATAAGATGTTTACAAATATCCCAAGATTTTCCTCCATTACTTAAATGTGATTCTATATATGGAATTAAGGAGAATATAATATCTGAAGCAGATTTGGGTTTTGTATTAATTCCATAGATCTTTTTATCAATCTCAGACCATCTTAAGGGATGTTTATATACTGACCGTCCAATCATGACCCCATCAAAATCATTTAAGGCTTTTAATGATTCGTCGATATTTGTTAAACCCCCATTGATTTCTATTAATAATTCTGGATTTGATTTTTTCAATTTTTTTACAATATCGTAATTTAGTGGAGGGATTGTTCTATTTTGTTTTGGATTTAGACCTTTTAATATGGCTTTCCTTGCGTGAACAGTAAATCTGTCTGCACCGGCATTTGCGATTATTCTTACAAAATTATTCAAGTTAATGTAGCTATCATCGTTGTCTACACCTATTCTGTGTTTGATAGTAACCGGTAAGTTGCAATTATTTTTTAAGGATTCTATACATTTTGCTACTGTTTTAGGGTCTTTCATAAGTGAAGCGCCAAAATTTCCAGAACAGACTCTTGGACTCGGACAACCAACATTAAAGTTTATTTCGTCGTAGCCCCAATCCTGTGCCATTCGGGCTGCCTCTTTAAGGATTTTTGGATCGTCTCCACCAAACTGAATCGATATCGGATGTTCTTGACTATTAAAATCTAGAAAATTTGCTTTGTTATTTGTATAAACTAAACTCTGGGCCACAATCATTTCCGTATACAATAAAGCCTCAGAACTTATTTTTCTCATTATCATCCTGAAATGTCTATCAGTACAATCCATCATTGGAGCAATACTTAATTTATGAATATTTTTAATAGAATTAGGTTGAATAAAATTCATTACTTTTTTGTGATTTAAATATATGAATCAATTTCTATCGAGAAGAACTTTTATTCTAATTCCTATTATGTCAATCTTAAAAATAATCTTTAAGCCTATACAAGTATTAGCATCTTCACTTTCTTCTAAAGAAGAGTGGAATTTCTCAAAAGACGAATGGAAATCTAGGCTTAGTCCAGAATCGTATTATATTTTGAGAGAGGAAGGGACTGAAAGAGCCTTCAGCAGTCAATTAAATAATGAGAAAAGAAAAGGGATTTTTCACTGTGCAGGATGTGATTTGGCTCTTTTTTCCTCAGATAAAAAGTATGATAGTGGTACAGGATGGCCAAGCTTTTGGGATTCAATTCAAGGATCAGTTGAAACAAAGGTTGATTTCAAGTTAATTGTCCCTAGAACTGAATATCATTGTTCTAGATGCGGAGGCCATCAAGGACATGTCTTCAATGATGGTCCACTTCCCACTGGTAAAAGATACTGTAACAACGGATTAGCATTAAGGTTTGTTCCTGACTAAAAAATTGTGCGGCCTTCCGCAACTTGTTTTGTGATTCACTTTATTGGAGAATAGTTTTATTAAATTTTAGAAAAATGGTCGAAAATCAATCAGACATTACCGATAATAAAGATAATGATGTCGCTAATCAGGATAATCTTCCTGAAGAAACTTCATCAGAGAAAGATCTAAAGATTGAAAATGATGAATTATCTCTTCATAAAACAGAAGAAATAAATACTGAAGAATTAAAAAATACTATTTCCAATAATGATGCAAGATTAGAACAATTAGAAAAAGAGCATGAAACATTAAAAAATCAATATGTAAGAATTTCAGCTGATTTTGATAATTTTAGAAAAAGGCAATCTAGAGATCAGGACGATTTAAAAATACAACTTGTTTCAAAGACTTTAACTGCAATACTGCCTATAGTTGATAATTTTGAGAGAGCAAGACAACAACTTAAACCAGAAAGTGAAGAAGCTCAAGCTCTTCATAGAAGTTATCAAGGATTGTATAAACAATTGGTAGAAGTTCTAAAACAACAGGGAGTGTCACCGATGAGAGTTGTTGGTCAGCAATTTGATCCAAATTTACATGAAGCTGTATTAAGAGAGCCTAGTGAAGAGTTGAATGAAGATTATATTATTGAAGAATTGCAGCGAGGATATCATTTAGAAGGAAAGGTTTTAAGACATGCATTGGTTAAGGTTTCTATGGGGCCTGGTAAACAAAATTCACAACAGGAAGTAGAAAAGGATACAGTTGAAGGGGATATTGACTCAGAGGTAAATACTTCTGAAGATGTATAAATTCCAAATTCTTTTTTGATCATTATCTAATGGCTGATTTTTACCAAATACTTGGAGTTTCAAGAGATGCTGATGCAGATACCTTAAAAAAGGCTTATAGAAAATTAGCGAGACAATACCATCCTGATGTTAATAAAGAACCTGGCGCTGAAGATAAATTTAAAGAAATTGGCAAGGCTTATGAAGCATTAGCCGATCCTGAAACAAGAGCTAGATATGATCAGTTTGGAGAGGCTGGCCTTGGAGGTGCCGCTGGTATGCCTGATATGGGGGATATGGGCGGTTTTGCGGATTTATTTGAAACTTTTTTTAATGGATTTGGCGGACAAAATCCTCAGGGAGGAAGAACTCAAAGAAGAGGTCCTCAACAAGGAGATGATTTACGTTATGACCTTAATGTCGACTTTAAAGATGCAATATTTGGCCAACAAAGAGAAATTAAAATTCCTCATCTAGAGACATGTGAAGTTTGTAGGGGAACAGGTGCTAAGCCAGGAACCGGACCAAAAACTTGTTCAACCTGTGGAGGAAGTGGACAAGTTAGAAGAGCTACGAGAACACCTTTTGGTAATTTCACACAAGTAGCTGAATGTCCTTCATGTAACGGAACTGGTCAGATAATTGCAGATCCATGTGTAAGTTGTGGTGGTAATGGAGTAAAGCAAGTCAGAAAAAAATTAAGAATCAATATTCCTGCAGGAGTTGATACTGGCACTAAATTAAGAGTTTCAGGAGAGGGAAATGTTGGCTTGAAAGGGGGCCCGCCTGGAGATCTTTATGTGTTTATTAAGGTTAAGAATGATTCACAACTTAAAAGAGATGGTGTGACTATTTACTCAGAAATAGCTGTGAATTATTTACAAGCTATTTTAGGAGATACTGTTGAAATTACTACAGTTGATGGAAATGTTAATTTAAAAATTCCAAGTGGTACCCAGCCTAATACAACTCTTTCACTTGAGAATAAAGGGGTACCTAGACTTGGTAATCCAGTTGCTAGAGGAAATCATGAAGTCTTAGTAAAGGTAAAATTGCCAACTCGTATAACTGACGAAGAACGAAAGCTTTTAGAGGGTTTAGCTTCTCAATATTCAGATAAAAATATTAATTCCAGTAGTGGACTTTTTAGTAAATTATTTGGAAAAGAATCCTAATGACTTCTTTAAAGCATTTGGATCTTAAATCTGTTCCATGTCCTTTAAATGTTGTCAAGATCAAATTGGCTTTAGAGAAGTTATCCAAAAATGAACAGCTTATAATCGAACTAGATAAGGGTGAACCAGAAGAAATGGTATTAAACAATTTAAAAGAGATGGGATGTTTGTTTAAACAAATTAAAGAAAATGAAAAATTTATAAAAATACAAATATTGAATGAAAACTAATAGTAAATATTTAGGTTTAGTTACGAAAAAATTTAATGATTTTTTTTTAGTTGACTTAACAAATCAAGAAAACTTTGGAAATAATGAGAAATTCTTATGTAAGGTGAGGAAATCGATAAATTTTAAGGATCAATTAATTTATGTTGGAGACGAAGTAGTAATTGACAAAATTGATTTCAAAAGCAAACGTGCAGTAATAACAACTCTAAAAAAAAGAAAAAATTTATTAGTTAGACCCTCAGTTGCAAATATTTCTAGCATATATATTACTTTTTCCGTTGCAGAGCCAGAGTTAAATTTTTCTCAAGTTAATAGGTTTTTGATATCAGCAGAATCTATGGGAGTTGAAGTGTCATTAGTTTTGACAAAATGTGATTTAATTTCGGATAAGACAAAATCTTTTTTAATTGATAAATTTGAGAAATGGGGTTATCAAGCGATAACTTTGAATTTAGAGAAATCTAATAACTTTAATAATTTATTAGTTGAGTTAAAGCAAAAAAAGTGTTCAATTTTTATGGGCCCATCAGGTGTTGGGAAAACAACTTTACTTAATATGATAATCCCAGGTCTTCAAAATAGTACTGCTCCAGTTTCTAATAAAATTAAGAGAGGTAAAAATACTACTCGAAATGTTGAGTTATTTTCTATATCAAATCAAAGTTACATTGTGGATACTCCTGGTTTTAATATGCAACCTCTAGAGGTTAATTTTAGGTTGTTACCAAATCTTTATTCAGAAATATATAAACAAGTAATCGATAAAGGAATTAAGTGTAAATATCGTAACTGCTTACATTTAAACGATGAGGGCTGTAATTTAAATAAATCCTTTGAAAGATATTCTTTTTATAAAGAAATGATGGAGTCTTCTAAGAGTCACTATTATCAAAACCAGGAAGATTAAGATTTAATCCACCAGTCAAATCATTCATCCTCTCTTTCATAGTTGTAGTTGATAATTCATGAGCTTTTTGAATAGCTTGTAAAATGTTTCTCTCTATTTTTTCTTTATCTGCATTTAAAATATTTTCTTGTACTTCTACCTTTAAAGGAAGTTGGTTACCACTTATCCAGACTTTTATCATTTCATCATCACTTTTTCCTTCAATCTCCATATTTTCAAGTTCATCTTGTAATTTTTGAGCATCTTGCTGAATTTGTTTAGCTTTTTTAAAAGCTTCTGTAAGTTGCCCAAAGTTAGGAAGTCCAAAACCCGCCATTTTGTAAAAAAGTTTCTTTAGTTAGGATAGTCAAAACCAATCATTCTTACTTCCGGTTGCAAAAAAATTCCTTTGTTTTGTAGTACTTTTTGTTGAATTACTGTTATTAATTCATAAATATCTCTTGAACTCGCTGAAGAAGTGTTAATTATAAAGTTTGAATGTATTGTAGAAATTTCAGCATCGCCAATTTTAAATCCTTTTAAACCCATTTCATCAATTAATTTTGCTGCATAATTATTTTCAGGATTTTTAAAAACACTACCAAAACTTGGTTGATTATATGGTTGTGTTTCTGTTTTAAATTTAAGGTTATTTTTGGTTGTTTGAATTAATTGTTTTAGATTGCCATTAGGCTCAAAGTGTAGTTTTGCACTAATAATTGTCAAATCATTTGTTTGAAAAGAGCTAAATCTATACTCAAAATTGATATCTTTTTTTTCAATTTCAAGTTTTTCATGAGTTTTATTATTTATAACTTTTACGGAAATAAGATTTTTTGCTAGCGATAAATCACCTGTGCCAGCATTCATATAAATTGCTCCTCCTAATGTTCCTGGAATTCCGACAGCCCATTCTCCTCCTTGTAATCCATTTTTAGCAAGAGCATTAGATAATGTTGGGAGCATCACACCCGCTTCGGCTTCAATAATGCCTGAATTTGGCTCTATCTTTAATGATTTCAATTTTTTTGTACACACAACTAAGCCTTTTATGAAAATATTATTTATTAAAAGATTTGATCCTGCACCAATTATTTGACATCTTTGTTTGTTTAAAATTGCCCATTTTATTAGATATGAAAATTCTTCAATGCTTCTTGGTTCCGCAAAATATTCAGCTACTCCTCCCACTTTTATAGTTGTATAACTACTTAAATTACAGTTTTCAGAAAAAATCTTTTTATTCATAAATTAATTACTTATTTTAATTATTTTTTTCATTTAAAATTGACCAAAAATTATGACAATCGCCAGCTCCCATATTCAAAATTAAATCCCCTTTTTGAGTTAATTCGTAAAAATTCTTTGCAACTTCATAATAATTGTTTACATAACAAACATTTTTATTTGTTTTATAAATCAGATCAGTGATAATTTTTGAAGTAATTTTATCTTCGTTTCCTTCTCCTGCTCCATAAATACTGGTTACATAAATAACATCTGCTTTTGATAGTTCTTCGGCGAATTCTTTAGTAAATTGCTTTACTCGAGAGTATCTATGGGGTTGAAATATAGCTATTAGTCTATTTTCTTGAACTTCCGTATTATGTTTTTGCTTAATAAATAATCTTCCTAATTTAATCGCCTCTTTTATTTCGTTTGGGTGATGTGCATAATCATCATATATACTTCTTGCATCTATTTCACCTCTTAATTCAAATCTTTTTTTTGGGAGTTTCAGATATTTTATATTTTGCTTAATTTCTATAAAATCTACTCCTAGCATTCTTGAAGCTGCTATGGCTGCGGTGATATTAGATAAATTGTGTAATCCTGGAATTGGAATCTTTAAACTACTAACAAAATTTCCATTTTCATAATATTTTCCAATTGAATACTTTGAGTTAATTTCAGTTGGGATTATTGCATAGGCTACGTTTTTAGCCGTAGTGTTTGACCACTTATAATTAGAATAAAAATTATTTCTTGAGGTTTCACAATCAAAATTAACTAATAATTTCTTTGAGTTTGTAGCGAAACTTTTAAAAGAAGATATGACTTCACTTAAATTAGAAAAATAATCGCAATGATCAAAATCAATGTTATTGATTATTCCAATGTCAGATTTATATTTGTTAATTGTCCCATCAGATTCATCAACTTCAGCTACTAAGTATTTTGTATTTTCTAAATGACAATTAGAATTGTAGATAGGAATTATTCCTCCAGTTATTGATGAAGAATTGTGTGTGCATAACTCAAGTATTGTAGAAAGAAATGTACTGGTTGATGTTTTTCCGTGGCTGCCTGATACCGCCAATGTAGTGTAAGTGCGCATTAGCATTGCAAGTATCTCTGAACGATGTTTTATTGATAATTTTTTTTCTCTGCAGTACGAAAATTCTTCATTTTCTGGCTTGATCGCCGAGCTTACAACAAAATTAATCAATTTGTTGGTAAATTTTGAAATAACAAATTCAATATTTTGTCCAACTTGAGAAGTAAAGATTACTGCACCTAACTTTTTTAATTTATTAGTTTCATCGTTTTTAACTAAATCAGATCCCGAAACTGAACAGCCTTTTTTAAGTAAACCCATTGCTAATGCTGACATTCCAATCCCTCCAATCCCAATAAAATGAAAATGACTTTTCAATAGTAATTCTTTATCCAATGTTTATCTTTTACTTAAATCAAAATAACTTCTAGGTAAAATTTTGCTATTTTTTCTTAAAAAAAAATGTTTTTTTCCCTTGAATTAATACAAAACTAGTCTTATTTGCTTAATAAATCAAAAAAACCTTACGTTATTGCACAAAATTCAGTATGATCAGCAACTTAGGTTAATCATTTAGAAATTATTAGTTATGACTTTGCGTGTTGCAATTAACGGCTTTGGCAGAATTGGTCGAAACTTTATGCGTTGTTGGCTTAGTAGAGGGGCGTACACCAATATTGAAGTAGTTGGAATTAACGTGACCTCAGATCCTAAGACTAATGCCCATCTATTAAAGTATGACTCAGTTCTTGGCCAGCTTGATGGTGTTGATATTCAGTATACTGATGATACTTTTGTAATTAATAATAAGACAATTAAGTGTTTCTCTGATAGAAACCCATTGAATCTTCCTTGGAAAGAATGGGGTGTGGATTTGGTTATTGAATCTACTGGAGTTTTTAATACAGATGTAGGTGCAAGTAAGCACTTAGAAGTAGGAGCAAAAAAAGTTATCCTAACTGCTCCTGGTAAAGGCGATGGCGTTGGTACCTTTGTAGTTGGAGTTAATGCTGATACATATAAACACAAAGATTTTGATATTTTGAGTAATGCTAGTTGTACAACGAACTGCTTAGCTCCAGTAGTTAAAGTTTTAGACCAAACTTTTGGGATTAACAAAGGTTTGATGACTACAATTCATAGTTATACAGGGGATCAAAGAATTTTAGATAATAGTCATAGAGATCTAAGAAGAGCTAGAGCCGCTGCTACAAACATCGTTCCTACTTCTACAGGTGCTGCAAAAGCAGTAGCACTGGTATATCCAGAAATGAAAGGCAAATTAACAGGAATTGCAATGAGAGTTCCAACTCCTAACGTTTCAGCAGTAGATTTCGTTTTTGAATCTTCTAAATCTGTTACAACTGAAGAAGTCAATAATGCTCTCAAGGAAGCATCTCTAAACTCAATGAAAGGCATTATTAAGTATGGAGATGAACCATTAGTATCAAGCGATTATGCAGGTACCAACGAGTCATCAATTGTAGATAGTGACCTTACTATGTGTATTGGCGATAACCTTGTAAAAGTTCTTGCATGGTATGACAATGAGTGGGGTTATAGTCAGAGAGTTGTAGATTTAGCAGAGATTGTTGCTAAAAATTGGGAATAATTAAAAGTGTTTGAAAGGTTTATTATTAAATAATTTGTTTTTTTTATTATCTTTAAATTCTATTGATGGTTCACCATCAGCAAAAAAACCAATTTCTTTAATATCTTTATCAAGTTTAGATAATTTCTTTGCCCATTTTTTCGGTAATGAGAAAACTAATTCATAGTCTTCACCTCCAAAAAAATAATATTCCTCCCATTTATCTCCTTTAGGCCAATCCTTATCTTTAGGTATTTTTTCATAATTTATGATCGCTTTACAGTCGCTCGCTATTGCTAAATCTTGTAAGGCTTGAAATAGACCATCACTACTATCAGTGCATCCTATTCTCTTTATTTTTTTATTGGAGCGAGTTTTGAGGAGATTATTTAGGAAATTTGGGTAAACTCTAGGGCGACAAAAATGTTCAATGGACTTAATGATTAATCTTTCATTAAGTGAAAATTCATTATCAAAATTAATTTGATTTTGTATCAAAAATCCAAGTTTGCTAAGACCATGAATTCCTGTAGTTAAGATTATATCTCCTGGTTTACATGCGTTTCTTCGTAATTCAAGTTCACCTTGAATTCCAAAAGCTGTAATTGAAATGATTTTTTCATTTCCCTTTGAGCAATCTCCCCCTAGAATCCTCCCGCCATATTCTTTTAATGCTTTATTTATTCCTTTGTATAATTCTTCAACCCAAATCCACTCAGTTCTAGCAGGTAGAACGAGGCTTATTGTAATACCTATAGTTTTTTTGCTTCCACTGGATAATAAGTCAGAGATGTTGCTTACAACTGCTTTCCACCCAAGGTCCTTAGGACAAATACTAATGTCATTAAAATGAACATTTTCTACCAAAGAATCAGTATTAACAAGTAAATTGTTATTTTTAGTTTTGATTAAAGCGCAATCATCTGAAATTTGGTTTTTAGGCATAAATTTTCCTAGCCTATTTATTAATTCTTTTTCACCTATATCTTCTAATATTTCTTTATGCATTTAATTTGAGGTTTTTAATCCCTTCTAAAACATCAATTGAAATTATTATGTCATCTTTAGTAAGCTCTTCTAATACATCAAATCCATTTACAACATAACCAAAGGCAGCATTCCTTCCGTCAATTAAATTGCGACCTGCTGGATTTAATTCTGCTTCATATAAAAAGAAGAAAAATTGCGATGACCCATCATCAACAGCGGTATTTGAATGGGACCATCCTAGAGTTCCAAGTGTTGCAAAAGGTAATGTTGGCGTCTCTGTGTAAAGACCTAAATCTTCAAAAGTTTGATTATAAAAAGTCTCTTTTTCTTTAGGAATCCTAATTTCTAAGGGGACGTGACGTTCTTCGTTTGTTTCAGGATCTATGTAACCAATATCTTCACCTATTGGATCACCTGTTTGTAGTACAAAAAATTCTTCTGCTCTGTTGATAGGCAAATCTTTGTAGAAGTTTTTAGAAGATAAATCTATAAATGCTCCTGCTGTAAGTGGAGCGTTAAATCCATCCACAATAGCTTGCATATCTCCTTTGGAAGTTTTTATATTGACTTTTGCTCTGCCTAGTAATCTTGGTAAATTATCAAATTCCTGGGGAATAGAGTATGGAAATTCATTTGGTAGAAAATATTCTTCTAATCCACCTATTTTATCTAAAGCATCTCTTCGGGTCGCTATAAATGAGTATTTATCCTTTGATTTAGAGTAATCTTGAAGACTATCAAAATTTTCTTTGAGCTCTAAAAATGTTTTTTCAGCAATTTTCTTTTTATCGTTTGGTAATTCTTGAATAATTTTATTCTGGTATTTTTTTAGTAAAGATTGACATTTTGTAACAGTTTTCGTAAGAGCGGGCCATCTTCCTCCTCTCACAAGGTCACTAGTTTCTTCTAATTTGTGTTGAAGTTCTTGCAACTCAACTTGCCTTATAGGGAGTGCGTTTCTGAGGATTGCACTAGGATCTTTTACTGCATTTCCAGTAGGTAAATCAGCTAGTACTTTGATCGGTTTTATAAGAAAAACTTGTAAAATTACAATAGATAGAATTAAGAAAAGTTTGTTCTGATTTGATAAGAATTTTTGCATAGCACTCTTGCAGGTTTATGATCCTTGGGGATGTAAAACAGGAATGATTTCCAGTAACGATTTTCGCACAGGTACTACCATCGAATTGGATGGGCAAGTTTGGCGTGTTGTAGAATTTCTACATGTCAAGCCTGGCAAGGGTTCTGCTTTCGTGCGAACAAAATTAAAATCAGTTCAAAGCGGCAACGTTGTTGAAAAAACTTTTCGAGCCGGAGAATCAGTACAGCAGGCTATCCTTGAGAAGTCTAACCTGCAGCATACTTATGTGGAGTCTGGTGATTATGTTTTTATGGATATGACAAGTTTTGAAGAGACAAGACTTACCTCTGAACAAATCGGTAAAGGTGCAAAGTATTTGAAAGAGGGAATGGAGGTTAATGTAATTTTTCATAATGGTAAAGTTTTAGAAGTAGAACTTCCAATATCTATTACTTTGAAAGTTACAGAGACTGATCCTGGAGTTAAAGGTGATACTGCTAGTGGGGGCACGAAACCAGCTATTCTAGAAACAGGTGCTCAAGTTATGGTTCCTTTATTTATTTCTGTGGGAGAAATGATTAAAGTTGATACTCGTAATGACAGTTATCTAGGACGTGAAAATTAATGGCTATGAAATTAGATCATGATGACTTAAATCGCTTAATAGAGAAGATCTCTACAAGTGACATACAAGAGTTCTCGCTAGAGGGAGAAGATTTTAAACTCGAAATTAAAAGGAATGTATTTGATCAGAACCAAGTATTTAATAATTTAGTTTCTAATACTTCATTTGATAAGCAAACAATTGCTAATCAAAAAACTATGAATGATAATATTTCTGTTGTTAATGAGCCTGAAGCGCCTCAGGTAGCGCCCCTAGGACGTTCTGATCTAACTGAAATTACTTCACCTATGGTAGGGACGTTTTATAGGGCTGCAGCGCCTGGTGAGGACCCATTCGTCGAAGTAGGGAATAACGTTAAGGTCGGTCAAACTATTTGCATTTTGGAAGCAATGAAGTTAATGAATGAAATTGAATCTGAATTTAATGCTGAAATAGTAGAGATTCTCGTTGAAAATGGAACACCAGTTGAATTTGGTCAAGTTTTAATGCGTGTTAAGCAGTCTTGAATTATTAGTCATTTCTACGGCAGCCTTAATAGCCTCAATCATGCTCTGAGATTGAGCAATTCCTTTGCCAGCAATATCAAATCCCGTTCCATGATCAGGAGATGTTCTTATAAAAGGTAACCCGATTGTGGTATTGACTGAGTAATTAAGAGCTATCACTTTCATTGGTATTAAACCTTGATCATGATACATAGCAAGAATGCCATCATGCTTTTCAGCATTTTTGTCATTCCAAGCTTTTACAGAAGAATTCCAGCAACTATCTGGTGATAAAGGGCCTAATAATTCAATACCTTTATTCTTTTCGTTCCAAGTAATTAATGCATCATTGAGCCAATCTTTCTCTTCTTGACCTAAAATACCCTCTTCGCCGGCGTGAGGGTTTAATCCTGCTACTTTTAAACTAGGTTTATCGGTATAGGTATTACAAAAATCTTTGAAAAGATCCAATTTAGAGTGGATTAATTCTGTAGTTAATTTCTTGGGAACCTCAGAAAGGGCTATGTGAGTTGTAGCTAATAAAGTATTAAATCTCCAACCTGTAATTGGTGATTTAGCTGTGAATAACATGCCAACGTTTTTTACTCCACATGATTGTGCCAGTACTTCAGTTTGACCAGAGAAGTAATGACCTGCTAAAGACCATGATTTCTTGCAAATTGGTCCAGTTACAAGTGCTGAATTAGGATATTGTTTTACAATTTCTATTGCTTTTGTTAAATATTGGAAACTTGAATTGCCGTAACTTGAGTTAGAGCCATTATCTGATGAAGAAATTTCAAGATCATGTATCTTGAAATTTTTAGGATTTGCAAGGTTTTCTAATCCTAATGATCTAAGATATTTATATGTATTTTGTAGATTTTTTTTTGATCCAACTAATATAAAGTCAATATTTTTGGGTATCTGATTAGAACAAAGTGCTTTTAAAATTATTTCAGGTCCAATACCTGACTCATCTCCGACGCTTAATACTATCTGCAATATTTTATTTGTATTTTGAAAATTCATAAAAAGTTTCTAATTTTTTTTTAACTGTTCAGGTAGCAATTTTTTAACCCTAATTTATAGTTTTTATAAATTAGTTTATATCCGAGTGTTTCGCATAAAAGTTTGTTTGAAACTCTTCTATTTTCCATCCAAAAAGATTTAGCTATTGGTGACAATTCCTCTTTTGCATCTTCAAATAATATTGGCTTTGGCATTGTTAAACCAAGTAAATCGTAGCAATATTGAATAACTTCTATCTGAGAACAGGGTTCATCATCTGCAATATTAATAATTTGGTAAAACTTTAATAAATTTTTATTTTGTAATAGATAGATAATTGCATTTGTAATGTCAGCAACATGAATCCTCGAAAATATCTGATTTTTCTTTGAAATAACACGAATTTTTTTATTTTTTATCGCTTCAAAAGTTGATCGTCCAGGCCCATAAATACCTGGTAACCTAAAAATTTGAACAGGTAAACCAGATTCAATCCATTCTTTTTCACAATTTAACCTCTTATGACTTCTCTTTTGAAAAGGGTTTGGTTCATCAATTTCAGAAACCCAAGTACCCTTGGTGTCACCATAAACTCCTGTTGTAGATAAATAGCCGACCCATTCAAGAGGCAAACTTTTTAGTTCATTTTTAAGACTTCTCAGTACTGGATCTTTTCCATTTTTGTCAGGAGGGATGCAACTAAGAATATGCGTCACTCCATCAAAAATTTTTTCATCAGGGACCATATCGCTTTCACTGTCGAAAACAAAACTATTTGGATGACTGCTTGCAGATCTTGAGCTTGTTACAACAGTGCAACCGAATTTTCTAATAGTTTTTGCAAAAAAACTTCCACTGAAACCACATCCTAAGATTAAAAATTTATTTTTATTGCTGAGTAAACTTGCAGGCCTTTTCATGCTGTTCTAAAATAGTACATATGTATTAACTGATGATGAAGACAGCTCTTAAGCCCGATTTAAAATCAAAAACTTTCTGTATTAGCAAAAGTTATCCCCGTTTTATCGAGAAAGAAATAGGTGTAGTTAACTTTAAATTCTACCAAAAATTATTTGTTTTTCTTATTTCATTTTCGACAATTTTAATATTCCCAGAATCGCCAAGAGAATTGGAAAATATATGTGAAATCTATAACTCTAGAAAAATATGTAATGTTTGGTAGTCAAGCTGCTTTATATTCTGAGTTATCTTTTTCGTAACTTTCATTTTTTACCTTAAAGTTTGGATTAGCCCATTGCAGTAATCTAATAGCTAATCTTAAATCCCCTTCCAACCAAGCTCTTATAGCCATTGCTCTTCGAGGATCATAAAATTTTTGCCTTCTGTACCAATACAATGCATTTTCATCTGATTTATCCCCATTACAGGAAAGACATGCAGGGACACAGTTTTCTGTTGAACTTAATCCTCCTTGGCTTCTTGGTATTACATGGTCGATAGATTCAGATGGTTTTCCGCAATATATACAACTTTTGCCTGTAAATCTATGAATAGATTTCCGCCATTGTCTAAATCTGAACTTAGGGCATAAATCCTCTAAAAACACAGCATCATTAATATGCATTCAGACCATTTAGTTAATTGAATAATGGCCTGAATATATCAAAAGTCAATATTTAATTATTATTATTTCGCTTAAATTAGCTTGTAAAAATATAATTTAGTGTTGATAGATACAAAAGAAAGTTATTATATAACTTCTTCAAAAAATTGAAAATTCCAAAGCTTTTATTAATAGCTGTATCGTTCAAATGTTTCTTCTGAGAAATCTGCATTAGATTCTTCTAATTCTTTTTCTAATTTTTTTCTCTTATTTTCTTTTTCTTTTCTTTCTTTTTCTTTTCTTTCTTTTTCTTTTTGCAAATCTCTTATTAGCTTCCTATTTGGATGAAGTTTGTCAAGGTACTCTACACAATAGCTAAAGCTTTCTCTATCTCTAATTACTGATTCAGTAATTTGTGCTGCGGCTTGTTTAGGTGAGACTTTGAAAATTCCTCCTTTTTGTTTTTTGATATAGGTATATGCTGCATCCCAACTACTTTCATGATCATTTCCTCCATCTCTCATTGTACAGAAAATTTCCGCCCCAAATGAGCCTGCATTAACTTTTGACGTAGTAAAAACTAAAGGAGTGAATAATCCTAAAGTTAATAATATTAGTTTTTTTGGTTTAAATGTTTGCATTAAACTTTTCCACTATTTTAAAATATCTTTTTTTGTGAATATGTCTATAGAAATTTAAGATTTAATTATTCCAAATACATTCAAGCATTTCACTACTAAAGGAAGAATTAAAAGCACAGTAATTAATCTTACTGCGTGTAGAGTGGCTACTGCAGCTCCCACTCCGTATTCAGACCCTACAAGACTCATTCCACTAATTCCTCCTGGTGCGGCTCCTAGAATTGTTGTTATTACATCTATATTAAGTAATCTGCTTGTCCATAAGCCAATTGCTAATCCAGTAATAACTAAAGTAAAGGTTATTAGTATGGCTGGCCTCCATAAGTTTTGAATATCAACTAATGAGTTTTTTGTTAATGATGTACCGATAACTGTTCCAATCCCTATTTCCAAAATTGTTCTTGTGCCTATTGGCCAATCTGCTATGTCGACTTTGCCACTAATGCTAAGCATGCTTGAGCCTATTAAAGCACCTGCAAGAGGAGCCGCAGGAATTCCCGTTTTTAAAGCTAAAGCTCCAAAAATAAAACCTGCAATTAGATAATAGATTAAATTTATATTAGGCATAAATTTGAAAGACGTTTGAATATAATATTAGAAAAAAATTTTTCCGTTTAAGTTTATAGTCAAATAATATTTTTGGTTTTCTCTCGTAATGTCCCCTTTTGTTGGCATAATATTTATTAAAGCATGAATTTTTATGTCTTCACAAATTTCATATAAAGATAATAAAAACCGCATAAAGAAAAAATTATCTTTTTTTGAGGGTGGCCACCAGCTAGAAAAATTAGAGTTTGCCCTTGCAATAGCTCAAACCAACGGTGATGAACAAAAATCAATAGTTCTTAGAAAAAAGATTGTTGAATTAGGCGGAAATGTCGAAGAGCCAGGTACTTAATTTAATTTCCTTTCAGATATCTAGATACGACAACTAATGCTTCACCAGCTTGTTGGGCTGTAATTTTACCTAGGTCGAGAAGTGTAATGCTTATAGCAGAAACTATCGTAATAATATCTCTATCATTAACATAACCTAAATGTCCGACTCTAAATATTTTTCCCTTCAAATGATCTTGACCACCAGCAAGTAAAATATCAAAATTATTCTTTATTGTTTTCCTAAATTCTTCTGCATCCATTCCTTCGGTTTTTATTGCAGTAATTGAAGGGCTTAAATATTTTTCATCAGCAAATAATTTTAGATTTAAAGTCTTTGCAGCATTGCTCATTGCTAATTTATGTTTATTGTGTCTGAGGAAAATTTTATCTAATCCTTCCTCTCTCATCATTTTTAAAGCTTCATCTAAAGCAAAAACCAAATTAACTGCTGGAGTATATGGATTACTGTTACTTAAAAGACTTTTTCTGTAGGATTTTAAATTTAAATAAAATTTTGGCAAATTAGATTTTTCTGCAGCTTTCCATGCTTTTTGGCTCATTGCTATAAAACTAAGGCCTGGCGGTATCATATATCCCTTTTGTGATCCTGAAGCAACGATATCTAATGCCCACTTATCTACTGGGACATTGCAAGCTCCAAGACTTGTAACGCAGTCAACAATTGATAAAGCTGTGTTATGTTCGCGAATATATAAACTTATAGTTTCTAGATCATTAATTACACCTGTTGAGGTTTCAGAATGAGTCAAAATGACCGCCTTTATTTCTTTTTGTTTATCTTCTTCTAAAACCCTTTTGAATTCTTTTGGATCAAGTGGAGTTCCCCATGCGGAATCAATTTTTATTACTTCTAAACCAAATTCTTTAGCAACTTTCACCCATCTTTCTCCAAATTTTCCATTTTCTCCACAAATTACTTTATCTCCTCTACTTAAGGTATTAATTATTCCAGCCTCCATTGCGGCGGTCCCACTACCAGTGATTGTTAGAACATCATTTTGAGTTTGATGAAGCCACTTTAAATTTTTAGTAGTACTCTCTACGAGATCTTGGAATTCTTTACTGCGATGGCCTATTGGATGCTTACTTAATGCTTGTAAAACTTTTTCTGGAACTGGTGTGGGTCCAGGAATCATCAATGATAATTTTTGTTGTATGGCCACTTTTTGTTAAATAGGTCATTCTTAGATTAGTTCTCATTATATATTTTTCAATTACTTGATTTGAAAAAAGGATTTTCTTTACCTTTGTGGGTTGCTGGAGCTGCTAGGTCAGCATTAAAAAAACTAGTAGGGCTACCATTTGAGAATTATGAACTAATAAAAATTCCTAATGAAAAAAAAGAAATAAAAATCGAGATTCATTCAGTTGGTTTACTTAAAGATGACTCGCATGCATTAGGAATTACCTTTGCAAAGTCAGGTTTAGATCTTGACATTACACAAAACTTAGAAATATGGACAATAGCCTCTTTAGAAAAAATTTCTATTAATAATCCTGTTCAAACAATTCCAATAAATATTATTGCAGGATCTGGTGTAGGTATTAAAGAAGATACATCAGAGATATGCATTTCTAATTTTGCAAAAGAAGTTTTATATGAAAATTTATTAGATAGTATTCCTGAGGGCTTTAATTTGAAATTAGAAATTATTTTCCCAAATGGTGCATTTTTAGCTGAAAGAACTAGCAATAAGTCATTTGGTATTGTTAATGGATTATCTATTATTGGTACTTCTGCTGAGACTTATTTGAGTGCTTCACCTGAGCAATTGGAAGAGGCTAAGAATAATCTAGCAAAGGTAATTCAAAATGATTTTAAAGGGGAAGTTGTTTTTGTTATTGGCGAAAATGGCTTAAATTTGGCCAAAACATATAATGTTAATTTGCCAATTATCAAAATTGGAAATTGGATAGGACCATTATTAGTTGATGCTGCAATAAAAAAAGTTAAAACTGTAATTCTTTTTGGTTATCACGGAAAATTAATTAAATTGGCAGGTGGTATTTTTCATACACATAATCACTTAGCTGATGCAAGAATTGAGATTCTTGTTTATTTAGCTGTTCAAGAAAAGGTACCTTCTGAAATAATAGTTGAATTATCTAAGTTAAATAATCTTGAGGATGCATTACTACTTCTTGAAAGATTTAATCAATCTTTAGCTGATAAATTATTCAAGAATTTATCAAATACGATTGAAAAGCGTTCTTTGATTTATGTAAATAGGTACGTAAAAACTGATATGGAAATCGCATCAATTATTTTTGATAGAAAAAGGAAAATAAGGTGGACTGGAATTTACGGTAATAAGTATATTTCTTATTTTCAATTAGACTAATTTGTGATTCATTATGCTTTTGTAATTAAATTGAGCTAACTTTTATACATGAGTCAAACAGCTTTAAAAAAAGAACGAGATCCTTCAATATTAATTTTAGATTTCGGATCTCAATATTCTGAATTGATTGCAAGAAGAATTAGAGAAACCAATGTTTTTTCTCTTGTAGTAAGTAATTGTATTTCAATTGAGGAAATTAATGAAATTAATCCTAAAGGGATCATTTTGAGTGGAGGCCCGAATTCTGTATATGAACAAAATGCTCCTAAATGTGATGAAAAAATTTTTAATTTGGGAATTCCTATTCTTGGTATATGCTATGGAATGCAATTAATGGTTAAAGAACTTGGAGGATCTGTTATTTCGGCAACCAAAAAAGCTGAATATGGTAGAGCACCAATAAATATAGATCAAGAATCTGACCTCCTTTTTGATGTAGAAGATAAATCTATAATGTGGATGAGTCATGGCGATTCAATTAATTGTTTGCCTGATGGATTTAATAAAATTGCTCATACCGAGAACACAATCCATGCAGCAATTTCAGATGATGTAAAGAAATTATTTGGCGTACAATTTCATCCTGAAGTTATTCATTCAGAGTTTGGGATGACGGTAATTAAAAATTTTATTTATAAAATTTCTTGTTGCGTGGCTGATTGGACTACCGAAACCTACATAGAGGAAACTATTCCCAGGATAAGAGAGCAAGTTGGCAATAAAAAAGTTTTGCTTGCCTTATCAGGAGGAGTTGATTCCTCAACTCTTGCTTTTCTTCTTAATAAAGCAATTGGAAATCAGCTTACATGCATGTTTATAGACCAAGGTTTCATGAGAAAAGGCGAACCAGAATTTTTAATGAATTTTTTTGATAATAAATTTCATATTAAAGTTGAATATATTAATGCAAGAGAAAGGTTTATTGCCAAATTAAAAGGGATTACCGATCCAGAACAAAAAAGGAAAATTATTGGTGAAGAATTTATTAGAGTATTTGAAGAAGAAAGCAATAGATTGGGACCTTTTCAGTATTTAGCTCAAGGTACTCTTTATCCTGATGTTATTGAAAGTGCTGGTACTAATATTGATCCTAAGACAGGTGAAAGAATAGCTGTAAAAATTAAGAGTCATCATAATGTGGGTGGATTGCCAAAGGATTTACAATTTAAATTAGTTGAGCCATTAAGAAAACTTTTTAAGGATGAAGTCCGAAAAGTTGGAGCTGCTTTAGGTTTGCCGAATGAAATTATAAAAAGGCATCCATTTCCAGGACCAGGATTAGCCATTAGGATTTTGGGAGAGGTGAATAATGAAAAACTTGATTGTTTAAGAGATGCAGACTTGATAGTAAGAGACGAAATTAAAAAAGCAGGACTTTACAATGATATTTGGCAAGCTTTTGCAGTATTGTTACCTGTAAAAACTGTAGGAGTTATGGGTGATAAAAGGACTTATGCATGGCCAATAGTTTTACGTTGTGTTTCAAGTGAAGATGGTATGACAGCCGATTGGTCAAAAATTCCTTTTCAGATTTTGGAGAGGATTTCAAATAGAATCGTAAATGAAGTAATTTCAGTTAATAGAGTTGTTTATGATATTACAAGCAAACCTCCTGGAACTATTGAGTGGGAGTAGTTCTAAGGAGTTGATGTTCTTATAATCTTCTTATAATAAAGGGTAATGGGTGATCAGAATCATCACACAAAGGTTACAAAAAGAAATTATAAACTTCTTTCCCCAGGATTCTAAGACGACCATTTACTTCCATCATATATAGAAGTTTGAAGCGTCTCTACAGAGAAATCTTAGATCGGCACTTTAGATATGTTTATAAACTTACAAAATTAAGAATTATGGGTTTCCCTGGAAACAATTGCCCTACTTATGCTGAGTATGTTTAACAAATATTGCTATCTCAAAGACTATTTCAAAGTTTTGTAGGTTTGTAGTATCTACTGTTTTTATATGTGTCCTCAATTCTTTTTTACTTTGAAAACTAATAATGAATGAGTCGTATCGTGAATTTTGATTATTTTGATCCAATAAAATTTTCAATAGCATTGCTTACTTTCATTGCCCCGTACGAACTTAGATGATGTTCGTCTCTATACATAACTGAAAGTTGGTCATGATTTTTGCAGTATGGATCTGGGCAAAGTATAGAAAACGCATCAAGATAGGAAACTTTTGGGTTTGCTAAGAGAAATTGTTCGATTTTGGCAATAGATGCAGCGTTAGAAGCAAACCATTCGCTCTTTTTTACTTCTTTAAAACAAAAAGGAGAGATCGCCCAATAAGGTCTGTACCATTCTTCTTGGCAAGTGTATCCTTCTTTCAATCCTGAAAAGTGTGGGGTTGGGGAAATCAGAATGAATTTCATTCCTATATTTTGTGTTTGATATAAGTAAGTTTCATATTTTTTTGTCCAGTCCTTACCTTTTTTGTACTGGTCTGTATGTGCTGAAAAAATAATAATGTCATTTTTTTTGAATTCGTTTTTATATTTTCGGAGAGGTGCAAGTATATATTGATCTTTATTAATTTTCCGTCCGTTTAGTCCATATTTTCCTGGATGCATTTTCAAATTATGTTTTTTTTTGGCTGCTAAATGATCTATAACTGCTCCATAATGACCAGCATGACTATCACCTAAAAGATAAATTGTTGGGAGTAGTGGACTATTATTAATTACGATCTTTCGATTATAAATTTTCATATTCCATTTATTGTATTTGTTCCCAATAAATAATTTGCTTTTCAGTGGTTTCTCCAGAGTAATAATACCTCCGGAAAGTGGAATAATTATTCCTATACCTACTAAAAACGTTTTCCAAAACTTTTCAAACCAGTTGCCTTTACGAAGTGGTGTTTCTATATATCGATATGAAGCGATTGCAAGACCAAGAATTAGTGCGATTTGAAATGGCACTGACCACCAATGAATTCCAATAGTCCAGCGACTGATTGAAAGAACTCCCCAGTGCCAAAGATAAAGCAAGTAGGATATTAGTCCGAGATAAACAACTTTTGAGTTAGTAAAAACCTTGAATGCTGTTGTTTCTTTCTTCAAAGAGACGATAAGAAGTGAAGATAGAGCAACAACTGCAATTGTCGATGTTGTTGCCCAAGACATAGGCAAATACATTACCCCAACAATCAATGCAAGTACTAGAAGGGGTGGCGCCTTTTCAAGCAATTGCTCTATGTATTTGCTCTTCTGAAATCCAATGAAGAGTAAACAACCAAATGCCATTTCCCAAAATCTAGTTGGCATTAGAAAATATGCTGCGGGTTGGTTTATTTGATACAAATAAATAAACCCAATCAGCGAGGCAATTGTAAGTGCCCCAACTACTAGAAAAAGGTTTCGAGAACCATTCTTTGTTTGTCTTCCAAATCCAGAGAACCAAATCAGAAATGGGAATAGGAAGTAGAACTGCTCTTCAACTCCAAGAGACCAAGTGTGTGTAAATACATTCAGTTCTGTTGATTGTGCAAAGTAGTCCGTTGATTGTCTTATTAGATATAGATTTGATAATCCAAATAACGATGTAAGACCCGTTCTCAGAGATAAAATTGGATTTGGATTGAATAAGCAGATTGCAATACTCATAATCAAAACAAATACTGAAAGTGCTGGGATTAATCTTCTGATTCTTCGTTCATAAAATCCACTAATGAAATCCTTGAAGTTTTTACTCGGTCTTTGATAAAGAGATGATGTTATGACAAATCCTGAGATAACAAAAAAGATATCGACACCAAGATATCCACCCGGCAAGATGTTTTTGTTGAAGTGATTGATAATGACAGCGATTACCGCAAATGCTCTTAAACCATCAATCTCTGGACGGTATTGACTTTTTTTTGATGATTTATTGTCTTCAATATCTATTGACATCAAAACTTACTAAACAATAGTTCTTAGTTTATGGGAGTTAGTGAAATTTTTCAAAATTATTACTTATCACTTTTCAAGTTTTTAGTATCTTGCTTTTTATAACTGCCAATCCTACTTTTTAGGTTTCTATAAAATGGTTACCTCTCGTGTTTTTGATACTCTTGAAGCGACCATTCAGTTAAAAACTTAGGCAGAGATTTGTTATGTAGTTAAGCAATGTATTCCAACATTCTGTAACTCACATCTTGTTAGTAAATATTCCTCAATCTTTGAGAATGTAAGCAGTATTTGTTTTGGACGTTTTTGTTTTGTTGCTAGTGTGTTGTTTTTGTAATAGATGTATTGTTTTAGTGAGTGGATTCAAGTTGGGAGTATGGATAACGTATCTATTACTATGTACAAGATTTATGGGTCTTTTAGAGGGCAAACTGGAAGATCACTATGCTCAAAATCTATATGTTCCCACTTGTCAAACTCGAGTAATGATAATGACTTATTCACATAATGGATTCTTTTCTTGATTTCTCCAAAGTTCTTTTTATCTACACTCTGTTTACTCCATGATTTCTCTGTAGAAAAACATCTTATAGTTCTATGATTTCTTTATCTTAAGATAACTATTCCATCACACATTCGTCACACACCAATTTACTTGTGATACTATAAGTTCAACTCTTCAGTGATGCTAGTCACTTTCAAGGGTTAAAATATCGAATTTACCAATGGGACTACTGAGCAGGAGTAAGTGAACAATTTTTCTAAAAAATTTAAGACTTTTATTTTATGTAAGAAATACTTTTTAATGAGATATTAATTGTAATGAGCGGAATTTTAAAATTAAGTCGATCTACTGTTGAGAAATATCTTAGTTGTCCAAGATGTTGTGTACTTGATAAAAAATATCAAATAAAACCACCATCATTACCATTTACTTTAAATATTGCTGTAGATAATTTATGTAAAAATGAATTTGATTACTACAGAAAAATTCAGGCGCCACATCCTTTATTTATTGAACATGGGATTGATGCTGTTCCTTTCAAACACAAAGATTTGGAACTTTGGAGAAGTAATTTTCAAGGTATAAGATATAAGTCAATTGAACATAATTATGATTTTGGTGGAGCTGTGGACGATATTTGGCAGAAAAAAAATGGTGACCTTATTATTATTGATGTAAAAGCAACATCTAGAAATAATTTTGATTGGTCTGAAACTTTTAATAAATACGAATATGCAAAAGCTTATAAGAGGCAATTAGAAATGTATCAGTGGTTATTTAAAAAAAACGGTTTTCAAGTCGCCAAAGAAGCTTATCTTTTATATTTCAATGGAAAGAAAAATGAAGAGTTATTTAATAACCAATTAAATTTTGACGTTCATCTTATTAAATTAGATTGCTCTACTTCATGGGTAGAAAAAAAGATAATTGATACGGTTAATTTATTACGTTCGGATGTTTTCCCCAAACCTTCCTTAAATTGTGAGTACTGTAATTATTTAAAGAAGCGTTGGCAGTTATCCATAACTTAATATTCATAGGAAATTTTTTCATATTTCTGGAAAAATAGTGAAAAAAAGATAATCTTTAATTAGATTATTTATTTAGACTTTTGATAAAATCGAAAAATTCTGAAAGAAAGATAACTAATCATCTCCAACAAGATGTAGTCAAAGTATCTGGTAAAACAATTTTTATTAATCCTTTTTTATATTGGCGCAGATTTGACGAAAATACTAATAGATGGCTTAGAGAACCTGGTCAAATGTCAGAGGATCAAATTTCACCAAACAGGAACCGTTTTTATCCAGAAATAGAGTGGGCTGATTTAAGTCATGAGCAAAAGCTTATAAAAGATGCAACTGTTGAGATGTTTTTAAAAACTCTTGAATTGATAAGTACTTTTCATCCTTATCTTAGTTCCGGACAATTATTAGAAGTAGAGAGAAAAATGGCGATTATAAAAAAAATTCCTTTCGAAAAGTGGGTAACAAAATCTTTCGCGAAAAAAGCGAGATTATTAGAAAATGAAAAAAGAAAATTTCAAAGAGAAAGATTTTTTAGTAGTTGGAGGGAATGGTTTAGTCTTGTAAATACTCAACAAGCCATTTTGCCGTTAATCGTCACAATATTTATTTCTTCATTTATTGGATGGTCTTTAGGGATATCAAAGAATAGTTGTAATCCTTATTTTGAACAAAATATAGATCAACTAAATTAATTTATTTTTGATATTTTTTAAACTATCTAAGTTAATATAAATTTGAAAAAATACCTTTCTTTTTTAAGATTAGATTATATTAATTGAAATGATTGCTTAAAAAGCTTAAGTTTTATGAGTGGAAATTTTAATTCAAATAATATTGTAAATGACGAAATTAATTTGAACAATGAAGATAGTGATTATAAAGATTTAATCACTAGACTTAAAGAGATAAAATCAATCATTGGTTTATTGGAAAAAACAATATTTAAATAAATTTTATATTTTTGATAAAAACAAGTCCTAATAAAAAACTTATTTCAATAAAGAGACAATCTTTAGTCTTACTTATTTTTTCTTCTATTTCGTTTCTATTGATTCTATTTAGGTTAATTTTTTTACAACTTTTAAATTATGAATCTTTTAAGAAGATGTCAGATGAGAATAGGATCAGACTTATTGCTTCACAGCCAATACGCGGAAGAATACTAGATAAAAATGGTTATGTTTTAGCAGATAGTAGAGTTAAATATTCTTTGATAATAAAGCCTCAATCTGTTAATAAAACCAATTGGGAAAGACATAAATCAAGTATTTCTAACTTGTTAAATATTGAAAGTAATGAAATTCAAAAAAAATATTCTGATGGTCTAAAAAATCAAAAACTTTCAGTAACTATTCTTGATGATTTAAATGTAGATCAATTAATAAAATTCAAGGAAAATGAAGGTGATTTAATTAGTTTTGAAATAGCTACCAAATTAATTAGATATTATCCTTATAAATCCCTTGCTGCCCATGTAATTGGTTATACTCAGCCAATTACTGAATCAGAATATAAATTCTTATCTAAGAAAGGTTATAAATTAAATGACTTAATAGGAAGAACAGGAATTGAATATGTTTACGAAGATTTTATAAGAGGGGAATGGGGTGGAGAAATGGTTGAAGTAAATTCATTAGGAAAATTTCAAAGATCATTGGGTATAAGACCTCCAGTACAAGGGAATGATATTGAATTAACAATAGACCTTAATCTGCAATTAGTTGCTGAGAAAGTTCTTCAAGATAAAAAAGCTGGAGCGATAATAGTAATGGATCCAAGAGATGGTGCAATAAGAGCGATGGTAAGTAAGCCTAATTTTGATTTGAATTTTTTTTCAAAGGATTTTAAGCCTGAAAAGGAATACAATAATATCTTTAATTCTCCTGAAAAACCTCTTTTTAATAGAGCATTAAATGCTTATGATCCAGGAAGTGTTTGGAAAATTGTAACAGCATTAGCGGGCTTGGAAAGTGGAAAATTTCCTAGAGATACAATGTTAGATACCAAACCATGTATAACTTATGGGAGTCAATGCTTTAGAGAGCATAATGATTTAGGCTTTGGAGTAATAGGTTATGAAGATGCTTTAAGAGTTTCTAGTAATACATTTTTTTATCAGGTAGGTTATGGAGTAGGAGTTGATGAAATTCATAAGATCTCCCGAAAGCTTGGTTTTAATTCTTTATCTGGAATTGAAATTTCTGAACAAGAAAATATAGGATTAGTAGCTAGTAGTGAATGGGCTAAAGAAGGTAGAGGATGGGGGCAGCCAGGAAGAACTCCTTGGGTTCCAGAAGATATTGCGAGTATGTCTATTGGGCAAATGGTTGTTCAAGTAACTCCAATTCAAATTGCTAGAGCATATTCAGCGATTGCTAATGGAGGTTATTTAGTAACTCCTTATTTAACTCAAAAATATAGAGAATCTTTGCCTGATAAATCAAGAATTAAACTTGATATTGATCCAAAGCATATCCAGTTATTAAAAAATGGTTTACGAAAAGTTGTTGAATCTGGAACAGGTGTAGGAATTAATACTGGAGTCACTAATATGCCCCCAGTCTCTGGTAAAACGGGAACCGCTGAAGATTGGAAGACTGGTTTGGACCATGCTTGGTTTGTATGCTTTACTCCATCAGAGGCAAGTGAACTTCTAGTTGTCGCTTTTGCCCAAAATACACCAGGTGGAGGGTCAGTTCATGCACTTCCTATGGCGAAAGAAATTCTAAAAGTTTGGAATAAAAATAATTGATAAGAAGTTTTCAATTACAAATTTTTATGTTTTTATTTTTTTCATTTGTAGAAGTCTTTGAATAATATCTTCAATAGTTTTTGTATCTATTGGTTTACTATATGAGGACAAAAGTTGTCTTCCTAATACCTGACTTCCTAAATGCACTAATTGAATGCGTAATGAGGTGAGTAGCTCTAAACCTACTCCACCAGAGAATGTAGCAATTGCGATTGGTTGACCATTAAATAAATTCCTAAAGTCATCTCCTGAAATAGATAACCAAGCTATAAAGTTTGAGAGAATAGGGGGAATAGATCCATTATATTCAGGAGCACAAATCACCCACTTTTCTATTGCGAAAAGCTTTTTTTTTAATTCTTCTATTACAACTGGGATATTATCTTTGCTGTGAATTCTTGGATTAAATAACGGAATATCAAGAGTCGTAAGATCTAATATCTCAGAACTTATTTTCAGTTCATTACTTTTTTCAAGGAATTTTTCAGAAAGTTCTAGATTTTTTCCACAACTAGCAGTAATGATTATAAGATCTTTTGATTCAGTCATAAATTAGATAAATAAATTTAATAGCTAGCACCAGTTTTACGGTGATGAACTGCTGTCAGACTATCGGATTTTAGTATATTACCGTGTAGTACTTCAGCGTATATTACCCAATGATCTCCACATTCCATTCTCTCTTTTACTGAAGCGTCTAACCACGCTAAAGATTCAGGAATGATTATTTGTTCATTAGGAGTTAATTCAATATTTAAACCTTCAAATCTATCTTCGCCTGGCGCAAAGGGTTTTGTGAATCTTTTCAAAGGTTCTTTAAAATCTTTTTCACTAAGAATATTTAATGCGAATGAATCTCCTATTTGCAGGAGAGACTCTACCGATCTATCTTTTGCTACTGCAATACTTAACCCCGGAGGAGAAAAACTTGCTTGACTAACCCAGGATGCAAGCATAGCTCCTTTAATATTATTCTCATCTTTGCCCTTAGAGGCAGTTAGAACGCAGAGTGAGCCAATTACTCTTCCAAGAGCTTGTAGCTTTGGATTCGTTTTGCTTGTAATCATTCCAGTATCAGACTTTCTAGGTTTTGTTTTTACTTTTTTTAAAATTTTTCTTCCAAAATGAGTTCCTATTTCTTCTAGCTCTTTAATCTTTGGTTTATTTGGACTGAATTTAATTCTTATAGGGTCAAAACTAAACTTAAAACCACCGTCTTTTAATTTTGTTTCAAGTAAATCTATAGCTTCGCCGCTCCAGCCAAAACTGCCAAAAATTCCCACTGGCTTATCTCTATTGCCCTCTGCTAACAATGTTCCTAGTGCACTAACTATTGGAGTTGGTGCGTGACCACCCAATGTGGGAGAGCCTATTAAATATCCATCAGCATTTTGGATAGATTTTATAAGTACATCATTAGGTGTAAATTCACAATTAATACTTTCAACTTCTACTGAGGTTCTATTTATCCCTTTAGCTAATGCATCACCTATTGAGGCTGTATTTCCATATGCACTAGCATATATCAGAGCGATCTTAGGATTATTTGTTGAGAGATTCTCTCCCCATCTAATGTAGTCATTCAAAAAGCTTTTTAAGCTATATTCGATCGCGGGTCCGTGTAATGGCGCAATAGTTTTAATGTCATAATCTGCAATTTTTTCAGTTATTGATACTACTTGATTAGACATTGGTGCCATCAAGCAATCATAAAAATGTTTCCTATCAATTTCTGTACTAACTCGATTTGTTTCAGACCAATATTTAGATGCAATGTGTGCAGAGAAAATTTTTTCACTAATAAGTATTTCTTGATTACGTTCATAAATTATCAGGCCACCAGGCCAACGTGCTGTTGGAATAGGAATTAACTCTAGTGAAATGTTGTCTAATTCTAAATTAAGTTCTTTTTTAATTATGTTTATTCCAGGTAATTGAATTTCAATAAAGTTATCTAAGGTAGGATTTCTTTGATTCCAAAGTTCGCTAATAAGTTTATAACCTGGATTAGAGCAAGTAATAGTTGTGTTTTGAAATTGGGTACTTATATTTTTTAAAGTTTCAATAATTTGGGGATTAATATGGCCAGAAATGAAGTTGATTTTATCTAATCTAAATTCATCGCAAAACCTAGAAATTACTTTACTAAATGAATTTAAATATTGTTTTTCAGGTGGATGAATAATAAAAAGTTCCTCATGACTTCTAATGAAGAAAGTATTAAAAGAGGTTCCTTTTTCAAGGTTAAATTCAAGTTCAAATCTTTCTTTATTTTGATCTAAGAATCTTACGCAAGAAAAATTTTCGGTAATTTCAAATTCTGAAAAGTTTTGATTTTTTGCAAGTAAGCCTATATTAATATCTGACATTTTAAAGACTTATTTTCTAATAGTGATTAGCAACTTTTCTGTGATGAACTGCTGTCTTACATGATAAATCAGAAACATTACCATTTTCAACAATTCCATATATTATCCAATGGTCTGGAGTCTCCAGTCTGGAACTAACTTTACAATCTAAAAAGGCGAGTGAATCTGAGAGAACTGGTCCTCCTTCAGCTATGTTGCTAATTACATCTACATCTGCAAATCTATCAGCTCCAGGGGCAAATCTCTTTAAAAAATGTCTGAACATTTTTTGATAGTTATCTTCTCTCAAGATATTCACTACAAAACCTTTCCCAACTTGCATATATGATTCAATAGCCCTATCTTTTGCCACTGCAACTGTAATACCTGGTGGAGAAAAGCTTGCTTGACTAACCCAACTAGCAACCATTGCACTTTGTCTAAATGTCGAGCCTTCCCCTTGGCTCGCTGTAACTACATATAATCCTCCACTTAATCTACCTAACGCTTTATCTAAATTTGAATCAAGGCTCTTCATAGAGGCTATATTCTTCTTTTTATTGATCAATTGACCCAAGTCAGTTCCAGCTTCTTCGAATTGTTGATAAACAATGGGATCTGGGATATTTTTAACTCTTAAAGGGGAAAAAGCTTCTTTTTGACCAAGTTCTCTTAATTTATTTGCTAAGGAATCTATTGGTTCATCATTTCCACCAAATGCATCATAGACAGCAGTAAATTGTTTCGGTTTTAGTCCTGCAAATAAAGTACCGAGAGATTCTTTTAATTCATTATCTGAGTCTACTGGCCATGTAGGAATGACTACTGCTTTTGATTCGGAAATCAAACTTGTTAATTCTTGCGGGTCAGAAGATCTTAAATCAATTAATTGAACCTGTGCATCCGCTTTACTTATTCCATGAGATATCGCTTGACTTAGTCGATCACAATAACCATAGTCGCTGATATAGCAAACTGAGACAAAATCATTACCTTTGCTTTTATTGCTACTCCATTCGAGATATTTTCCTTTCCAAAAATTGACCTGATTATGGAGCAAAGGCCCATGACCAACAGCTATTGTTTTTAATTCAGGTAGCTTATCTATTCTTTTAATTGCCTGCAGAACGCTTCTAGCGTTTGGACCCATAAGGCAATCGTAATAAAAACGGAAATCATCGTATATTTTTTTTTGATCAGTGTCAAAAAATTCGTCAGAGCAATAATGAAGTCCAAATGCATCGCATGTATAAAGAACATGTGTGCTGTGATCATATGAAAATATGGTATCTGGCCAATGTAAATTTGGTGCACTTATAAATTCAATATTATGTTCTAAACCGCTATTAGGATTAGTTCCTAGATTTAAAAACTCTCCACTCTTAACCTCTAAATGCTTAAAGGGAATATGAATTTGGTCTTCAATAAATTTAAGGGCTAATTTTGATCCAACTACTGTGATATTTTGGTTTAACTCTAAAAGATTACCTATTAAACCAGAATGATCAGGTTCTGTATGGCTTGTAATTAGATAATCAATCTCTTGCGGATTTACCTTTTTCAGTAATTCTTCAAACCATAATTCTTCGAACTTTGCATGACTAGTATCAATAATTGCTATTTTTTCGCCTTTAATAATAAAACTATTGTAAGTAGTTCCATTTCTTAGACCAAATTCAATATCAAATCTACTGCGATCCCAATCCAGAGATCTTATGGCACAAGAATCATCAGTAAAGTTTTGAGATTGTACTGTCAACTTGTTATTTATTTGTGCCAATTTAGAATTACTTGTCTGGGCAGAGGCTATCATAGAATAATTCGCTTTATAAAATAACTTTAGTTATATAGAATATAGATCCGCGTGATCATTTTTGCGAAATAACCGAAATTATGCTTTTCTTTAATTTTTATTCTTCTTATTCTGGATAAATGACATCTCAATTAATTAAAAAAATAGTTACTGGAGATGAGATAAGAAATGCTTTTTTAAAATTTTACAGTGAAAAATTACATAAAATCATTCCAAGTGCATCTTTGATTCCAGATGATCCTACGGTTATGCTCACAATTGCTGGAATGCTACCTTTTAAACCAGTCTTTTTAGGTTTAAAAGAAAGACCATCAAAAAGGGCTACATCTAGCCAAAAGTGCATCAGAACAAACGATATAGACAACGTTGGAGTTACAGCTAGACATCACACTTTTTTTGAAATGCTTGGTAATTTCTCTTTTGGAGATTATTTTAAACGAGAGGCTATTCAATGGGCTTGGGAATTAGTTACTATTATTTATCAACTTTCTGTTGAAAATATAATTGTGAGTGTTTTTCAAGAAGATGAAGAGTCTGCAAAAATTTGGAGAGATGAAATTGGTATTCATCCGGATAGGATAGTGAAACTAGGTGAAAAAGATAATTTTTGGTCATCTGGCACAACAGGTCCATGTGGACCTTGTTCAGAACTTTATTATGATTTTCATCCTGAACTGGGTCTGCAGAATATTGATTTAGAAGATGGAGATCGTTTTATTGAATTTTATAATCTTGTTTTTATGCAATATAATCGTGATCCCAATGGAAAATTGACAGATTTAAAATTTAAAAATATTGATACAGGAATGGGTCTTGAAAGGATGGCTCAAATACTACAAAAAAAGCAAAATAATTATGAGACAGATTTAATTTTTCCTATTATTCAAAAAATTTGTGAGATTGCAAATATTGATTATTTTTCTTCAGATGATAAAAACAAAATTTCTTTAAAAATCATTGGTGATCATACAAGAGCTGTTATTCATTTAATTTCTGATGGAGTATCAGCAAGTAATCTCGGTAGGGGATATATATTAAGAAGGCTTATTAGAAGAATGGTCAGACATGGCAGATTATTAGGTATAACAAATGAATTTTTACCTCATATTGCTACTGTCGGAATTAACTTAATGCAAAATAATTATCCTGATTTAAAAAATAATAATGATTTAATTTTGAATGAGATAAAAATTGAAGAAATAAGATTTAGGGAAACTCTTGAAAGAGGAGAGAAATTGCTAGATGAGTTAATTTCTTCAGGGCAGAAATTAATTTCTGGTTTTAAAGCTTTTGAACTTTATGATACTTATGGATTTCCTCTAGAACTTACTGTAGAAATTGCTGAAGAACATAGTATCAGTGTAGATGTAAAGGGTTTTGAAGAAGAAATGAATGTACAAAAAGAAAGAGCTAAAGCTGCTTCAAGTAATATTGATTTGACATTAGAGGGATCATTAGAGCGAGAAATAGATCTTTTTAACAAAACTGTTTTTAATGGTTATAAGTCACTCCTTTCGGAAGCTGAAATAAAGGGTATATTCTTGGATTCAACATTAGTTAAGGAAGCAACTGAAGGTCAGAAAGTTTTAATTGTTCTTGATCAGACAACTTTTTATGGAGAATCTGGCGGGCAAGTTGGTGATATTGGAACGATATTTTCAAACGATGTTGATGTCTTGGTTGATAATGTCATGCGAAAGAAAAATGTTTTTTTACATTATGGAACGATCAAAAAAGGAAAATTAACTATTGGACAAAAAGTTAAGACTAATGTTAGCTCCTCTAATAGAGCTAAGGCTGCTGCAAATCATACAGCTACTCATTTATTACAATCTGCACTTAAATCAGTTATTAATGAAAGTGTTGGACAGAAAGGTTCATTAGTAGCCTTTAATAAATTACGATTTGACTTTAATTCCTCTAATCCTATTTCTAAAGATCAAATTTCTAAGATTGAGACTTTAGTTAACTCTTGGATTATGGAAAATCATGCCCTAGAAATAAAAAATATGTCTAAGAGTGAGGCTCTTGAAAAGGGCGCAGTCGCCATGTTTGGAGAAAAATATGATGATGAAGTACGCGTCGTTAATGTACCAGGAGTTTCAATGGAACTTTGTGGTGGCACACATGTTAAAACTACATCCGAATTAGGTTCTTTCAAAATAATTAGTGAGGAAGGAATCTCAGCTGGAGTCAGAAGAATCGAAGCATTATCAGGCCAATCAGCATTAGACTATTTCAGTGATAGAAATGCATTAGTAAACCAACTAAGTGATTTGTTAAAAGCAAATCCTAATCAACTTTTTGAAAGGGTTAATAATTTGCAAGCAGAGCTTATTAATAAGAATAAAGAGATACAAAAAATGAAAGATGAAATTGCATATTTTAAATACTCTTCTATAAAATCATCCGCAGAAATAGTAAATTCTTTTTCAATTTTAGTAAATCAGATTGATGGCTTAGATGGGAATTCTTTGCAATCTGCAGCACTTAATTTAACTTCTCATTTAGGAAATAAAGCAATAGTGATTCTTGGGGGAATACCAAATCCAGAAAATAGAAAGTTGTTATTTGTAGTTTCTTTAGGTGATGATGTAGTAAAAAAAGGATTGCATGCAGGTAAATTAATTAATGAGATTGCAAGAATTTGTTCAGGAGGTGGAGGAGGAAAGCCTAACTTTGCTCAGGCAGGTGCTAAAGATATTGATAAGTTAAGTGATGCTTTAGATTATGCTAAAAATTATTTGCAAAAAACATTAGCTAATCATTCTGATAAATAACTACTTTTTCTGAGACTAATTTCGATTTGATCCATTAATTTCCTTGCTTCTTCAATAGTTAATTTTTTTTGATCAATTGCTGATTCAGTATTAATTCTTATAGATTCAACCAAAGAAGCTGAACTGTAATCTAATAATTGTAAAATTTCAGATTTACTGTCCTCTTTAATAATATTTCTGACCTTATATGAATTATCTTGATTTATGTCTATATGAACAACGTTGGTATTGCCAAATAAATTATGCAAGTTTCCTAATGCTTCTTGATAGGCTCCAGTCATAAAAATTCCAATTAGGTAATCTTTATCTTCTTCTGGCTTATGCAAATTTAGTAGTGATTTAATTTTTCCATTATCAATAAAATTATTTAGTTTCCCATCTGAATCACAAGTTAAATCTGCAAAGTTGCCTTTGCAGAACGGCTCCTCTAAGTGCCTATGTATTGGTACTATTGGAAAAATCTGATTTATTGCCCAGCTATCAGGAATAGATTTAAAGATAGATAAATTTGCATAATAAGTTGATGCAAGAGTTTCTGTAATTTCAGATAAATCAGGGTGATTGATTTCATCATTATTCAGGTTATTAGAAATTTCTTTTGCACAAGCCCAAGTAAGTTCTTCGGCATAAGCTCTTTCTGCCAAACTTAAAAATCCTAATCTAAAAGCGACTAAGCAATCTTCTTTAAACTTTTTTGCATCATTCCATAGTTCAATTATTTGAGATAAATTTATTTTTTTATTTTTAAGTTTTTTTAATTCATAGAAAGTATCAAGTAAATTTGAAATTATTAATTGTTGATTTTTTTTATCAAAAATTTTTAGTTTGGAACTGACATGACTTGTTCCTAAGACATTAAAAATTAAAACTGAACAATGACTAATTATTGCTCTTCCACTTTCTGAGATTATGGTTGGATGCTTTATATTATTTAATTCACATGAATCCTTAATAGTTGCAATTACATCGTTAGCATAATTTTGGAGAGAATAATTAGTAGAAGTGTTGGATGAGGTTTTAGTTCCATCAAAATCTATTCCTAATCCACCCCCAACGTCGATATATTGCATTGGGGCTCCTAGTTTGCATAGTTCAACATATATTTGACTCGCTTCTTGTAATGCGTCTTTGATCACAGCAATTTCACTTATTTGACTGCCTATATGAAAATGGAGCAATTTCATTTCGTTGATAAGATTTGCTTCTTTTAGTTCTTTTATTGTCAACATAATTTCTGGGATTGATAATCCAAATTTGGAATTATCTCCAACAGATTTACCCCACCTACCACTACTTTTACTTGATAACTTTGCTCTAATTCCTATCAATGGAGTCGCGTTAAGTTCTTGAACTGCTTGAATAATTCTTTTTACCTCGTCTCGTTGTTCAATAACTATTATTGGATTTTTACCGAGTTTTCTGGCCAAAGTAGCAATCTCAATATATTTTTTATCTTTATATCCGTTGCATATTAATAATGAATTTTGGTTTTCAAGAAGTGCAAGGCCAATTAATAGTTCTGATTTACTTCCTACTTCTAAACCAAAATTCCATTGGCTACCAAACTCTATTATCTTTTCTAGGACATTTTTCTGTTGATTACATTTGACAGGAAAAACGCCTTGATAAATGTTCTTATATTTATAGGTTTTTATTGCTTTTAAAAAAGAGTCATGTAATGCATTTATTCGATCTTTCAAGATATCATTAAATCTTATGATTAATGGAGGATTTATTTCTCTACTCTTAAGTTCTTTGACAAGCTTAAAAAGATCAATCTTATTTTCAGATTTTATATCTTTAGTTACTGATATATTTCCTTTGGAATTTATAGAAAAATATTTATCTCCCCATTTGTCTATGTTATAAGTCGAAATACTATCTTCAATAGTCCAAATATTCTTTAATTTTTGCGGCTCAAAATTGGTCAATTTATGTCTTAGTGATTAATAAATGTTTTTGAAAATAACTTAAAACAATATCTTTTATTTTAATGATTACTTGCCAAGTTACCACCCAAAAGTTGAATATACATAGAGTGATTATTAACTAAATGACTAAAGAGAGAACCTTTATTGCAATTAAACCAGATGGAGTTCAAAGAGGATATGTTTCTGAGATTATTGGCAGATTTGAAAAAAAAGGATTTAAATTGGTTGGATTAAAGCAATTAATTCCTTCAAAAGAACTTGCTCAAAATCATTATGGAGTACATAGAGAAAGACCCTTTTTTGGTGATTTAGTAGACTTTATTTCAAGCGGCCCTGTTGTAGCAATGGTGTGGGAAGGCGAAGGAGTTATTTTGAGTGCTAGAAAACTAATAGGTGCAACAAAACCACTAGAAGCAGAGCCTGGAACAATTAGAGGTGATTTAGCTATTGATATTGGGAGGAATATTATTCATGGTTCTGATGGGGAAGATACAGCAAAATTTGAAATTGATCTATGGTTTAACGAAGAGGAATTATGTGAGTGGGAAACTTCTGATTCGAAATGGCGATCTGAAAATTAAAATTTAAATCGCAAATCTATCTAAACTAAATTTTTCTAAAAAGCTTTTCTCAATTTCTTTGAGATTTTTATTTTGAACTATTTTCAAAAGAAGATCACTTGTTATTGCAGAAAATAAAACTCCATTTCTGTAATGTCCTGTAGCTATATAAAGATTATCAATTTTTGATTTTCCAATTATTGGTTTTAGATCTGGTGTGCAAGGTCTAAAGCCCCACCAATGTTCCATTTGTGGCCAATTAATAGCTTCTGGCAATAAAGAGCGAATGCCTTCTTGCAGTTGTTTTATTCCATTAGGAGTATTACCTTGATTAAATTTTGCATCTTTTTCAACTGTCGCTCCAACTATAATAAGTCCATCATCACGGGGAACTAGATAAGTTTTTGGACCAAAAATAACCCTTTTCAAAAAATTTGTTGGACCTTGTATTGATAGCATTTGTCCCTTTACAGGAAAGACTGGAATCTTATTAAAAATTTTTTTACTCCACGCACCGCTGCAAATAATTGCTTTTTCGCAGTTAATTTTTTTTATTTCCCCAGTGGCACATAAAACTGTTGCACCTGTAATTTTGTTTTTTTCGAATGTCAAATCCTCTACTTCTGATCCCTCTTGAAATTCGACTCCATTCAAGGAGCATGCTCTCTCAAGAGCACGCATCAGTTTTCTTCGGTTATCTATTTGACCATCTTGTTCAAAAAGTAAACCATGTTTCCAAATAGAATTCATTCCATTGATTTCTGTTTGAAGATCTTTGTGATTTAAATATTTTCCATATTTATAAGTGGGAAACTCTTCAAGATCTTCTTTGTTTTTAAAAGGAACTACTATGCCACATTTTTTTAAACCGCATTTAATATTACTATCTTGTTCAATACTTCGTATCCACTTTGGAATTAGATTTTGACTTTCTTTGCCAAATTTTAGTAATTCATCTTCGAGCCCTTCGGCATGAGTAGCTAACATTCCTGCAGCAACAAATCCAGCTGATTCATTTCTGTTTTTGCTTAAAACTAAAACTTTGAAGTTATTTCTAGAAAATTCATAAGCAATTGATAAACCTAAAAGTCCACCTCCAATTATTAATATTGAATTTTTGGTTTCTTGTGCCATTTAAAAATTAATATTTTTATTTGTGTTTTGGTCCTCTTTTCCTTTATATCCAATAATATTAATAAAGAGACTTTTAATAATGAACAATTTGGAATCTTGGGAAGCTGTGATTGGTTTGGAAACTCATGTACAGCTTAATACGAAAAGTAAAATATTCACATCTGCGTCAACAGCTTTTGGTGATGCACCTAATACCCATATAGATCCTGTAGTTTGTGGGTTGCCAGGAACTCTTCCAGTTCTGAATGAGACTGTTCTTGAGTATGCTGTAAAAACTTCATTAGCATTAAATTTAAACGTTGCAGAACATTGTAAATTTGATAGAAAACAATATTTTTATCCTGATCTTCCTAAAAATTATCAAATTTCACAATTTGATGAGCCACTAGCTGAAAATGGTTGGTTAGAGGTTGAAATAATTGAAAAGGACAAAGAACCTTATATCAAAAAAATTGGTATAGAAAGGCTACATATGGAAGAAGACGCCGGAAAACTAGTTCATTCAGGAAGTGATAGATTAGCTGGCTCTAAGTATTCTTTAGTTGATTATAATCGTGCCGGAATAGCACTTTGTGAGATTGTAAGTAAACCAGACATTAGATCAGGTAAAGAGGCATCTGAATATGCTTCAGAGATTAGAAGAACAGTTAGATATCTAGGGGTATCAGACGGAAATATGCAAGAGGGTTCATTACGCTGCGATGTCAATATTTCAGTTAGAAAAGGACCCAATGCTCCTTTTGGCACCAAAGTGGAAATAAAAAATATGAATTCATTTTCTGCAATTCAAAAGGCTTGTGATTATGAAATAGCCAGACAAATAGAAGTTTATGAAAATGGAGGAAAAATTTTCCAAGAAACAAGGTTATGGGATGAAGCTAAGCAATTAACGAAAAGTATGAGATTAAAAGAAGGTAGCAGTGACTATAGATATTTTCCTGATCCTGACTTAGGTCCAATTGAAATAACAAAAGCCCAACAAGAAATATGGTTTAAAGAACTACCAGAATTACCTTCAAAGAAAAGATATAAATACGTAAGTCAATTTGGGTTGTCTGCATATGATGCAAGGGTAATTTCTGATGAAATAAGCATGGCAAACTTTTTTGAACAAACAGTAGCAAATGGTGCTGAGGCTAAATTAGCTTCAAATTGGGTAACAAGTGATATTGTGGGCTATTTAAAATCAAACAAACTAAGTTTTAGTGAATTAAAGCTTAGTCCTGAAAATCTTGCTGAAATGATTAACTTGATTTCAAAAAATATAATTAGTGGAAAAATTGCAAAAGAAATTTTACCTGAACTTATTCAAAAAAATATTTCCCCGAAAAAATTAGTTGAAGAAAAAGGGTTGGCAATGATATCTGATTCTTCAAGTATTTCACCAATAATTGATGAACTTATAAATGAACATCCAAATGAAGTTCAAGCATTTAAAAATGGCAAAACTAAGTTACTTGGTTTTTTTGTTGGTCAACTTATGAAAAGAACAAAAGGTAAAGCTGACCCTAAACTTGCAAATAAACTTCTTATGGAAAAATTAAATAGCTAAAGCTTAAAGAAGCTCTTTTATCGTATTGATCCATTTATTTTGATCATCTGAATTCTCTAAAATAATATCTGAGAATTTTCTTTTTTCTTCAAAACTTAATTGAAAATTTATCAATTCGTATGCTTCTTTTTCGCTAATTTTATCTCTTGTGATAAGTCTGTTTTTTTGTATTTCTCTAGGACATTTAACTAACCATATTTCAGTGCAAATATCTTCAAATTTTGCTTCAAACAATAATGGAATAGCCAATACTATAGTTTGATTATTTCTGTATTGACTGCATTCTTCTATCATTCTTTCTTTAATTAAGGGGTGAAGTAGTTTTTCAATCCATTCCTTGCTTGCTGAATGTTTAAAAATAATGTTCCTTAAAAGTTTTCTGTTTATTTCCCTTTCTGAATTGTTTTTATTATCAATAATTTTATTTCCAAAATAATCTAAAATTTTCTTATATCCATATGTGTTTGGTTTGATTAATTCTCTTGAAAAATGATCTGCATCTAATATTGGTATGTTTTTATGTTTTCTTATGTAATTAGTTATGGTTGTCTTACCACTTGCAATACCTCCTGTTAAACCAATCCTTCTTTGGTTGTTTTTTAATTTTTGAAGAATATCCATATAATTAATAATAATCTAATTACTTAGTTTCTTTAGTATTAAAGAGTAGTTAGTATGAATTAAAATACCAAAAAGTTTGAGCCAGTTAGATTCCAATTGGTCGTTTGTTGATGACAGTAAGGTGACACCCAAGGGGTTTCTTTTTGCTGGGATATCTGCTGGTTTAAAAGCTTCTAATAAAAAAGATTTAGCACTAATACTCGCTCCAGAAGGAAGTATTTTTAGTGGGATGTTTACCCAATCAATAGTTCGAGCTTCTTGTGTGGATATTTGTGAGGAAAGGATTAAAACAACTTTAGGTTTTGTAAGAGCAATACTAATTAATTCTGGACAAGCAAATGCATGTACAGGAAATCTTGGTATTCAACATTTTCAAATTGCTACAGGAAAGATTGCGGAACTTTTAGGAATAAAAGAAGAAGAAGTTTTAATGTGCTCAACTGGAGTAATTGGTGTTCCAATAAAAATAAATGATTTAGTAAAAAATTTACCGAATTTAGTTAGTGATTTAAAGGGTAATAATTTTGAAAATGCAGCAGAAGCAATTTTAACTACTGATTTGACTTTGAAAAAAGTGTCAATAGAGACGATTATTCAAGGTAGAAAAATAAAAATAGCAGGATTTGCAAAAGGTTCAGGAATGATTTACCCCAACATGGCTACAATGCTTGCTTTTCTAACCTGTGATGCGGGTATTCAAAAAGAAGAATGGGACAAAATGATTGCTATTGCGGTTCAAAAATCTTTTAATGCAATATCAGTTGATGGAGAGACAAGCACAAATGATTCTTTTGTTGGAATAAATGCAGGAGAGAAAATTGAAAAAAGGTTTTTTCCAATTATCCAACAAGGGATTGATATTGTATGTCAGAACTTGGCAAAAAATATTGCAAGGGATGGAGAGGGAGCAAATTGTTTATTAGAAGTTTTGGTTCAAGGAGCAAAAAATATAGATGATGCAATTATGCTCGCGAAATCTATTTGTAATTCTGCCTTGGTAAAAACTGCGATACATGGTTGTGATCCAAATTGGGGACGAATCATTTCTGCTGCAGGTAATTCTGGAGTTAAATTTAATTTAGATGACGTTGACTTGTATATAGGAAACGCTCACATTTTGGAAAAAGGCCAGTTAAATAAATATGATCCACAAAAAGTCACAGACTATATTAAGTCCAGAATGAAAGGTAGATATTTGGTAGATGATATTGTAAAAATTATGATTAATCTAAATTCTGGCGAATCGAAAGGCACAGCTTGGGGGTGCGATCTTTCTAAAAAATATGTTGAAATAAATAGCCAATATACTACTTAAGTTTTAGTAAATCTATTGGTAGATATTCATTTACATAAAGGAATAGTATTGTTAAAGTTCCAATTACAGAACCTATAAAACCTCCAAAAAAATTAACTAATAATCCAGATTGTTTAATAGTTGGCTCTTCGTTTTTTTCTTCTTCAAAATCAGGCTTATTAACTACTTTTAAGCGCTGATTGGTTGTGGGTTGTTTAAGTTGTTGGTGTCGGATGAGGGCTTCGAAATCAGGCATGGAATTTGGGAGGCAATTGAACAATAAGCAGACCAGCCCGTCATTCGACGAGGGTCTGATCTACCTAAATCGTCTACAGCTTCGAAAACAGCATTACCCAAGGCTTCTGCTTTATCAAACGCTGAAAGTAAGGGTATAAATGTATCGAAAACATATAAACCAAAATTTTCTAGGGCTTTTTTTGCTTGCTGCGCTGCTTTTTGCTGTCTAAAATCAACTTTTACTATTACTACTGCATGGTTAACTTTTAAGTTGCTTAATAAATTAGCTAGTTCAACAGTTAATTCTACTGATCTGGCTTTTGCAGTTGTAGGTAAGATAACTAAATCTGAACCATAAGCTAAGTGTTTAAGTTCTTCTTGATCACTGCTAGCCTGACCATCAGTTATTACAATTTCTGATGATCTTGATGCTTTAGCAGCTGAATTGACTGGGAAAACTGGAAATGGAAGATTGCCTCTTGATGAGTACGCTAATGCAGATCTATTCTTGTCGGCATCGACTATGCAAACTTTTTTACCTTCAGAATGCCAAACACTAGCAAGGTGAATACTCGTGCAGGTTTTGGCTACTCCCCCTTTTTGTCCGCAAACGGTAATGAACAATTTTTTATTTTTATTTCTTTTACTTTGGAGAATAATTTCTTAATGTCAAGAGAAATTGATTTTTAATGCTTTAAAACTTATTTTTTGAAATATTCTAAAGAGGTTAATATTTTTAGATAACCTTATAAAGTTCATTATATAAATAGGCTAGTGAAGAAAAGAATTGGATTAGGTACTTGGTCTTGGGGCAATAAGCTTTTTTGGAATTACAAATCTACAAATGATGATGATTTACGTGAGACGTATAATGAAGCGTTGCGCAGAGGTTTCGATCTTATTGATACTGCAGATTCTTATGGCACTGGGAATCTTCAGGGTAGAAGTGAATTATTGATAGGCAAATTTTTACTAAATACTCCTTCTGCAAAGAAAAAAAGAATTCAAGTAGCAACCAAACTCGCACCTTATCCCTGGAGAATCGGTGACAGAGGTTTTAACAAACCTTTTTTGAAAAGTTTAGAGAGACTTAATAACAAATTAGATATAGTGCAATTACATTGGTCGACTGCAAAATATAATCCTTGGCAGGAATTAGGGCTGTTGAAAAATCTTTGCGATTTAAAAGATCAAGGCTTTGATTTTCAAATTGGTTTATCAAATATAGGCCCTAAAAGATTGACAAAATTAATTAATTTCTTGGCAAAAAGAGATCAGAGGCTAAAAAGTGTTCAGGTACAGTTTTCTTTGCTTGCGCCCGATTTAAAAAAACAATATCAGGTAAAAAAGATTTGCGAAGAAAATAATATTGATTTCTTTGCTTATAGTCCTTTGTCCTTTGGAATACTTTGTATTGATCCAGATAAAGAAGAAAATATAGAAAAAAGTTTTATTCGTAATGCTTTATTTGAAAACTATAAAAAGCCAACATATGAATTGCGTAGATGTTTAAAAAGAATTGCGAATATAAGATCAGTTTCCCAAGCTCAAGTAGCAATTAATTGGTGTTGTTATCAAGGGACTATTCCACTCGTTGGAATGCGAAAAAAATCTCAAGTAATAGATTTATCAAATGTATTCAAGTGGAATTTAAATAAAAATGAATTTAAATTACTTCAGGAAGTTTCAAAAAATTGTTTAAAAAAAATGCCGAAAAATCCTTTTTCGAGTACTTAATTAAATTTTTAAGTAGATATTTTCTTATTTTTTTTTATTTGACAACCATTATTCCATAGTTCCGTGGGAAATTTTTCACCAGTGAATCTAATAACTTTAGGTTTGAGATTTATTATCAAGTCATTTAGTTTTTTATTAGGTTCCATTTTGTATGATTGGAGTTTTTAATAAGATAAATTAATTTAAAACTTATCTTCTCAGTATTAATACCTATAAAATTAAAAAAATTATTTTTAATACAATTAATTGCAGCAATATTTACACATTAATAAATTATCTAATACAACTTCTTAGTTATTTAAAAAGTGGAGTCCTTCCAGACTCCTCGTATCATTTGGTTGATAAGGCTGATATGACCCCATCTCCTTAAGGATCAAGCAGCAACTGGTGCTGTTTGACGGGAGAAACTAACGATTTTGTTAGCGTTTGTGTTTTTGCTCTAACCGAGCCGGCTTCAGTCACCTTCCTTATGCCCCGTCGAAACCATTACAACCCCAAATAGTGGAGTTGAGCGGAATCGAACCGCTGTCCGAAACATCGGTTGAGATCACCTAGTCCAATTGGACATTTATATTCTGACAGGCAAAATGAGTATTGAATAGTTTTTTTGTTAAGTTTTATCGTATATGAATGTAGTTGCATCAGCTCCAGTAGGACTAGAGAAATCTTTAGCTGAGGAAATTTCAAATTTAGGTGGATTTAATATTAATACTCATAAAAGATTTATTAATTTTGAATGTGATTTTGAAACTTTTTATAGAGTTCATTTTTTTTCCAGATTAGCTTTTCGTTTTTATAGAAAAATTGCAAGTTTTAATTGCTATGACAGGCAATCTTTATATGAGGGTGTTAGAGATTCATTTGATTGGTTAAATTGGTTGCACTTTGAAAAAACGTTTAATGTTCAAGTCACTGGGAGAACATCTTCTCTAACTCATACACATTTCACCGCACTTGAAGTAAAAAATTCTATAACTGATTTGCAACAGGCAGTTTGGAATAAAAGATCAAATATTTCTTTAGATAATCCTGATTTAATAATTCATCTTCATTTAAATAATAATAAAGCAATTATGAGTCTTCAAAGTAGTTTGGAAAGCTTACACAAAAGAGGCTATAGACCTGCTGTTGGAAAAGCTCCATTAAAAGAAAATTTAGCGTCTGGATTGATAAATATGACTCAATGGAATGGCAAAGTCCCATTAATTGATTTTATGTGCGGCTCAGGAACTTTTTTAATTGAGGCAGTAAATCAATTTCTTGATGTTCCCATAAATATTGATCAGGTATATCTTTTTGAGAATTGGTTGGACTTTAGGAAAGATATTTATCTTATTGAAAAAAATAAGGCAAAAAATAAAATTATAAATTATGAAAAATTACCAATAATAATAGGCTGCGAAATTAATAAAAAGGTTTTTGAGCAGGCGAAAGTAAACATATCATTGGCTGGACTCGAAAATTATATTCAACTTATAAATGATGATTTTTTAGAACTCCAATTAGCATGCACACCTGGGATCATTATATGTAATCCTCCATACGGCAAAAAATTGGGTGATGAAAATGAATTGATTAGTTTATACGAGCAAATGGGAATCTTCCTAAAGAATAATTTTTCAGGTTGGGAATTTTGGTTGCTAAGTGGAAATCCAAAACTAACAAAATATTTGAAAATGAAATCCTCATTAAAAATTCCTGTTAGTAATGGGGGGATAGATTGTAGATGGATAAAGTATTTAATAAGGTAATTTATTTTTTGCCCAAAACGGCTTTTGTTGTCTTACCTAAACCCTCTAATGTTTGAGGGAGATAAGGTCCTTTGGCTAATTTTCCTCCAAGCTTCAAACTTAAACCTGCAAGAAATAAATCGATAAATATTATGAGTAATAAATTATATTCAATATTCCAGTTATTATATTTTGTTAGAAAAAGATAAAAAATAATATGGATGCAAATTAGTACTAATAATAGTAATGTGCTTCCAATTGCCAAAAATATTCCACCACTAATTAATCTTCTTTTTTCTCTATCTACTTCTTGAAGAGCTATTCTTACATGCAAATCCATCACTGAACTTGCGATAGCTGAAATTCTTGAAGCGGTATTTGCAAAGTTTTTATTTTTTGGTTTTTCCATATTATTTTTTGCCACTGTTTAGGAGAGTTCCTATTAGTAAACCAATGCCAGCCGCAATAGCTATAGATAATAGCGGTTTTTTTCTTATTGGACTTTCTATTTTTGGTCTAAGAGTATTGTTAAGTTCTTCTAATAACTCTTCTAATTGACTTTCGATAGGTTCAATCTTTTCTGATATTTCCCAATTTTTTTCTTTTATTGAATCAATAATTTCAAATAGTTGGTGTTTTATTCCAATTGCTGAGGTTCCACTATGGCTTGCTATTACTTCAACTAAATCATCAATACTCCCTTTTGTGGCCTCAAGGGTTTGTTGTGCAATGTTAGGCCATTTTTCTTTTATTAAAGGTATTAAACTGTCAATTTTTTCAAGTAACCATTTCTCCGAGATAACTTCTTTTTCAGGAAGTTCAGAGTTATCTTCTTTTTCTTCTACTTCTTTGGGAGGATGGTAAGTCTCCATTATTTAATATTATTTATTTTAAGATTAGACCCTATTTTCTTTATTTGGAACCCTTATCTAAAGATTTGTACGATTTATAAAAAAAAACATATAAAATTTTATTTACATTTTATTTATCTACTCTGTTCTGCGAGAAGGTTTTGTTAAGCTATTACTGAATTTATTAAATGAGTTTAAATTTTATCATGGATATTACATTTGCATCATTAATTTTTGCATCTCGCACAATCCCTACAGATTTTGGACTAGTAGCTGCAGCTATCGCTGGAGCTGGAAGTTTGCTTTTCATTGCTTTAAGATTTGTTCCTGATGCAAGTAATTAAATAACAGGAACCATCTTTAAGAAAATATATCTTTATCTCAACTTTGTTTTGAAAATAGATTTGATTTATTTATCAAATAGATAATGAATAAATGGGTTTTGCTTGAACATAAAGTTTATTCTGCTAACTCTTTTGATATTCATTATGATTTTCTTGTTGAAAATGGCATAGATTGTCTAACTTGGAAATTTTTAAAACTACCTTTATTAAATCAAGCTTCTGTAGAAATTTCTAAGCAGCCAAATCATAGACTTGTATGGCTATCCAGGATAGAACATGAACTTTCTGATAATAGAGGGTTTGTAAAAAGAATTGATAATGGAATATTTAAAAACGTTTCTGATAAATTGGACTCTGAATATTATAGATTCCTTTTGGATGGTGAACTTCTTTATGGCTTGTTTGAAATTTCGGGTAATTCTTGTAGATTGACCAAAAATTATTAATATTCATTTATAAATAAACGTAATATTTCTATTGAGAATTTTTGGAAATTAGTTATTCTTATTTAGCTATTGAGACTTGAGATTGGTACATATCAATCAGGTCGAATTTGAAAATTTTAAATCTTTTGGGGGAAATGTAAAAATTCCTCTTGAAGAAGGTTTTACGGTGGTTACGGGTCCTAATGGTTCTGGGAAAAGTAATATTTTAGATGGAATTTTATTCTGTTTAGGTCTAGCTAATAGTAGAGGGATGAGGGCTGAAAGATTACCAGATTTAATAAATAACTCCAAAGTTAAAGAGGGTAAGTCATCAGAAACATCTGTATCGGTAAAATTTAATATTCAAGATTGGTCTCCCAGAGAGGACCTTCCGCCTTTGGAACTAGAAGAAGAAGAAATTGCCCTTAATAAAGGTCAAAAAGAATGGATAGTTTCTAGAAAATTAAGGCTTATGCCAGGTGGTTCTTATGCTTCTACTTATACTTCTGATGGAAAACAATGTACCTTGCAACAAGTACAAAGAATATTAAGAGATATTAGTGTTGATCCTGAGGGGAGCAATGTTGTTATGCAGGGTGATGTAACAAGAATAGTATCAATGAATAATAAGGAGAGAAGAAATCTTATTGATGAATTAGCAGGAGTCGCACTTTTTGATACAAGAATAGAACAAACTAATGCAAAATTAAATGACGTTTTCGAAAGACAAGAAAGATGTGAAATTTTAGAAAATGAATTGCAATCTAGTAAGAATAAGCTTGAAAAAGAATGTGAAAAAGCAAAGCGATATAAAGAGTTAAAGGCAAAACTATTACAAATAAAGGAATTAGAGAAAGTTCTTATTTTTGATAAACAAGTTAAGCATGTTGAATCTATTGAAAAAAAAGAAAGTGAAATTGAAAAAAATACAATATTATTTAATAAACAAAAAGAATCTATTAGTAAAGAAATATCAGTCTTAGAAGATGCTTTGAAAATACTGGTTGATGAGCTAAAGGAGAAAGGAGAGGATAAATTGATAAAAGTGAATTCTGATATTGGAAGTATTAATTCTAGCTTGAGAGAACTTGATAGGATATCAAGTCTGAATAAAGAAGAAGGTATTCTATTACAAAAGCAGAGAGATGAAATTGCAATTTCTAAGAGGAATATCGAGTCAGAAAAGATGAGACAAGAAAATTTCGATGAAAATTTTTTAAAACAATTGAACTTGCAAATTGATGATCTCACGTTAAAACATAAACTATCTCGAAAAAAACTTTCTGATGCGGCTGGAGAGTCTGGAGAATTCTCAAAACAAAGTATCAAATTAAATGCTGAGCTTGAAACTATAAAAAATCAAATTAATCCTTTGGAAATAAAAAAAAGGAAAATTGAAGAAGAAATTATTCAAAATAATATTCAAAAAGATGAGATATTGTCTCAGATTGATTCCTTAGACTTAGAACAGCAAAAACTTTTTGAGGGAAATCAAAGCAAAAAAGAGACATCCGATACAAAGAATAAAAACTTGGCAAGTAATAGTTCAGAAATTAATTCTTTAAAAAATGAAATTGATTTATTAATTAAAACTAAATCAAGGTTAAACAATGAGCAATTAAGACTTGAAAAGGAATTTTCTAGATTAGAAAGTAGGAAGGAAGCTTTAAACGAATCCAGAGGTTCATATGCTCTCAGAATTCTCTTAGAGGCAGGGTTAGAGGGTATACATGGTTATGTAGCTCAACTTGGAGAGGTCAGTGAGAAAAATAGATATGCATTAGAAATTGCTGCTGGAAATAGATTAGGACAAATTGTTGTTGATAATGATCATATTGCTGCTAAAGCAATTGAAATCCTTAAAAAGAAGAAAGCGGGAAGATTAACTTTCTTACCTTTGAATAGAATTAAAAGTCAAAAAAAGAATTATGCAATTTCAAGATTTGAACATAACAGGGAGAATGGATTTATTGATAAAGCTATTAATCTAATTACTTTTGATGAAGTCTATTCAGATGTTTTTCGATATGTTTTTGGAGATACTTTGGTTTTTTCAGACTTATCCTCAGCTAGGTTATCTACACAAAAAAATAGGTTGGTTACCTTAAGTGGTGAATTATTAGAAGCAAGTGGTGCTATTACAGGAGGTAGTAAGTTAAATAAAGATTTGGCTTATAGGTTTGGAATTAACAATGATATTGATGATTCCAGTCCTATAAAAGAAAGATTATTAGTTATCGAAGAAGCTTTAAAAGAGTCAAATAATGATTTGATAATAAAAAATAATAGACTTAGTAAATTAAATTCTAACCGCAGTCAAATAATTGAGGATTGTGCCTCATTTAATAAAGAAATTGAAGTAAATCAAGATTCTCTTAAGGCTGTTTCGCAAAGAATTGAGGATTGTAAATCGAGATTAAATAAACTTGATGCTGCTAATAATTTATTAGTTAACGAGTTAGATCATTTAAAAAATGAATTGAAGCCTTATTATGATAAGTTTGATCAATTACAAACCATTCAAAAGGCAAATTATGAAAAAAATCAAAAATCATCATTAATAGCTTTTAATAACCATTTCAATAATCTTGATGAAAAACTTGAATTACTTATTAAGGAGAGAGATACATTACTAGATAAAAAGAATCAATTTGCTTTAAATAAAGAGCGTATCAATAATTCATTAAAAATTACTTTACTACAAGAAAAAAACTTGCAGGAATCTATTAAACAACTCGCAATTGCTCATAGTGAATGGATAGAAAAAAGAGATAAATTTAAAAAAGAGCTTTTAGATCTAGATAATCAAAAAAATTCTCTAGAGAAGGATTTAGGTTTATTGAGAAGGAAAAGAGATGAATTAAACGCTTCAATTTCAAATAAAAGGCAAGAATATAATAATTATCTGTTGAAGCTCGAATATCTTGAAAGGGATATGCATTCTCTTAAAGAAGAGATGAGAAGCGAGAAAATAAAACTAGAAAATTATAAAAAAGATCTACCTAATCCTTCTCCGGAGTTTGGAGAATATGAAGGGAAGAGTCTTGAATCTCTACAATCAGAAATTTCGATTATAAATACAAAACTACAAAGCTTAGAACCTGTTAATATGTTGGCTCTTGATGAACTAGAAGAATTAATTGAGAGATTAAATGGTTTGAGAGAAAAATTAGAAATTCTATCTAATGAAAGATCTGAATTATTGCTCAGAATAGAAACTGTATCTACGATGCGTCAAGAGGCTTTTATGCAAGCATTTACAGAAGTTGATAGACACTTTAGAGTAATTTTTGCAAATTTATCTGATGGAGATGGATTTCTCCAACTTGAAAATCCTAATTCTCCTTTAGAAGGAGGATTAACTTTAGTAGCTCATCCTAAGGGAAAAAATGTCAGAAGGTTAGCCTCTATGTCAGGTGGTGAAAAATCGTTAACTGCTTTAAGTTTTTTATTTGCTTTGCAAAAGTATAAACCTTCACCTTTTTATGCATTAGATGAGGTTGATAGTTTTTTAGATGGCATTAACGTTGAAAGGTTGTCAAAACTAATATCGAATCAGTCATCAAATGCTCAATTTATAGTCGTAAGTCATAGAAGGCCTATGATTAGTGCGTCTGAACGAACAATTGGGGTTGCGCAAGCAAGAGGTGCTAATACTCAAGTTCTTGGGTTACCAAATGCTGCATAAACACACTTTTTTTAATTTATACGTCAGAATGATAAAAAGAAATTTATGAGCTTGTCTAACACATCTGCTAATAAGAATCTCCCTAACTCTGTTCCTAGCGAACGTTTATGGTTAAGGTCAGAATTAATGGGAACACAAGTGATAACTACTGATACTGGGAGGCGTCTAGGCGTAGTTGGCGAAGTTGTTGTTGATATCGATAGAAGAGAGGTTGTCGCTTTGGGACTAAGAGATAATCCACTCACAAGATTTTTACCAGGTTTACCAAAATGGATGCCTTTAGAAAGTATAAAGCAAGTTGGAGATGTCATATTAGTTGACTCCTTAGATTCTTTGAGTGAGAGTTTTTCTCCAGAAAGATATGGGAAGGTAATTAATTGTCAAGTAATTACAGAATCTGGACAACTTTTAGGAAGAGTTCTTGGCTTTTCTTTTGATATTGAGACTGGGGATTTGATATCTCTTGTTATGGGTGCTGTTGGTGTTCCGCTTTTAGGTGAGGGAGTTTTAAGTACATGGGAAATACCTGTTGAGGAAATTGTAAGTAGTGGTACTGATAGGATTATTGTTTATGAAGGTGCGGAAGAGAAATTGAAGCAACTAAGTAGTGGATTACTTGAGAAACTTGGAGTCGGGGGTTCTTCATGGGATGAAAGGGAAGCAAATGGATACTCAGCAAATCTTGTACCTGTTGAGAATCAGTTACTTTCAGGTTCTGAATCAGAACAGCAAAATAATTTGGTCGAGGAATATGAAGAAGTTGTTGAAAAAGATGATTATGAAGATGATTATGCAGATGATTATGAAGATGAACTTGAATATGTTGAAATAAAGGGTTCCTCAGAGGAAATTAATAACAGAAAAAAGCTATACATGGATAATGATGATTCTGATCAGATCGAGAATCAAAATAGTGTTAATCAAATAGATGAAAAAAACAATATTGATTTTAAGCAAAAGAAACAACCAACTACTAATTTAGCTTCGAAAAGACCAATTCAAAATGCAACTGAAACTTTAGATATTGAACCACTAGATGAACAAAATTTAGTTCAAGATAATAAAAAATCAGAAAAGTTTGAAATTGATGATCCCTGGTAATTGTTAAAGTTTTTTTATTGAATTAACAATTATAGAAGCAAGTTTTTTTGCAGCACCTTTATCTCCTCTTTCTTTTTGTAGATTATCCTTAATAATTTTTAATTGATCTCTATTTTTAATAAGAAATAATACTTCTCTTGCAATTTTTATTGGCGAAATATTACCTATCCTTTCAGGGACAATCATTCTTTTAGCTTTAATATTTGGCCAAGCAAAAAACTTCTTTTTTTTAAAATACAAATTCTTAATTATAAATGTTAGGAATCTATTTATGAATGAAATTTTTCCAATTACTCCAAAAATACCATCCCATGCATTCATCATATTTAAATGTTGAGTTGGCAGAACAACTAACATTGGAAGACTAATCGCTGCTAATTCTGCAGTATTTGCTCCTACAGTTGTAATTGCAAGATCACATTCTTTTAATATTTCATAGCAAGGATGTTTCTCGATTAAAAAAATCTTTGTATTTTTTGATGTTTCAATTACATAATCAAAATTAGAATCTTTGAAGTTTTTAATTGTTTTGATTTTTGATGAGTAATATTTAGCTATTGGATTTTTGTTGCTTTGAAAAAATAAATATTCACTTTGATCAGTGGTTGGGGCAATGGGAATTATAAAATGTATATTTTGATTTTCTTCAGCGATATGATCAGCAACTTCTAAAAAGAAAGGAATTCCAATAGAAAGCTTTGCTTTCTTAGAACCAGGCAACAATGCAATGTAGTGTTTTTCTTTATTTTTTAATGATATTTCGCTATTAAGTTTGATATCTGCCATCAAATCGCCAATTACTTTACACTTATATTTATATTTTTTTGGTATTAACTCTTTTACTTTTACATTCATAGCAGCAATTTCGTTGGTCCATTTAGGCCATCGCGAAACCCATTCAGCATAAGTGATATTTAAATAACCTAATCTTTTAGCTAATAAAATGCTCCAAAATTGATCCCCACCCAGGAAAATAACTACCCCTTTTTTTGGCCAATAAGCAAAAGAATGTGGCTTTATTAATAATTTCCAAAAACTTTTTGATTTTGTAATTAATTCGAATTTATTCCATGAATTTGCAACTAAAAATTCTTTACCAGTGGCATTTGGGCAAGGAACAAGAACTAACCTCAGAGTGAAATCGTGTTTATCGCCATCTCCTTTTGATTTATTTATTTTGTTAAGCTCATCCACTAAAGGATTCACCCATGTCGTTAATTCACCAGGACCATTGGAAATTATAACTACTGCAACTGATTTTTTATTCATTGCAGTTAAACCAGAATACATTAAATGCGGACGGCGAGACTTGAACTCGCAAGGCCGAAGCCACACGCTCCTTAGACGTGCGCGTCTACCAATTCCGCCACGTCCGCAAAGGGTTTTCAGCAACCGAGAGATACCTAAACCTTAAAAATATCATACATTATTGGCTGAAATAAGCATGTAGTTTGAAAAGAGTTTTTTGAATAAGATGAATAATTTTTCTATTGCATAAAACAAATATTTATACATATATAACGTTTTAGGTTGTATTGTAAAAAATGTCCTCTGATCACTAAAAAATTTTGTTGAATACTTTGGCAAATAATTTTTTATTTTAAGTCATTTCATTTCTTCAATTTTATTTTCATAATGGTTGAAAAAGTTTTAATTGCTAATCGTGGAGAAATAGCTTTACGAATTGTCAGAAGTTGTAGAGAACTAGGTATTGCAACCGTTGCAGTTTATAGCACTGTAGATAAAAAAGCATTGCATGTTCAGCTTGCTGATGAGGCGGTTTGTGTCGGAGATTCATTAAGTAATAAGAGTTATTTAAATATTCCAAATATACTTGCTGCTGCTACATCCAGAGGAGTTGATGCTATTCATCCTGGTTATGGATTTCTTGCGGAAAATGATAAATTTGCTGAGATGTGTAACGATCATGGCATAGTTTTTATTGGCCCATCTTCTAAAGCTATTAGATCTATGGGAGATAAATCTACAGCTAAAGAAACTATGGAAGCAGTTGGAGTTCCAACAGTACCTGGTAGTAAAGGCTTGTTATCAAATGTTGATGAGGCTTATAAATTGGCAGATGATATTGGCTATCCGGTAATTATTAAAGCGACTGCTGGAGGAGGTGGAAGAGGTATGAGGTTGGTTGAAAACTCTGATAATCTTGAAAAAATGTTTAAAGCAGCTCAAGGCGAAGCAGAAGCAGCTTTTGGTAATGATGGTTTATATATGGAGAAATTTATAAAGAAGCCAAGACATGTAGAAATTCAAATTTTGGCTGACAGGTCGGGTAATGTTGTTCATTTAGGAGAGCGAGATTGTTCAGTTCAAAGAAGACATCAGAAGTTACTAGAAGAGTCTCCTAGTCCTGCAATTAATACTGAGCTAAGAAAAAAAATGGGGAACGCAGCTATTGCTGCTGCAAAAAGTATCGGCTACGAAGGAGCGGGGACAGTTGAATTTTTAGTTGATGATGATAATAATTTTTATTTTATGGAAATGAATACTAGGATTCAAGTTGAACATCCTGTTACTGAAATGGTTACAGGAGTTGATTTAATAGCTGAGCAAATTAAAATTGCAAGCGGAGCAAACTTGGAATTTAATCAGGATGATATCCATTTAAACGGCCATGCCATTGAATGTAGAATCAATGCTGAAGATCCCTCTCACAATTTCCGACCATCACCTGGAAAAATAACTGGGTGGCTTCCACCTGGTGGCCCTGGTGTAAGGGTGGATAGTCATGTTTATACAGGCTATGAAATACCTCCTTTCTATGACTCATTAATTGGTAAATTAATAGTCTGGGGAAAAGATCGTAATACTGCAATTAAACGTATGAATAGGGCTTTAAATGAATGTGCAGTAACTGGTATTCCAACAACAATTAATTTTCATCTAACCTTACTGAATAAATCTAAATTTAAGCAGGGTAAGATACATACTAAATATGTAGAAGAAGAATTATTGCCAAATTACTGAGAAATAATTAAATGATTTCTATGAAATATGAGTATGCATTGCAAGTTTTATAAGCCCTTGCTGACCAACTAAAATTTCTCTTAAAAAGCTTATAATTCCGATCCAAATTACGGGGCCAACATCAACGCCTCCAATTGGAGGAATTAGTTTTCTTGTTAAATTAAGAATAGAACTTGATGGTATTGAAATTAATAACAAAAAACCTTTATTTAAATCAATTTTTGGGTACCAAGTAAGTATTAATCTTATTAGAAAAACTATAGTTAGATATGAAAGAGAAATTCCTAAACTAATATCTAAAATTTGAAGAGAATTTACAAGCAATGAAATCACAATTGTTTAATTCATCTTAATAAATAACCCATTCAAACGTATTTAATTCGTATTATAAATTGAGAATTTAATATTTAAAAAGTGTTTCCAATCTCTAATTTATTACTAGTCGCAGATTTTTCTGCTGAAGTTGCAAATAATTCCGCAGTTGGAATGATTGGTAGTTTTATTGCCGCTGCCTTACTTATCGTTATTCCAGCCACTGCATTTTTGATTTTTGTCAGCCAGAAAGATTCACTCGATCGTACTTCTACTGGAAGACGCTAGTTTTTGTAGAAGTTTTAAGTACACTATATATATAGGGCATATAAGTAACCCTTTTTAAAAATAAATTTTTGGAGAAAGAATGTGGTCAATGCTAGTCTCAATTGGGCCAGTATTGTTGGTATAGTTCTCGCTGTATGTGGAGGAGGCCTTTATTTTTTGAGGTCCTTTAAGCCTGCCTTGGCAAGGGATTATGATGTTTTCTTCGCAGCAATTGGACTTTTGTGCGGAGGAATATTATTTTTTCAAGGCTGGAGGTTAGATCCTATCCTTCAGTTTGGTCAGTTTTTATTAGCAGGAACTACAGTTTTTTTCGCATATGAAAGTGTGCGATTGAGGGGAGTTGCTACTGATCAAGCTAGAAGGTCATCTTATTTTGATGATGATCCTATTTCTGATGTGCCCAGAAATTCTAGAGGCCGATTTAATGATGATTATGATAGGTTTGAAGAATCTGATAGGCCATCCAGAAGATTTAAACCTCAAGAAGATGAATTTGAAGAAGACTATACGGAAGGGAGATCTCGTAGGAGGAATGTTTCAAGAGCTATACCCTCTGCTGCAGCAAGTAGAAGTAGGCCATCTACAAGGGAAATAAGTCAGTTTGAAAATGACGAACCTATAAGAAGGAGAAGACAGACTGCTGGAGATAGAAATAGTAAACAACAAGAAACAAATAATTTTGGTGAGAGAAGAAATTCATCTCGCGATGAGGTTAAAACAGGGTCAAGGCCCAGAATGAATCGTACAGTTTCTAGACAAGATAATATTTCTGCTCCAGGTGATTCTCCATCTAGAAAGAAACCTACTCGATCCCCTATTAGGCAGCAAACTTCAACAGCTCAAGTAGAAGATGCTTCATTTAAAGATGCTAATCCAGCCAAAAAACCGCGTGAGACTCGTAGAGTAAGCTCTCAAGCTAGATCAAGTTCAAAAAATCAAAATAGTAGATATAACGTTGGAACAAACAAGAAGAAACCTAGAGATAACAGTTCTAGATTTGATGATTAATTATAAGATTCCTGCCCATTTTAAAAACGATTGTTTACTAAATAATTCAATCAATATTATTGCAAGGAAGCCAATCATTGCAAATCTTCCATTAGTTATTTCAGAATAACTACTCCATCCAAATTTATATTCATCTTTAATTTCTATAGATTTTTCATCTACTTTATTGTCGCCAATTTGTTCATTAATGTAATTTGGATCTTTATTCTGTTCTATAGAACTCTCATTCTCTAAATTAGTGGTTTCTGAGTTAGTTTGTTCTTCTTTAGGATTCATTTTTTTTGTTAATCTTTAAAATTATACTTATCAGAAGTCAATAATTTCCAGTCTCCTTGTCCATTTAATTCTAAAATATTCTCGTGAAAATCTTTTAAGCTAGGTCTATGTCCAACACTAATAAGAGAAAGTTCTCGTTCCTTTAGTAAACTATATAGTTTTTTTTCAGTGTTAATATCTAAAGCACTTGTTGCTTCATCAAGTACTGCAAATCTTGGAGAATTTAGTAAGAGTCTTGCAAAAGCCAATCTTTGTTGCTCGCCTAGGGAAAGAATTCGTGGCCAATCTTGTTTGATATCAAGATTAGGATACCTGTCCACTAGGGTCTTTAAATTTACTTCATGAAGTACAGAAGTAAGATGTTCATCACTAAATTTCTTAACTTCTGTCGGATAACATAATTGTTCCCTTAAAGAACCAAGTAACATATATGGTTTTTGAGGTATGAATAATAATTCCCCAATTTTTGGTTTTTTAATTACTCCCTGATCGGGTTCCCATAAACCACTAATCATTCTTAGTAAAGATGTTTTTCCGCACCCAGATGGTCCTACAACCAAAAGTGATTGATTATTGTCGATGCTCAAATTTAAATTTTTAATTATTGTTTTATTTGATCCTGGAGGGCAAAGGTCAGCATTATTAATAAGAATCGAGGGGTAATCAGAAATAACGTTTTGATTGCTTGTTGGGTTGGTTTGACTAATGGATTCAACTTTTGATTGGAATCCTTCTAATCTGCCAATACCAGCAGTAAATTTCGCAAGTTCTTCGATTTGATTAACAATGAAAAATAATGAACCTTCAACCATTCCAAATGCAAAGCTTGCCTGAATAAAGCGTCCATAATCAATTTCACCTTTAAAGTAAGGGATTGCCATTATTAAATATGGAAAGAAATTTCCAGCATAATTAATGGATCTTCTCATGACATCTATTATTACTCTCCATATAATCAGTAAATTAAAGTTTCTCACCACTTCACCTAGGCGTCTTTCAGTTTCACTTCGCTCAGGGTTCTCCCCAGAGTAAAAGGCTATTGATTCAGCATTATCTCTTATATGTACTAAGCCATATCGAAAATCAGCTTCATATCTGAGTTGATCAAAGTCAATCTTTACAAGATTTTTTCCAGCAATTAAAAGGATAGAAGTTGCAAAGGCAGCGTAACCAAATAAAGAAAAAGTAAGTGTTGTACTAATACTCCATAAAATAAGAATATTAAGTGAAAATGTTAGTAGGGCATCAAAAATACCTAATGTAAAAGAGAGACTTTGCCCGGTAAAAGCTCGTGTATCATCTGTGATTCTTTGATCAGGATTATCTACATCAGTTTGTTCTTCATCATTGGGATTTAGTTGGTAATAAGCTTTATTAGTCATGTAATCTTTGACTAAACTTTTTGAAAGCCATTCTCTCCAAATTATTCCTAACTTATATGTAAAAAATATTTGAGAAACACGTATTGGTAGAGCCACAGCGAAACAACAAGCGTAAATACCCAATATCCGATAAAATCCATCTTCTTGTTTTTCTACTAAAGCATTTGTTAAATCTCTTGCAATGAATCCAATACCTGCGTTTATTCCGTTTACAGCTAGAAGCATTAATACAATTATCGCAAGGAATAACCAATGTAGCCATCTTCTGTTTTTTAATTGACGTCTTAAGCTAAAAAAGCTCCCTGATCCAATTAGAAATAAGGCAGAGAAAAGCAATCCCCAGCTTCCAGCCCAAATTGAATTGACAGTATTTACTACACCTCCGAAATACTTTTCAATAAAAATTGGTTGGAAGCTTTCAAAAAAACTGATTATTCCTGTAAGACCAACAAGTACTACTCCACCAACACAAAATAAAAGAGAAATCAAAAGCCATATGAACTGTAATCCATTACATTGATCTATAGGAAGAAAAAATGGCTGAGATAGCTTCCTTAATTTTTGTAATTGGTACAGTATTTTAGATTTATTATTAACTGCTTTCTTCATTGCTTGACTAGTTTTATAAGGTAAATTATAACTTTTAGCAGTCTATTGACCAAAGCCAATAAATGAAAGGGCCCAGTCAGGTAAATTTAAGTAATTCAAGATTGTTGTATCAAATTGATGAATTTTCGGAAAAGATTTATCTAATACCCACCATAAAAGAAAAGGTAGATTAAATAGAATTTGTAATTGCCATTTATAAGTTAAAACTCTCCAAATTTTTATTAACTTAGTTTTGAGTGAATCGTCTAACTCTTCCCAATTTTTTGAAATTAAATTGAATAAATTTTTGGATTCTGTATTTAAGGAATCTGGTGTATTCATTTTGTTTTTACTTATTTATAACCCATAAACATTTCTTTCGAGAGTTTTAACCTGGGGGCCAATTCATTTTTCTTCCAGATAAAAAATGAATATGTAAATGAAAAACTGTTTGTCCCGATTCTGCTCCAGTATTAATTACTGTTCTCCAATTAGTTAAACTTTTTGATTTAGCTAATTTGCTACCAACAAACAGTAAATGCCCTAATAAATTTGCATCTTCTTCAATACAATCTAATAAACTAATAATTGGCTTTTTTGGAATCACTAAAAAATGTACTGGTGCTTGCGCTTGTATATCATTAAAGGCAATACAAAACTCATCTTCATAAAGCTTATCGCAGGGAATTTCCTCATTAATTATTTTTTGAAATATTGTAGTTTCAGTCATTAGGTTAATTAATAGAAATTACGTCTTTTTCGTTAAACCCTTCCTTTAAAAGCTCTTTGTTCAAATCATCTTTTGATGTAACTCTATCAACAAATAATATTCCGTTTAAGTGATCCATTTCGTGTTGAATACACCTCGCCAGAAGTCCATCTGCTTTCATTTTACGTGGTCTCCCCATTTCATCTCTAAATTTTAATTTGATAGTTGATGGTCTAACTACATTCAAATAGACGCCAGGTATACTCAAGCAGCCTTCTTCGTATGAATTAAGGGTTGTTCCAAAGTCTGTAATTTCTGGATTGATTAATATTAGAGGTTCTGCTGCTGAATCTTCAAAATTTACATCTATGACAAGAAGCTCTTTGTTGATACCAATTTGAGGTGCGGCAAGTCCAATTCCTTTAGCTGCATACATGCTTTGCAGCATTTCTCTAGCAAGTTTTCTAATCGATTCATCAACCTTAGTTATTCTCTTGGAATTTTGTCTTAATACATCATCACCAAGCTTATAAATGTCTAGAGATGGCTTACCTGTTTGTTCTTTTGCAATTTTTTCCGAGCTCCCATTTGTTCTTGACTTTTTTGCAAGTTGTGAAAAATGGTTTGCCACGTTTAAAAGTTTTTAATTAAGAGTTTAGCTATAAAAATACTAGCACTTTAATTTACGTTCTTTATAATTTTTTAAATGAGTAATAATGATAAGCTAAAAGTTATTCAAACTGAATCTAAAAAAAAAGCTTTTAAGGAATTAACTATTGTTAGGGATACCATTTTTTGGATTGATGTAGTTGGTGAAGGTCAAAATGAAAATGCCATTTTTGCAAGACCATTTCATGACAAAGAAGCGTTTCCTCAGAAATTAACAAGTAAAAAATATAATATTAAAAATAATTTTCATGGATATGGTGGTAAATCTTATAAATGTATAAATTTTAAAAATAATTTTTATTTGATATGGATAGATCAGATTACCAAGGCATTATGGTTTCAAATTTTTAAAGAGTCAGCGTCAAATTATAGAAGCCAAAATAAATATCTAGTTTCAGTTCAAGAACCTAGTCAACTATCTAAATCAATTGATGGAAATTTCGATTCTTCATTTGTCATTTCTGAAAAAAATTTTTTGTATGGAATTTGCGAAATAAATAATAGAGATTATTTATTTTCTTTAAATTTAAAAAAAACTAAACAAGATATTCATCGAATAAAAAAATTTAAAAATTTTGCTGGAGAATTATCTTCTAATACCTCTGTTAACTTACTTTCTTGGATAGAGTGGGATTATCCATATATGCCTTGGGAGAAAAATGAGCTCTTTTTTGCTCAAATAGATTTAGATGGCGAGATACAAAAAATAAAAAAATTCTCAAATAAGCTGATAAATTCCAAAAAAAACGTTTCTTTTTTCCAACCCTATTGGATAAGTGAAACACTTTTAGTATGTTCTGAAGATAGTTCTGGATGGTGGAACTTATTGTTTTTAGATGTTAGTGAAATTGAGAATATTTTTATTAAGAAAAGAGTAGAAAAAAATTTAATTGAATATGGAGTACCACAATGGGTCACTGGAATAACATTCTTTTCAGGGACTATAAAGAATTTATTTTGTGTAGCAAAAAAAGAAAATATTTTAATAGTGGAACAATATAAAGATCTTGAATTCGTTAAAGAATTTTTTACTCCTTTTACCTCAATAAGTGATTTCAGTGTTTTTCGGAAAAAAGTTCTTTTAAAAGGTAATGGATCTGATTTTTTAGGAATTGTATTTGAAATTGATTTTGCAAAAAAAGTTTTATCAAATTTTTCTGAGCAGATATTTTTTGATCATATAAAAGATTGTTCAAAACCTGAAACATTTTGGTTTAAAGGTTTTGAAGCTCAATCTACTCATTCTTTTCTTTATAGGCCGCTTGTTGAAAATTTTAGAAAGCCACCGCTCCTTGTTAGAGCACATAGTGGACCAACTTCATGTTTTGATGGATCATATAATGCTGAAGTTCAATATTGGACGTCGAAGGGATTTTTTGTTGCTGAAGTTAATTATGGAGGATCATCAGGATTTGGTAAAGCATATAGAGAGAGGTTGAATTATAAATGGGGCATTGTTGATTCTTATGATTGCAAAGCACTAGCTCTTGAATTGATTAAATCAAATCAAGTTGATAGTGAAAAAGTAGTAATTTTTGGGAATAGTGCTGGTGGTTTAACTGCCCTGAATTGTTTATTATATGGATCTATTTTTACAGCAGCAATTTGTAAATATCCTGTTATTGATTTGAAGGATATGCATTACAACACTCATAGGTTTGAAAAAGATTATTTAAATTCTTTGGTAGGAAATTATGCAAAAAATTATGATGATTATATAAATAGATCCCCGGTAAATCATATTAACAAAATAAAAAAACCAATCTTATTGTTTCATGGAAAAAAAGATACAGTTATTTCTTATAAGCAAACTTTAAAAATTCAAGAAATTTTGATTCAGAATAATAAATATTCAGAAGTTATTTTTTTTGATAATGAAGGGCATGGTTTTAAAAGTATTGAAAATAAAGAAGTGGTAATGCAAAAATCTCAGCAATTTTTAAAAAATGCTTTGAATATTTAAGAATTGATTTTTAGAAAATCAATAGTATCTTTTAATTTTTCTATAAACATATCAATTTCTTCCTTATTGGTTGTGAAATTCATGCTGATTCTAGCTGTTGATTTAACTCCAATGTATCTGTGAAGAGGTTGACAGCAATGGTGACCACTTCTGATACAAATTCCTTTTGAATCAAGAATTTCAGCAATATCATTTGAATGTATATTTTTTATATAAAAGGTGGCAAGTGAGGCTCTGTCTGGATCTATCTCCGGCGATGGACCTATAATTTCAATATTTTCTATTTGATTTAACTTTTCAAATAAATATTTAGTAATAGTCTTTTCATATTTATGAATTTCATTTAATCCTATAGTGTTTATATATTTAATTGCTTCTGCAAGGCCTATTGCTTCTGCAATGGCTGGAGTTCCAGCTTCGAATTTATGTGGGAGCTCTGCCCAGGTACTTGTCTCTTCAAAGACATCTTGAATCATTTCGCCACCTCCAAAGAGAGGAGGAATTTTTTTCAGAATTTCTTGTCTCGACCAGAGGAAACCAATTCCTGTAGGACCGCAAAGTTTATGTCCTGATCCCGCTAAAAAATCTATATCAAGATCAATTACATCCAGTTTTTGATGCGCCAAACTTTGGCATGCATCTATTAATACTAGAGAACCTTTTTGTTTGGCTAATTTAGTTATCTCTTTGATTGGATTACAGCAACCTAGAGTATTACTAACATGTACTAGGCTAACAAGCTTTGTTCTAGATGTTAGTTTTGATTTAAAATCGTCTAAATCTAATTTTCCATTTTTATCGATGCCTATAAATTTTAATTTACATTTATTTTTTGCTGCAACCATTTGCCATGGAACAATATTGCTATGATGCTCCATTATTGATAGAAGAATTTCATCGTTTTCTTTTAATGAATATTCACCCCATGATCTAGCAGCTAGATTTATTGCTTCAGTAGCATTCCTTGTGAAAATAATTTCTTTTGTCGTATTTGCTTTTATGTATTTACTAATTGAGTATCTTGCATTTTCAAATTCTTCTGTCGCTTTAGCACTTAATTGATGCGCTCCTCTATGTACATTGGCATTAAAGTTTTTATAATATTCATTAATTTTTTCTAAGACTTGTATTGGTTTTTGAGTGGTTGCAGCATGGTCTAAATAAATGATTTGCTCATTACTTTTTATGTTTTTATTTAAAAGAGGAAAGTCTTTCTTAGTTATTTCAGAGAAATTTTGAATCGTTCCCATTATTTTTCATTTAAAAGTTTATCAAGCAAATCCCATCTATCTTTTGCAACGGGAATAAATGAAATTATTTCTTGAAAGTAAGAACTTAATTGTAGTTTATTTGCTTCTGGTAATGTGATCCCTCTTGATCTCATATAAAAAAGTTCATCTTCATTTAATTTCGATATTGTAGCTCCATGTTTGCATTTGACGTCATCAGCAATTATTTCTAATTGAGGTTTGGTATCTATTTGTGCGAGATTTGATAAAAGTAAATTCCTACTTAATTGAGAAGCATCAGTTTTCTGGGCAATTTTAGGAACTATTATTGAACCTTCAAATATTGCATGTGATTCATCATCAGCAAGTGATTTGTTGATTTGATCTAGAAATCCATTTGGGCCATTAAAGTCTATTTTTGTATAAGTAGAAATTTGCTCATCTTTTTTTGTTATTTGCATACCTTTAATATTGGTTTTAGCCTTTCCTTCAGATTGTTTAATACTAATTTCAAATCTTGCATAATTGAATTTGAAATGTAAAGAGCCTAAGTTGTATTCGCTATTTTTTTGTTGAATTACATTTAGAGAATTTAATAAATTTGATCTGTTTTCACCGTAAGAAACAACACCATGATTTACAGAACTATTTTCATCTAAACAAAAGTATGTTGATTGAGATAAGGAAGAGTTTTCTTTAACAAGATTTACTTGTAGTAATTCAACATCACAATTCTTTTCTAAAAATATTACTAGGGTTTTTGCGTTTAATGAATTACTTGATGAATGACTAAAGATTTCAATAGGAGGAATTTTTGAGCCATTTATTTTTAATCCCAAGATATTTTTTGTATTACTCAAAGACAGATTGAGCAAATCACTCCAATTTTCGTTTTGATCAAAGCAAGATATCTGTGCCTTGATATATTTATCTAATTCATCCTGACTTAATTGCTGTATTGAATAATTTTCTTCTATTAAATTAATTTGGCAATTATTACCAATTACAAACCTAATAGTACTTTGAGAAGTATTCGGAAAAGGTGTCTCAAATTTTGGATCTTTTTCAGCAACCGAGTAGTCTAAAAAGTTTGAAAATTTTGCTTTATTTGAAAGTCTCCATTGTTCACTTTTAGGATTAGGGAGGGGACTTGATTGTAATTTATTTAGACAGATTTTTTGTATTTCTGTTTGATTATCAATCGATTTATTGGTTTTTATTTTTTCAATAATTTCCATTTATTTAGGTCTCTTTTATAAAGTTATCAGTCCATTCATACCCTTTTTTCTCAAGCTCTAGAGCAAGATCACTCTCACCAGTTTTTATGATTTGTCCGTCTGACATAACATGGACATAATTTGGTTCAATTTCATCTAATAATCTTTGATAGTGGGTAATAAGTATTATCCCAGTTTGTGCATTAGATATTTTTTTAATTCCTGATGCCACTATTCTTAGCGCATCAATATCTAGACCAGAATCAGTCTCATCTAATATTGCTATCTTGGGCTCAAGTAAAGCCATTTGGAGAATTTCATTTCTTTTTTTTTCACCTCCTGAAAATCCTTGATTTACACTCCTTGATAGGAATGCATGATCCATTTTCACAATTTCTAACTTTTCTTTAACTAATTCTTCAAAATCAAAAGTATCCAATTCTTCTTTGTTGAGGAATTTCCTTCTTGCATTAGTTGAAACTCTAAGAAACTCAAGATTACTTACACCTGGGATCTCAATTGGATATTGAAAACCAAGAAAAATTCCTGATTGAGCTCTCTCTTCAGGTTCTAGAGAGTTAATGTTTTCACCTAAAAATTTTATGTCGCCATTTGTAATATTATACGAAGGATGTCCTGCAATTATTTTCGAAAGAGTACTTTTGCCACATCCATTTCTTCCCATAATGGCATGGATTTCTCCAGGATAGACAGTAAGTGAAACCCCTTTTAAAATTGGAAGATTATCAGTAGATGCAGAGAGATTTTCAACTTCTAAAATTGGCTCTGATTCTTTCATTTTACTTTGCATTTCAGTTTAGAAATTGATTCATTAACCTACTGATCCCTCTAGCTTAAGTGCCAGTAACTTATCTGCTTCAGCAGCAAATTCCATAGGTAATTGATTAAATACATCTCTGCAAAAACCGCTGACCATCATAGATACTGCCTCCTCAAATTCTATACCTCTGCTTTGGAGGTAAAAAAGTTGATCTTCTGAGATTCTACATGTGCTTGCTTCATGCTCAATTTCGGAATTGGGTTGTTGAGATTTGATGTAAGGGAATGTATTCGCAGAAGCTTGATCCCCAATTAACATTGAATCACATTGACTGTAATTTCTTGATCCTTTAGCTTTTGTTCCCATTTTGACAAGACCTCTATAGCTATTTATTGACTTGCCTGCACTAATACCTTTGCTAACAATAGTTGATTTGGTCTTAGGACCGATATGGATCATTTTTGTGCCGGTATCTGCTTGCTGAAGATTATTGGTGAGTGCCACTGAATAAAATTCTCCTACAGATTCTTCCCCTAAAAGAAGACAGCTAGGATATTTCCATGTAATTGCAGACCCTGTTTCAACTTGTGACCAGCTAATTTTACTTCTCTTGCCTAAACACTTTCCTCTCTTGGTGACAAAATTAAAAATTCCGCCAATACCTTCTTCATCACCAGCATACCAATTTTGCACTGTTGAATATTTTATTGAGGCGTCGTCTAATGCTATAAGCTCTACAACTGCTGCATGAAGGGTATTTGTATCAAACATCGGAGCTGTACAACCTTCTAGATAACTTACAGAACTTGATTCTTCAGCAATGATTAGTGTCCTTTCGAATTGTCCAGAATCTCCACTATTAATTCTGAAGTAGGAAGATAGATCCATAGGGCAGGTAACACCTTTTGGGATATACACAAAAGAACCATCACTAAAAACAGCAGAATTTAGTGCTGCAAAATAATTATCACTAGCTGGGACTACTGTACCTAAATATTTTTCAATCAAATCCGAGTGATTTTTTACTGCTTCACTAATTGAGCAAAATATAACTCCATGTTCAGCAAGTTCTTCTCTAAAAGTTGTGGCTATAGAAACACTATCAAAGACTGCATCTACTGCTACATTTGTGAGTTTTTTTTGCTCTGTAAGGGGTATTCCCAATTTGTCAAAAGTTTCAAGAAGTTTGGGATCAACTTCATCTAAACTAGAAATTTTCTCTTTTTGCTTAGGAGCAGAGTAATAAATTATATCTTGATAATCAATTTGTTTATATCCTAATCCTGCCCAATCAGGCTCTTTCATTTTTTGCCATTTTTTAAAGGCTTTTAATCTAAAATCAAGAAGATATTTTGGCTCTTCTTTTTTCTGAGAAATTAATCTTATGATATCTTCATTTAACCCCTTTTCTATTTTTTCAGTTTCAATATCAGTAACGAAACCATATTTATAAGGCTCTTTTACTACATCTTTAACTAAATTTTCGTTGACCATGTTATCAAAAATAACTTATTACAATTAGCTTTATATACTTTAACGAAAGATACCCCCAATATTGAGTTTTTTCCCTTTATTAAAACTAAAATTTAATGTCTAATCATCTTGATCCCTTGTCTAACCCATTAAACATAGAAATTATTCAAGAAATTGATAATCTTGATCTTCCTATAATGCAGAAACATCATTTAAGAATTCTCGCTCATTGCCTCCAGATTTTAAAAATTATCAGTGAAGAGAATAGTTTTGAATATCAAAATAAAAATTCCCTGAGAGAATGGTGTGATAACCAATCCAAAAAATTTGATGATAAAAAATTTAGTGATCTTTTTTATGAGCAGTTAGAATCAGCTTCGAAAAAATTAAGTACTTTTTCAAAAAAAATTGGTAAAAATATTGAGGATTTAGAGATAGATGATTTAGTACTTCTAGTTGAACAACGCTGAAGTCTCATTTAATTGATCCCGAAGAAAAAATATATTTTTGTTGAGTCGTTAACAAATTCAGGTAATAAAATTTAAAAAAAAAGAAAATTAATTTACATTTAAAAAAGATCTGAAAATTAATTAATTGCTTTGATACCAACTGTTTTGAAGATAAATATTAATTTTGAGAATTTTTTAGTAGTCAGAGGATCCTGACGACAGGGCAAAAAGACACACAATTCCCAAAAAAAAAGAACATACTGATCCCAAGCAAAAACGGAGAATTTAAAGTGGCTGATGAGATCATGAAAAAAGATCAATTACTCTCACTTACCCTCAGGCAATTACGTCAAGAAGCAAGTAAATTATCAGTTCCGCTATACAGTCGCAAAACAAAAGCTGTTTTAGTTGATTTAATACTCGAATATCAAGAAAAATCTATAAAGAAAACATTCATTACCTCATCTCAGTCAAAATCTGAAGAAATTGTTGAGTCCAATTCTTTCAGCAGTAGTGAAGAAGTTAAAACAAATGTAGTATTTCTACCCCGAGATCCAGATTGGGCTTACGTTTTTTGGCAAATTTCTGATGCAGATCGAGAAAAAGCACAATCTTTGGGAGCCAATAAATTATGCTTACGATTATTTGATGCATCTGGTTCTGAAGGAAGCAACTTGAATCAAGGGACACTAAGGGAGATAGCAGTTGATAGCTACAGTACTGAGTGGTACTTGCCAATTCCACTTGCAGACAGAGATTATAAAGTTGAATTAGGCTATAAATATGGTTTTAACTGGATGTCATTGGCATTTTCATCAATAAGCCACGTTCCTGGCTCTCATCCTTCTGAGCAAATTCTTGATAAATTTGTACCTTTTAATTTGGATTCTACTTCTGAGTCAATCCTAGATATTTCAAATCCTGTTGTTTCAGAACAAAATGGTATGCATGAAAGGTTATACCAAGCAGCAACTAATATTCCTCTCAGAAGAAAAGTTGGTTCTGAAGAATTCATGGAAAATGTAAATTCAACAAATCTTAGTGATAATCTCACAGACTCAGGTGCTGGTAAATGGTCATCAGGTTTAAATGATTCTGGAAGCGGAATTCTTAAAAATCGATCTTTTTGGCTCGTTGCTGATGCTGAATTAATTGTTTATGGAGCTACAGAGCCTTCTGCAAAACTGACAATAGGTGGAGAAGATGTACCCCTTGCTGCAGATGGTACTTTTAGAATTCAAGTTCCATTTAGAGATGGGACTCAAAAATATGATATTAAAGCATTTGATATATCTGGTGAGCAAGAGAAAAGTATATCAATGAAATTTGATAGAACTACACCACTTGACGATACTAATGAAAAAGATAAAGCTGAGACTGAATGGTTTTAATAAATTAAATTAATGCTGAAAAAAATTGTGGCTTTCACTCCATTGTTTGGGGCATTGACGTTTCCATTAGTAGTTCCAATTACAATTTCTAAATTTGGTGTTAACTATGGAATTCTTAGTGCATTATTAATTTCTTCATTATGGTTTATCGCTATGTTAAGAACATCCGAAATGCCTCATTAATTTAGTTAGATTTTTGGAAGTTTTTTAAAAATATGACTCAAGTTAATGTAATTAATATCAATTCCCCTTTTCTAGATCAAAAACCAGGCACTTCTGGTTTAAGAAAAAGTACTTTAAAGTTTCAGGAAGAACATTATTTAGAAATTTTTATTGAAGCAATCTTACAATCATTGGAAGATTTAAAAGGTTCAACATTAGTAGTTGGTGGTGATGGCAGATATGGCAATATTGAAGCAATAGAAAAAATTGTCCAAATATGCATTGCTCATAAAGTTCAAAAGGTTATTGTTCCAAAATACGGTTTATTATCTACTCCTGCGACATCACATTTAATTAGAAAAGAAAACGCTATTGGTGGAATTATTCTTTCTGCAAGCCATAATCCTGGTGGGATTGATGGCGACTTTGGAGTGAAATTGAATATCTCTAATGGTGGCCCAGCTCCTGAGATAATTACTAACAAGATTTTCAAGGCTTCACAATTACTAACTAGTTATAAAATTTGTAAAATTCAATTACCTGACTTTAGTGAATATGGAACTTACTCTTACGGTGAAACTACCTTAGAAATTATTGATGGATTAAAAGATTATTCTAATTTGATGGAGAAAATTTTTGATTTTGATCAAATTAGTGATTTTTTAAAAAAAGACTTCTCGTTAATCTTTGATGCAATGAATGCGGTTACAGGTCCATATGCAAAAAATATTTTTGTTGAAAAAATGGGTCTTGCACATGATTGTGTCATGAATGGTACCCCGTTAAAAGATTTTGGAGGTTTACATCCTGATCCTAATCTTACTTACGCATCCCACTTGGCTGATTTGTTATTAAATAAAAAATCTTACAGTTTTGGTGCTGCATGTGATGGAGATGGAGATAGGAATATGATTTTAGGAAGTGGATGTTTTGTAAATCCTAGTGATAGCCTTGCAATTATCACTGCTAACACAAAATGTGTCCCTGGTTATAAAGATGGTATTACAGGTGTGGCACGATCTATGCCAACCAGCTCAGCGGTTGATAATGTTGCTCGAGCATTAAATATACCTTGTTTCGAGACACCTACTGGTTGGAAGTTTTTTGGAAATCTTTTAGATTCCAATTTAATTACTTTATGTGGAGAAGAAAGTTTCGGAACAGGTAGTAATCATGTGAGAGAGAAAGATGGACTATGGGCAGTTTTGTATTGGTTGCAAGTTTTAGCTGAGAAAAAAAGTTCTGTAAGTGATTTGATCCAGAATCATTGGAAACAATTTGGTAGGAATTATTATTCAAGACATGATTATGAGTCAATTCCCTCAAATATTGCTAATCAAATCTTTGCAAATCTTACTTCTATGCTCGAAAATTTAAAAGGAAATAGTTTTGCTGGCCATTTAGTTAAAGTTGCAGATAACTTTTCATATTTAGATCCCGTTGATAATTCCATAAGTGAAAATCAAGGTTTAAGATTGGTCCTTGATGATAATTCTCGAGTAATTGTGCGCCTTTCGGGAACTGGAACTAAGGGAGCAACATTAAGACTTTACTTTGAGAAATTTTTCGATCCTCAACAGAATCTTTCGTTAAATCCTCAGATCGCTTTAAAACCTCTAATAAACGATTTAGATGCTTTATTGAATATTTCAAAACTTACTCAAATGGAAACTCCTACAGTAATTACATAGAATTGAAAGTAATTATTTTTTGATTTTATTTATATGCATTCACAAAATTTATTTACTAATTATTCTCAAATAGAAGATAATGCACCTTTGGCAGATAAATTAAGACCAAAGAAATTGGATGATTTTTTTGGTCAACAACCAATCCTGAATGAGAATTCGCTTTTAAGAAGTGCAATATTAAACGATAAGATTAGTAATTTTATTTTTTCTGGCCCTCCTGGTGTTGGAAAAACAACTTTAATTGAAATTATTTCTTTTAATACGCGTTCAAAGTTAATTAAGTTAAATGCAGTATTATCAAGTGTTAAAGAATTAAGAAATGAAATCGCTAGTGCAAAAGATAGATTAATAAATTCAAAAAGAAAAACAATTTTATTTATAGATGAGGTTCATAGATTTACAGCAGTTCAGCAAGATGCCCTATTACCCTCAATAGAAAATGGAACTATAACTTTTATTGGTGCTACAACTGAAAACCCTCTCTTTGCTGTTAATAAAGCCCTTGTTAGCAGGTCTCGTATTTTTACATTAATTCCTTTGGCTGAAAATGATTTGCAGAAAATAATAAAAAAAGTCATAACTCACTATTCAAAACAAAAAGATTTAAAAAAGGTTTATTTAACCAAGGATGCAATAAGTCATTTAATTAAATTTTCTGGCGGTGATGCAAGAACATTAATCAATGCCTTAGAGATGGCCATAGAGACAACTGCTGAAAATGACGCTAAAGAAATCAACATTAATCTCTCAATAGCAGAGGATGCAATTCAAAAGAAAAATATTGTTTACGATAAAAATGGTCAAAATCATTACGATGTAATAAGTGCTTTTATAAAGTCCATAAGAGGGTCTGATCCAGATGCAACTTTATTCTGGCTTGCGAATATGCTTGAGGCTGGTGAAGATCCTAATTTTATTTTTAGAAGACTACTTATATCTGCCAGTGAAGATATTGGAATGGCTGATCCTAATGCGATAGTAGTTGTAAAATCCTGTTGTGATGCTTTTGATAGAGTTGGTTTGCCAGAAGGATTATATTTTTTAACGCAGGCTTCTTTATATTTAGCTATGTCTCCAAAAAGTAACAGTACGAAAAGTATTTTTAAAGCTATTGAAACAATCAAATGTACCAATGCTTTTGATGTTCCTCTTCATTTAAAAAATAATTCTAATAGTTATGTCAATCCTCATAATTATCCAGGCAATTGGGTTGCACAAGAATATCTTCCTAAATTTTTAAGAGGTTTAAAAATATGGGAACCAAATAATAATGGATGGGAGAAAATTAAATATGACGAACTGCTTAGAAGAAAAGAAAATTAAAAATCTTTCGAACAACAAATAATCTCAGGATTGAAAGAAGCTTTTTCTTCATAGGCTAAAGCAATAGTCCAATTATGGAAGTTAATCTGTGAATAATTTAAATGTATTTTTTTCTTCTTATGAAATAACTCTTTTGGCTTTTCAAAATATTGCCAATGGTTTATGTCTTTAGCTAATTTTCCATGATCCCATTTTACCGCCGCTTCAACAGCACACCATTGATTTAATATCATATTTTTTGTCAAATAATTATTATGCATTGATTTATTGGTATGAAAAAAATATTTTTCTGCAAACTTTAAATGGTTGAAATCTCTATCTGTTCTCTCAATATCAATCCCTACTTTGCTTTTATGCCAGACTATAGTAATGGCATCTTTGCAATGACTTAAACTTATATTTCCCATGCCAGAGGGTAAACTTGGAGGTTTTCCAGGATTAGCATTAATGGGAATTTCAAGCGGATCTAAATCAAAAAGTGTTGAAAGTGATTGTCTCAAATAAGCTCTTGTTTCTAAGAAAACCTTTGATCTTGAACTTGATAGATTTTTTGCGGTTTTAATTTCCTCTATAGTTGCGACATCTTGCACACCTTTAATCTCATAAAACCAAATTTTTGGTATTTTATATTCATACTCATTTAATAATTTCAATGGCTCTTAAGGTTGGCGACAAAGCACCAGAATTTAAATTAAAAGATTCTTTTGAGAAAGAAGTTTCTCTTAGTGATTTTAAAGGTAAAAGAATAATACTATATTTTTATCCAAAAGATAATACTCCAGGATGTACTAAAGAGGCATGTAATTTTAAAGAGAATTGGGATTTACTCCAAAAAAATAATATTGTTGTGCTTGGTATTAGCAAAGATAATGCTTCCTCTCATCAGAAGTTTATAGAAAAATTTAATTTACCTTTTATTCTTTTAACTGATCCTGAACCTTTTAAAGTTTCTTCTGATTACGATAGCTATGGACTTAAGAAATTCATGGGAAAAGAATATATGGGAATGATGAGAAATACTTTTTTGATTGATTCTGATGGTAACATCGAAAAAATTTACTTAAAGGTAAAAGCAGCAATAATGGCTGATCATATAATTGCAGACCTTGGTTTAAATTAAATTTTTCATATATAGCTGATGAATTATCATCCCTTCCATAACTAAATTAGGAGCATTAATAATATTTTCTTTTTGAGTTTCTAGAGATTTTGTGAAGAATTCAGAGTCTCCTCCACAGATTATTAAAATATCCTTTTTGGGATTAAATAAACTATTAATAACTCCAGTAAGAGAGTTGATTACACCTTTTAAAATCGCCTCTTCTGTATTAAACAAAAAATCTTTTTTAGGGATTTCAAATTTTTCTGGAACTTTAAGATTTTTTGTGTTTTGTTCCATTGATTTTAATTGTGTTAGAAAACCTGGAACAAGTTGACCACCAAGAATCGATCCATATGAATTTAATTTTGTTATTGATAATATTGTTCCAAAATCTGCAATTAGCAAATCTTTTTTGAATGGGTTTTCAATAATTTTTAAAGCTGCAATACAGGCAAGAGCTCTATCAACTCCAAAATAATCAGGAAGATTTGATAACTGAATATCTTTAGTTTTTATTTCATTTTCTTTTTTCAGCAAAAAATTTGGTAGTTTTCCTACAGAAGCCCAAATTAATTCATCAAGATCTATATTTTCTGGAACTTTTTGCTCTTTTTTGGTATGGAAGAATTTAGATTGATTTCTAGAATATTTTGCCCAATGAAGCCTACTATTGCCTACTAATAAAAAATTTATATCTGGGACCATTGTTCTATGAGCAATTTAATTATTGGTGTGTATTCCACATTCTTGTTTAACTCCCCCAAATCTTGTATCTCTGCCTTTTGTCTCCATACCATCGGGGCCACTTGAATGCCAATCGCCTACAGAAGAATAACCTTTAATAAAAAGAGGATGGTCAGGTAAATTATTCTCTTCCATATAATAAAAAATATCTTTATTTGTCCAATTTAATAAAGGTCTTAAAGAAAGTCTTTGACGAATTACGTCAAGGAATTTCATTTTGTTTCTATTGTTTGTTTGACTTGATCTAACACCGCTTGCCCAGCAGGAAATATTATATTTTTCTAGACCATTTTCTAAAGGTTTAATCTTTCTTAAATCATGATACTTATCTAAATCACTCTCTTTATTTGTTTCCCAAAGTTTTCCGTATTTAGCCTCCATTCTTGCTGGAGATAATTCACTTTGCAGAACTTCTACTTCTAAGGATAAATCGTAAATTAGCTTTTCAGCGTAATGGTATGTTTCTGGAGGTAGGTACCCTGTATCTATCCAAAATATTTTGATTTTTTTTTGTAGACGTAATTTACTAACCATATGTAAAAGGACTGATGACTGTATACCAAAACTTGTTGTAATAGCAAATTGATTATCAAACTTTTCATAACCCCATGTAAGCATTCCTTCAGGTTTTTTATCTTCTAGCTCTTGATTATATTTCCTTAAGTTAGTTTGAATATCTTTGTGGATGTTTTTAATCATTCTTCAATTTGATTATGAGTTTAATGTTATTTCGCTCAATTTAAAAATTATTCGTATAGTTTAATAATACATTTACGCATAACAATATCTCTCTAATGAAATCAATACAAAAACCAATAGTAATAGTTGGAGCAGGTTTTGCAGGTATGACATTTGCTTTGAATTTAAAGAATCTTAATCCTTCTTTACCCATTCTTGTAGTTGATTCTGAAACTAACTTTATATTTAAACCTTTAATGTATGAAGTTTTAAGTAAAGAAGTAAGAAGTTGGGAAGCCACCCCAAAATTTGCAAATATTTTTTCTGATGCGGGGATAACTTTTTTAAGAAATCGTTTAACCAAGATTTTCTTCACAGAAAATATTCTTGAATTTAGTGACGATTTAAAATTAAGTTATCAGTATCTTGTGATCTGTACAGGATCTATTCCAAATAGTTTTTTAATAAAAGGTGTAGATGAAAATTGTTATTTTTTTAATGATTTTCATGATATGAATAAATTGAATTCTTTTTTAAAAAAATCACAAGAAACTGTGTTTCATAAAAAGTTATTCATAATTGGAGGTGGTCCCTCTGGCATAGAGTTGGCATGCAAAATTAAAGATATATTTTCAGAACAATTTGAAATTAATGTAATAGAAAAATCAAATGAAATTCTTAATAAAAACAAAATTTTTAATAGAGAACAAGCAGAGAAAGCATTAAAAAAAAGAAAAATCAACGTTCTTTTGAATTCCACAGTTAAAGAAGTTTCAGAAACTAAAATTAGTATTTCTAGTGATATTGGAATAACTTCTTTGGATAAAGATATTGTTATTTGGACTGCAGGTGTTAAACCTAATTTGTCTTACTTAGAAACTGATGTAATAACAAAAAAGTTTGGACGAATTTTAGTTAATAATAATTTGCAAATAGAAAACTATAAAAACTGTTTTGCTATTGGCGATATTTCAGTTATTGAAGGAATGGAGGATTTACCCATCACCGCTCAGGTCGCTATGCAGGAAGGAAATCATCTGGCTAATAATTTAGAACTTTTAATTCAAGGAAAGGATCCTTTACCTTTTGAATTTAAAGACAATGGTGAAATGATTAGCTTAGGAATAAGCGAAGCTTCAATCTCTGGGCTTGGGGTTACTTTATCTGGGAAATTAGCTTTTGAGGTAAGAAGACTTATATATGCTTCTAAGTTGCCTGATATTACTGAAAGCTTAAAATCTGCATCTTCATGGATATTCCAAAAAAAATCTATTTTTAAAAAGTTTCTTAAAAAAGATAATTCCGATTAAACTTTTTTGAAATATTGTTTTTGGGTATATTGAGTTAAATAAGTTTCGTATGAATTTAATTGCAGTAGTTAGTAATAATTTTGATGCGTTTATAACGGTAGTTGTTTTAATAATGTCAATAATTTTGTTTGTTAAAAATACTATTGCGCCAGAATTGACTGGTTTGTTATGTGTTGGAATATTTATAGCTACAGGTGTTCTCTCTCCTGAAAAAGCTTTAGCTGGATTTGGTAGCCCATCCTTAATTACGCTTATGGGTTTATTTGCAGTTTCTTCTGCATTATTTAAAAGTGGTGCTTTAGACAGAGTAAGAGAATTGATTTCTTCTGAAAGTATTAGAACTCCAAGGAAATTAATTTCTTTAATAGCTTTTCTTATTGCTCCAATATCTGGAATTGTACCTAATACTCCTGTAGTAGCATCTTTGTTACCCTTAATTGAAGGTTGGTGTGAGCGGAGAAATATATCACCATCAAAAGTTTTATTACCTCTTTCTTTTGCTACTTTATTAGGTGGAACCCTGACATTATTAGGAAGCTCAGTAAATCTTCTTGTAAGTGATATTAGTCAACAATTAGGTTATGGATCTTTGGAATTATTTAGTTTGACTTCAATCGGAATTCCAGTATGGCTTATAGGTACAACCTATATGATTCTTGTTTCTGACATGCTTTTGCCAGATAGAGGGAGGGATAAGGAATTTATTAAAAATGGTGATATGAATATATATTTTACTGAAGTTACTATTCCCTCTACTTCAGAATTGGTTGGACAATCTGTCAGAAATAGTAGATTGCAAAGACGATTTGATGTTGATGTTCTGGAATTACAACGAAATGGAAAAGTTATTCTTCCTCCTTTGGCTGATAGGAAGATTGAACCGGATGATAGATTAATAATTCGCGTTACAAGGGCAGACTTATTTAGGCTGCAGCAGGAACATACCATTCTTTTAGGCGAAAACAAAACATCTTTCGATGGAGCAAATGTTTTCTCAGATGATGAAGGTATAAAGACCTTTGAAGCCCTTTTGCCAGCTGGCTCAACTCTGGCTGGTGCAAGTTTGAGAGAATTAAGATTTAGACAGCGTCATAATGCAACAGTTTTGGCACTAAGAAGAGGTCAACAAACTGTTCAGGAGAGATTAGGTCAAGCTGTGTTAAGGGCTGGAGATGTTTTATTATTGCAAGCACCATTAGATTCAATAAGAGGTTTGCAAGCAAGTAATGATTTGCTTATTTTAGATCAATTTGAAGATGATTTACCTTTCTTGATAAAAAAACCTATATCGATTGGAATTGCAATAGGAATGGTGGTTTTGCCTTCGGTTTCAAATATTCCATTAGTAGGTTCAGTACTTTTAGCAGTTATAGCTATGGTTGCTTGTGGATGTTTAAGACCTGCAGAGATACAAAAATCAATTAGGTTAGACGTAATTTTATTGTTGGGCTCATTATCATGCTTTAGTGTCGCTATGCAAGTAACAGGATTAGCAGATTTAATAGCAGTCAATCTAAACTTTGCCCTTAATGGAATGCCTCTTTATTTTGCACTAGTTGTAATTTTTGTATCGACAGTTATTCTTACACAATTTATAAGCAATGCTGCATCCGTTGCTTTGATTTTGCCTGTTGCTATTGAATTCTCAAATGTATTAGGCATTTCACCAAGCGCTTTAATAATGCTTGTTTTATTCGGTGCAAGTCAATCTTTTTTGACTCCAATGGGTTATCAAACGAATTTAATGGTTTATGGTCCTGGAAGATATAGATTTTTCGATATCGCAAAATACGGCGCTGGATTGACATTTATAATGTCATTTACGATACCAGCATTGATCATTTTAAATTACGGGTAATATTTTGAAATTCACAAGTAAGGTTTATCAGTTAAAAGATGCTTACAAAAAGCTATCTGTACCTCAATTTACTATTGTTACAGGCTTGTTTATTATTTGCCTGGGAACTTTAATTTTGAGTTCTCCATTATGTTCATCTTCAAAAGTTGGTTTGTGGGAAGCATTTTTTACATCTACTTCTGCTATAACCGTAACTGGATTAACCATAATAGATATTGGTGCTGATTTAAATTTATTTGGTCAAGTTTTCTTGGCTTTTATGCTTTTATCGGGTGGTTTAGGATTAATGGCTATTACAACATTTTTGCAAGGGTTTGTTGTAAAGGGGACAAAGCTAAGAACTAGATTAGACAAAGGAAAGACTCTAGATGAATTTGGAGTTGGAGGAATTGGTCGAACTTTTCAAAGCATAGCTATTACGGCGATTAGTATCATATCCTTGGGCGCAATTGTTTTATATTCTTTTGGATTTGTAGACATTCAAAATAATTGGGAAAGAATGTGGTCCTCTATTTTTCACAGCATATCTGCATATAACAATGCAGGATTTTCTTTAATGTCAAATAGTCTTCAAGACTATAGAACAAATTATTTGGTAAATAGTGTTTTTGTTTTTCTCATTTTTATGGGTGGATTGGGATGGCGGGTTATTGATGATATTTGGAGTAATAAAAAAAATCTTTCTTATAAAAAATTAAGCCTTCATTCCAGACTAGTTATTAGGACGAGTTTGTCTCTAATATTATTCGGATCATTAGGATTCTTTATCACTGAATCATTGCTTAATAGTCAATTTTTTAATGATTTGAATTTGTTTGAACGGTTATTGTCATCAATCTTTGAAACAGTAAGTGCAAGAACTGCAGGATTTACACATTATCCAATCTCTTTGAACTCGATTTCAGATACTGGTCTTTTGTTATTAATGACTTTGATGTTTATAGGAGCGAGTACCGGAGGTACTGGCGGAGGAATAAAAACAACTACATTTATTGCTTTAATGGCTGCAACTAGATCAACTTTAAGAGGTCAGAAAGATGTAATTATTAGCAATAGATTAATTTCAGATAAAGTTATTCTAAAGGCAGTTGGAATCACAGTTGGATCTTTACTTTTTGTTCTTTTAATGGCAATGTTGCTAAGTACAACAAATACGTTTGTTAAGAAAGAATCTTTCACATTCCTAGAAATTCTGTTTACTTGCATATCTGCATTTGCAACTGTTGGTTTTGATATTGGTTTAACTGCAAAATTAAATCATTTCGGCCAATTTATTCTTATTGTTGGAATGTTTGTGGGCAGACTTGGTATCCTTTTGCTTTTAAGTGCACTTTGGCAGGCTCTTTATAAGAGTAGAATAGATAGGCAAAAGAGAATTGGCTATCCTAGGGCTGATCTTTATGTTTAGGATTGACTAAGTTTTATTATGGCTGATTGGTGGCAGTGGTCTCAAAAGAGAGAAAAAGAAGCCCTCACTTTTGCAGTTGTTGGCGTTGGAAGATTTGGAACTGCTGTTTGTAGAGAACTTATAAGTAATGGTGCAGATGTTTTGGCTGCAGATTATTCGGAAAAAGCTATTGATGATTTGAGACAATTAGAACCTTCTATAGAAGCTAGAGTTGTAGATTGTACTGATGAAGAGTCTATGAAAGAATCCGGAATACTTGAAATGAATACTGTCGTAGTAGGTATAAGTGAACCTATTGAAGCAAGTATAACTACAACACTTATTGCTAAAGATAGTGAAGGTAGCAAAGTGAAAAGAGTAATAGCAAGAGCTACGAGTGATTTGCACGAAAAAATGTTAAAAAGGGTAGGTGCAGATAAAGTTGTCTTCCCTTCTAGAATGCAAGGAGAAAGATTAGGTTTAGAACTAGTAAGACCAAATCTTATTGAAAGATTGGAACTCGATAACCAAACTGGTATAGATGAAATAACTGTTCCAGAGGAATTTATTGGTAGATCTTTGAGAGATTTAAATTTGAGGAAAAATTATTTAGTAAATGTTCTTGCAGCAGGACCTGCTGAAGAGTTAACAGTTAATCCTCCAGCAAAATATATCTTGGAAAGAGGAAACATTTTGGTAGTAATGGGAAAAACTGCAGATTTACAAAAATTGCCGCAGAATTAAATATTTTAGTCAGATTTTTTATAGTATCTAATCCTTTGAGGAGCTCTTTTTAATCTTCTTACGCTTTGTTTTTCAAGTTCGTCTCTAAATTTATCGGTATTTAAATTATTTTCTGAGAACAGTGATCGACCCTCTTTCTCGAAGTATTTTTTTATACCCTCTTGTATTAACACTTTTGCCATATTACTAACTGTCCTAGATTCACAATTAGCTAAAGTAGTTAACTGCTCACATATTGATTCTGGAAGAACTACCTGAATTCGAGGGGATTTAGGCTTCCCATTAGTTGAGTTTTGACGGGTAGCCATTAGTCAAAGTTGATAACTGTTACTTATAAGTATACACAGTTAGTCAAGGATACTATCTTTGTGTATATTATTAGTAAGGAAATTTATGTCCCTATCAATTAATTGTTTTTATTGTCCCATGAAAAATTCAAGAAAAATTGATTCTCCTAAAAGGTCGATAATTGATAAAAAGAAAAAAAGATTAGTTAATTCTGATTCTCACGATAATGAAAATAGTGATGTTTTGGTATCAGCTGTAATTAGTCCATATTTGTTAACTCATCTTCACCATATTCTTCAGCAGTCTGAGTACTATGCCCAAAAAGATGGAAGAAAATCTCATGCAGCTAATTTCGCGAAACTTAGAAAAGTTTTATGTTTAGACGCAAGAAGTATGGCAGATGCCTCAGCAAAAGAAATACAAGATGCGGATAATGATTTATCTATTAATAAATATAATGAACAAAATGTAGCTTGAAGTAATAGTCTATTAATAAATAGATTTTAAAAACATGTCCACTAATGCTGAGAAGCTCTATAAGTTAATATCTAACGACTCCAAAAAGAAACAGAGTTTGTTTATGATAGCCTTAACTAATCCCAAAAAAGCCTTAGATAAAATATGCGACATTGGCAAAGATTTAAATATTTCTGTGACTAAAGAAGAGGTTATTGAATATTTAAGTACTATTGATGATGAGGCAACTAAAATGTGGTTAATTAAGGCTCGAGGAGGTCTTTAGGAAAGGGTTTAGAATAACTATTATTTGTATTAGTCATAGGTTTTATTCTTTTGTTGTAGCCACCTCCACCAGCTAAAGTCCAAAAAAACCAATAACTTGGTATTGCAAGAGCTGCAGCTATGAAAATTACTACAATTTGTTCTATTCTTTTCATAATTTAATTTTATTCCACAAAATATTTTTTAGTAAATAAGCCACAGATTTTGTAAATTCTATTTTTAAAACAGTGATTAGATTCGAAGGTGTTAGTAAAATTTATTCTACAGATGTTGTTTTAAAAAATATTAATTGGGAGATTAAGAAAGGAGAAAAAGTTGGCTTAGTTGGTTCTAATGGCGCAGGTAAATCAACCCAATTTAAGATTTTAATTGGAGAGGAAGAGCAAACAAGTGGAACGATCATTAAAGAGGGAAATCCTAAAATTGCCCATTTAAAACAGGAGTTTGATTGTAATTTGAATTTTTCAGTTAGACAAGAATTAGAAAGTTCTTTCAAAGATATACAAATTGTTGCTATTAAACTTTTAGAAATTGAGAATAAAATGAAATCATTGAATATAAAAAAACATTCCGATCAACTTGAAATATTTGTAAATCAACTCGCTAAATATCAAGAACAATTTGAAGCTCTAGGTGGTTATAAAATGCAATCTGATGTAGAAAAAATATTACCAAAATTAGGTTTCTCTATAGAAGATGCTGATAAATTAGTAGGCAATTTTTCAGGTGGTTGGCAGATGAAAGTTGCACTTGGAAAAATAATCTTACAAAAACCTGATTTACTGTTACTGGATGAACCAACCAATCATTTAGATTTAGATACTATTTTCTGGCTCGAAGAATATCTATCTTCGCTTAAGATTGCAGTTATTATAATCAGCCATGATAGGTATTTCTTAGACAAATTATGTAAAAAAATAATTTTTGTAGATAGAGGAACATCTGAAATATATAATGGGAACTACACTTTTTTTGTTCAACAGAAGTCTTTAAATGATGAATCTCAAAATAAGGCATATCTACTACAACAAAAAGAAATTGAGTTACAGAAAAAGTATATAGATAGATTTAGAGCTAGTGCAACAAGAAGTTCCCAAGCAAAGAGTAGAGAAAAACAATTAAAAAAGATTTCTAAAATTGAGGCTCCCATAGCAAAAACAAAAAGTCCTGTTTTTAATTTTCCAGATTGTCCTCGCTCTGGAAAATTAGTTCTAAATATCAAAAATTTGTCTCATAGTTTTGAGGATAAAATTCTTTTTTTAGATGTTAATTTAAAGATTTCTTCGGGTGAGAAAATAGCAATATTAGGACCTAATGGCTGCGGTAAATCTACCTTGCTTAAAATTATTATGAAAAAAATATCTCCTGAAATTGGAGAAATTATTCTTGGTAAACACAATATAATTACTAGCTATTATGAACAGAATCAGGCTGAAGCACTTTCCCCTGAGGAAAGGGTTATTGATTTATTATGTGATAAGTCTCCAGAATGGTCCCAAAAAAAAGTAAGAACATTTTTAGGAGGTTTTGGCTTTTCAAATGAAACTGTCTTTAAATATATTAAACATCTCAGTGGGGGAGAAAAGGCAAGATTAGCATTGGCACTAATGATTATTAATCCCAGTAATTTTCTTCTTTTGGACGAGCCAACTAATCATTTGGATCTGCAATCTAAGGAAAACCTAGAATTAGCAATTAGAAATTATAAAGGGTCATTATTAATCATTTCTCATGATCGGTATTTTATTTCAAAGGTTGCAGATAGAATTGTCGAAATTAAAGATTCAAAGTTATTTTCATATGATGGTAATTACGAATATTTTTTAGAAAAAACTCAAAGCCATAAAAAAATTTGATTGCTCTTAATAATGTTTACATTTGGCTAAGCAAGATCACTCATTTATCTTTACATAGTTTACGGTTCTTGATTAGTCTAAAAAATACAAAAATAAGTTTTTAAAATTAATATGAAAAATTACGATTTCCAAGAAAAACAGTTTCCAATTTCCGATCCTATTGAAAATTATTTTGAATGCATTGCTACCTGCGATATAAGGGATGGTAGATGTATTTCTAGGTGCGTGGAAATACTTAAAGAGAATGGCAGTTAAATCTTTTTTAGTTTTTTTGTAGATTAGTTATATCAGTTGGGATTACTTTTAATTTAATAAATTTATTTTTACGCTTCAACAATATATTGACTTGTTTATTGATGCCATTTTTACTTATTTGGTCTATAACGTCTGATGCGGTTTCAATATCTTTATTTCCTACTTTTATTAAAATATCATCTATCTTGATTCCACTCTTTTCAGCTGGACTGTTCGGTACTATATATCCAACTTTTACGACATAATCTTTCCTTTCGGAATTACTCTCTTCTACTAGACTAATTCCAATCATAGGATGAATTACTTTTCCATTTTTTATAAGTTGATAGGAAATTTCCTTTGCTTTATTAATTGGGATTGCGAAGCTTAAACCCGCTCCTGGCCCTGATCTTATCAAGGTATTAATACCAATTACTTCTCCATCTCCATTCAGTAATGGACCTCCAGAATTTCCAGGATTAATAGCAGCGTCTGTTTGTATCAGTTCAAGTTTTTTATCATATATTCCTAATTGAGTTACGTTTCTATTGAGATTACTAATAATACCAAGTGTAACTGTGTTTTCTAGTCCAAATGGATTTCCAACTGCTATAGCCCAATCACCAACTTTAATCTTATCCGAATTGCCCAATTTTGCTTTTGGCCAAGGTCCTTTTCCTTCAATCTTTAGCACAGCTAAATCAGTAAAAAAGTCTTGCCCTATAAGTTTTGCGTTTAATTTTTTGCCATTGGTTAAACCAACAATCACCTTATCGGATCCATTCACAACATGAGCATTAGTCATTACAAGTCCATCTGCAAATATAAATCCACTTCCCTGGTTTTGCTCTATCCTTGGACGATTGTCATTAGGTAAATCTAATCCAAAAAATCTTTCAAAATATGGGTCTAGAAATAGTTGAGAATTTCTTGGTATTTTTCTTTTTTTAATATATCTTTGAGTATCTATTGTCACTACAGCTGCACCGGTTCTTTCTACAGCTTTAGTTATAAAAGATTTGTTTGAAAATAAATTAACTTCATTAATGTTTGGTTTACTTAATGGTTGGGATATTACTTTTGCAGGACATGTAATGCCCACATTAATTAAAGAGGCTAGTAGTAATAGCTTTTGGATGTATTTTTTCAATTTTGACTTTATTAAGTTCTTCGAAGGATTCTATATAATATATTATTGTAATTTAAATATAACTACTAGAAAATTTAATTTAATCTAGAGAATAATTTTTTATCCTAAAACAGCTAAATTTATTTTTTTCAGGCTATGATATTAAAAATACAAATAATTAATTTATAAGTTTAATGACTATTTTATTCCCAATAATATATTCTGCAGCCTTAACCTATTTAGTTTGGAAGGCTTTTAGAGTAATGTCTAATGGTTGGGGTATATCCGATAATAAAAATAAATCTTTCAGTACTTCCAGTTTTAAACAAAAAAAGTACACAATACATCCAGAACTTTTAGATAAATCAGGGAACATAACAGAAGAGGAGTTATTAACAGTAAGGTTTTCGAATGATAATGACTCTACATTAGAAGAAAAGGGTTCAACAACTGATTAATCAAATTACATTAGGAAAGAAATTGGAATTTAGAACAAAAATTGTCTCAGCGGTAATAAGATCTCTCAAATTACCCCCAAGGTTTCGTTTAAAAATGGTTAAAGAAGATCCAGTCAGACTTGAACTAAGTCTTACCCCTTCTTACGGTAAAAATCCAGTAACTGTTGGTTTAGTTGAATCTTTAGACTTGGTCGCTCGAAGAGATAGAGAAGGTAGATTGCCTAGAGATCTCCAAGGGACTTGGGACTGGACTGTAAGACATGGAAAAGTTAGTACTGGAGGTTGGAACCCTATGTTGAAAGAAGCATTGCAAACAATGTTTGATACAGGATTACCAGCAATTGTATATGAGGAATTAACTGGAGATGAGTATCGACCTGTTGATGGTGTAAGACATGTTAAATAAATAATTTATTATTTTTCATAAATTCTTCCTTAAAACGTTAAAATGATCTAATAAATAATTTAGTTAATTATGAAAGATGACAATCAACCAAGATTTGGTTTCGTCAATTATGCAGAAACCTGGAACGGTCGTATGGCAATGATGGGTATTTTGATTGGTCTTGGTACTGAATTAATTACTGGACAAAGCATTCTTCGACAAATCGGAATAGGTTAGGATTTTTACTTTACTTCTTCTGCTTTCACTTCAATGGTGCTTTCACTAGGCTTTTTATTAAATTGATTGTTATTACTAATATTTTCTATATTTGCCCCACAATTCATGCAGGTTTCATTTGAGCCTAAGGATATTGATCCACAACTATTACATGTATTAATTTTTGATTTGTAAAAGTTAAAACCAATTAGTACTAATATTACTAATAGTAGAGGAATTAAAAATAATAGCAGTAGAATTTTACCGAGAAAGCTTATAAAAAAGTTTATTCCAAAAATTGGAAGTACTATAAGTATGATTAATGAGTAAGTAAGAAAATTTTTATTAGCCTTAAGAAAATAATTCATCTTTGTTATTGTTATCTATGTTTTCTTTTTTTATTTAATAAAGTCATACTAGCAATAACGACGCTCCAGCACTGTCCAAAATATAAAATCACTCCTAGTAACCATACCCACAAAGTAAGTACAAGAAATCCTCCAATAAAACCATATGCTTGAAATCTTGCTCCAAGTGAGAGAATACTTTTACTTACTGCTAAGTTTAAAGTGGTTAGGCCAATTCCAATCAGAAAAGATCCAGGTAAAAGTGGTTTTAAGGGAACTTTTCTACTGGGTAAAAGGGCTTGTAATAAAAGAGCCATTAAAGAAAAACCGATTAATGGTATTGCAAACTGACCAACCTGTAATAGCGGCAACTTTAATAATAAATCAGAAATAAGATTATTAGATTTTGAAAGATTTTCTAAAACGTTACTTGGGATCATCCTAAGATTTGCACTAATCTGATCTAGGACCATTAAAAAACCAATAAAGAATACTATTAAAAAGGCTTCAACTCTATTTCTGAGAAACCTGGAAGCTTGGACTCTCCAAGCAGCATTTACTTTTTTAGAAGGAATTTCGTCTTCCCAAAGCCTATCTGAACCTCTTTGAAGAGATAGATATGCATTTCCTGCTGTAAAAAGCAAAAACATAGCTCCCAGGATACCTGCCCCAAAACCTTGATCTATCAAATTAAATAATGTTGTTTCTACTAACTCAACTACTGAAGGAGGTAAAATCTGAGCAGCAATAGAAATTATTTGTTGATCTAATCCTTCTTGTTTTCCTAGAAACCATGAAGCTATTGAAAGAGAAATCAGAAGAATAGGAAAAAATGATTGAAGTGTGTAGTATGCAAATGCAGCGCTTAAATCAACACAATCAGATTTGCTCCATCGCTCACAAGCTCCCCATAAACTTTTAAGTATCCATGTTGAACTCCGCTGCATATTAATTTTCTTCAAATATTTTATTTATTTATTTTTTATTGTATCTGATTAAGAATTTTTTCAAGCAATTATTTATTTATGATGCAACTATTTTCCCAATAATAAATTGCCCCATGGTTTTAAAATTTCAAATTTTTCTATAGATCTACAAGCAATTAATGGAAAATTAACATTGCTCAAGTCTTCTCCTGCAACTAAATTTAAAGGGTCTGTTTCTAACCACTCTATAGAACAATTGAGTTCTTCTAATAGCAGCCAGGCTGCTGCAATATCCCATATCTTTGGGGTTGATTCTATCGCTCCAAAAGTTTGTCCCATAGCTACACTCGTTAGATTTAAACTTGATACGCCTAAGAGTCTGATTTTGCCAGGAAATACTGAATTTGGTTTTTTTTGTAAAATTTTTATAGACCTACTACACAAAGAAATGCATTCACTTTGACGATTATTTTGGCTAGGATCTATTTTTTGGTTGTTTAACCAGACCCCTTTACCTTTAATTGATACAAACTTTTTTTTCAATGTAGGAATTATTAAAAAAGAAGATTCCGGTTTACCATCAACGAACCTTGCCACTGATATAGACCAGTAAGGAATGCCCGCAGCAAAATTTGTTGTCCCATCTAGTGGATCGACCACCCAATAAGCTTTTGAGTTTGGAACTGACTTTTGCCCTTCTTCACTAAGGACGCCCTCACCTGGAGCTATTGAAGCTAAGCCATCTACGATTGTTTTGTCACTCCATAAATCACAACTTGTTAATAATGATCCATCTGCTTTATTGCTGGCGCTAATATTACCAAAATCTTTTTTCTGACGTTGACTAACTAATTCAAATAAAGAATCTAATTCACTTAGTTGATTATCAGTTAAATTTGGTGCATTCATCTTTGTATATTGCAAATAGACTCTGTATCTTTAATTTTAGTATTATTAATTCCCAAACAACTTTTACTTATATCAATAAAAGTTAATCTTTCTAATTCATCTAAATTCAAATTGTAATTATATATTGCATTAATATTTTTTGATTTCGCATTACTTAATTCACTTTGTCTAACAAGAACATCTTTTAAGGTTGATATTCCAACATCATATCTAAGCCTGGAAAGCCTTACAGACTCTTCACTAGATTCAATTTCCTTAAGAGAAGAAATTATTTTCTCTTCATTTAATTTGAGATTTAGGTAAGCTTTGCTAATGCTTGTGGTCAAAACATTTTTTAGATTTTCATAAGCATATTTTTCAGCTTCAGCATCTGCTATTTTTGATTTGTAGGAATTCTTGTTTTGTCCTCCATCAAAAATACTCCATGCAAAATTTAGACTTATGGTATTTGTATAATTAGATCCAGATTTATCAGAGTCGATATTAGTTGCTAGAGAGTCACCCTTTGAAAATGTACTAGATAATGAATTACTGATATAGATATTTGGCTTATTTTGAGCTAAAAAGCTCTCAGCTTGGTTCTTTTTGATTGATTTTTGAAGAATAAGGTTTTTTAAGGAAAGATTTTTATCCAAACCCTCATTAATATTCTTATTCAATTTATGATTCCAAAACCCTATAAGATTTTGCTCTTTATTAGTTTCGAAATCTCCCTTAACATTAAGAATCTCTTTAAGAGAAATTTTATTAATTTCATGTTCTATTTTCTTTTCATTAAGTGATTGTTGATCTCGAGATAATTGAGCTTCTGCTTCAAGAACTTCAAATTTTGTACCAATTCCAGCATCTAGCTTCGCTTTAGCATTTTCTAAACTTGTAATTGATAAATCAAGCGTAAATTTTTTATTCTGAATATCTTGATATGACTTTTTGTATTTGTGATATCTGATTCTTGCTTCTTGAATTAAATCTTTTTTCTTAATCTCAAAATTATTTTCTGCAATTTTGTAATTTGTTTTGGCAATTTTGATTTCAGATCCTCTTAGTGGGGCAATTACATCCCATTTAATATTCAGGGAGGGATTAGCCGTAAATTGTGATGTTTTTAAAGTAGGTGAATTGCTATTGTACTTTTTACCTGTGACATATTTTGGTAACCCATTGGCTTGAAAATCTAAGGATGGGTATCTTTTGGCAATTTGACTGGAAAGATTAAAGCTTGCAGAGGCTACTAGGTTTTGTAATGATTTTAATTCTTGATTATTTAATATAAGTTTTTCTATTTCTTGATGATCAACAAAAGTAATATTTGATTTTTCTTCTAAAACATTATCAATGTAATTTTCTGTTTCGCTCGATAGAACATTAAAGGTATGCATACTTAGAGTAAGTGGCAATAATAAAAAAGGTTTTATTACTCTTCTAAGCATCTTTTATAGTTTCGAAAATATTTGATTAACCAATCAAAGTATTAATAATATCATTTGAATCATCAAGAACGTGAATTTTAGTATTTATTTGATTCTCAACTTCTTGAATATTTTTATCATCTAAAAATAAATCAGTATTAATTTTTAACATAATAGATGGTATATAAACAGCTTCTCCTAAATCCTTATTTCTCAGCCCGTAAATTAGATCTTCTCCAGTAAGAAGACCTGTAACAACTTGATCTTGACCCCAATAAATACTTGGCAAACCATATAAATTAATTGTTAATCCATTAATTAAGTTTAATTTCTTAACTGTAGGAATTAGTGCTTCATAAACTAATTTACCAACAATCCAACTAACTTTTTTTGGATTTTTTACTTTTTGGGGTAGGTTTTGAGTCTTCTCTCTTAATGCTTCTAGAAAGTTTCTAATAGTCCCAACTCCATTAGATTCTTGTGGCATATTTTCGTAGGTTTTGTAACTAGGTAAATTTGTACCAGCAATTAAATACCATTCGTCTGCTAGCCAACAAAAACGAGTCCCAAGAGTAATTTGTAGAGAGGCTTGAATTCTCTCTACTTGTTTAATAGTGTTTTTTGCGTATTCTGGGTTTATTGCTTTCAATCCATCATTTTCAGGTCTAAATTTTGTAAGTCCTACAGGAACTATTGCCACTGAAAGTACTGTTTGAGAGGTTTTTTTGTAAAATTCAGCAAGCTCCAAAATTGATTTCTCAAGAATATCCCCATCATTTATATCTGGACAAACAACAATTTGAGCATGTATTTGAATAGAGTTTTTTTCAAACCATGAAATTTGATCAAGTATCACTCCTGCTTTTTTATTTTTTAATAATTTTTCTCTTGTGGCGGGATCAGTAGCATGAACTGAAATAAAAAGTGGGGATAGTTTTTGCATAGCAATCCTTTCCCAGTCTTCTTTTTTTAAATTCGTAAGAGTTAAATAAGAGCCATATAGGAAACTTAATCTATAATCATCATCTTTTATATAAAGGCTTTTTCTTTTTCCACTTGGCTGTTGATCAATAAAACAAAATGGACACCTATTATTACATTGCTTGATTGAATCAAATAATGCATCTTTAAAATTTATACCTAAATTAACGTCTTGATCTTTTTCAATATTTATATTGTGAATCTCATGATTTTTATCTAAAACTGATATATCTAAAATTTCTTCACTAATCAGAATCTGATAATCAATTAAATCTCTTGGTTTTTTCCCATTAATACTAATAATTGAATCACCTGATTCAAATCCTATTTCTTCAGCAATAGAATTAGCTTCAATACTTTCAATTTCTGCAGGTTTAATTTTATAAGTAATATTAGGAACCAAAAAATCAATGGTATCTTCATTGTAATTAATTTCTTGCCACACAATTTAAGGCCAAATACTCTTATTTATATTTATTCTAGACTTATATATGACTCAAAGTGTATTAAATACTTTTAAAAAACTAAATATAGGTGTGAAATTATGGGCCTTTTATTTATTAAAATATGACATTCGCAGTTTTCTAAAACACGATTTAGATTAATTAAAATAACCTTTTTCATTGAAAGAATTAATTACAAAAAATTTAGAAGTAAAAGATAAATTCAACTATGAATCCCAAAAGACAGTTGATTCATACGAAAATATTTTTTTATCAAATCCTATATCTTTAAGATTGTGGTCTTCTTTTTTTGTAATTTTACCTATTTTTGTTCAAGCCCCTTGGGTTAGATTTGAACCAATAAGTGCTCTTTGTTTTACTTTTGTTATTTTCTTAGTGGCAATTGTTTTGAATAAAAAAGGATCAAATAAGTGGTTTATTGTCAGTTCATTATTAGTTGGTATATCAGGTAGTTGGCTTGGTGGATGTTTGTTCTGGGGATGGTTAAGCCCATTTCCTATCCTACACATACCTGTTGAAGCTGTAGTTCTTCCATTAGCTTTAATTGGATTTGGTACTAATTGGAAAATAGGTTCAAGTTTTTATATCTCTTCTTTATTTGGAACCGCAGTTACCGACATTACAATATTTCTAATTGGAATCATGGATCAATGGAGGCAGGTAATTACAGCAGATTCTGAAAATGCACCCATGATTCTTCAAAAAACTTCAGAGAGTCTTATTCAAATAAAATCATTATCTATTATCGTTTTTGTTGCTCTTATACTTTGGTTTATTTCAAAAGAAATTTTAGATTCTGGCACAATTAATACTACTAGTGGTAAAGCACTCTTAGTTTCTGGTTACGTAATTCAAACGACATTAATTGTTGATGGTATTTTTATTGTTTTAGCAATTCTGCAACCAACTTTTAGTGGATTGGTTTGATGTTAAGGCCTCCATTTTCGCAAGAACCGATACCAATAAATAATTGGGATGTAATCGTTATAGGCGCTGGAGCTGCTGGCCTTATGACTTGTCTTGAATTACCCTCAAATTTAAAAGTACTTCTTTTAAATAGAAATACTAGTAAGGTATCTTCTAGTAGATGGGCTCAAGGCGGAATTGCATCTGTTGTTAGACAAGATGATTCATTTGATCTTCATGCTGAGGATACTTTAAAAGCAGGTGATGGACTATGTGATTTTCAAGCTGTAGAAATGCTAGTTAAAGAAGCTCCAGGTTGTGTAGAAAGGTTGCAGAATTTAGGGATGATTTTTGATCAAAGTTCTGATCAACTAGCTACTACCTTGGAAGCAGCCCATTCACGAAGAAGAGTCTTACATGTTAAAGATCGTACTGGACGAGCATTAGTTGAAGTTCTAGAAGATCATGTTGAGAATCAAAAAAATATTCTTCATTGCAGGGGTGTAAGAGTAACTGAACTTCTCATTGAAAATAAAGAATGTAGAGGAGTTCAGGTTCTTGATGGAGCAAATTTATATTGGATTAAATCTAGAGCTGTTGTTTTGGCTACAGGTGGGGGTGGACACTTATTTACAAATACAACTAATCCTGCTCAATCCTCTGGTGAAGGGATTGCTCTTGCATGGAAAGCAGGAGCTGCTATTGAAGATTTAGAGTTCGTGCAATTTCATCCAACAGCTTTAAAATTTTATGGTGCACCTTGCTTCTTAATATCTGAGGCACTTAGAGGGGAAGGAGCGATTTTAGTTGATAAAAATGGTGAAAGTCCAGTTAAAAATCTTGAGAATCGTGATCTAGCTACTAGAGATCAGGTAAGTAGAGCAATTATGAAAAATATGCATGATAATAATGTAGACCATGTTGGTTTAGATCTTCGGTATATTGACCCAGAAAAAATTGTAGAGCGCTTCCCCACGATCTTAAGTCGATGCCAGGATTATGGCGTTAACCCTTTAAATGAAGTTATTCCCGTAGCCCCTGCAGCTCATTATTGGATGGGCGGTGTTAAAACTGATCTAAATGCATCTTCAACAAGAAAAGGATTATATGCCGTTGGAGAAGTTGCTTCTACAGGAGTGCATGGTGCTAATAGACTGGCAAGTAATTCACTGATGGAGTGTCTTGTTTTCGCAAGAAAAATGTCTTCAATTGTTTTGAATGACCTGTCTAAATTTGAAAAATTTGATAGATCATTTCAAGAGTTTGATATTGAAGATCCTAAAGAAGATAAAATTTCTATAATTGCTGAAAAAATTGATAATCTAAGAAAACTATGTTGGTTAAATTTAGGTGTATCTCGAAATAAGGTAAATATGAGTAAATTTTTAAATTACATTCAAAATGATATAGATAAATTAAATAAAAATGATTTACTAAATAGTCTTGAAAAAATAAAATTTGATCAAAAAATAAAACTTAGTGAACGCAATAGAAGAGCATTAAATCTTTTACTTGATTTAAAGAATAGACAAATAACCACCATAACTTTATTAAAGGCTTGTCTATTTAGAGAAGAAAGTAGAGGAGGGCATTATAGAGATGATTTCCCTGATAAAGATAAAAATTGGGAATGCCATACTAGACAACAGTTAGATCAAAAAATTCAAAAAAGATTTATTAAAAATTAAGATCTCCTTGATAGTCGGTTTTTGTTGCTAATTCATTTAAGTCACGAGTACCACTAGTAATTTCTCCATTTATTTCCCAAGAAGGAAATCCACTTATTCCTTTCGTTTGGCATAGCTCATACTCATTATCTTTACCATCTTTAGCACACTCAACTACTTTTAATTCTTTAACTGCTTCCTTACCAAATAATTGTTTCTGATCGTGGCAATGCGGGCACCAGTATGCACTATACATAACAATATTGTTTTCACTTAAAAATTTTGCAAACTTTACCTTCTGGGGAGAGCTTGAAGTGGTAATTATTGGCGATACATTTTCAGTGGGGTTTGCAACATCAATAGCATTAGAGGGGTCAACGTTTGTTGACCAAATTAGGCCCCCCAGCAGGACACTAATGGCTACAATGAAACCTCTAAAAATCATAGGTTCTCTACTTTCGAACTTTGCTCCAATCATAGAAATTATAAAGATAGAAAACGATAAAATTGCTGAAAGTATACAAAAAAAGCAATATGCTTGAATCTTGAAAAACATTATATTTATCAATAAAAAGCTAAAGGTTGATGACGCACAAGAAATTAGAAATACTAACCACCATAAAAACTTATTTAGTTTTTCTTTTGGGGAAATTAAATTAAGCGAGAGTATTATTGTGATAACTAATATTGATAAATATGTTATAAATCCAGCTAATGAGAGAGGTATATTAACTTGATTATTTTCAAATAAAGTACCCCAAGGACTATTTAAAACTGTTTCACAACCATTTTGTATCCCTGGGCATGAAAGAGAAGTAAATAATCCCCAGTTTTTTAAAGTAATCGAACCTGTGTCAACTATGCCTATAGTGCTAAGAATTGCGATTATGATTTTTGGCCATTTCAAATCTTTTTTATTTCTTCTGTTTAAAGTCTTAAGGGCCATACAAAAAGAAAGTTTGTTATTTACATTATCTATCCTAATATTATCTTGGCATGAGAGTTATATACGAAATGCTGTTCAAATCTTTTAATTCTTATTTTTCAAGTTGTGAAACAAAATAGTCTCAATGTAAAAGAAAAAAAACTATCTAAGATCGCATTTAGTCATGTTGGTTGTGAGAAAAATCTTGTTGATACTGAACATATGCAAGGCTTATTAGATAAAGAGGGTTATGAAGTTGACAGCAATATAAATGATGCAAATGTTGTTGTTGTAAATACTTGCAGTTTTATTGAAACTGCTAGAGAAGAATCTATTAGAAAAATTCTAGAATATACAAATCAAGGAAAGGAAGTAATAGTTGCAGGCTGTATGGCTCAGCATTTTAAAGATGAGCTTATAAAAGAAATCCCTGAAATAAAAGGTTTGGTTGGAACAGGAGATTATCAAAAGATAGCCAAGGTTTTAGACAGAGTAGAAAAAGGGGAAATCGTTAATGAAGTTTCAAAAATACCTGAATTTATTGCAGATGAGGAAATGCCTCGTTTTGTAGATAAAAATAAATTTGTTGCGTATCTTCGCATTGCTGAAGGCTGTAACTATAATTGCGCTTTTTGTATTATTCCTAAGTTGAGAGGTCCTCAAAGAAGTAGAACAATAGAATCTATAGTTTCAGAAGCCAAAAGTCTTGCAAAAAAGGGTATTCAAGAAATCATATTAATTAGTCAAATAACAACTAATTATGGTCAAGATATTTATGGAAAACCATCATTAGCCAAACTTTTGAATGAGCTTTCTAAAGTTCCAATTCCTTGGATAAGGATACATTATGCTTATCCAACAGGTTTAACTGATGAAGTTATTAGAGCTTTCAAAGATTCAAAGAATATAGTACCTTACTTTGATTTGCCACTTCAGCATAGTCATCCAGATGTGTTGAAGAGTATGAATAGACCTTGGCAAGCTTCTTTGAATAAATCAATTTTGGAGAAAATTAGAGAAGAAATTCCATCTGCTGTATTAAGAACTAGTCTCATTGTTGGGTTCCCAGGAGAAAAAAAAGAACATTTTGAACATCTTCTCGAATTTTTGGATAGGCACAAATTTGATCATGTGGGAGTGTTTATTTTTTCTCCTGAGGAAGGAACTGCAGCTTTTCATTTGCCAAATAAAGTATCTTCAGAGGTTGCAGAGGCAAGAAAAGATAACGTTATTTCAGTGCAACAAAATATCTCTAAAGATAAAAATCAGACATATGTTGGTTCAAAAATGAAGATTTTGGTAGAAAAAATATCAGACAATAACGAATTAATAGGTCGGTCCTACAATTTCGCTCCTGAAATTGACGGAACTGTAATTTTATCTGTTAAAGATAAAATTGATTTGAAAAAATATATTGGAAAATTTGTTGAAGCAAATATTTCGTTTGCGGATGAATATGATTTGTATGGAGAAACTATTAAAATTTTGTAGTTTTTTTAAATTAATTTAACTGCTCTTAAGAGCTTATCTAATGCGAAAGCGGCTCCAAAACCAAAACCGATAAATGCAAAATAGAAAATGATGTTCATTAATTTTTTTATTTTTATTTAATTTAACATCAGATGAAAAGATTAAATTTTTTCGTTTAATTTCTTAATCTTGGATATAGGGTAATTTTTTGTATAAGCATTCTTCTGCTTTTTGTAGTTCCCGGCCTAAATATAGAGCATGGTCGAATCTGGTTATTAAGTCATTTCTTTCTTCAGTAATCAAAATTCCAAGTTGTTTCGCACTAATACCTTTAAAAACTTCATTACTAACTCTTTTATTTTGAGAGTCGCATTTGATTTGTTCATTTGTTTCTGGGTCAAGCGCATAGCCTTCCTCATCGATGTTATTTAAAAAGTGCTCTAGAATTATTTTATTTTCTTCTAAATTTACTTTTATAATAAAATAACCATTTGGATCTAATGCTATATATCGGTTGGATAGATTATTATCAATCTTTATTTTTTCATCTAAACTTTTACTAGAATCCATCCTTAGAAGTTAATAAAAACTATATTACTAATATAATCTTTCGTAAGGCCAAATAATTTTTTATTTAAAGGGTATAGAATTATTCTCAAATTCAATTTCCGTCTCGGTTTGTTTATTAACTTCATTTAGCCAAGGATAAATTATATTTTCCATATTTTTGTCAAACCACTTATGCAAGCTAATGGTGCTTTTTGCAAAAAACCCCCTCCGCCTTTTATGTTTACCACCTGCTCCAGGATCAAAAAAATGGATACTATTTTTTATTGCCCATTCAATTGGCTGGTAGTAACATAATTCAAAATGTAGATAAGATATGTCTTCTTGACTGCCCCAATATCTACCCCATAAGTTGTTTTTATTTTTAACGCACATTGACATAGCAAAAATATCACTTGAATCATTTTTTGATGCGCTAAAAAGTAAAAGATTTTTTTTATTATCAACAATTTTTTCGAAAAATGTAGATGTTAGATATTTACTTCCCCAAACTCCCCACCTCGAGCAATGCTGTTCATAAAAATTATGCATTTTTTTGAGGATTTCTTGGTTGATATCATCTTTATTAAAAATTTCTATTTTAATATCTTGTTTAGTAATTGATTTCCTCTCTTTTTTGATATTTTTTCTCTGATTAGAGTTAAATCTAGAAAGAAAATCATCAAACGTTTTTTCTCCGTTACTCCTCCATTCACTGCTGGAATTTATCCATTTATAGTATCCCAAAGATTTAAGATGGTTGCCCCAGCTTTCATCAATATATAAAAAATTGCAACTTAAAATTTTGTTTGTAATCGCAAAGCTTTCGATATTGTTTATGAGTAAATTTGTAATTTCTTTCTTATCCTTATTTTTTTTATAAAGAAATTGATATCCATTTACAGGACTATAAGGACTCATTCCAATTAATTTAGGGTAATAATTTAAATTCAGCTCTCGAGCCAATCGTGCAAATGATTGATCAAAAATGAATTCTCCATAGCTATGATTTTTTAAAAAAAGTGGAGCAATTCCTAATATTTCTTCATTTTTATAAGCAACAAAATATAGAGGTTGCCAACCAGTTTCTCTTGAAACACTTTTTGATATTTCAAGGTTTTTAAGCCAAGTCCATTCATAAAATGGATTATTAATTTCATTTGCTAATTCATTCCATATCTCCTTTGAGATTTCCTTAATTGACAATTTGACTTCAACTTTATGTATTTTTTGGTTCATTTATTATTCAATCTATTTCAAATTTTTTTGTAATGAACATGGATTTCATTATTCATTAAATTTTGAATTGATTTTATTTCCCATACTCTTTTGAGATTAAAAATCTCATTTGTTTGTTCTGGAGGGATCCATGTATATCTACCTCCAATAATTCGTGGAATTATTGTAATTTTTATATCTGTTATTAGATCCTCTTTTATAAATGAATTTATAAGTTTTGCACCTCCTAAAAGAGCTAGATTATTTATCCCTTGTTTTTTTAGTGAAATTAAAGTTTTCCCCCATGAATCTTCGAAAAAGAGTTGTTTCTCGAAGTCATTATTCGATGAATTATCAACTTTACTTGAGCTTATTAGCCATCTTCTAATTGGTTGACGAAAGTATTTCCAATTACTGTTAAAGTTTTTGCTATTTGAAGCAACTATAGAAATTGGTTGGCTTTTTGATATATTTACTTCGTCATCTTCATTGAGATTTTTAATTAAGTAAGTTGATTGATGGGCTATTAAAGTACCTAAACCAAAAATGGTGGCATCAACCATTGATAAGTTTTGATTTAATATTTTTTTATCTTCTTCACTTCCAAGATGCGATTCTCCACCTCCAGGAAATGCAATTCTCCCATCAAGACTAGATGCTATAACAATTATTACTCTTGGGAGACTCAAGTTTGTGTGACTAAACTATTTTCAAATTCCAACTTCAATGAATTGGTTAACTTCTGATCAACATAAATTTCTGCAGCATTATTTGGACTCTCTTGGAGTCTTATTTTGTGTAATGTTGCACCAAGGTTATCTATTGGTTTTTGAAGAATATCAGAAATATATAAAGCTATATTTTCAGCAGTTGGAACACAATTATGGAAAAATTCGATGTCTTTATTTAGAAAAGTATGATCTAGTTGTTCAACAACCAAATCATTAATTATCTCTTGGAGGGCAGATAAGTCGCAAACCATTCCTGTTCTTTTATCAATGTCTCCTTTTACAGTTATTTCGACAAGATAGTTATGACCATGTCCATTAACTCTGGCACATTTCCCATAGATTTTTTTATTTTCATCAAAGGATATTTCTTCTTTTGCAAGTCTATGAGCGGCTGCAAAATGAGTTTGTACTGTTAAAAATGCTTCCATGTTTTTTCCAAAATAATCTGCCCATAAATTTGGGTTTTCATAAAGTCTTAGACTTGTAAGAGGTAAATCATCTTTTAGACGACTCCAAATGACCTTTACTAATGCTTCAGTTGTGGGAAGTATACCCTCTTGATTATTAACATTAAATTCAGGCCAGACATCATTTAAAAAACGAAAATCTAATTGTCCAGTAACCTTATCTTTAATAGAATGCTTTACATCAGAGAGATTAAGTACCATTCCATCAGAGTCGAGTTCTCCACCCATTGAAACAATAAGTTCATAATTATGACCATGACCTGGTGCAATACTGCACTTTCCAAAAAGAGATAAATTTTCTTCTGGGCTTTTTTCAGGGAGCCAATAACGGTGACTAGAACTAAAGCAGGCACGTCGAGTTATGACGCATTCACGTCCTTTCCCATGTAATGGTTTGGATTGTGTAGAAGTCATACCTGTCTGCGATAATACTATATTAAGGTTTTAAATACACTTTTGTCTTTATGGAACAATCCATTATCAAAAAAACAGTTCATACTTTAAAGGGCAGAAGCATTTTTTTAATAGGAATGATGGGTTCTGGTAAGTCACAAACTGGTTTAAAGTTGGCTGAATTATTGAAGTATAAATATATTGATTTAGATTCATTAATAGAGAAGTTGGCAAAAAAATCTATCAATCAAATTTTTAATGATGAAGGAGAATATAATTTCCGTGAATTAGAAGCAAACTGCCTTAAAGAAACTATCAAAATTCCTTCATTAGTAATCTCAACTGGGGGAGGAATAGTTACTAAATTGGAAAACTGGGGAATCTTAAGACAGGGAATAATTGCTTGGATAGATCTCGACAAAGATATAGCAATTGAAAGATTGAAAAATGAAATTGAAAATAGGCCACTTCTTCAGGGAAAGAATCTAAATGATTTATATATGAGCATTTTTCAATCTAGAGAAAATTTGTATTCTCAAGCAGATTTAAGAATTCAAGTAAAAAGGGAAAATATTGAAGAAGTAGCTATGAAAATAATTAATGCAATTCATAAAGAAATAATTAGTTAATCTGGTTCAATTCTTACTGCAAACCATTTAATAACGTATCCTAATTTTATTTCTAATTCATAAGTGCTTTCCAATAATTCTTCAAAAAATTCCTGATCAGGATCTTCTATATTTTGATATATTGTTTGTGTTTCTGTCTTACTAAGCCAATTCTTCAACCATAAAATTGCTTCTTGCTTTGATACAATTTTTTCTTTTGAATCTGGCTCTAATAATACATAATGATCTGATGCTCTTATTAGTGGATTTGACATAATGAAGATTCTTATTGGATTAATTCTTTGCTTGATTTTTCAAGGAATTTTTTTAGAAAGTTCTTTTGCTCTAATAGATTCTAACGTACGAGACTTTTTGGAAAATCGTGAAAATCAATGGCCGGAATTATATTTGCCAAATTTTAAATTATCTGATACCTCTAAAGATTTAGTTTATCCTAAATGGTTCGAGGGGAATTGGCTTGTTACTTCTCAAGATATAGTTAATGATTCAGAAGAACCAGTTATTTATAAAGTAAATTTCTTTAAGAATAATTCAGATTTAATTGTTGGTAATCGTGCAAAAAATTCTGAATCTATTGGAAAAGCAATATTTGGTGATACCTTAATCAAGGTTGTAAATGATCCTCAATCTATTAATAATCAAATTACTTATTTAAAAGATGATTTTTACATCGATTCAAGAATTACAGGGAGAAATCAGATCCAAGATGATGATATTTTTTTCGCAGATGAGCTAGTTATACAAACAGCGCATAAGCCAGGCGCTTCAAGGATTAATCAGGTAGAGACCATTAGTAAATTTCAAAAATGTTCCGAAGAAATATTGGAAGTTGATAATTCAATCAAACCATCAATTTGTGGAGTGCAATATGTTGCTTCTTATGGTTCAAAAGTTGGTGATCCTTCTATTCATGCTATAAAAACAAATAAATATAAATTGACGTTTGAATTTATTGAAAGTTAGCACTAAAAAGATATTCTTCTAAGTTGTTCCTCCAAATAAAAAGATTTTCTAAATATGGGTTATTTATGTATTCTTGGCTCCCCTCTCCTGAAAGAATTGGTCCTGCAGACTTTGGAAATTTAAGAAGTGATAATTGAGCAGCAATTGAAATATCTGCAATTGATAAACTATCTCCAACTAAATATTTTTTGTTGATCAAGGATTTTGATAAAGCTTCCAGTAATTTTTGGAGTTCTAAATTATCTTTAGAAGACAAAACTACATTAGAAATTTTACTAAGATTTTCAAAAGGTAATCTATCTACAATACTTTTAACTGAAGAAGGTATTTCATCTGGAAGTAATGCAGTTCTTAGCTGTGGATTTTCTATTGCAGATTTTATTAATACTTTTCTACAAGTTGTAGCCATTGTAGTATCTGCCCAATCTTCAATTAGTTTGCATTGTGCAAATAATATTGGGTCCTCAGGAAAGAGTGGATTGTTATCATTTTTTTTATCTATATATTCGCAAATAGTTGAAGAGTCATTAATAACTTGATCATTACTATCAACTATTACAGGTACTTGCTTTTGACCTGATAATTTAAAGATTTCAAATTGGCCTATTCCAGGTGTTACTTCTTCAACTCGATATTGTAGTTTTTTTGCATGAAGAGCCATTCTTGTTTTTAAACAAAAAGCACTATGCCTAAATTGATATAATGTAATCATGCTGTTTAATGTTTGTTAAAACCTAGCTAAAAAAGTAATCTATTTGTGGAGCTTATGGGCGAATTTTTCTCTAATGTTGCAAGATATCCAAAGTATTTGATATCCATCATTGTTGGGGGACTTGTTGCTTTGCTTGAACCTTTATTCAAAAATAGATCAAATCCACTCACAATAGTAGGTTTGATATCTTCTGTCTTAAGTGCTTTCATAACTGTTTATTTTGTCTTGCAAGCGATGACAAACCCAATAAATTTACAACCATAATGCCAAATAATTACCGTCTTGCAAAAGTTTCTTCTCTTTTGAAGAAAGAAATAACCCTTATTTTGCAGAATGATTTGGAAAATGATCTTATTAGAGATCATTTCGTCAATATTTCAAAGATTGATTTATCAGGTGATTTGCAACACTGTAAAATTTACATAACTTCAACTGCTCAAGAGAAAGTGAGGAAAGAGATTGTAGCAAACTTGAATACTTCTAAAAGCTCTATTAGGCATAGTTTAGGAAAAAGAATAGAGATGAGAAGAGTTCCAGAGATAATTTTTAAAGACGATGTTGTTCTTGATAAAGGATTATCAGTCTTGAAACTTCTCGATGAATTAAAAAATAAAAATCAAAATAATAATTTTGAGGAAAAGGATGCCAATAGTTGATCTACCCCTTGATCAAAGAAATATAATTATTACTCGATCAAAAGAAGGGATATTGGATATAAAAAAGATATTCATAAGCAAGGGTGCTAATGTATTTGATTTGCCTGCAATAAGTATTGGTGATCCTGATGATTTGAATCCTCTTGACGAAGCATTAAATCAAATTAATGATTTTCATTGGATTATCTTTTCAAGTAGTAATGGGATCAAATTTGTAGATAAAAGACTTAGATACTTTAATAGTTCATTAAAAGAATGTTCTAAAAAAACAAAAATCGCCGTAGTCGGAGAAAAAACCTCAAAAACTCTTGTTGATTTTGGGATTAAGGCTGATTTCATACCTCCAGAATTCGTTGCTGAAAGTTTAATTGATAATTTTCCTATATCTGGTTATGGACTTCGAGTCTTTGTACCAAGAGTTCAAACAGGTGGTAGGGATCTAATTGCAGATCAATTTAGAAAGGCTGGTGCTCGTGTATTTGAGGTTGCTGCATATGAAACTAGATGTCCTGACTCAATTCCGGAAGAAACAATTGATATTATTTCTAATCGAAAAGTAGATGCAATTATTTTCTCAAGCGGTAAAACCGTAGTAAATGCTGCTTTTTTACTAGAAAAAAAACTTGGTAAACAATGGTTAGAATATTTTGATCAGATTAAGTTGTTATCTATTGGACCTCAGACAACAAAAATATGTAATAAGATTTTTGGCAGAGTTGATAGTCAGGCACAAAAATATACCTTTGAAGGACTGCTAGATTTGGCAATTAATATTTTTAGTTAGAAAAATTTTTTGAATAGTTCTTTTCAACTAAATCTTTGAACCTATCAATATTGGCCTGTAATTCGTTTGTAACTATTTTGCCTAAGATATTTTGTTCCATAAATCGTGCAATCATTTTAGGTAGCTCATAAGTTATTGCTAAATTTACAGTGGTGATTTGATCAGTTTTACTTTCGAAAACTACTGATCCCTGAGTTGGTAAACCTCCTATTGATTTCCATTTAAGTTTGCTTTTTTCGACCCTTTCTGTAATTTGAGCTTTCCATTTAAACCTAAAGCCATTTGCTGCCAAAGTCCATTCTGTTAAATCTGGTAATGTATTGGTCTCTTCATCAACTGTTTTTACAGATTCAATCCAGCTCATCCAAAGTGACATTGAGTCTAAATCGCTCCATGTATCCCAAACATTTTCAAGAGGCGCATTAACAACTGTTATTACGTCATGTTTTAGCCAAGTACCCATTAATTAACTGACCGCAAGATTCTTTGCTAATTCTGCTTTCTTCTCTAAAATTGCAGCAGCAGCCAAATGACCACTCATTGTAGCTCCCTCCATAGAGTCTATGTAATCTTGTTTTGTATAACTACCAGCCATGAAGAAATTAGATATAGATGTTTTTTGATTAGGTCTGAAAGGTTCCATGCCTGGAGCTTCTCTATAGAGAGATTGTGGAATTTGTACTACATTACTCCAAAGCAATTTAAGGTTTTTTGAGGATGGGAATAGACGACGAACCTCTTTATCTATTTCTTTTGTAATTCTTTCTGTAGATCTTCCCATCCATCGATCGCCAGGAGTTAAAACACATTGGAGAAGTGATCCCATATCTTTTTTTCTATAGTCTGCTGGACTTGCTAGTGCTAAATCAGCGAAACAACTGAAAGAGGCATCAGCAGAATAAAGAAGGTTATCTAATCCAATTGGTTCGTTTCCTGTATTATCTTTTTGTAATTCAGTAACCCAACCGTCATATCTTAATTGGATTGTGGCAACAGCAACAGCTCTAAGTTTTTTTAAACCTTCAAATTCTTTAAATTGATACCATTCTTTTGGAATTATTTTTTTTATTCCAGGAACATCGCAGGCAGCTAGAAATTTATCTGCAAAAACTGCCTTAATTCCTTCAGTAGAAGATATTTTTAATTTGGTAACTGAATAAGAGGAAGATTCCTTTTCATAAATTATTTCTTCTACCTTATGGTTAAGATGAATTTTTGCTCCTTTGTTTATGATGTAGTCGACAATAGGTTGAGTTAACCACTTATGTGGAGAACCTTTTAAAAGATTCAGTTTTGAGGCTTCTGTTTTTGAAGCAAACATCATGAAGATAGTTAGCATGCATCTTGCTGAAATATCTTTGCAATTAATGAAACCTAAAGCATATGCGATAGGATCCCACATTCTTTCTAAACTTTTTTCACTTCCACCATGGTTTAAAAACCATTCTTTAAAACTAATTTTATCTAGATCCCTAATTATTTTCATTGCGCCTTCATAGTCTATCAATCCTCTAACTATTGGGCTTGTCCCTAAAGCTAAGGCATTTCTAAACTTATCTACCCAAGTAATTTGTTCGGTGGTAAAAAAAGCTTTTAGTCCATTAAATGGAGCACCTACAGGGAATCTGAAGTCTAAAGATTTTAAATTACCACCATTATTGATAAATAGATGAGTATGATCTTTCGGGAGTAAATTGTCTAGAGCTCCAACTTTTTTCATTAATTTGAAAAGATTTGCATAATTATAAAAAAATACATGTAAACCCATTTCTATGTGGTTGCCATCCTTATCTTCCCAACTTCCAACTTTACCTCCCCAAAATGACCTGCTCTCATAAATTTCTACTTCGTGGCCTTCATCAACTAAATTTACTGCTGCTGTAAGACCAGCTAATCCAGAACCAACTATTGCAATTTTCACTTTTTCTTAAAATTATAACAAATCAAGTTTGGATAATGTTTGTTCTATGCATACTATCGATTAAGTTTTTATATTATAAATAGGAGAAATACTTTGTTTATGGAAAATGTAGAAGTTAAACAGGAAATTAAAAATTCTGATGATGGCAAAGGTATCTTAATTACGAATGATGCTATAGAACAAATTTCAAATTTATTGAAGGGCCAAAGTGATAAAAAAGCACTAAGGGTAGGAGTAAGATCAGGCGGTTGTAGTGGGATGAGTTATACGATGGATTTTATAGGAACCAATGAAATAAATCCCGATGATAAAGTTTATGATTATTCATTAAAAGCTGATCAAAGCTTTCAAGTAGTTTGTGACCCTAAAAGTCTTTTATATATTTATGGAATGCAATTAGATTTTAGTAAGGAATTAATTGGAGGTGGCTTTAATTTTGTAAATCCCAATGCTTCTCAAACTTGCGGTTGTGGAAGTTCCTTTGCAGTTTAAAAAAAATGAATAACGAAATAAATCTTATCGAAGAGAATTTTAATGCAGCTCTATCAAGATATAAAGCAGGTCAAGATTTAATTCCAATCGTTCAAGATTTTCAAAAAATTATACAGCAAATCCCAAATCATTTTGCTGCCTGGACTTGTTTATCATGGCTCCAATTACTTTTGAAAAATAATGAAGAAGCTTTGTCAGCTGCCAGACAAGCTGTTCGATTAAATCAGCAAGATCCACAAGCAAGAATGAATTTGTCTTTAGCTCTTTTGGCTACCAATAATAAAGGTGTTAGGGATCATATTGAGTTAATAAAAAAAATGTCTATAATGATGCCTGATGTGAAAAGTGAGTTGAAAGAATCTGTTGAAGACGGATTCAGTAGATATCCAGATTGGCCTGAATTAACAAAAGTAAAAAAATGGTTGGAATTTTAAATTGTTTAAAATTCTAATATTAAGTAATGGACATGGAGAAGATCTATCTGGCAGTCTAATAGCTAAGCAATTAGTAAAAAGTGGTTATTCTGTTCATGCTTTGCCAATTGTTGGTATAGGAAACCATTACGAAAAAGAAAAAATTAAGATTATCGGTAAAACTAAAGAATTTTGTACTGGAGGAATTGGCTATAATTCTTTTAAGGGAAGACTCACTGAGATATTAGGAGGAGAAATATTTTATCTTCTAAGAAGATTATATTTAACTTTTAAAATAAGAAAAAAATATGATTATTTTTTTGTAGTAGGAGATATTGTGCCAGTTTTTTTTGCATGGTTTTGTAAGAAAGATTTTTTTACATATCTAGTTGCTTATTCCAGTCATTATGAAGGAAAGTTAAAATTACCATGGCCTTCTAAATTTTTTTTGCTTTCGCAAAAAGCAAAAAAAATATATACGAGAGATTCCCTTACAGCTAATGATTTAACTTTGCAACTAAAAAAGAAAGTGTCTTTTTTAGGCAACCCATTTATGGATAAGTTTTTTCCTAGAAACAAAGAATTAAAGAAATCTGAATTTAGTATTGGATTATTTCCAGGAAGTCGATTCCCTGAGACTATAGATAATTTTGTTTTGATTTTAGAGGTCTTAGAGGTATTGTCAGATTTAAAATATTTTCAAAAAATTAAGTTTAATTTTGCAATAGTTAATGCTTTATCTTCATTAAAAATAAAGGAGATATTTCAAAAAAGAGGATGGTTAAAACTAGAACACATAAAAGATAATAATCTCTTGAAATTCCAATATAAATTTTTAGAAGTGAATATATATTGGAATAATTTTGAAAAAATATTATTGAAAAGTAGTTTCTGTATCAGTATGGCAGGAACAGCTGCAGAGCAAGCGATTGGATTAGGAAAACCGGTTATTCAGATTGAAGGTAAAGGTCCACAATTTACAAAAACTTTCGCAGAAGCGCAGAGACGTTTGCTTGGAAAATATATTTTTTGTGCCAGTAATTATAAAGATAAGAATGATCAAATCAATCAGACAATAGAATTGATCATAAAAATAATATATCTTATACAGCTAAATAAGAAGTTTATGATCTCATGTAATGAAAATGCCAAAAAAAGACTGGGTGAAAACAAAGCTTGTCTTAGAATGGTTGATGATATGAATATTGTTATAAAAAATGACTAAGGAGGATAATCAAAATAAGTTAAAACAAATTATTGATAATTTGTTATTAATAAATTTATTTACAGTCATTTTTTTTGCAATATTTTTTATTTTTGCAATCATCATGCAATTAAATGGCATATTTATTTTTATTAATTTCATTCAGATAGTTTGGAATCCTCTAGTAGTTCCATTGATAACAATTCTTATTATTGGTGCCTTAGTAAACGGTATTAATTCTTGGTGGAGGCATAAATTGCTTTCTCAAGAAGAGGATATTTAAAATTATAATTTTTGAGTTTACTGCTAATTACTTTTTGTCCTTCTAATACAACTTTTGCGCCATCTCCTAACAATATTTTTAAAACCGCTCCAGGCACTGGAAGTAAATTAGGTCTATTCAGACATTTGCCTAAAGTTTGAGAAAAGTCTCTCATTAATACTGGATTTGGTGCAACAGCATTAAATACTCCAGAATACTTTTTATCAACTAATGCTTGAATAATTAATGCACATAAATCAGATCTATGAATCCAACTCATCCATTGCTTACCATCTCCAATTGGTCCACCTAATCCAACTTTAAATATAGGAAGCATTTTTCCTAATGCTCCTCCATCTGCCTCTAGAACAATTCCAATTCTTAAAATAACTAACCTTGAGAAAAATGGTTTTTCAGCAGCGACCGCTTCCCATTTTTTGCAAAGATTAGCTAAAAAGTCTTTTCCTCCAATACTATTTTCAGTGAATTCACCAGACAAACTTGTACCGTAATAACCTATTGCTGATCCATTAATAATGACTTTTGGGTTTATTTTTAAATTTTTAAGGGTCTTCATCATAAATTTCGTGGTGTTAATACGACTATTTTCAATCTCCTGTTTTTGTTCAGAAGTCCATTTTTTTTCTGCTATGGGTTCTCCCATCAAATTAATAATTCCATCTGTCTCTGTTAAAATATTTAGAAGATTTTCGTTATTCCAATTTTTTTCTTTTGATAAATCTATTTGAAAAAATTTAAACTTATTGAAATCTAAATCAACCTTTAATTTACTTATGGGTTTTCTACTTATAATGTATATTTCGTGATTTTCATTGAGTAGTGTTGGTACTAATTCTTTACCAACAAATCCAGTGCAGCCAAGTAGTAAAAGACGCATATCATATAGATGTTTATTATTTAAGGCTATTAAATTTTTAAGACGTTTGTAATTATTATTCCGTTATCAATTTTTTTAAATATTTATCAAACAAGTTTTTGTATAATAAATTTCAAATAACTTGGTTAACTGTATTATGACAGATTCTATTCCAATAAGACCTCTCAAGAAAGGAAGCTTAGTTTTTGTCGATAGAGAAAATTATCTAAAAAGTATCGAGGCGCTAGCCAGTGATAAAGATCTACCTAATTATGTCTTTGAAGGTCCTGGAGAGATTCTTGCAGTCAAAGACGAATATGCTCAGGTTCGATGGCGCATGCCGGTTCCAGATGTCTGGTTGAAATTGGATCAACTTAAAGAATATATTCAATAAATTTTTATATTTAAAATTTTTTATTTTTTCTCTCTGCAGACATTTTTGATTGAATTCTTTTTGCTTCTTTTATCATTTCTTTGCCATCGAATAAGTAATCATCTACATATCCTTGTGTATATCTATCAAATTCAGATAGTGCATCTTTCACTTGTGAAAAACAATGATACAGATCGAGCCCTAAAGCTGCAATAGAGTTTGGAACAATTTTTTTATTATAAATTTTTTCAACTTTTTCTATTTTCTTTTGTGAAAGATTTATGTAGTTACAAAAATTCTCCATTAGTTGGTCATCATATGGATCCGCAGAAAGTTCTTTGATTTCGTTTTTTAAAGGTTTAATGATTTGGCTAATTGATCTATTGATCGGAGTGTAAATTTCTTTAATCCATGTTTCAACTTCTCTGTCTTTAATTGATGAATTATTTTTTTTTGAATTAAATTTCTCTTCCCAATTTTCATTTAATGAATCAAATGATGAACTGGAAGAGAAGAAATTTCTATCATATTTTTCTTTTTTGATAGGGTCCTTTAGAATCTCCCAGGCATTTTGTATTGCAAGAAATCGTTCTTTTTTTCCTCCTGCATCAGGATGATGTTGCTTAACTAAAGAACGATATGAAGATTTAATTTCACTTTTGGTTGCGTTTTGTTTGAGGCCTAATTCTTCATATAAATTCTTTTCCATTTTTATAAATTAGGAATTAAAGGTAACCATCTTTTCTCGCTTGAATAGAGGTATTGGATTCAAACATTGCCGTTGATAAATATCTTTCACCAAAACTTGGAAGAATTACTATCAATCTTTTATTAATTAGTTCTTTTCTTGCGCCGATTTTTATCGTTGCCGCTAAAGCTGCTCCGCTGCTGATGCCTGATAGAAGACCCTCTAATCGAGCTAATAAACGCCCATAATGAAATGCTTCATCGTCGTCTATTTTTATAATTTCATCAATCAATTTAGTATTAAGGACTTTCGGTACGAAACCTGCTCCTATTCCTTGAATCGAATGAGAACCTGCTTTTTCTCCAGAAATGACAGCGCTTTTTTTGGGCTCAACAGCATAAATTTTGCAATTTGGATTAACTTTTTTCAAAAAACGTGCGCAACCAGTAATTGTTCCTCCTGTGCCTACTCCCGTAACTAATCCATCTAAATTGGAATTGGATTGGGCCCATATTTCTTGAGCCGTTGTTTTTTCATGAATATCTGGATTAGCAAAGTTTTCAAATTGATTAAATTGATAGCTATTTGCAATGCTTGAAGACAACTCATTAGCTAAATCTAAAGCTCCTTTCATTCCTTCTCTCCCAGGTGTTAGCTGTAATTCAGCTCCATATGCTCTCAACATTGCCCTTCTTTCAATACTCATAGTATCCGGCATAGTTAATATCAATTTATAGCCTTTTGCTGCAGCAACCATTGCTAATGCGATCCCAGTATTTCCACTTGTTGCTTCAATTAACGTTGTTTTATCCGGTGTAATCAATCCTTCTTCTTCAGCTTTACATAACATTGAATAAGCGATGCGATCTTTAACGGACGCTGATGGATTGAAACTTTCTAGTTTTGCTATTATTTCAGGATAACAATTAAAATACTTTCTGATTCGATTTAATTTAACTAACGGGGTATTTCCAACTAGAGAAGTAATATCATTTGCGATTTCCATGGAATGATTTTTTAAATTGCAAAATTAAATCTCCTTTTTCCATAATAATTGTATTTAAAGATCTTTTATATAATTTTCTCAAAAGAATTTAATTTATAATAACTTTTTTTGTAAAAATATTTATAATTATGAAAAGTTGTATTTTATAAAGATTATGTTTTCGCTGGAACTAAGTATGAAATATTCACCTTTTCCACTTTCAATTCAGAAGAAAGAATTTGATGATGTTAAACGAATTTATGATGAAATAAAAAATTCTATGAATGAAACTTTAGAATCCACAAACTTGATTGAACTAAGGTGTGACAAAGTACAAAATAAATTAATTGCTGTCAGAGCTAAAGAAATCATTTCTGTTCAGATATATGAAAAATCATCTGTCGCAGGAGGAGCTAAAAGACCAGGATTTTCTCTCAACATAGATTGATAGAATTAATGCCAGATGTTCTTGAAAATGAAATACCTCATATTTATTTCAAAGATGTCACTTTTTCATATCCTGGGAAAAAAGAAAATTTAATTCTTAAATGTAATTTCTCTATAGAAAAACCTGGATTTTGGATGGTAGTCGGTAAAAACGGGAGTGGAAAAAGTACCCTTTTAAAATTAATTAATGGAATAATTAACCCCATCAATGGAGTCATACAATCTAATGCAAATATAGGGATGGTATTTCAAAACCCTGATCATCAAATATTGATGCCAAATTGCAGGAGCGAACTTCTCATCAATATTAACCAAAATATAAGTGATTATGAAATTAATAAAAAAATTGAATATGTTCTTGCTCAGGTGGGATTGAATGGTTTTGAAAAAAGGCCAGTTCACACCTTAAGCGGTGGTCAAAAACAACGCTTAAGTATTGCTTGCGTTCTTATTAGTAATAGTAATTTTATTCTTCTAGATGAGCCTACAGCGTTACTTGATCAAACCAGCCAATTAAGAGTTTTAAAAACTGTTAAAGATCTTACAAGTGACCATAAGAGACCTTTATCCGCTTTATGGATTACTCATCGTTATGAAGAATTAACTTACGCTGATTCAGTAGCAGAACTGAAAAATGGTTTTTTATCTAGCTGGCAAGAACCATCAAAATTTCAATATAATTAGATATTTTACTTGTCATAAGGCACTTTAAAGAGTTAAATTCATTTTATATTCCTCGGTAGCTCAGCGGTAGAGCGATCGACTGTTAATCGATTGGTCGCAGGTTCGAATCCCGCCCGGGGAGTTTTAAAGTCAAGAAAAGTCATGCTAAGTCACCTATTCGGTGACTTTTTTTGCCTATAACTACCTTCTCAGTGAAAAATGTCTAGACGAATAATGACACTATAGTGCAATTTTATTCGTCCAGTATTCGTCTTTTTATTCGTCTTTTAGTAAAAATATTCGTCCAGATTTTTAGTCACTTTTACTGCTATTTTCACGTTTTTATCCTCAGTCGCAATAAATTAAACAATTCTGATTAGTCGGATGTTTTCTACATTCCTTATCCCAAAAGTTTTGAAACTCAGGATTACATTTTTCTAGTTCTTGTGGAGTCTCATTCAAGTTTAACCCTGCATAATTAAATGCAGTTAGGTATCTTGGAAGGACATTGAATTGATTGAATAGTTTCATAAGACCTCCTAGATCTATATCTATATTGTCCTCCTATTAACTTGAAATTCATAGAGTATTATTACCCGAGTAGAAGTGCTTTGAGGTATCATCAAGAATTTCCATAAAAAATAAACTATCATTTATAAAATTAATTAAAAGAAAATAATCCTTGATATTTAATGTTGAGACTTCTTCCTCTACCAATTTTTATTTGCATTTATCTATTTTCTTGGTGGAGATGTAAAAAAAATATTATCGCTAGTGATAAGCAACTAAAACCATGCATTGATTGGGCATATGTAAAAAATTTACCTCTCCCACCAAAACCTTCATTTATCGAGTTTTATATTGTTTATGTTTCTTCTTTTTTTAAATTCCCCTTTGGGATAATTGTTCAACAACTACCTTTCTCAAAGAAAGTAAGATATTACGAAAGAGAAATGAAATTAATATTTGATAAATGGAATTTAGAAAAAATTAAAAAAATAAAAAACTAATTTATTCGTCAAAATATTCGTCCATTTTCTAATTTCTCTCTTATATGTCATGACAAATCGCGTAATATCAAGACTTATTTTGTTAAACTCACTACCGCCCGGGGAATTCAATATAAGTCTTATAAGACAGAAAAAGACCCAGTAAGGGTCTTTTTTAGTGTTTTTTTATTAAAAAATTTCTATTTTTGAAAATGGTGGGGAAATGGTGGCGAAGTAATTTATAAATGGTGGGAATATGGCAGTGAAATTTACCTCTTTCTTCGATTTTCTAGGTTTACTTGAAATAAGGGGAGTAAGGCAATAGCAACTAAAAGTTCGCATTAGGAGAGCGATTTTAAAAAATTAACTATCACTAGAAAATTCTAAGGTTAATTCATCGAATCGAAAAATACACATCAAAAATACTATTCATCTAATAGTTTCTTATATTTCTTATTTTTTATAATTATTTTTATTGCAGGATTTAGCATCTTTTTGTAATTTTTCCATCCCTTTTTTGACCTTGAGTTAATTGGGGAACGCACTTCTACACTGCTAGCAGTCAGAACGGATCTTTCGCTTAAATGATGTGATAAATATGATTTGTTCCACTTCCAACCTAACCAATTGATTAGAGATTCTACTTCTTTGGTAGGGTTTTCTACCAACAAATCATAGTTTAAATCGTATATTTTACTCCTGAATTCCTTCTTATAATTATCCATTATCTCCTCTTGGTTATTGTAAATCAATGCACAATCAATGATTGAAGATGAATAATTAATTCCAGATTTAAAATTTGCTCTAAACATGGATAAAATATTATCTAGAGGATTGCGGAAACAATGTATGATTTTTGCATTTGGAATTTCATTTGCAATTATTCCAGCATATTTGTAATTTCCTAAATTTTTATTTGTAGTAATAATGTTTATATACCCCAACCCATTAAGCTTTTTTAAATAAATCTCATTTAATGGCAACCCTTCAATATTTTTTTTGTAATTTTTAAATGATTCTTCAAGAATATTAACCTCTCCTAATGGAGTAACTTTAGGATTCATACTCAAGATATTCTCTATTAGAGTTGAACCACTTCTTGGCATACCCACAATAAAAATACATTCAGGGGATTTTGCTGAAGATTTTCTATTTATTTTTTTTTTGTTGCACTCTAATAATAGTTTTTTTGATTTTTTATAAAGAATCTCTCTATTTGAGGGTTGAATTTTTAGTTTCAATTCATTTGCTGAAATGAGAAATTTAGAACTTTCTTCATAGTTTTTTTCTTTGTGACATATATTTGCTCTAGCGAAATAAATATCCACTAAATCACTTCTTGATTGATTTTTTAAAATATCTTTCGAGAATAGATATTTTTTCCAATTATTGTCATCAGAATAATTCAGGGATGAAAGAGAAAAATATGCTTTTGCATAATCCGGCTTGATTTCAATCGCTTTGAGAAAAGATATTTCTGCTTCTTTTAATTTTCCAAGATTGGTAAATACTATGCCAAGACTATATTGTGCATTATAAAAATCTGGTTTTATTTCAATCGCTTTGAGAAAAGATATTTTTGAATCTTCTAACTTCCCAAGTTTGTTTAGTATAATCCCTAGATTGTAGTGAGCAGGAGCAAAATCGTTTTTTAGATTTATCGCTTTTCTTGTTGATATTTCTGCTTCTTTTAATTTCCCAAGTTCTTTGAGAATCCCACCTAAATTTGCATGGGTTTCAAATGAATTAGGATTTAATACGATTGTTTTACGAGCAAATATTTCTGCTTTTGAAAATTTTTGAAGTTTTAGCAAAATATTAATAATGTAAAAGTAAGCATTCAAAAAATCTGGTTTGATTTCTATAGTTTTGAGAAAACATTTTTCTGCTTGGACTAATTGACCTCCGTTAAATAGAATTAATCCATAATTAAAGTAAAGAAAAGGGTTAATAAAACCAATTTTTATAAGAGATTGATAAATTTTTGATGCTTCTGAAATATTACCCTTCTTTTGAAAATTGATTGCTTTAATAAATATTTCTTTGTTGGTGTGCACTATTTTCTTATCAATCATATTTACTGCACAAAAATTGTATTTCTAATTTATCAGAAAAATTTACTAATTATTCCTTTGATTCTCTATCCATTTATCAATTTAATACTTCATAAAAACCATTCTTCTGGGTGATATTTTAACTTTTGGAGGAAATTTTCCTCTTTTGATTAGGCGATTAATTGTTGATACTGAAATTCAAAGAAGTTATGATAGTTCTTTTACTATTAATCTAGTTATTTTATAACAAATTACTAAATAAGGGTTATTTGTTGAAAATTAGTTTTCATAGATATTTGTATTCTAATATCTGTTGTAGAAATATTGTTCTTGGCTGTATTTTTTCTTTTAAAATCTATAAATTCTTTAATTGATTTTTAAGTTTTATCTAGTCAAGGTAAAACTTTTTTGTATTGTATAAATTATACATATTAGGAAATTCTAATCAGCCCACATATCCGTTTTCTCTTGATCTGAGTTATTTCTCTTAAGTAATTCTATTCTTTGTTTCTGAGAATCTATTTCTGTTTCAAGAACTTTTTTCTCGTCAATGTATTTTGCTTGTATTTCTAGGATAACTATCTCAAATTGCTCTCCAAAAAAATCTGATATTTCACTCCAAGCTTCTATTTCTTCTTCTTTGTCGATAGTATCGTTTATCTGATGAGAAATAATTTCTAGTACATATTGTTTAAGATCTTGATGACTCATCGATTCAACTTTTTTTTGAATATATAATTCTTTAAGTTTTTCTAGTTGTTTTTTTGATAAATCAGAATAGATAATTGACTTCTTTTTCATAGATATTTAAATTTTTTTTAATATAGACAAAATTATTACTATAACCACTCAGAATAAATTAAAAATTTAAATTCAGTTAAATCCTCTTTGAAAACTGAGAATCACTATTTAATTTTATTTTCAGATACCTTTGCCTATGGCAATTTGAATTCGATATTTTTTCAAAAAAAATCAATATCTTTTCTAATTTTCCTTTGATTGTTAAGAAAAAGTAAATAGAATCGAAAGAAATTGTAAAATTTAAACTTTTTTAAAAATTTGCAATTTCTCTCTAATACCTTGTCATCATTAAGTTAATTCATAAATTGAATTGATAAAAATGTTTACACTAATCCAGCAATCTTAATAAATTCTTGAGAGAATCTTATTACTAAAACTTTATTTTAATTTAATAGTCAATCAATATGAAAATTTCAATCCTCTTGATAGAAGATGATCGTGATATGCGTGATTTAGTGGCTAGGCATTTAGAACATTCTGGTTTCGATGTACAAAAAGCTGAAGATGGCATTAAAGGGCAGGCGTTAGCTCTTCAATACTCACCAGATTTAATACTTTTAGATTTGATGCTGCCAAGTGTTGACGGGTTAACTTTATGCCAGCGACTTAGAAGAGATGAAAGAACATCAAATATTCCAATTCTAATGATAACTGCTTTAGGTGGCCTTAAAGATAAAGTGACTGGATTTAATTCTGGAGCAGATGATTACATCACTAAACCATTCGATCTAGAAGAATTACATGTTCGCATAAAAGCATTACTAAGAAGAACCAATAGAGCACAATTGAATTCTAGTAACCAGCAAGAAATATTGAATTATGGACCTTTAACTCTTGTTCCGGAAAGATTTGAAGCTATATGGTTTAAATCTCCTGTTAGATTAACGCATCTTGAATTTGAATTGCTTCACTGTCTTTTGCAGAGACATGGTCAAACTGTATCGCCAGCATTAATTCTTAAAGAAGTTTGGGGATATGAACCTGACGATGATATTGAGACAATAAGAGTTCATATTAGGCACTTACGCACTAAATTAGAACCTGATCCACGTAAGCCTACATATATAAAAACTGTTTATGGTGCCGGATATTGTCTTGAGTTACCTATTGGTTCTCAAGTTGAAACTGCTAGGCAAGAGTTTATTCAAGCAAGAAATCCTGATTTAATAAATTCTGTACTAGATTAATCCAATATATCTTCCATTGAAATTTTTAATAAAGTAATTTCCCAAGCCAACCTTGGTTGAATGTTTTTTCTTAAAAGATATTTTAAATTTTCAAGTTTTTTAACTAAACTAATATTTTTTGTCTTTCTCCACCAAATAGTTTGAATATAATTGGCTAAGCAAATCTGTTGATATATTTCTAATGTTTCAGATATTAATTTAGATCTTTCTAGAATTTCCAAACTATTTTTCATTGGAGAATCCAATTTACTTATAATTTCATCTGAAAAATCATTCAAAATTTCAATATTTTTTAATAATTTATTTGGGGATCCATTTGCAGAATTTATTAAATCATCCAATTTTAATTTTTTGTTAATATTTAATTTAGAAGTATCTAAATAATCTTTCAAAATAGACTTTATTTGTTTACTAGAAAAGGATCGAAATCTGACAATTTGACATCTTGAGATGATCGTATCTAAGAGAAGGTTTAATTTAGATGTTAATAAAATAAAAATGCCATTACTAGGTTCTTCTAAGGTTTTTAAAAGGCAATTTGAGGCTGCTTCATTTAAAAGGTGTGCATCAATAATTAAAACAATTTTTTTTTCTGAGTTTATTGATTTCTGACCAAGAAAAGTTTTGATATTACGTATTTGAGCAATCTTAATAATCTCAGATCCACTTTTTATTTTTTTTTCAAGATCGGAACTACTTGAACTTTTTGTGGCTAAAAGTGAATCAGGTTCGATAATTAGTAAATCAGGATGGTTATTGTTGGTAATTTTCTCTTCAATATTCTCTGAAGGTGTTAATTGTTTGAAAATCTCTTTTATAAATCGAAAAGCAGTTTGCTTTTTCCCCACTCCTTCAGCACCATAAAATATATAACCATTAGCAAATGATTTGTTTTTAATTATGCTGTTAAGGCAGATATTGACTTCTTCATCAAATAAAAAATTATTTTTTTTAACCTCAATCATTTGTTATTAGAAAAATTCTTTAGTATGGTTTGTCTAATTTGATTAGAAATAGTTTCAACATTTTGTGAGGCAGATATCACTTCCCATTGTTTTTCTTTGGCAATTAGTTTGAATCCTTCATTTACTTTTTCTAGAAATCTAATACCTTCTGATTCCATTCTATCTGGGATTTCATGTTTTCTTCGGAATATACTCTCTTCTGGAGAAATTTCTAAGAAGAAAGTTAGATCAGGAGACTTTCCTTGACACACAATAGATTCAATATTTTTAATTATTTCTAAATTTATATTTCTTCCATAACCTTGATAAGCCAGTGTGGAATCAGAAAATCTATCACTTATTACCCAATCATTCTTATTTAAAGCAGGTGAAATAATTTTTGAAACGTGTTCCGCTCTATCAGCTGAATAAAGCAATAATTCCGCGAGCGATGAGGGTTTGTTATTTGCATTATTATCAAGAATCAGTCCTCTAAGTTTTTTTCCTAATAGGCTGCCTCCAGGCTCTCTAGTTGTGATTAATTTAGACCCTTTCTTTATTAGACCACTATTAGGTAGCCATTTAGATAGTTCATCTATTTGGGTAGTCTTACCACATCCATCAATACCCTCAATAACGATAAATTTTCCTTTCATTTAATCCAAAGATAAAGCATTAATTACAACTGTAATAGAGCTAATAGCCATCAATAATGCTGCAATTGAGGGAGTGAGAAGAATACCGTATTTAGGGAATAAAAAGCCCGCGGCTAAAGGTATAGCGAGTAAGTTGTAACCAAAAGCCCATGTTAGATTTTGCTTTATTTTTCTTATAGTTTTTTTTGCAAGATTTAAGGCGTAGGGTAATCCATTGAGTTGATCTCCCATCAATACTACATCTGCATTTGCCTTGGCTATTTGAGTCCCCGATCCCACTGCAATTCCTAAGTCTGAGGATGCTAAGGCTGGGACATCATTAATACCATCACCAATCATTGCTACTTTATTATTAATTTTTAAATTTTCTATAGTCTTTAGCTTCATTTCAGGAAGAAGATCCCATTTTACTTCTGTTTCTTTACAACCAATTTTTTTTGCTAAAGCTAAAACTGTTTGTTTCCTATCTCCACTTAAAATATTAATTTTAAATTTGTTTTCTCTCAAATTTTGAACTGTTTTAATTGAATCATCTCTGAGTAAATCTCCTAGCAAAATAAAGCCTAATAACTTATCTTTGATACTTACTCCAATGATAGTGTTCGTTTTTGTTTCTTCATTTTCGATTACTTTTTTTGCATCACTATCAATAATTATTCCTTTGCTTAGTAGCCATTCAATATTTCCAATATTAATAAGTCCATCAATTGACTCAAGTTCTCCAGAAATACCTCGACCTGAATGTGTGAAAATTTTTTTTATTGGAAATAAAATTAAATTTTGCTTTTTTGCCTCTTGAATTAAAGCATCCGCAATTGGATGTCTGCTTTCCTTTTCTAAACTGGCAGCTATTCTTAATAAAAATGAATTGTCATCATTATTTTTATAATTAACAATAAAAGGCTTACCTTTTGTTAAAGTACCTGTCTTGTCAAAAATAATGTGATTAATTTTTGAAGCCATCTCTATTTTGTCCCCACCTTTAAATAAAACCCCTTTTTTTGCTGCTTTACCTGATGCGACAGTGATTACAGTTGGAGTGGCTAAACCTAATGCACAAGGACAAGCTATTACTAAAACAGCAATTGACAATTGAATTGCTAAACTCAGGTAATTTTCAGCATTACTACCAAGCGAACTATGCAGTGTATGGCTTGAGTGAGCAATGAATTCATGTTTATGACTTAATAAATCAGGCCATATGCTTCTTGCCCCCTTCCACCAAAAGAAGAAAGTTAATGTAGAAAAAATAAGTACAAAGTAAGTAAATTTGCCTGCAATTTCATCAGCAATTCTTTGAATGCGAGGTTTTCTAGAGTTTACAGACTCAATAAGATTTACTAGTTTTGCAAGAGAAGAATCTCCTCCGACTTTTTGTACTTTAAGTCTAAGAGTTGAATTAAGATTTAAAGACCCGCTAGATAGATTCTCGCCTTCTTTTACTTCGATAGGTTTGGATTCTCCAGTAATATGTGAAACATCAACATATGAGTTGCCTCTGGTAACAATGCAGTCAGCAGGTATTCTGTCTCCTGCTAAAACTTGAATCTCTTGATCAGGTCTTAAAGTGTTTACTCTTATTGACTTTATTTGATTGTCTTCTGTGTAGATATTTGCCATTTCAGGTTGAAGATCTAATAATTCTCCAATGGATGAACCAGTTTGATGTCTTGCTCTTTCTTCTAAGAAACGCCCAATCAGTATGAAGCCTAAAAGCATAACTGGTTCATTAAAAAAACAAGGAAAACCAGTGGCTGGAAATATTAAGGATAGAAGACTTGTTGCATATGCGCTTATTACTCCAAGAGCGACTAAAGAATCCATATCCGGATGGTTCTTAATAAATGATTTAAATCCATTAATAATTATTCCTCTGCCAGGAAATAATAGAGCTAAAGTTGCTAATGAAGCATGAAAAAATATATTCCCTAATATTGGAAAATTTATATATCTTCCTTCTGCTAGATGACCTAAACCTGAAAATAATAAAAGTAATAGGGCAAAAGTTAGTTTTTTCCATTGATTATTCCACTTCTTTTTTTTTTTTAATTCTGCTTTATTTATTTTTTTTGAAAAATCATTTATGTAAATCTTTGATGGGAAACCATTTTCTTTTAGATTTTCGAGAACTGTTTCTATTTCTATATGTTTCTTGGTAATTTCAAAATATGCACTTTCAGTAAGCAAGTTAACAGAAACATTTTCAATACCCTCAGAATTATTCAATATTTTTTCAACAGTACTAACACAACCGCCGCATTTCATTCCTGTGACGTTTAATTGAATGCTCTCCATATTTTTCACGATAAAAGCATATTAATGCTTAACTTTATTTTAACTATAATAATAAATGTAATAGACTTTTTAAATAGTTATTTTTTAAATTACTATATTAATTTTATTAAATTTAGAGCAGTGCCTAGTAATCAAAACAGAGACAATTTTATTGATAAAGCTTTTACTGTAATTGCTGAATCTATTGTAAAAATAATGCCTATCGCTGAGAAAGAAAAAAAGGCATATATTTATTATAGAGATGGCTTAGCTGCACAAAATAATGGGGATTATTCGGAAGCATTAGAGTATTACAAAGAGAGTTTACTTCTTGAAGAAAATAAAATTGATAGGGGTGAGACTCTAAAAAACATGGCAATTATATATATGAGTAACGGTGAAGAGGATTTATCTATTGAAACTTATGAAAAAGCATTACTAGAAAATCCCAAACAGCCATCATGCTTAAAAAATATCGGTTTAATTTATGAAAAAAGGGGAAGATATGCTGAGCAAAATGGTGATTTAGATCAGAGAGATATTTGGTTTGATAAAGCTGCTGAAGTCTGGTCTAAAGCGGTGAGACTATATCCAGGTGGGTATCTAGATATTGAGAATTGGTTGAAAAACTCGGGCAGAAGCTCAATTGATATGTACCTTTGATTTTTTATTTTGAAAAAGAATAATCAACTGCTTCTTTAATATTGGATATCTCTTTGATATTTATTAAATTTTGAAAATTATTATTTAGTTCCTCCTCTAGTTTTGGGACTATGATATTCTTGATACCTAATCTTACTGCTTCTTCAATCTTTGTTCGAAGGTTATTCGATTTTCTAACTTGACCGCTCAAACCCAATTCCCCAATAAATGAGGTACTAGCTAAAGCAGGAATATTTTTCAAGCTTGATAAAATTGATATTGCTACACCTAAGTCAGATGAGGGATCATTAATCTCAAAACCTCCACCAGTAGCAATATAACAATCAAATTCAGATAATTTTATCCCCACGTGTTTTTCAATAACAGCAAGAATTTGATGCAACCTATTTATGCTAATTCCAGTTGTAGTTCGTCTTGGATTACTGTAGAAAGTTTTATTTACCAGTGCTTGTATATCAACTGCTAATGGTCGAGTGCCTTCATTTGTAATCGTAGTTGTTACACCTGAAATATTTTCTTTATTTGTAAAAATTGAACTTGGGTTTTTTATCTCTCTTAAACCTTCTTCAAGCATTTCAAAAATTCCAATTTCAAAGGTCGATCCAAATCGATTTTTTATACTTCTTAGTAATCTATGAGATGAAATATTATCTCCTTCAAAGTTTATTACTGTATCAACTAAATGCTCAAGAGTTTTAGGGCCAGCTAACGCACCATCCTTGGTTACATGACCAATTATTAGAAGCGCAATATTATTGTCTTTGGCTAGATTTTGCAACTCAGACGAACATGCTCTAACTTGAGAAACCGATCCTGGCGAACTTTCCATTTCATGATTGTGGATGGCTTGAATACTATCAATAATTGCGAAACTTGGATTTACACTTTTGATCTCTTCAATAATTAGGGATAAATTTGTTTCTGCAAAAATTTTTAAATCAATACTGTTTTGATTTAATCTTTCCCATCTAATTTTTACTTGTTCTAGGGATTCTTCTGCAGTTATGTATAAAACTTTCTCATTTAGAGATATTTTTCCTGCTGATTGAAGAACTATTGTGCTTTTACCTATACCTGGTTCTCCTCCAAGTAAGACAACAGATCCAGGTACTATTCCACCTCCAAGAACTCGATCAAATTCTCTAAAACCACTTGTAAATCTTGATATTTTTTTTGATGAAATTTCATTAAAAGAGATAGATTTCTTATTATTTTTAATATTTTGATGTCTAGATCTCTTGCTTTTAATTTCTTCTACAATCGAATTCCATGAGTTGCAGTTAAGGCATTTCCCAAAGTATTGAGAAGTTTCAGTTCCGCAATTTTGACAAATAAAAGTCGATAATTTGCTAGACATTTAGTTTTTGAATAAAGTATTAGAACTAGAATGTTTGGGATATTGCCCCTCTACAAGTTAGATTAGGATAATAATTAATTCTCTTACTGATTAGCTAATAGAAACAAATGGCTCTATCTAGTCAAACTAAAGAAACAATTCTTGTCGCAGATGACGAGGCAAGTATTAGAAGAATTCTGGAGACGCGCCTCTCCATGATTGGCTACAAAGTCGTAACTGCAAGTGATGGTAAAGAAGCACTAAAGTTATTTAAAGATTATGACCCTGATTTAGTCGTGCTTGACGTTATGATGCCAAAATTAGATGGCTATGGAGTGTGTCAAGAATTAAGGAAAGATTCTGATGTTCCAATTGTTATGTTAACTGCATTAGGAGATGTTGCAGATAGGATAACAGGTTTAGAATTAGGGGCTGATGATTACGTCGTAAAACCATTTAGCCCAAAGGAGTTAGAAGCTAGGATTAGGTGTGTTCTGAGAAGAATCGATAAAGAACAAATCCCTGGAATGCCTAATTCAGGATTGATTTTGGTTACAGATATAAAAATTGATACAAATCGAAGACAAGTTTTTAAAAGTGATGAGAGAATTAGGTTAACTGGAATGGAATTTAGTCTTTTAGAGCTTTTGGTAAGTAGGTCAGGAGAGCCATTTAGTAGAGGAGAGATTTTGAAAGAAGTTTGGGGATATACACCTGAGAGACACGTTGATACAAGAGTAGTGGATGTTCATATATCAAGATTAAGATCAAAACTGGAGGCTGATCCCGCAAATCCTGAATTGATATTAACAGCGAGGGGCACAGGATATCTTTTTCAAAGGATTGTAGATATTGCTCCTTTTGATGGTAAATAAATGGGCAAAGAAAGTGTGCAAAAAATTAATAAGCCCAGAGCTATCAGAAGATTAGTTATTTGGTACAAAAGAAACTCTGCTGTAACTTCAATAGTAGATACTGCTGCTAGTTCTGCGGTGACGGCTAGTAATGTTGCGGGTAATGTAGTTTCTGGTGCTGGTTCTGTTGTGAGCACAGCTAGTAATGTGGCGAGTAATGTTGCAGGTAATGTAGTTTCAAGCGCTGAATCTGTTGTGAATACTGCCAGCAGTGTTGTTTCAAATGCTAGTTCAATAGCTAAAAATACATTACAGCCATTAGTTTTTGACCCATTAAAAAGATTACAAAATAATGATAATATTTTAGATAGGGTAGAGGAATCTCAATCTAAAAGAATTTGGATCGCAGTTGATGGTATGGGTGGAGATTATGCTCCTGGTCCAATTCTTGAGGGTTGCCTCGAAGCAATAAGTAGATTTCCAATAAATATAAAGTTTGTCGGTAAAATTGAAAAAGTTAAAGATGCAGCAGAAAAAACTGGTTTAGCAGAAATATTAGGAAATGAAATTGATAATAATCGTCTTGAATTAATTGATAGTGGAGAGCCTATTGGGATGAATGAAGAAGCTACTGCAGTTAGAAAAAGGAAAAATGCAAGTATAAACGTTGCGATGGATTTAGTGAGAAATAATAAAGCTGAAGCTGTCTACTCAGCTGGTAATTCAGGAGCCATGATGGCTTCTGCCATATTTAGAATTGGAAGATTGAAAGGAATTGATAGACCAGCTATAGGAGCATTATTTCCAACAAGGGATCAAACTCGCCCGGTATTAGTTTTAGATGTTGGTGCAAATACTGATTGTAAGCCATCTTATCTGCATCAATTTGCTCTTCTAGGTAACATTTATGCAAAAGATGTCTTACAAGTAAAAAAACCAAGAATTGGCCTTTTAAATATTGGAGAAGAAGAATGCAAAGGTAATGATTTATCCCTAAAAACATTTGAATTATTATCTTCTGAAAAAAGTTTTCATTTTGGAGGTAATTGTGAAGGGCGAGATGTATTATCAGGTAGTTTCGACGTAGTAGTCTGTGATGGATTTACTGGAAATATATTATTGAAATTTCTTGAATCTGTGGGAGGGGTTTTATTAGATATTTTGAGATCTGAGCTGCCACGTGGAAGGCGGGGGAAAGTTGGTTCAGCTTTTTTAAAAAGTAATCTACTCAGAATTAAGAAAAGGTTAGATCATGCCGAACATGGAGGAGCTTTATTACTTGGGGTGAATGGAATTTGCGTTATTGGTCATGGAAGTAGCAAATCTTTATCAGTAGTTAGTGCTCTTCGCTTGGCTCACTCCGCAGTGAATCATGGTGTTATGGACAATTTAAATCAACTTCAAAAGCTTCAAGTTTTAAATTCATAAAACATATTGAGTCAAATTTATGTTTGACTAATATAAGTAACTAAAAAACTCTTTTGGAAGGAATAAATTTTAATCAGATTGGAGTATCATTCAAGGGGAGCGGAAGTTATGTACCTGATCAAATTCTGACTAATCAAAAAATTAGTCAAAAGGTTGATACAAGCAATGAATGGATAAAATCTAGAACGGGCATTTCTGAGAGAAGAATCTCTAACTTAGGAGATAATGTTACTGAGATGGGCTATAAGGCGGCTCTAACTGCTATAGAAACGGCTAATTGGGATATTAAAACGATTGATTTGATTGTTTTAGCTACTTCTACTCCGCATGATTTATTTGGATCAGCGCCATCCATTCAAGCTAAATTAGGGGCAGCTAATGCTGTGGCTTTCGATTTAACTGCGGCATGTAGTGGTTTCTTATTTGCCTTAATTACAGCCTCACAATTTTTAAAAGGGGGTAGTTTTAAAAGAGCTATTGTTATAGGAGCAGATCAACTATCAAGCTTTGTTGACTGGAATGATAGAAGAAGTTGTATTCTCTTTGGAGATGGTGCAGGTGCATTAGCAATTGAAGCCACTAATCAATATGATAATTTAATTGGTTTTGATATGAAAACTGATGGAGAAAGGGGTTCTTTTCTTAATCTCCCATCAAAAAATAATAAGGATTCAATAATTGATAATATTGATTTCTCAAGTGGAGCTTTTTCTCCAATTCAGATGAATGGGCAGGAAGTGTATAAATTTGCAGTGAGAGAAGTTCCGATAATTCTTGAAAAGTTGTTCAAAAAAATGAATTATGCTTCCGATGAAGTTGATTGGCTTGTATTGCATCAAGCTAATCAAAGGATATTGGATTCTGTAGGAGAAAGGTTAAAAATTCCTGGAGAAAAAATTCTTAGCAATTTAGAAAAATACGGTAACACTTCAGCAGCAACAATTCCACTTGTGATGGATGAGGCTATTAGAGACAATAGAATTAAACAAAATGATATTATTGCAACAAGTGGTTTTGGTGCTGGGTTAAGTTGGGGTGCAGCCCTCATTAAATGGGGTTAAAAAAAAAGGAGCATTATGACAGTTGCATGGGTATTCCCTGGACAGGGTTCGCAAAAAATTGGAATGGCAAAACAAATTGAAAATTTGCCCAACACAAAAGAGAGGTTTAGTTATGCATCTGAAATATTTGAGAGGAATTTATTTGAAATTTGTGAGTTAAATACTGAATCAACAAATCCTCTTATTGATTTAAATAACACAAGAAATACACAAATTTGTCTTTTTTTAGTTGAATCAATTTTATTAGATGCATTAAAGGAAAATGGATTTAAACCAACTTATGTTGCTGGCCATAGTCTGGGCGAAATAACTGCACTATATTGTGCGGATGTTTTTCCATTCGAAGATTGTGTTTCTCTAATCAAAGAAAGGTCTCAATTAATGGTAAATGCTGGGAAAGGATCTATGGCAGCAGTAATTGGTTTTGATAGAAATCAACTTGATCTATTAGTACAAAAAATTGATGATATTGTAATTGCTAATGACAATAGCTCTTCCCAAGTTGTCTTATCAGGATCTACTGAAGCATTAGATAATTTATCGAGAGAAATTACTTGTAAAAGATTCTTGAAATTAAATGTTTCAGGTGCATTTCATTCACCATTCATGAATGAACCTTCATCAAAATTTTCTGAGTATTTAAAACAGATTAAATTTAACAATCCCTCTTTCCCTGTCATAAGCAATTATGAACCTTCTCTTTGTAGTGATCCAAACGAGCTTAAAATTAGATTAGAAAATCAAATGTGTAATGGAGTGAGGTGGCGCGAAACTATGGATTTAATGGCAAAAGATAGTGATCTACATATTGTTGAAATTGGCCCTTCTAATGTATTAAGCGGTTTAGGAAAAAGACATCTTAAAGATGTAAAAATTTCTCAAGTTTCATCTTCAGATCAAATATCTTATTAATTTGTATGAAAAATGATAATATACAAAAATTAATCTATGAATTAGTTAGCACGCTTTTTGTATTTCCTATTTATAAATTTTTATTTAAAGGTCAATTAATAGGTAGAGAAAATATCCCGAAAAAAGATTCCTTTATCATGGTCTCTAATCATGGTTCTTTATTTGACCCTCCTTTGTTAGGCCATGCCCTTGGACGTAATATATCTTTTATGGCCAAGGCAGAGCTTTTTAAAATTCCTTTTATCGGCTTTATTATCAAGGCTTGTGGAGCGTATCCTGTAAAAAGAGGTATTGCTGATAAAAATACAATTAAAACAGCATGTAAAAAATTATCAGATGATAATTGTATTGGAATTTTTATTGATGGCACTCGTCAAAAAAATGGTCGAGTGAATAAGCCCAAACAAGGTGCAGCATTATTAGCCTTTAAAAATCAAAAATTATTATTGCCTGTTGCAATAGTTAATTCACATAGACTAATAAGATTTAAATTCTTCATTCCTTTATTTTCAAAAATAGTTATTAAAGTGGGAAAACCTGTTCAACCTCCACAAAGTTCATCAAGAGATGATCTGAATTCTGTAACAATGCACCTTCAAGATAATATTAATAATTTGATTGGATGAAATTTAGTTAATTGGAGAAATAGGGTAAAGAGGCAAAACTTTTCTCCAAGAATTTACATTTGAATTTAATAAATTTTTATTTGATAAATCTAATAGTTCTTTTAAATCTTCTTTATCATCATAAGTAGCCTCAAAAGAAAGTTTTTTACTCTCAAGTTCTTTGACAAATTTTGGCAAAACTGTTTCTCGAATGACTAGATCCGAGGAGTTTTTTTCGTTATGACAAATTTCATATTTCCCTACAATAAAACCCTTCCGTTTTAATTTTTTGTAAATCCAGAATGATTTTTTGTTTGTAAAGATATTATTTTTTGATGCAATTCTTTTTGCAATTATTTCAAATGAACTAAAACCGTCTAGGGGACAATTTATTTGTTGTGAGATAGTTCTTGCTAAAACTACAATTAGTCGTGAAGCATTAAAATTTGCTGGCCCTATGCAGACAGATAACTTATTTATTTTTTGTAAATTTTCTTTGGAAATGAATTTGTTCAGATCATTAATTAAGTTGTTGCAAAGGTCATTATCAAATTTTTTGATAAATAATTCATCAGATTCAAGGTTATTGTTTTTTCTATACCCAAAGCCAAAAGAATTGTCTGTGCTATGAATCACTAATGCAGGGTAATTTTCTCTTTGTTTGAGTTTATTTGTCATCTATTACCTTTAAACAGGTAATTCCATACCTGGATTACACTTTGACCATTTACCAAATTCATTTTCAAAACTTTCACAAGATTGAACATCCCAATCAGTTTTATAATCACCATTATTATCTTTAACTATATTGACATGAATGAATGGTTTTTTTGCTTTAAAATCAGGTAGATCACAAATATGATCAACACCATGATTTTTCTCAACATCATGATATGTGATACATCTATCAACCCACTTACAGTTGATGCAAATGCACATAATTAATAAATAAAATGAAAAGTAGCATTCTCAAAGATCATACACTAATAATTGATGAATTAGAAAAAAGTATAAAACTTCATAATTTGGATTTAATATTAGGTTTTTTACCTAAAGGATCATATTTGGTTGGTGGTTACATAAGAGATATTATTTTGGGAAGAGAAATTGAAAAGGTAGATTTTGATATTGTGGTACCTTTAAATGCAATTGAAATTGGTAAAAAGATTGCAGACAATATTGGATCAAAATTTATAATTTTAGATGAAAAAAGAGAAGTAGGAAGAATTTTTCTTGATCATATTGATATTGATATTGCTAATCAGGTTTCAGCTACGATAGAAGGAGATTTATGTTCTAGAGACTTTTCAATTAATTCTATTGCTTTTTTATTTGATAAGAAGTGTCTGTTTGATCCACTAAATGGTCTTAAAGATCTAGAGATTTCTTTGCTTAGAACTCATTCTGAAAACAATTTACTAAATGATCCTTTACGAATATTAAGATGCTTTCGATTCGTTTCAGAATTGAATTTTAAAATTGATTTTAATTTAATTACTTTTATAAAAAACAATAAAGAGAAATTATATCTTGTTGCTAAAGAGAGGATTAATTATGAAATACAGAAAATAGTAAATGGAGCAAATGCTCGTGATGCGGTAATGATGTTGAAAAAAATTAATATATTTGGTTCTGATGATTTATATCAAGATTCTTTTTTTGTTGATTTAGAGAAAATTAGTTATTCGGAACTCAATCAAGAAGAAAAAGAGAAATTTTTACCATTGTTTTATATTGCCCAAATTTTGGATATTGTATCTTTAGAGAAGCTTCAATGCAGTAAAGCTGAAATTTCAAATATTAAGTTATTGAGAAAATGGCACTATTTTGTGAATAACAAAAATATCTCTCAGTTAAATGAATTAGATAGATTTAAATTACATCAAGAATTAGAACTGTTTCTTCCATCTTTTATTTTTTATTTACCTAACAATTTGCGCTTTGATTGGATGAAAAGATGGCGTAACAAGGAAGATAAATTATTTCATCCCTCAAATTTACTTAATGGTGATGTAATTAAAAAAAATTTGAAAATAGAGGATGGGCCTATATTAGGAGAGCTTTTACAGTATCTTTCAAAGGAGCTTGCATATGAGAGATTGAATAATTTTGATGAAGCTATTTATAAAGCAAAGCTATGGATTGAACAAAATGCGCCAAAATGTGATTAAATACACATAGCTTAGTTTTGTTTAGGAGTTCAGACTTCAAAATTATTTTTAAAAATTTATGAGTATTCGTATTTACATTGGCAACTTACCACAAGGATTTAATCCAAAAGAATTTGATAATCTTTTAAAATCAATATCTGATTCCATAAGATTTAAAGCAGTTTTAGACAAGGAAACGAAAGAATGTAGAGGGTTTGGTTTTGCGACAACTAATAATGAAGACAATGCTAATTTATTAATTCAAAAATTAAATGGTTTTGAATTTAATGGTTCTAAATTGAGAGTAGAGCTATCAGAAAAGAAAGATTCTGCTTCAAACAAAAGAAATAGCGAAAAATTTAACAAGAATAAGAAGAGGAAAGACTTTAAAAAAATTGTTCATAGTGATGCTCCTAACTTGGAAGCTCCTGATCCAAGATGGGCTGGTGAACTATCTAAATTAAAAGATTTGTTGGCTAATCAAAAGACACCTGCTTAGTTATTTAATTCGAGAAATTAAAAAAGATATTGGAATCTCTAGAGCTTTTACTGAATTTTTTACAAAAGCCCTATTATTAAAAACATCATAATCTAATCTTTCAATAGAATCTAATATTCCTCTATAAAGACGTAATGACGTCCATACTGGCCACCTTGCGTCAGAAGATAGCCACTTAATACCATCTTCAGACTTTTGGAACCATTCGCGAGCTCTTGTTAATTGAAAGTTCATCAGTGCTTTCCACTGATTGTTTATTTTTCCTTGTAAGAGTTCTTCTTCAGAATAATTAAATTTTTCAATGTCCGCTTGCGGGATATAAATTCTTCCTCTGTGCCTATCTTCTCCCACATCCCTTAATATATTTGTTAATTGATTCGCTATTCCTAAAGCTATAGCTGCTTCAGACGGGTCAGGTACAGCACTCCATGGGGCTGATGTATACGCGCTATCAATCCCCATTACATTCTGAGTCATTAAACCAACAGTACCTGCGACTCTATAACAATAGAGTTTTAATTCATTAAAGTCTTTATATCTAAATTTATTAAGATCCATTCTCTGGCCATCTATCATGTCTAGATAAGGTTGAATGCTTTGTGGATATTTCTCAATGGTATCTGATAGAACAGAGTCTAATTCAGATTTAATATTACCCTTAAATATATTTTTAGTATTTTCTTCCCATTCATCTAGATTGTCTGAAAGCTCATCTTGCGACTTAGTTGAGGCTTCTACGCTATCCATTATTTCATCTGTTCTTCTACACCAAACATAGATAGCCCAAATAGCTTTTCTCTTTTCTTGTGGTAGCAGAAGAGTTCCCAAGTAAAAGGTTTTAGCCCATTCTTGAGTTTCTTTTCGGCATATCTCATATGCTTGATCTAGTTGAGAAATTGAATTTTTCAAGAATTTTTAGCTGTATTTAAGAATTTTGTAAATGTTCTTAAGAAACATTTTGAGGGGTTTTGGAATTCTCATTATTGATTGATTCCGCGCATAATTTACCACTTAAAACAGCTCCTTCCATAGATGCTAAATATTTTTGCATTGTATAATCTCCAGCTAAGAAAAAGTTTTTTATGGGAGATTTTTGGCTAGGTCTGAAATCTTGGCATCCAGGAACTGCCTTGTAGACAGATCTTGGAGTTTTAACTACTTTATATTTTCTTAATTTTGTCTTATCGTCACCCATGAAATGTGATGGGAATAATTTTTTCAGTTCTTCCATAGTTGCATCAACAATGTCTTGATCACTTCTATTTATCCAATCTTTAGCTGGTGCGAAAACTAATTCAAGCATTGATCTATTTGGATCTTCGTATTCTTTGCATGTAATACTCATATCTGCATAAACACTAAGCAGTGGAGATCTGCTAAATAGTAGATGGTCAATGTCTGTTAATTTTTTGTCAAACCACAAATGAATATTAATGACTGGCACACCATTTAAGCCATCTAATTTAGAAAAAGCATCTAAACCTTTCCATTGTTTAGGGATCATTAATTTAAAGAGATCTACAGGCATTGCACTTACATAAGCATCGGCAATTAGTTCTTTCTTTTCATTGTTATCTAAGGAGGCAATTGTAAAGCTTTTAACAGTGCTGTCTTCATTAAGATTGATTTGCCTCAATGGACTGTTCATATGAACTTCTCCGCCACGAGCAGTAATATAATCAACCATTGGTTGGCAAAGTCTTTCTGGAGGAGCTCCATCAAGGAATGCCATTTTGGAACCATTTTTTTCTTGCAAAAATCTGTTTAATGCAGTTAATAAGACTGTAGATGATATTTCATCCGGCCCAATGAAATTTAAAGCTTTACTCATTGCTATGAAAACTTCATCGTTAACTCTTTCTGGGATATTGTGTTCTTTTAGCCAATCAGTCCATGATTTCGTATCACATTTTTCTAGGTACTTTTGGCCTCTCAACATTGCAGGCACTAAACCTAATCCAAACAGGATTTTTTCGTTCCATGAAAGCATATCGTTGTTTCTAAGTATTGCTGAAACTCCATTTATAGGAGCAGGTATATCTGGAAAGTCAAATCTACTATAAGTTCCAGGCTCTGATGGCTGATTAAAAATCATTGAATGACTTTTCCATTGCAGTCTTTCTTCAATATCTAATTCCTTGAAAAGTTGTAACATATTAGGGTAGGCTCCAAAAAATATATGCAAACCAGTTTCATACCAATCTCCATCTTCATCTTTCCATGCGGCAACTTTGCCCCCTAGAACATCTCTCGCTTCCAGTACAATGGGAATGTGTCCTTTATCAACTAAATATTTTGCACAGGAAAGACCCGCTAAACCAGCACCAGCAATTACAACACGCATTATTAAATCAAGAAATAAATTAACACTTACTAATAAGCTACATTAAAGTTAGAACATAATAGTTTTTTTCGTTGATTATTTCTCAAAATTATGGAAAAAATGCTTTTAAAATCGACTACTAGACACGTAAGAATTTTTACTGCTGAAGTAGTTGATAAGGAATTACAATTTCATCCAAACAAATTAACTCTTGACTTGGATCCCGATAACGAATTTATTTGGAACGAAGACTCTCTAAACAAAATAAATGAAAAATTCAATGAGTTAATTAAAGAGAGGGCAGGAAATGATTTAGATGATTATGAACTTCGAAAAATAGGTTCAGAAATCGAAGGTTTAATCAAATTTCTGCTTCAAAATGGTCAGCTTAGTTATAACCCTGATTGTAGAGTTATGAATTATTCAATGGGGTTGCCAAAGACGAATGAAGTGCTGTGAATAGATCATCCTCAAATAGAAGGCCAAGGAGAGGCTCAAATAGAAGTTATTACCCTCCAAATTCAAGAGAAATGGATTCGTATGGCCAGAGAAATGGTAGATTACCTGCTTCTTCTGAACAAAAGATCAACTTCAGTACAGGAACCATTGCCGTGCTTGCTGGAGTACTGATTTTAGGAGTTGGTATTGGGAGCGCTATTACAAGTACAACAGATGGTGGACAGGGAAACATAGCTAGTCAGCAACAATTAGATATGGCTGTTCCAGACCCTGAATTTTGCAGACAATGGGGAGCTAGTGCTTTTGTAATTGACGTTGAAATGTATACAACTTTGAATCCATCCACTAGTTTTGTAACACAACCAGCTCTTCAGCCTGGTTGTGTGATTAGAAGAGAGAATTGGACAGTTTTACAAAAACAGGGCGCAATTAGTAATGAAGATGTAAGAGAATGTAAGCAAAGGATGAATACTTTTGCTTATATTGGATCCATAAGAGACAAGCCAATAGTTAAGTGCGTTTATCAAACTGATGTAAATGAAAATAAATTTATAATCAAAGGCGATGGACAAGCCGAAGATGGAGGAGTAGGTATTAATAAAGAAGCAATTCAGTTTTGATCAAAATTATATATGCTTCAAAGGGCTTTCTAAACTAGCAAATTGTGGCAAAATGTTTTTCTTGAAGACTTCTGATGCTTTAGATGTATATCTTGAAGGATTAGTAATTAATTTAAGTTCTCTTTTGACCTCTAAGTCAGCAACGAATGCTTTGTGGATTGTTCCAGCCGATAATTCTCTTTCAATAGAAACCACAGGCAAAAAAGAAGCTCCTAAACCTGATTGAACTGCATTCTTAATTGCTTCAAGAGAGTTAAGTTCCATCTCAATTTTTAATCTTTGAATATCAAGCCCGGAATCTTTAAGTAGTTTGTCAACAACTTTTCTTGTTGTAGATTGAGAGTCTAATGTTACAAAATTTAATTTGTATAAGTCTTCTTTTAAAAGCCCTTCTTTGATCGAAAGTGGGTGTTTTGAGGGTAAAACTAGTGCTAATTCATCTGTGGCATATGGAATTACTTGTAGCAAATTTTCTAAATCTCCAGGTAATTGTCCGCCAATAATGGCTAAGTCAATTTGTCCATTGGCGACACTCCAACCAGTTCTTCTAGTACTATGAACTTGAAGTTGAACGGATACTTCAGGGTATTTTTGTCTAAATAGTCCTATCATTCTCGGCATTAAATAGGTTCCTGTTGTTTGGCTTGCTCCAATGACAAGGGTTCCACCTCTCAGGCTATTTAAATCTTCAATAGCTTTGCAAGCTTCGTCGCATTGATTCAAAATTCGTTCGCAATATTCAAGCAATAGTCTCCCTGCTTCAGTCAAAAGAGCCTTCCTACCTCCTCTGTCGAAAATTGTGATTTCAAGTTGTTTTTCTAGATTTTGTATTTGTAAACTTACGGCAGGTTGGGTTACATATAAAAGGTCTGCAGCTTTTTTAAAACTTCCTTGAGCTGCTATAGCCTTTAATATTCTTAATTGGTCAAGTGTAAATGGTAATTCTGGCATCTATTATGCCTACAATTACTTATAATTCTAATACTTAGAAGCATTCTTGTTAAGAAAAAAAATTATTTGAATAATTTAATTATATGGAGACTCATAAAACTTCTCTAATAATCTTACTCTTGATTTTCATTTTTGCGGTAATTCATAGTGGTGGAGCTGCTTTAAGAGTCAAAGCGGAATCTATAATGGGTCCGAGGTTATGGCGGTTATGTTTTGTTTTTTTTAGTTTGCCATCTGCAATTATCTTGATTAGTTATTTTTTAGCTCATAGATATGACGGAATCAGATTATGGAACCTACAGGGTAATAATTTCGTTTTTATGATGGTTTGGTTCTTAACTGCAATAAGTTTTTTATTTTTATATCCCGCTACTTACAATTTGCTAGAAATTCCATCGGTTCTAAAACCTAGAGTTCGAATTTATGGGACTGGGATAATGAGAATCACAAGACATCCCCAAGCATTTGGTCAGATAATTTGGTGTTTTGCTCATACTTTATGGATTGGGACATCATTCACATTAATAACTTCTATTGGCTTAATTTTGCATCATCTTTTCGCAATCTGGCATGGGGATAAGAGATTATCAAATAGATTTGGAGAAGAATTTGAAAAGTTTAAAAAAAATACTTCAATAATCCCCTTTATGGCAATACTTGAAGGAAGGCAAGAATTTAAGATTAAAGAATTTTTTAGGATATCTCAACTTGGTATATTAATTGCAATAGTTGTACTTTGGTGGTCTCATCAGTATATAAATATTGCTGTTAAAACATTTAATTCATCATTTTTGTCTGAATTTTTCAATTGACAGTTTAAAATCAAGATATAAGTTTTTTAAAAAATGCCTCAAGCTTCAGAAATTGCCTGGTTGATTCCTGTTTTCCCACTTGTTGGAGCGGTGCTTTCTGGTTTAGGACTAATAAGTATCAATAAGAAAATTAATAATTCAAGAGAAATTGTTTCTTTAGGTCTGATTTCTTTCGTGGGAATTTCTGCGGTAATTAGTTATAAAGCTCTGATTGAACAAGTGAATGGTTATCAATCAGTAGAAAAATTATTTGTATGGGCCAACGCTGGGGATTTTACAATTCCAATGGGTTTCATCCTTGATCCTTTGGGGAGTGTAATGCTTGCTTTAGTCACTACAATAACCTTGCTTGTCATGATTTACTCTCATGGTTATATGGCGCATGACAAGGGTTATGTCAGATTTTTTACATATTTAGCGTTATTTAGTAGTTCAATGATGGGATTAATAGTTAGTCCTAATTTATTAGAAATTTACGTTTTTTGGGAATTAGTTGGAATGTGTTCTTACTTATTAGTTGGTTTTTGGTACGACAGAGATGGCGCCGCACACGCTGCACAAAAAGCATTTGTTGTTAATAGAGTGGGAGACTTTGGCTTATTACTAGGAATTCTTGGTCTATTTTGGGCAACAAATAGTTTTGACTTTAATGAAATAGCTACTGGAATTTCTGCGTCAATATCTGACAATTCAATACCAATTTGGGCTGCTTTACTACTATGTTTTTTAGTCTTTTTAGGGCCAATGGCAAAATCTGCTCAGTTTCCTCTTCATGTATGGTTGCCTGATGCGATGGAAGGCCCGACACCTATTTCTGCACTTATCCATGCTGCAACAATGGTTGCAGCAGGAATATTTCTTGTAGCAAGACTACAACCTTTGTATTCATTATTTCCCTCTATCCAGTTCATTATTGCGTTAGTTGGGACCATTACTTGTTTTTTAGGGGCCTCTATAGCTTTGACCCAAATGGATTTAAAAAAAGGTTTAGCATACAGCACAGTTTCTCAGCTTGGTTATATGATGCTCGCAATGGGTTGCGGAGCACCAGTAGCAGGAATTTTTCATTTAGTTACTCATGCTTGCTTTAAAGCAATGCTATTTTTGGGATCTGGTTCAGTAATACATGCTATGGAAGAAGTAGTTGGACATCAGCCTGTATTAGCTCAAGATATGAGATTGATGGGTGGTCTAAGAAAAAAAATGCCCTATACATCAACAACGTTTTTAATAGGTTGTATAGCAATTAGTGGAATACCACCATTGGCAGGTTTTTGGAGTAAAGACGAGATTCTAGGAAATGCATTTATATCATTTCCAGCTTTTTGGTTTATAGGACTTCTAACAGCTGGAATGACTGCTTTTTATATGTTTAGGCTTTATTTCTTGACATTTGAAGGAGATTTCAGAGGGGAGAATAAGGAATTGCAAAAAGAGCTTTTAATAGCTTCTAAATCGGACTTAGATGAAGAAAATGAAGAAGAGCATGAAGAACATGGCTCTATTCATGAGTCGCCCTGGTCCATGACATTTCCCTTGGTATTTTTAGCTGTGCCCTCTCTAATTATTGGCTTTATGGGACTTCCATGGGATAGTAAAATTGCAAATTTATTAGATCCTGAAGAAGCAGAGACTGCTGCAAAAGCCTTCGAATTAAAAGAATTTTTGCCTTTAGCAATAGCTTCAGTAGTTATTGCATCAGCTGGAATCTTTATTGCTTATCAGGCATATTTTGTGAAAAAAATTAATTTGTCAGTTTTATTTGCCGAAAAGTTTCCTAATATAAACCAATTTTTATCTAATAAATGGTATCTAGATGATATTAACGAAAAACTTTTTGTTAAGGGAACTAGAAAACTTGCTAAAGAAGTTTTAGAAGTTGATTCTAAGGTTGTTGACGGAGTCGTAAATCTTACTGGACTTGTAACTTTAGGTAGTGGAGAAGGTTTAAAATATTTTGAGACCGGCAGGGCTCAATTTTATGCTCTCATTGTTTTTGGAGGAGTAATTCTTCTAGTTGCCATATTTGGGTTTCAATCTCCTCAAGTATCTTAATTACAATTGTGTGTCTTCACTGTCCATAGGGGTGAAAAAATCCAGAAAATTTCTAGACTTTATTTAAGATAAATTTCTTATTCAATTGAGTACTTATTTTTTTACACATTTTGCGACTCAACTTTTGGGAACTTTGGGAGCTGGATTATCTAATTTTCCTTGGTTATCTGCCTCAATTTTATTCCCAATTGGTAGTGCATTTGTGATACCTTTTTTCCCTGATAAAGGGGATGGCAAAGAAGTGAGATGGTTTGCATTGTCTATTGCATTAATAACTTTTTTAATAACTGTAGGTTCATATATAAATGGCTTTGATATTAATAATGAAAATGTTCAACTGCAAGAAAATATTAGTTGGCTTCCTGATTTAGGTCTTACTTGGTCTGTTGGTGCTGATGGTATGTCTATGCCGTTAATATTATTAACTAGTTTTATCACTGCTTTAGCAGTTCTTGCTGCATGGCCAGTAAAGTTCAAACCAAAGTTATTTTTCTTCTTAATATTAGTTATGGATGGTGGACAAATCGCTGTTTTCGCCGTACAAGATATGCTTTTATTCTTTCTAACTTGGGAACTTGAATTGATACCCGTATATTTATTACTGGCTATATGGGGTGGCAAAAATCGACAATATGCAGCGACAAAATTCATCATTTATACAGCTGGCAGTTCTATCTTCATTCTTCTAGCAGCTTTAGCAATGGGTTTCTATGGTACAGAAATTCCCAACTTTGAGTTTTCTCACTTGGCAGCTCAAGATTTTGGTCAAAAATTCCAAATATTATGTTATGTGGGGCTATTAATTGCATTTGGAGTGAAACTCCCAATAGTACCTCTTCACACATGGCTTCCAGATGCTCATGGAGAGGCTACAGCTCCTGTTCACATGCTTCTAGCAGGGATTTTATTAAAGATGGGAGGATATGCTCTTTTAAGGTTTAATGCACAATTATTGCCCATTGCGCATGCTCAATTTGCCCCATTATTAATAGTTCTAGGGGTAGTTAATATAATTTATGCTGCGTTAACTTCCTTTGCTCAAAGAAATCTTAAAAGAAAAATTGCCTACAGTTCAATAAGTCATATGGGTTTCGTTCTTATTGGAATAGGGAGTTTTAGTAGCCTTGGAACAAGTGGGGCTATGTTGCAAATGGTTAGTCACGGATTAATCGGTGCAAGTTTATTTTTTCTTGTTGGTGCTACCTATGACAGAACAAAGACTCTGAAACTCGATGAAATGAGTGGTGTAGGACAAAAAATGAGAATCATGTTTGCTCTATGGACTGCATGCTCTCTGGCTTCCCTGGCTTTACCTGGTATGAGTGGATTTGTTTCAGAATTAATGGTTTTTACAGGATTCGTTACCGATGAAGTGTATACACTTCCTTTTAGGGTAGTTATGGCCTCTTTAGCTGCTATCGGTGTAATACTTACTCCTATTTATCTACTTTCAATGTTAAGAGAAATTTTCTTTGGTAAAGAAAATCCTAAATTAATTGAAGAAAGAAAACTTATAGATGCAGAGCCAAGGGAAGTTTATATCATCGCTTGTTTACTTTTACCGATTATTGGAATAGGTTTGTATCCAAGATTAGTGACTGAAAGTTATATTGCATCTATCAATAATTTAGTTGATAGAGATTTAAATGCAGTTAAAAGTGCTGTTAAAACAAATATTTTTTCAGGAACTAAAAATAGTCAAATCCTAAAAGCTCCAACACTATAATTTCTTTAAATTAATTCAATATTGTTTGGCATTATATAAATTAAAAGATATCTTGTGATTAGCTTTTATCTATTTCAAAATATCTTATTTTAATCCTATTGATAAGCAACAATTAGGCCCTAGGTTGTTGATTAAGTTTCTTCAAGACGCCGCAGGTAAAGGTGAACTTGATCCATGGGATATTGACGTAATAAGTGTAATTGATAGCTTTTTAGAGCAATACTCAAATACTTTTAATCAATCTTCAAATAGTCATAGCTCATATCAAAAGGATTTAGCTGAAACAAGCGAAGCATTTTTTGCGGCTTCCGTACTAGTTAATTTAAAGGCTCAGGTTTTGGAATCTGATGTTTTCAAAGACAATTCTTCAGATTTTGAAGAAGAATTGTACTTATATGATCAAGATTGGATTGATAAGAAATTTGATATTCCAAAAAATCCTGAAAAATATCTAAGGAGAAGATCAATTGCACAACCAATTCTTAAACGTACAACAACATTAGGAGAACTTGTAAGTCAGTTAGAGTCCATAGCAGAAGTTATAGAAACCCAAGATCTTCTGCTCATGAAGAGAAAAATAAATAAAAAATATTCTGATAAGGCTTTAATTTCTCAAGTAAAATCTTTAGCACATCGGGAGAAACTTCCAGAAACCACTAAAGCATTAGGGAAATTTATTGAGGGGTGGGAAAAAGCATTACAATGGATAGATTTTGAATATTTAGTTAAGAAATGGCAAACAGTTGTAAAAAATGATTTAGATAAAGATCGTTTGGGTGTTTTTTGGGCTTTGTTATTTTTATCATCTGAAAACAAAATTGAAATTAAACAAATTAATTCCTTATATGGCCCAATTCGAATTAAAAGAATAATACCTGATGGTAGCGTAGCTCAGTTGCCTATAGAAAATCTTGAGGTAAGTAATGCCTCTTCCTCGGCTGCTTAGAAGCTTAATAGTAATAACGTATAATTTTAGAAAATGGTTTTGAATTTATGAAGGCAATGATACTTGCGGCAGGTAAAGGCACACGTGTTCAGCCTATTACTCATGTAATTCCAAAACCGATGATTCCAATTTTACAAAAACCTGTTATGGAATTTCTCTTGGAACTTTTAAGAGAACATAACTTTAAGGAAATAATGGTAAATGTTTCTCATCTTGCTGAAGAAATTGAAAATTATTTTAGGGATGGGCAAAGATTTGGAGTAGAAATTGCATATAGTTTTGAGGGAAGAATTGAAGATGGGGAATTAATAGGTGATGCTTTAGGATCTGCAGGAGGATTAAAAAAAATTCAGGACTTTCAAAATTTCTTTGACGAAACTTTCGTTGTTTTATGTGGTGATGCTTTAGTTGATTTAGATTTAACTCAAGCTGTTAAAAAACATAAGCAGAAAGGAGCTATTGCGAGCTTAATAACAAAGAAGGTAACTAAAGATCAAGTATCAAGTTATGGTGTTGTAGTTTCAGATGAAAATGGGCGGATAAAGGCTTTTCAGGAAAAGCCATCTGTTGATCAAGCTTTAAGTGACTCTATAAATACAGGAATTTATCTTTTCGAACCCGAAATTTTTAATTACATACCTTCAGCTGAGAAATTTGATATTGGAGCTGATCTTTTTCCTAAACTTGTTGAAATGGATTTACCATTTTTTGCATTACCAATGGACTTTGAATGGGTAGATATTGGAAAAGTTCCTGATTATTGGAGTGCTATTAGAAATGTATTGCAAGGTAAGGTAAGACAAGTGCAAATACCAGGTAAGGAAATTAAACCAGGAGTTTTTACTGGTTTGAATGTAGCGGCTAACTGGGACAAAGTTAATATTACCGGGCCGGTTTATATAGGAGGCATGACTAGGATAGAGGATGGAGCAACTATTATTGGCCCTTCCATGATTGGACCTAGTTGTTGCATTTGCGAGGGGGCAACTATAGATAACTCAATTATTTTTGATTATTCAAAAATTGGTAAAGGTGTACGGCTTATGGATAAGTTAGTATTTGGTAAATATTGTGTTGGGAAAAATGGAGATCATTTTGATTTGCAAGATGCATCTTTAGATTGGTTAATAACAGATTCAAGAAGATCTGATTTGACTGAGCCGTCGCCTCAGCAGAAAGCTATGGCAGAATTATTAGGTACTGATTTGATTAATATTCCAGACTAAGATCAGCTTTTTTAATAATCTCAGGAATTAAATGCTCTGCCTTCACGGCCATTAGATGAACACCATTTGAGATATTAAAAAAATCATGAGCTTGTTCAGCTGCAATTTTAATACCTTCCTGTAAAGGGTCTTTAGCATCTTTAAGACGATTTAAGATATTTTCAGGAATGCTTGCGCCTGGAACGTATTTGTTTATAAATAGAGCGTTTTTGTAAGACTTCAATAGGAATACACCTGCAATAACAGGAATTTCAAGAGGATTGCTAATTTTTTCACAAAATTCTATCAAATTTTTTTTCTCCATAACCATTTGAGTTTGTATAAATCCAGCTCCAGCCTCTTTTTTCTTTCTTATTCTATTTTCTAAACTTTTTTTATTTCTGCAACTAGGATCAGCTGCGGCACCTGCGAAAATAAATGTTTTTTTATCGGAAAGTTCGCCTAGCGTAGGATCAATTCCTTTATTGAAAGCCTGAATTTGCTTAAGCAATTTAACTGACTCAAACTCATGTACTGCTTTAGCATTTTGTTGATCCCCGGCTTTTACTGAATCACCGGTGATGCATAAGATGTTTCTAATTCCTAAAGCATTTGCTCCCAAAATATCTGATTGTAAAGCAATTTTATTACGATCTCTGCAAGATATTTGCATTACTGGTTCTATTCCATTTTCCAGTAATAGTTTGGACATTGCCAAACTGCACATTCTCATTACAGCTCTGCTTCCGTCAGTAATGTTAACAGCATGTACCTTATCTTTCAAAAGTTGTGCTATCTTAAGAGATCTTATGGGGTCTCCACCTCTTGGCGGCATTAACTCTGCCGTTATTACTTTAGATTTTTTTTCTAAAGTCTGCTGAAGTTTTGATTTCAATTGCTTTTGTTTCCTAGTTGGTTAACAAGTGTACTGAGATTGCTAAACTTAATTAATATAAAAAAGGAACTGTTTAAATGCAAATGGTTGAAGAAGAAGTAAACAACATTGACATGATGGGTCTCTCAGCAAGAGAGATGGAAATCATTGATCTCGTAGCTGATGGGCTTACAAATCAAGAAATTGCGGTAAAACTAACCATTAGTAAAAGAACTGTTGATAATCATGTAAGTAATATGTTTACAAAAACTGGTTCTAAAAACAGAGTAGCACTTTTGAATTGGGCAATGGACAATGGAAAAATTTGTAGGGATGGATTTAATTGTTGTTCACTCCCAGACTCTGATCAAGCTTAGTATTACCCTTTACTGTTTTTTTACTATTAGCCAAATCCATCAAACAATAATTTGTAGAACCTAATTCGAAGAGTTCAGCATATGCAATACAAGCATCTTTGTCTGAATCAACAAATCTTAATATTCCTTCTTTGTCGTAAAGACCATACATCTGAAGAAAATAAAAATTACTTTGCTTGAATATAAAGAAAATATAAATGATGAGCGACTCCTTTGACTAGTTAATTTTGAAAGTTGTCAAATAGTCTTCTTTCCACTCTGAAAAAGGATTGTTAGCAAGACTGAAATTGGAGTAATGAGTCAGCCCAGTAATTTCTTTTGAAATGAAAGATGGGAAAAATAAATCTTCTTCTTCATTAGAAAGTTCAATTTCTGCAATTTCAAGTGGATAATTATTTTCTTTAAAGCAATCTATAATCCAAGATTTTTTATTAACTTCTAAAAAGTATCTTTCTTTTTTAATTATACTTGTAAGATTTGACATTATTGTTTCAGAATCCCTTCGCGGAATGGAGTACTCAAATTCAAAGTTGGTAAAGCCTTTGATATGTTTTTTGAGTGTAATTTTAGAGTCTTTGCTTGAGACCCTTACTCTAATAATCCAACCATCTAGAGTGTTGGATAAATATCCTTGTTCAATATAAGTTTTTTTAATTATGAATTCTTTCCAACTATCATTTTTTATAAGAAATCTTCTTTCTATTTCTAAGGCCATTTAATTTTTTGGATTTTTTTGAGATAAATCACCTTTCCAATCTAGTTTTTTTATGAGGGTTTTATAGTAATTAGTGCTTTTTTTAAACTTTATTATTTTGCAGGGTGATGCCCCTTTTTTGATCTCACAATAATAAGATTCCTTAATAGTCATACATTTTGAACCGTCTCTCCATAATTTAATTTCCCCTTTACTTTTTTTTACAGGTTTAATTATTACCTTACTTGTATTAGGTATAACTATTGGTCTACTTGCCAAGCTCATTGGGCATATAGGGTTAATTATCATGGCATCAATACTAGGATGCACTATTGGACCACCTGCAGCCATTGAGTAGGCTGTTGAACCTGTAGATGTAGATATTATTAATCCATCACCTTTATATTCATTCACCTTCTCGTTGTCTATTTTAATTTGTATTTGGTTGGTAGGGGAAATGTCTTCTTCAACAGATTTAAAATAAAAATCATTTAAGGCATCGTAGCTTTTTATTATCTTTTTCTCAGAATTTGTCACGTTAATACAAACATTACAATTTAATCTGTTACGAAAGTCAATTGTATATTCTTCGTTCTCAAGGATTTCAATAAAAGATTTGTCAAACAAAAAATCTTTTTCTTGCGTAAGGAATCCCAGATTACCACCAATATTAATGCTCAATAAAGGAATGTCATAATCAGCTAAAGCATTTGCACATTTTAGGAAGGTTCCGTCCCCACCAAGAACTATGCCAATATTTGGTCGCAATTCTGGATTAGAAAGATATTTTTCAATTTCATCTTTTTGAAAATCACTTTCAATTCTATTTGATTTTATATTTTTAGCTTTAAGGACTTCTTCACAGAATTTAGAAGCCTCTTGAGCTATAGAACTATCTGAACGATATAAAATAAGCACTAATGAAAGTTTCATGTAGTGGTTTTACCATTTTAATAAATTAAAACTTTCCATATCTACAGTCACCCTATTTCTATAAAGAGATAATAAGATAGCTAATCCAACTGCTGCTTCTGCGGCAGCAACTGTAATCACAAAAATTGTAAAAACTTGTCCTTGAATTAAATTATTATCAACATAGGAAGAAAACGCCATTAAGTTTATATTTACTGCGTTGAGCATTAACTCAATGCTCATAAGAACTCTTACTGCATTCCTACTGTTTAATAATCCCCAAATCCCAATACAGAATAGTGCTGAAGATACTATTAAAAATGCTTGAATAGGAATTGATTCTAAACTCATCATAAGAAAGGGTAAAGGTTAATTTTTATTTGTAAGTAATGGTTCTGATGATTTTTCAATTAACTCTTGATCAACAGGTAATCCAGTGGAAATATCCTTGCTCATTACATCTCTTCTAGCTAAAACAATAGCTCCAATCATTGCCATTAAAAGTAAAACTGAGGCTACTTCAAATGGGAGTAAATAATCACTAAATAGATGTTCTCCAATTCTGATTGTTGATTCTTCTCCTATAGAGTTTTGAGGACTTGATAGGCTCCATACATTAGTCAAGTCAACTCTTATTAAAAGGCTTAGCAGTGTTAAACATATTGATGTTGATATGATTCTTCTGGATTTAATGTCATTTATTGGCTTTAGATCTTCTTTTTTATTGACTAGCATTATTGCAAAGATTATTAATACATTAACCGCACCTACATAAACTAAAACTTGTGCTGCAGCAACGAAACTTGCATTTAAAAGAAGATATAATCCTGCCACACTCATGAAAACTCCTCCTAGAAGAAAGGCTGAATAAACAATACTTTCTAGCAATACAACACCGAGTGCTCCAATAAGGATAACTAAAGATAAAATTGTAAAACAAATAATTTGAGTTGTTACTGCAATAGACATAAATTAATGTAAGTTAGTTATTTGGATTAGAAACTTTATCTTTATTTTCTTTAGATTCTGATCTCATCCAATCATAGACTTCTTCAGGTAATTTACCAACTCTATTATCTGAGGCTGGGATTTCATGAGGATCCATGACACCTTTAGGAAGATAGGCAAGTTCTCTTAGAGGTTTAACTGAAGGGTCTGTTGTGACGTTTGTAGGTAACCTACCAAGTGCAACATTATCAAAATTTAGATTGTGTCTGTCAAAAGTAGCTAACTCATATTCTTCGGTCATTGAAAGACAATTAGTTGGACAATATTCAACACAATTCCCACAAAATATACAAACTCCAAAATCTATAGAGTAATTTCTTAGTTCCTTTTTTTTGGTTTCTTTATTCATTACCCAATCAACTACTGGTAGATTTATGGGACATACTCTCACGCAAACTTCACAAGCAATACATTTATCGAATTCGTAATGTATCCTTCCTCTATATCTTTCGGAAGGTATTAATTTTTCATACGGATATTGGACAGTAACAGGTCTTCTTCGAAGATGATCAAAAGTTACCGATAAACCATTATATAAATATTTGCCAGCATTAAATGCTTCTTTGATATAGCTATTTATTTGTTGAAGGAAATTTTTCATTTTGAAGAATTCACTTGGTAGTTTTATTTTAGTGGATTAATTTATAATTTAAGTATTTTTACTTAAATTTAACCACCAAAGAATTGCGGAAAAGCAAGTTTTAATCCCGCAGTTATCAAAAGATTAGCAAGAGAAATTGGAAGAAGAAACTTCCATCCTAGATCTAAAAGTTGATCTATTCTTACTCTAGGAGTTGTCCAACGTAATAATATCGCAATGAAAACTAAAAGATATGCTTTTAATACAGTCATAACAATTCCTATTGATGCGGTGAAAATCTGTATAAAGGGTGCATTGATGGGTAAATTTAGGAACTTAGCAATTAATTCAACTGGAATTGGAAAACCCCATCCTCCTAAATAAAGAATTGATACTAATAAAGCTGAAAGGATTAAATTAATGTAACTCCCAAGGTAGAACAGTGCAAATTTCATTCCTGCATATTCAGTTTGGTATCCTGCAACTAACTCTTCTTCAGCTTCAGGTAAGTCAAATGGAAGTCTTTCGCATTCTGCAAGAGCACAAATCCAAAAGACTATAAAACCAACTGGTTGCCTCCAAATATTCCAACTTAGGATTCCAGCTCCACTTTGTTGATTGACAATGTCAATAGTACTAAGAGAATTTGTCATTAGTACAATAGCTAGTACAGATAAAGCTAAAGGTATTTCATAACTTATTGATTGAGCTGCTGCTCTTAGTCCTCCTAATAATGAATATTTATTATTTGATGCATATCCGCTCATAAGAAGTCCAATTGGCTGGATACTGCTTAAAGCGATCCATAGGAAAATTCCAATACCAACGTTACTTATTAAAAGATTTTGTCCAAAAGGAACAATTAGCCAGGAGAGAATTACTGGGACAAGAACTAATATAGGCCCTGCAGTGAAGAGAATTCCATCCGCTTTAGCAGGAATAATATCCTCTTTGACAAGTAATTTAAGGCCATCTGCAATTGGTTGGAGTACGCCAAGAGCTCCTGCGTATTCGGGACCTATTCTTTGTTGAGCAGCAGCAGATATTTTTCTTTCAAGCCAAACTGTTACCAAAACGCCAACTACTGCTGCTACTAAAACCAAAAGCATAGGTAGAGGGAGCCAAATTATATGAGCGATTTCACTAGAAAGGCCAAAACCTTTTAAGAATTCATTAAAAATATATTCGAGATCTAATCCGTATTCCAAAATTTTTTTGTTATTTACTTAATACATTAACTCTTCACAAACGATATGTGTGTTTTTTATGAAAAGCTGCAAATATTATTCTCTATTTTCTAGGCTGATCCAATCTCTTGGTGCTGAACCGGTATAGATTTGCGATGGTCTAAAAATTCTATTTGCTCCCAGTTGCTCTCTCCAATGAGCTAACCAACCTGCAACTCTAGATATGGCAAAAATTGGAGTAAATAAATCGCGAGGAATACCAAGTTTTCTATAAACAAGACCAGAATAAAAGTCAACGTTAGGGAATATACCCTTTGGGCCAAGTCTTGGTATTGCCTCTACCTCTATTGATTTAGCAACTTCATACATTTCATCTGCTCCAAATCTAATAAAAAGCTCTTCTGCCAGCTTTTGAAGAATAATTGCTCTTGGATCTTTGACTTTATATTCTCTATGACCGAAGCCCATTATCTTATTTTTATTTTTTATCGCGTTATCTAAAAAAGAAGCAGCATTTTCTGGAGTTTTGATTTCTTCTAACATTGCAATCACATCTTCATTTGCTCCTCCGTGGAGGGGGCCAGCAAGAGTTCCTACTGCAGATGCGATAACAGCATATGGGTCTGTAAGAGTGCTCGCAGTCACTCTAGCGCTAAATGTACTCGCGTTTAAACTATGTTCGGCATGTAGAATTAAACACCTATCAAAAACTTTTGCAGCTATCGGATCTTGTTCTTTTTCAGTCAGCATGTAAAGAAAATTTGATGAGTAAGTTAAATCATCACGAGGTTGAATAGGGTCTTGTCCTTTTCTAATAAGTTGAAATGCAGCGATCATAGTGGGTATTTTTGCTATCAGTCTTATCACTGCGTTGTAAATGTAATTAGGATCATCTATTGCTCTACGCGAATAGAAAAGCCCCAAAGAAGCTGCGCTAGATTGAAGAGCGTCCATAGGATGACCTGTCGCAGGGAAACATTTCATCATATCTCTGACTCTAAAACTTAACCTTCGATGCATCTGAACTTCTTGTTCAAAGTCTCTCAGTTGAATAGCTGTAGGTAATTCACCCCAAATCAATAGGTAAGCAGTTTCTAAAAAACTGCTTTTTTTGGATAGTTCCTCAATGGAATAGCCTCTGTACAATAATTTACCTTTGTTGCCGTCAATATCACATATAGATGAATTAGTAACTGGGACACCCTCTAATCCTGGTTTTAAAATTAGTTTGTTAGTGTCCAATTGCTTAATTCAATATCAAATACTTATAGATTAAAGATAGTCAATTAATTTTTAATTAACCACAAGTTATTAACTTCACAAGAATTTCAAATGATTCTCTTTGAAGCTTATTTGAATAACTTAATTAAGGTATTTTTAAACTTGTTTCGGTATAAAGAATTGGATTTTTTTCCGGAATAGATTGACTGATGATTTCTAGATATTCTTCATTTGATATTTTTAAAATATTTCTAATGAGAAAATTAAGATCTTTCAAATCAGGTAAATATCTAATTTTATTGGAATTTTCATCTTTGATATCAACTTTTGTATAAAGAAAAGTAGATTTATCTTTAGAACTTTTTAGGTTGAAAAATTTTTTTGAGATTGTTTCTAGTTTTTTACTATCTATTAAAAAATTACTTATGAATTGCAAACCTCCTGATTCTATTGAATAGATATTTTCAAAAGTTAATTGTTTTATTACATCGTTTTTTTCTTCAAGAATATCTTTGGAATATATTGAGTAAATATCTTCATTTTGTTTCAAAGTATATTTGTTGAAATCTTTTAGTTTTTTTAAAGCAATTAAATCAAATTGATTTTCAGTATTTTTTTCAAATGTAAAAAGCCAATCTTTTTTTGAATTGAGAATTAAGATGTTTTGATTTGTATTTTGGTTGAAATCTTCAAAAAAACTTAGTTCAAAATTATTTAAAAAAGGTTTTAGACATTTTTCAAAATTTTTAATTTCAGTAAAAATTGAAACTTTAGGATTATCTTTATTCGTATTTTCTTTATTTATAAGCTTTTCATAAGCAAGAATATCAATATTTTTTTTATTATTTAGTAAATATGATTTTAAAACTAAATGTTTATTTTTTAAGTCAAATGTTGTAGCTACAATATCCTTATTTTTATTAGTAAAAATTTCTTTATCAAAAAATATACTTTCCCCAAATTTCTTTGAGAATAATATATTTTTTTGATTTTTGAGTCCAAAAAGTTCTCCCTCATATTGAAATTTTTTTTCTTTAAAATAATTACTAGAGTTAATACTATTTTTGATCAATTTTTTATCTGATGAAGCAATTATATAATTATCATCGGTTCGGTATATATAGTTAAGGAAATTTATTTTGTTTTCTCTTTTAATTGGAATTATCTCATCAACCTGATCAACTTTATTAGGGAAATTTAATAAATCGTCTATTATTTTTTCTGGTTTAATTTTAAAAACAATCAAAATATCATCTTTAAGCTTTTTATTATTTTCAAAAGTTGAGATTATAAGTTCATTGTTATAGATATCTTCTAATTTATTGTTGCCTAGATCTATACCTAAGTAATCTAATATAGAGTCTTTTATTAAATTAAAGTTATCTTTATTTATTGGATTTTGATCTTTTTTATTATTATTAATATTAAAACTATCTAAATTTGAAATAAATAATAATTTATTGTTTTCAGGTATATATTTTAAGATATTTAGTTGCTCAATATTTGTACTTTGCTCCTTATTTGTACTTTGCTCCTTATTTTTATTAGCAGAAACTTTTTTAAAACCAAAAAAAAGTAATAAAGATAATAATAGTATTATTGCTACCACTCTAAGTTTCATTATCAATGTTTATTTTTATTTTTAACAATAAACTTCTTACTGCAACTTAATTTATTAAATTGTAAATAACACATAATTTATCCTATAAATTGGAAAGTTATCCAAAATCTATAAATGCTTCTAGTCTCAATGATTGGTTTAATTCTGAGAAAGAAGATCCAGTCTTGATTGATGTAAGAGAACAGGCAGAGATCGAAATAGCTCGTTTCTCAAAAGAATTTTTACACATACCAATTAGTAAAGTCACATCTGAATACGTTGAAGAAATATTTGCTGGTTTATTAGACAGAGAAATTGTAGTTACCTGTCATGCAGGAATAAGAAGTTATAACTTTTCTCAATGGTGCTTAGATAATAATATTGTGAGCGAGATATGGAATTTGGAGGAGGGTATTGATGGATGGAGTAGATATATTGACCCATCAATTCCAAGGTATTGATTAAATATCTAATGAAGATGCAACAGTATTAACATCTTTGTCGCCTCTACCAGAGCAATTGATAACTATATGAGTATCTTTTTCAAGAGTAGGGCATAATTTATCTAACCAAGCAAAGGCATGGGAAGTTTCAAGTGCAGGTATAATTCCTTCTAATTCACTAACAAGTCTTAAAGCATCTAAAGCTTCTTGATCTGTGACTGATCCATATTCTGCTCTACCTATATCTTTTAAATGACTATGTTCAGGTCCTACTCCAGGGTAATCTAAACCTGCACTTATTGAGTGGGCTTCTTGCACTTGACCATTATCATCTTGCAAGAGAAGACTCATTGAGCCATGTAAAATTCCAACTGACCCTTTAGTGATAGTGGCAGCATGTTTGTCAGTGTCAACTCCGTTTCCTGCAGCTTCAACTCCAATAAGACGCACAGAAGTTTCTTTTACAAAAGGATGGAAAAGCCCCATTGCATTTGATCCCCCACCTACACAAGCAAGCAAAATATCGGGAAAAGATCCAAATGATTCTAAACATTGTTTTTTAGTTTCTTCACCTATAACTGAATGAAAATCTCGCACAATTTTTGGGAAAGGATGTGGGCCTGCAACAGATCCTAAAATGTAGTGTGTGGTTTCGACATTAGAAACCCAATCTCTAATGGCTTCACTAGTGGCATCCTTAAGTGTTGCAGTTCCAGAATTTACAACTTTAACTTCAGCGCCTAGAAGTTTCATTCTGAAAACGTTAAGGGATTGCCTTTTTATGTCTTCAGCACCCATGTAGATAATACATTTCAAGCCAAATCTCGCACAAACAGTAGCAGTAGCAACTCCATGCTGACCTGCTCCAGTTTCTGCAATTATTCTTTTTTTGCCCATTCTTATTGCCAATAAAGCTTGTCCAAGGGCATTATTAATTTTGTGAGCCCCAGTATGATTTAAATCTTCTCTTTTAAGCCATATTCTAGGAGTTGCTTTTTTGGTTTTGTAATGTTCAGTAAGTCTTTTGGCTTCATAAAGTGGTGTTTCTCTTCCTACATAAGTCTTAAGTAAATGATTTAATTCTTCTACAAAAAGTTTATCTTTCCATGCATTAGATGCAGCTGTTTCAAGCTCAAAAAGAGCAGGCATTAGCGTTTCAGGAACATATTGACCACCATATTTTCCAAATCTTCCCTCTTTGGAGGGTTGATTTAAATCGTCATTTTTATAGTTTTGATCTTTGCGAGAAAATGTACTTACCACTTTTTCTATAGAATAAGTATTAACTAACTATAGATTATATTGAAAATAATGGGAAAAAAGAATTGGATCGAATTTGATAATCAAGAAAAAAAATCTGAAGAAACAGCTAAGGTAGATACTGTTAACAAAAGATCAAAAATAAATATTTCAAAACAAAAAAAAGGTAAAAAGGGCAAGACTGTAACTTTAATTAGAGGTTTAGGCACTGAGGATGAAATCTTATTAAAAGAATTACTAAAAAAAATTAAAGTTTTTTGTGGGACTGGAGGAACATTGATTGATAGAAATATCCAGTTACAGGGTGATATGGTATCGAAATCAATTGAGTTTCTTCGTAAAGAGGGATTTCATAATTTATGAAGCAAGGGTTAGGATAGGTTTTTAATTTTGATGATGCAAAAAATGAAAGAACAAGATCAAACAAAGTCAACCAATATAAAGTGGCACAACTTAACTATTGATAGAGAAAAGTTAGAGAAAATGAGAGGTCATAAAGGTATGGTTATCTGGTTTACAGGTTTATCTGGTTCTGGTAAAAGTACTTTGGCCAACGCTTTAAATGAAGTTTTACACTTAGATGGGTTTTCGACTTATGTGTTGGATGGAGATAATATTAGACACGGTTTATGTAAAGATCTTGGTTTTTCGGATGAAGATAGAGAAGAAAATATAAGAAGAATAGGCGAAGTTGCGAATTTATTTATGAATGCTGGGATAATAACTATTACAGCATTCGTTTCGCCATTTATTAGCGATAGAGATAAGGTGAGAAAAATTATTGGATCTAAGGATTTTATTGAAGTTTATTGTTCAGCTGATATCACAGTTTGCGAAAATAGGGATACTAAAGGTCTTTATAAGAAAGCTCGTTTGGGTGAAATAAAGGAATTTACAGGGATTTCTAGTCCATATGAAGCTCCTCATAATCCCGAAATTATTGTTGATACAGGTTCGTTAGATTTAAATGATTCCGTTGAAAAAGTTATTAACTACCTTAAAAAAGAAAACTTTCTTAACAAGGCCTAATAGAAAAATATTAGTTCATTTATTTTGAAGATAATTGTCAGGTCCAATAGTTGATAACTTATTATTTTTAGTTCTTACCTGTTTATGTAGATTTTCTCTGAATTCTTTTAAATTTTTCTTTATAGATTCATCAAATAAACTGATCATCTCTATTGCCAATAATCCAGCATTTTGTCCTCCATTAATTGCAACTGTTGCAACTGGAATTCCAGCGGGCATTTGAACGATTGATAAAAGAGAGTCAATACCCTTCAGTGTCTTACTCTCTACTGGTACTCCAATTACAGGAATGCAAGTTATGGATGCCAGCATTCCTGGAAGATGAGCAGCACCCCCAGCACCGGCAATTATTACTTTTATGTTTTCTGATTCTGCATTTTTTGCATATTCCATCATTTCAATAGGTGTTCGATGAGCAGAAAGTATACAAACTTCAGTTTTTATTCCAAATTCTCTTAAAATATCAATGGCTGGTTTCAGTGTATTTAGATCTGAATCACTACCCATTACGACAGCAATTTTATAAATATCTTTAGAATTCAATTCTGACAAAATAACAAATCAATTCTTTCCTATAATGGCGTGCAATTAATTTGGCGCCAGTTAGTTAGTATGAAAAGAAGAAATTTTCATAGAATATTATGACGTCAAATAAGATTATCGAAAAAAGTGAAGTAAGAGAGTATTTTAACGGTACTGGCTTTCAAAGATGGAATAAAATTTATAGCAAATCTCATGAAATTAATACAGTTCAGAAAAATATTAGGAAAGGACATCAAAAAACTGTAGATGATGTAGTCTCATACATCAAAAATTATCCTGAACTAACAAAAAAAAGTTATTGTGATGCAGGCTGTGGTGTAGGAAGTCTTTCCATACCTTTACTAAAACTCGGGATAAAAGAAATACAGATGAGCGATATTTCTTCTGAAATGATTAAAGAAACAAAAAAACGCATTCATGAATTAGGTTTGAATCAAGGGAAAATTAAATATGAAGTCTGTGATCTGGAAAAATTAAAAGGATTATTTGATGTTGTGGTTTGTTTGGATGTATTTATTCATTATCCTCAACCGGTCGCAGAAGAAATGGTTCAACATCTATGCGATTTAAGCAAAGAAAAACTAATCGTTAGCTTTGCGCCTTATACTCCAGTTCTTGCTGTTCTAAAAAATATTGGAAAATTATTTCCTGGGCCAAGTAAAACTACAAGAGCATATACATTAAAAGAAAAGGGTATTATTAATGCTGCTAAAGAAAGAGGATTTAAAGTTGTTACAAATAAATTAAATCAAGCTCCTTTTTATTTTTCAAAACTAATTGAATTCGAAAAAATTAAATAATTTATTTTACTAAACGATTTTCAAGTGCATAACGAACTAATTCGGTTCGGCTAGATGTACCTGTCTTGATAAAAAGTCTACTTACATATTTCTCAACATTTCTAATAGATGTTTCAAGCTGTCTTGCAATTTCTTTGTTCATCAGTCCCTCTGCTACTAGTTGAAGCACACTTGCTTCTCTAGGAGTAAAACTAGGAAGATTTATTTTATTTTCTGGATTAGTATGGTTTTGGTCTGTGAGCATAGATTTTATTTCAGTAATTTGTTTTGCCATTTTGCTTACGTCAATATCTGCGAATCGTGCCGCTTCTTTTAATAATCGTTCTTGTCTGTTGATTACATTTTTAACTCTTGCAGCTAATTCATCGGGATCGAAAGGTTTGGAAATATAATCATCAACTCCTGCAAGATAACCTTCTGTTCTGTCTAGGGTCATTCCTTTTGCAGTTAGAAAAATAACTGGAGTTCCTCCTAATTTTTCATCCTCTCTAATTTTTTCTAATAAAGCATAACCGTTGGCTCGGGGCATCATAACATCGCTAATTATCAAATCGGGGAAAATTGTTTGAGCTTTTTCAAATCCATCCTCTCCATCAACTGCAATAAATATTTCAAAGCCTTCATCTTCTAGAAATGTTTTAACAGCTGTTCTTAAACCAGGCTCATCATCAACTAATAAAATTCTTGATTTTCTTACCGGTTCATTATTTATTTGATTAATTTCATTCATTTTTTAAATTCTTTAATTTGATTTTCTAGTAATAAACAGAATTTTATATACTAAATATAATGCTATCAACTCCAATACTACTAGACTATCAATCTTCGACTCCTTGCTCTAAAGATGTTGTTGATTCTATGAAACCTTTTTGGAGTGAGATATTTTCTAACCCTGCAAGCAAGTCTAATTTGGCGGGGATTAACGCAAGCGCTATATTGGAAGCCTCAAGAGAAAAAATAGAACAAAGTTTATTTCTTAAGAATAAAAAAGTTATTTTTACAAGTGGGGCAACTGAATCTAATAACTTAGCCTTATTAGGTTTTGCTAGAAATTTCTATAAAAAAACAGGAAATTATGGACATATTATTACCTTAAAAACGGAGCATAAAGCTGTTTTGGAGCCCCTAAACAAGCTAAAAAAAGAGGGATTTATGGTTACAGAAATTAATCCTGAGAAAGATGGCTTAATTTCAGAAGAACACTTCAAAAAAAATATAAGAGAAGATACATTTCTGGTTAGTGTCATGTTGGCAAATAACGAAATAGGAGTTATTCAGCCCATAGAGAATATTTCAAAAATATGTAAATCGAGAGGAATAACATTTCACTCTGATTTTGCACAATGTTTAGGTTATATGGCGTTAGACAATCTTTTATCAGATGTAAATATGATAACGATGAGTTCTCACAAAATATATGGTCCTAAAGGGATAGGACTTCTTTTGATTGATGAAGAAATTAATCTTGAGCCTTTAATTGTTGGAGGAGGTCAGGAATATGGTCTTAGGTCTGGCACATTACCTCTTCCTTTAGTAGTTGGCTTTGCTAAAGCAATAGAGATAGCAGTTTTTAATCAAAAAAATAATACTGAGAAATTACTTTTTTATAGAAATAACCTTTTAGAGGGGTTGTTAAAAAATAATTCTGGTTTATTAATTAATGGCTCCATAGAAAAAAGATTACCTCACAATTTAAATTTGACTGTATTGGATTTAAACGGAGCAAAGTTTCATAAACTTTTAAAATCTAAAATAATTTGTTCTACTGGATCTGCATGTAGTAATGGTGAACCATCTCATGTTTTAATAGCCTTAGGTAGATCTTTTAAAGAAGCAGAATCTTCAATAAGGTTAAGTATTGGATTAAGCACTAATTCAAAAGACATAAAACAAGCAATTGATATTCTTACAAATACGATCAGATCATTACGATAGAAATTATTGGATTTTAATTTAATTTAATTGAGCAATTCTTAATTTTCCACTTCTAGCTCTTTTATTTAGTGCGACTTCTTGTTCGGAAGGAGTTATTGGCTTTTTTGTCAGGTTTTTTAGTCTTTGATCATTCTTAAAACAACTTTTTACTAACCTATCCTCAAGGGAATGAAAACTAATAATAGAAATAATACCCCCCGGCAAAAGCCATTCAGGTACAACTTGCAAAAATTTTTCTAATACTTCAATTTCTTTATTAACAGCAATTCTTAGTGCTTGAAATGTTCTTGTTGCTGGATGTATTTTTTTATATCTTTGTTTTGGTGGGAAGCAGCCTGCAATAGAATAAGCTAACTCTTTTGTCCCAGAATATTTCCCATTTTCCTTCAAATCCAATTTTATTTTCCTAGCAATCTTTCTTGATAATCTCTCATCTCCATATTTATAGATTAAGTTAGCTAGATCTTTTTCATTTAAATACTCAATTAATTTCTCTGCATCAACATCAAGAAAAGGATTCATGCGCATATCAAGCGGACCATCTTTTTGGAAACTAAATCCTCTTTTAGGGTCATCAATTTGGTTACTATTTACTCCAAGATCTGCAATTACAAAAGAAACTTTTTCTTTTGGTACAAAATCCGCAAAATTTGAAGCCCTTATATCAATCCTATTTTTAAACTCATCAAGTTTTTTTGATGCTGATTTTCTTGCGAATGGATCTTGATCAAGTCCAATTATATTTAAATCCGAATATTTTCTCAATAAATGATAAGAGTGCCCGCCTCCGCCTAAAGTTGCGTCAATTCCCTGAAGTTGATTGTTATGTATAAGTGGGTAATGCTCTAATGAGGCCATAATCTCATCTGTCATAACTGATTGATGATTGAAAAAAGATGAATCAGATAGGTCAGTTTGCATAACTTTCGACTAAGATTTATTTAGAAGTTAAATTTCGAATGGCTCAGCTAGAGACTAGAACAGAACCAATGGTGGTCAATTTTGGCCCTCACCATCCCTCAATGCATGGGGTTTTAAGGTTAGTTGTAACTCTTGATGGTGAGAATGTCATTGATTGTGAGCCAGTAATTGGATATTTACATAGAGGAATGGAAAAGATAGCTGAAAATAGGACAAATGTAATGTATGTCCCTTATGTAAGCAGAATGGATTATGCAGCAGGAATGTTTTATGAAGCTATTGTAGTAAATGCTCCTGAAAGATTAGCTAATATTCCAGTTCCCAAAAGAGCTAGTTACATCAGAGTTCTTATGCTCGAACTTAATCGTATTGCTAATCATCTTTTATGGCTTGGTCCCTTTTTAGCAGACGTAGGAGCTCAAACTCCATTTTTCTATATTTTTAGAGAAAGAGAGATGATCTATGATCTCTGGGAAGCTGCTACTGGACAAAGGCTTATAAATAATAATTTCTTCAGGATAGGTGGTGTCGCATGTGATCTCCCATACGGATGGTTAGAAAAATGTATAGACTTTTGCGATTGGTTCGGTCCTAAGATAGATGAATATGAAAAATTAATCACAAATAATCCAATTTTTAGAAAAAGAATTGAAGGTCTAGGAACAATACAAAGAGACCAGGCAATTAATTGGTCTTTGTCTGGGCCAATGCTTAGAGCTTCTGGAGTTTCTTGGGATTTAAGGAAAGTCGATAGTTATGAATGTTATGACGATTTTGATTGGCAGATTGCTTCAGAAAAAGAAGGAGATTGTTATGCGAGATATCGAGTAAGAGTTGAAGAGATGAGACAATCACTAAGTATCATTCGCCAAGCCTGCAAAATGATTCCAGGAGGTCCAACAGAAAATTTAGAAGCTCAAAGAATGTCGACTGAAGATAAGAAAAGTGAAATTTTTGGTATTGACTATCAATACGTAGCTAAGAAGGTTGCTCCAACTTTTAAAATTCCTAATGGAGAATTATATACAAGATTAGAGTCCGGCAAAGGAGAAATAGGTGTATTTATTCAAGGAAATAATGAAGTTACCCCATGGAGATTTAAAATCAGAGCAGCTGATTTAAATAATTTGCAAATATTGCCTCATATTCTTAAAGGTGCCAAAATCGCAGATATTATGGCAATCCTTGGTTCAATAGATGTCATTATGGGATCTGTTGATAGATAATTTCTTTAAATGAAACCCGCTGATTGGTTAATATTGCAGAAGAAGGTAAGATTTGGTGATTGTGATTCTGCAGGTGTAATTCATTTTCATAACTTATTAAAATGGTCGCATGAAGCTTGGGAAGAAAGTATTGAAATTTATGGGATTCCTTCTCAAGATATTTTTCCAGATTTTTCTATACGTAAAAGTCAAATTATTTTTCCAATAGTAAATTGTGAAGCAAACTTTCTTGCGCCTATAAAAATTGGAGATTTCTTAAAAGTAAAAATTGCCCCTCATAAAATTAATACCCATTTGTTCCAAGTAAATAGCTTTTTTATAAAAAATGGAAATAAAGTAGCCGAAGGAAAAATTATACATTGTTCTTTAGATGTTGATTCAAGAAATAAAATAGAACTTCCCGATCAGTTAGAAAGATGGATAGAGGCTTCAAATGTAAGTACAAATTTAAAAGAATGCTAATTATTATTTTTTAAATTTATAGTTTATTTTTTCTGTAATGCTATTTTTGTTTTTAACAATCCACTTTTCAGGCTTTTCATGTTTGGGCCAACTTTGAGAAAATTTTTTTAATAAATTTAAAGAAATTTCAATATTTTTATTATTTGTAAGTTCTCTAAATTCAACAATTACTTTAATTTTATTTCCCCATAATTTGTTAGATACTTTTGAAATATTGAATTTATTAATTGGGATATTTTCTTTCATAATGAAATCATTTAATCTAGATTCAATTACTTCAGGGAAAACGATTTCTCCTCCGGAATTAAAGGCATTATCACTTCTTCCAAAAAAGTTTAAATATAAAGAATTATTGATTTGATTAATTTCACCTAAATCACCTGTTTGCCACCACCCATTTTTATTTTTGAAATTTTCAGTTTTTAAAGAGTTTATTATTTCGATTCCAATTCTGGCTGATTTTATCTCGATTAATCCTTGTGCGTTAATTCTTATTTTTGTATCAGGTAGTATTTCTCCAACATTTTTAAAACCCATTAAGAATTCTTTTGGTTTTAAACTCGTAACCATTGCTGCTGTTTCAGTTGCGCCGTAACAAGGTGCTAATTTTATTTTTTCTTTTATACATTGTTCCGCAGTTTCGTCTGAAATTGAAGCTCCACCTATCCAAATTAGATCAAAAATTTTTAGCCAACTAATTCCATCTTTTTTAGCTAAAAGTCTTTGTAATTGGGTAGGTACTAATGACGTAATCAAGTGTTTTTTGTTTTTTTTAGCTTTAATTGTAAAAAGTAAAAGTTCTCGAGTTTTTTTTATCAAATTCGGAGAAATATTAATATGAGCACATCCCCAAGTTTGACTTCTAAAAATTGGCATTAATCCACTTATATGGTTCAGGGGTAAAGTATTTAAAATTAAGCAGTTTTGCAATTCAAATCCTTGCTCTATTAGCCATTGACCTGATGTAGCCGCAGATAATTTAAGATTTTCTAGATGGTGAAAACATTGTCTCGGTTTTCCAGAACTCCCACTACTGTTTAAGATAATTGCTGGCCCATTTTCATTAATTGAATCTAATACATCTTTGTCTTCATAAAATTTGTTTTTTACATAAATAATTTTATTCTCTCTAATTTTTTCAATAATTTTCTCTACAGATTGAGTTTCGTTATTTTCAACTTCGATAGTATGAATTTTATTTTTCATAGTAGATCCCATATCTTTTTTGCTTCATTTAAAAATAGAAACGAATTAGGGAATTTATTCATTGCTAAACCAGGAACTTTTGGAGTTGGTCCTTGTAATTGTAGAGACGATAAATGATAAAGCCATCTATTCCCTATACCAGTTTCAAATGAGGTACTTATAGATATTAAAGCTTTTTTATTTTCTAATTCTCTTAAAAGCTTAACTGGATTATTTTCTTGAGAAGGTCTTCGAATTTGCCAACCTTTCCACTCATCAATCAAAGTTGGAAATTTTAAAAGTGATTCGTCTAAGGCTATAGGGATTTTTTTGTTAAGTTCTGTCATCCCATCAATATCATCAACACAGAGAGGTTGTTCTAACCAATCTAGATTTTTGTTATTCTTCAAAATATCAGCCCATCTATTAGCTATTTCTCTTCCCCAAGAACCATTAGCATCAATTCTTAACTTAATATTATTATCTATTTGGCTTAAAATTTCTTCTAAATTTGCTTCTTCCTGATGATTATTTTTTAATGCTACTTTCCATTTTATGGTTACTGACTTTCCAATATTAGATTGTATTTTTTTAATTTTATTTAGATCTGAAATTACATTTTCAGGATTTAATAGTATGGCTGTTTTATCAATTTCATCAAAGTAACAGTTTTCTTTAAAAATTATTTTTCCATTTATCTCAGCTAATGCAGAATTTATTGCAGATTGGATGCATGGGTGAAAAATATTGATTTGCTCAGATAAATTAAATACTTCTACATAATCAGGGATCATATCTAGTTGTTTCGCACACTTTTTTAAGTCTTCTTTATAAAGCGGTGAAACTTCTCCAAACCCAATTTTTTTATCATTACTTGTTAATTTAATTATCCATCCCAATTTTTTAAGGTAAGTGGTTTTAGAATTTTTTAGTTTGGTGGATAACTTAAAACTATAAGATTTTTTTTGAAATATTAAGTTCATTTATTAAGCAAGTAATTAAATATTAATCCTGTGATCAAGCCAAATCCATTAAGAGTTTGAAATTTTATTGCGATGAATTTGCAATTTTTAATTGCAAAAGGTTTTTTATATGAAGATTTTAATAAATTTATAAGTCTTATTGCTGGAGGAAAACTAATCAAATAAAGGATACAAAAAACTGGAATAAATCCAGTAACTATAGTGAATAGTTGAAAAATATATATTATAAAAATTATCCATGGCACAAATTGAGAACCTTTTTTTGCCCCTAAGCGAACTAAAGGTGAATTTTTCCCATGCTTTTTATCTTCAGAAATTTGATGAAAATGAGAACAAAATAATACAAGAGTTGTTGCCATGGAAGGTCCTGAACCAAGTAATAAAGAAACTTTCCAGGGAATATCTTCGAAGTAAATATTAGATGAATTTAACGCAATTAAGACTGCAGAGTAAGCAAAAGGTCCAAATGCAAGCCAGCATAATGGTTCTCCTAAACCTTGATAGCCAAATCTAAAAGGAGGTCCTTGATATAAGTATCCTAAGAAGCAGCTAGCTGCTACTAAAATCAAAATGTTTATACTTGTTGATACTGAAATAATTGAAATTATTGATAAACCAACAACTAAAGATGTATATGCAATAAATGAAATTATTTTTTTATTTTTTACAAGATTTACAATTGAATGGAATTTAAATTCATCTATCCCTGTTTCTGCGTCGAATAAATCATTAGTTAGATTTTCCCAAAGTAATATCAAAATTGCAGCTAAAGTAAATGCAATTAAATTATAAATTTTTACCTTTTCATATTGATTGAGTAAATAAGCCCCTGTTATTAAAACAGGAAGTATGGCAACAGAATAAAGAGGCCATTTTATTGCTTGTTTCCATAATTTTTTTTTATCTTCGTCCATTTTTAATTAACACACAAAATAAGATAATTATTAAACGTAGTTTATAAATTGAGTTACATTTTTTACTTTATTGCATGATTTTTAGTTATTTTCAATAAGTAATGAAAAATGATTTAAACTTAACAGATTTTTTAAAAGATTTATTTTCCTCTTTCGATAAGAAAGTGGAAAATTCTGGATTAGTAAGTATTTGTGTTGAGATTCCTTGTATTGATTTATTTCATGTATATGAATTGTTTATAAATAAATATTCGTTTTCTTCATTTTGGGAGGAATCTGATGGCATTTCATATATTGCTTTCGAGAAATGTAAATATGTTACTTTGGATGGTCCAAAAAGATTTGAATTAGCAAAAGAGTTTAATTCTGAGAATTTTAAAAATTTAATTAACTTAACTAATGAATCTCATAATTCTGCACTTTCAAAAATAATTTATTTATTTTCTTTTTCTGAAAATTTGAATAATAAGAATTTATCTTCAGATGTCCCAAGTTTGGAAGCTATCTTACCAAAAATATTAATTATTAAAAGTGATAAGAATTGCTGGTTAAGAATAAATGGTCATGTTGAAGGTAAATCATCATTAAGAACATTAATTGAAGAAATATGGACAATTAGAAATCAAGTTATTAATTCTGGCCCAGAATTAATAAAATTACCTGGCTTAAAAACTAGTTTTGATTTATCTATTATTGATGATTTTTTGCACTCCTTAGAAAATTCTAATACAAATTTGAAAAAAGTAGTAAACAAAGGAATTCAATTAGTAGAGAAAGGTATACTCGAAAAGATAGTTTTAGCAAATAGGATTAAAATAAAACTTAAAAATAAATTAGATTTAGTAGCAATTTTAAAAAGATTAAAAAAGAATCAACCAAATACATGCAGATACGTTTGGAAAAGGAATAGTAAGGATATTTTGTTTGGAGCATCTCCAGAAAAATTATTTTCTTATACTAAACCTAATTTAACTTTGGAGGCTCTTGCTGGGACTATCTCTACTAATTCAAATTTTAAGAAACTCCTAAAAAGTACTAAAGACTTAAAAGAACATAATTATGTAATACAATATTTGATTAAATGTTTAGAAGTTTCAAAAATAACAAACTTTAAAAAAAGTGATATCAAGGTAAATTCATTTGGAGATATTTCACATTTGCAGACACTCATTTTCTCTAAAGTTGAAAATATATGTCCTTTTGAATTGCTTAAAAATTTGCATCCATCTCCTGCTGTTTGTGGATACCCAAAAAATGCAGCATTAGATTGGATAAACACTCTTGAGTCTTTTCCTAGAGGAAATTATGCTTCTCCAATGGGTTGGGTTGATGCATCTGGAAATGCTTCATTTCTTTTAGCAATAAGAGGTGCAAGATATATTGAAGAAAATATTGAATTTACTGCAGGTTCAGGCATAGTTTCAGGTTCTGTTATAGATAAAGAAATAGATGAGATTAAATTAAAATTTGAATCAATAGTAAAACAAATATGTTTCGCTAAAAATCCGAGATAATTTCTACTAATTTTTCAATAACTTCCTCTGAAACATTCTTATTGGATAAATTTTCTATTTCTCTTAAACCTGTTGGACTGGTTACATTAATCTCGCTAAGCATTCCATTTATAACATCAATACCAACAAAAAATAAACCTTCATCTTTGAAGTGCTGAGATAACTCTGAGCAGATACTTTTTTCTTTTTCTGTAAGTAATGTAGGTTCGGCCTTCCCGCCCATTGCCAAATTACTCCTAAAATCACCTCCTTGAGGAATTCTATTTATAGATCCAATTGCTTCACCATTTACGATAATTATTCTTTTATCACCCTCTATAACTTCAGGAATAAATTTTTGCATCATAACGGGTAATTCTTCTTGAGAAGTAATTAATTCAATGATTGATTTAATACCTGGAGATTTTTTATTTATCCTTATAACTCCTTGACCACCTTTCCCTCCAAGTGGTTTTATGACTACTTCATTATTTATATTTGCAAAATTAATAAGATCTTTTACCTTACTCGCAACTATTGTAGGGGCCATTAAGTGGCTGTATCTCAAAGCACCTAGTTTTTCATTCCATGCTCTTAACGATGAAGGTTTGTTAATTACTTTTACTCCTTTTCTTTCGGCAACTTCTAAAAGATGGGTTGCATATAAATAAGCCTCATTTACAGGGGGATCTTTTCTCATCCAAATGCAATTAAATTCGGCTAGAGGAATGCAATTATTCTCTTTGAAAGAAATCCAAGGATTTACTTCAACTTTTACGGAAGACGCCCATACTTCATCACCTCTAGCTTCAAGGTCTTGAGGAGTACAACTCCAGATTTCAATATTTTTTTTGGATGATGCTTGCATTAAAGCAGCAGATGAATCTTTTGAGGGATTTATATTTTTTATTGGATCTATGACGAATAGAAATTTCATAAGATCTAGTTTAATAATGCGTCTAATTTATTTTCATTTTCTAATGTGTAGAGATCATCGCATCCTCCGATACCCGCATTATCTATAAATATTTGTGGTAATGTTCTTCTACCATCTGCTCTTTCAGTCATCAATGCTCTGGCATCTTCATCGCCATCAATTTTATATTCTGTAAAATTTATATTTTTTTTCTTGAGTAGAGATTTTGCTCGAATACAGAATGGACAATATTGCCAAGTATAAATTTCAACATTAGACATTTTTTTAAAATAATACTTAGTTTATACTATTAAATAAAAGTGCTTGTTAGATTATAAATAACGAATAAATTCTATTTTGATAGATATTACGGATTTCAAAAAAGATCTTTCGGAACTAACAGAGCGCCTGGGTAATGCTCAGGATTGTCTTTGACGTTCCAAGATTAAAAGCGAAAAGGAGAGAGTTAGAGCAAATTTCTGCTCAGCCTGAATTTTGGGAGAATCAAGAAGAAGCTAAAAAACAAATGTTAATCCTTGATGATGTTAAGGCACAACTCGCATTGTTGGATAAATGGAAAACTTTTATTTCTGATGCTAATGCTTCTCTTGAGCTTTATTCTTTAGAACCAGAGGAGGAAATGATTTTGGAATCCAAGCAGGGCCTAAAGAAATTAAGAGAGAATCTAGATAAATGGGAATTTGAAAGATTGTTATGTGGTGAATACGATAAGGAAGGAGCAGTAGTTTCTATTAATGCAGGTGCTGGTGGAACAGATGCACAGGATTGGGTAGAGATCTTATTGAGAATGTATTCAAGATGGGCTGATAATAATCAAATGAGTTTTATCATCAATGAATTATCTCAAGGAGAAGAAGCAGGTATTAAAAGTGTAACTTTTGAAATTGATGGAAAATATGCATACGGATATTTACAACATGAAAAAGGAACTCATAGATTAGTAAGAATTTCTCCTTTCAATGCTAATGGTAAAAGACAAACCAGCTTTGCTGGGGTAGAGGTAATGCCAAAATTAGATGAAAATATTTCACTTGATATACCTGAAAAAGATTTAGAAATTACAACAAGTAGATCCGGAGGGGCTGGAGGACAAAATGTTAATAAAGTAGAAACAGCAGTAAGAATTGTTCATTTGCCTTCAGGGATTTCAGTAAGATGTACCCAAGAAAGATCTCAATTACAAAATAAAGAAAAAGCTATGTTACTTCTTAAGTCTAAACTACTAGTGATTGCTAAAGAACAACGAGCTGCAGAAGTCGCTGATATTAAAGGTGATATTGTGGAAGCTGCATGGGGCAATCAAATAAGAAATTATGTTTTCCATCCCTATCAAATGGTAAAAGATCTCAGGACTATGCAGGAGACTAACGACTTAGATAGTGTTTTAGATGGTGGGCTTGAACCATTTATTCATGAATTATTACGTATGAATATTTCTTCTAATGAATCTATTGAATAACTAATGAAAAATAAAAACGAAAATATAGAAAAAAAAGTTGCTCCTCCAAGCTTTATAAAGCTTGCTATGCGAAATATGGTAAGGAAGGGTTCAAAAAGTATTTCTCATTTTTCAATAACCTTTCTAGTTTTAATTGGGATATTAATACTTATAGCCACAATAGGTAAGCCCAATATTCCTGTATAAGAATGTATGACAGAAAAAATTATTTCTGAAATAAATTTAGACTTGGTTTTTAAATGTAATCAATTTTCCCAATTTTCAAATAAGTTAAAAGATTCTAAAAATAAGCTTATTTTTGAATCTATTTTTTGGGAGAAAGTTTTTTTATCTTGGATAAAAATAATATTAAAAAAAGACGATTATAAATTGTTAAATTTAATTTTTGAAAAAAAATCTTTTTCATTAGGCTTACAGATAATATCTAATCAAGAAATTGCTTTTATGAACCAGAAGTGGATGCAAAAAAATGGACCAACTGATGTTCTATCTTTTCCAATCATTTCTGATCAATCTCTAAATAATTTAGATCATTTAGAGTTGGGAGATATATTTATATCATTAGAGACTGCAATTGAGCAATCTTATGAATACAAACATTCAATCTATAGAGAAATGCTCTGGTTGGCTAGTCATGGATTTTTACATCTTTTGGGATGGGAACATAATAATGATTTTGATTTAGAAAATATGTTAAATTTTCAGGAATATTTAATTAAAAAATTAGATTAAAAATATATGGAAAAAAAAATAAACTCTTTAAAAAATAGAATAGAATCATACAAAACTTCTAGTAATCTATTAAAAAGTTTTAAGTATGCTTTTAGTGGAATTAGTTACGTATTAAAAACTTCAAGAAATTTTAAAATTCAATTAATTTTTGCAGTTACAAGTTTAATGATTGGTTTTTTACTGCAAATTAGTCAAAGAAATTATGTAATTTTGATTGCCACAATTATGTCTGTTTTAATATTAGAAATTTTAAACACATCTATTGAATCAATAGTTGATTTAGTAGTGAAAAAAGAATTTAGTAATTTGGCTAAAATTTCAAAAGATACTTCTGCAGGAGCAGTCTTATTAGCTTCCATTAATTCTGTTATTATTGCTGTATATATCTTTGTTCCTAAAATAAAGTTGTTATTTGAATCCATATAAATATGTTTCTTGTTATTGATAATTACGATAGTTTTACATATAACCTTGTTCAATATTTAGGAGAACTTTCTGTTGAGCATGAAATAACTAGAGAATTAATAGTTAAAAGAAATGATGAAATTACTTTAGAAGAAATTATCAAACTAAATCCTAGTGGCATCCTATTATCTCCAGGTCCTGGCAATCCAGATCAATCTGGAATTTGTCTGCCAATACTAAAAAAATTATCTAAAAATATTCCTACATTAGGAGTTTGTTTAGGGCATCAAGCTTTGGCCCAAGCTTTTGGAGGTAAGGTTGTAGTTGGGAAAGAACTTATGCATGGTAAAACATCCAAAATATTTCATAATCAAAAAGGTTTGTTTAAAGATATCGAGACTCCATTTGTGGCGACTAGATATCATAGTCTTATAGTTGATTCAAGTTCATTACCATCTTGTTTCGATATAACTGCGACTTTAGAAGACTCAACTATTATGGCTATTTCTCACAAAGAATATAAACATTTAAATGGTGTACAGTTTCATCCTGAAAGTGTATTGACACAATTTGGTCATAAATTAATTAGTAATTTTCTAAAAATGGCTGAACAAAAGTAAAATACAAAAAAATTAATATTATGATTTCTAAAATTAAAAACATTTTCTTTTTTATATTATTTATCTCTCTCTTACCTACCCCATTATTGGCTAGGAATTTATTAATAAAAAGTCTGGGACATAGTAGTTTTTTAATTAATAGTACAGAAAAATCGATTCTTATAAATCCCTTTAAAGCAATAGGTTGTGCAAGCAATTTAAAGGAGCCAAAAGAAGTCAATGCCGATTTTATTTTGGCTAGTTCTAGGCTTCCAGATGAAGGATATAACCCTAATGATCAATTAATGTTTGTTGAACCCGGAATCTATCAATTTGAGGATATTTTATTGAATGGAATTTCCGTCCCACATGACAGAGTGGATGGAAGAAGATTTGGTATGGCAACTGTTTGGAGTTGGGAGCAGAATGATCTTAAAATTGTTCATATGGGAGGCGCTGCTGGTGATATTGATATTAATAGTCAAATTATTTTGTCTCGCCCAGATATCTTATTTATTTCAATTGGAGGAGGAATAAAATCTTATGATGGGCAAGAGGCTTCAAGAATAGTTAAGCTTCTAAAACCTAAGGTAGTTATTCCTGTTCACTTTGCTCGTGGCAAAAAAATTAATAAAGAATGTGATTTCTCAAATGCTGATTTATTTATCGAAAATATGAAAGATTTTAAAGTAAAATATGTTGGAAAAGATTTTAAAATAAAACCTAAAAGAATCGATCAAAATACAATTTATATTTTTGGTAATTAATTTATTAAATCTAAAACCTTGTAATTGTCCCAGAAAAAAATCATTTGTTCTTTAGTTCCAATACTAACCCTTATTGACTTATCAATATCTTTTTTATTTTCCATACTTCTGATAAGAATTCCTTTTTCTCTCATTTGTTGTATTAAAATTTTAGGATCTTTTTTTGGCCAAATTAAGAAATAATTACCACCACTAAAGTGAGTTCTGATTTTTGTTGATTTAAATTTATTTAAAATCCATTCCCTTGCTTTTTTTACTTCTAAAACATAATTATCAATATATGATTTGTCTTTAAGTGCTGCTAATGCTGCCGTTATAGCAAAGCTATTTACATCATATGGTCCCGTAACTTTATTAATGTAATTAATTAAATTTTTATTGCCAAAAGTAAAACCTATTCTTAAACCAGCTAAACCAGCTGTTTTTGAGAGGGATTGGATTATAAGTATATTGTTATTCTTTTCAAAATCTATCGATTCAAGAAGACTATCTCCATTAAATTTTTCATATAGTTCATCAACAATTATCAATGAATCGTTTTTGATATTTGCTAAGTTAATTATCTCTTGAGCACTTAAAACTGTTCCTGTTGGATTATTTGGATTACAAATAAATATTAACTTTGGACTATACTTTATGATTTTTTCATTAAATTCTTCGATGGGGAATAGAAAATTTTCTCCAATGTAAGAACAAGTTATTTTCTTCATTCCTCGCATTTCTGAACAAGGAGAATAGTAACCAAAAGTTGGATTCGTCGTTAGAAATATTTGATCTTTTTCTCCAAAGCAATTGAAAATTGCATTTATTGCTGCGTCTGCTCCATTGAAAATTCCTATTTCATCATTATCAAATTTTCTTGAATCAAGATATTTATCACATAAAAATTTTTTTAATAAATTATATTCTGGATAAATTGAAATCTCATCCAATTTTATCCCTTGTAATGCCTCGAAAACAATAGGACTTGGACCTAGAGTATTTTCATTAAAGTCTAAGCGGAGTAAATTTCTTCTATTTTCTAAAGGTGCAGAGTAAGACTGCATATTTATTATTTCTTCTCTTGGTTTTGGGAAAAGATTATTTAATTGATCAAAATCATTCATTACATTCTTTCTAAAGTTTCAATTCCTAGAAGCTCTAAGCTTAATTTTAGTGTTTTTGCAGTTAGATCACATAAATTAAGTCTAGAAATTTTTATATATTTTTCTTCTTTGAGTATTGGAACTTGATCATAGAATCTATTAAAAGTTTGACATAGCTCAAACAGATAATTGCATAATCTATTTGGCATTAAGTCTTTTTCAATAGATATTATGACTTCATCGAATTTAAGTAATTTTCTTATAAGTTTCCACTCAGATTTATGTTCATAATTTATATATTGAAAATCTTTAGAGTCATAAGCAAAATCATTTTTTCTTTTAATTCCTGCAATTCTTACAAGTGTATATAACAAATAAGGCGCCGTATTACCATTCAGGGAAAGCATTTTATCAAAACTAAATTGATAATTAGTAATCCTATTTTGGCTTAAATCTGCATATTTAACAGCTCCTAATCCAATGATTCTTGAAGTATTTTCAATAAAATCTTCTGTCTCATAACGATTTTCATCTTCTAATCTTTTCAATAAATCTTCTTTTGCTCTTCTAACGGCTTCTTTTAATAAATCTTTTAAACGTATTGTTTTACCTTCCCTTGTCTTTAGTTTTTTGCCATCAATTCCTTGAACTAATCCAAAAGGAACATGGTCTACTTGACAATTGTCTGGGATCCATTTTGCTTTTTTTGCAACTTGAAAAACTCCAGCAAAATGATTTGCTTGTCCATGATCAGTTACATAAATAATTCTTGAAGCATCATCCCCATTAGGAGGTTTATTGAATCTATATCTTATAGCAGCAAGATCTGTGGTGGCATAGTTAAAACCCCCATCTTTTTTTTGAATAATTAGCGGTAAAGGTTTGCCTTCTTTATTAGTCATCCCATCTAAAAATACACATTTTGCTCCTTGATCTTCTACTAATATTTTTTTTAAATTTAAATCGTCAATAACTGATTTTAAGAAGGGATTATAAAAAGATTCACCTCTTTCTTCTATTTTTATTTTTAAATTTTTATATATTTCATCAAATTCTTTTCTAGATTGATCACATAATAATTTCCAAGCTTTAATCGATTTAATATCTCCACTTTGTAACTTTACTACTTCCTCTCTAGATCTTTTTTGGAATTCTGATTCATTATCAAATCTTTTTTTTGATTCTTTATAAAATTCAACTAAATCACTTATCTTGATTTTCCCTATCTCTTCTAAATCATTTGAATATAAATCTTTGAGCTGATTAATAAGCATTCCAAATTGCGTTCCCCAATCGCCAACATGATTTAGTCTTAATACTTGATAACCTCTTAACTCGAAAATTCTGGATATTGAATCGCCTATTATTGTTGATCTTAAATGTCCTACATGCATTTCTTTAGCAATATTAGGACTAGAAAAATCTACAATGACTTTATTTGATAAGCCACTATTTAAATCTTTTTTAATTTGAGGTATTCCAGCCCTTTGGGATTGAATATTTGATTTAATTTCATTTATGAGAACTTCATCTTTTAATTTTATATTTATAAATCCAGGTCCAGCTATTTCTAGACTCTTACATAATTTTGATATGCTTTTATTTTTATTTAAAAGGTTAATTAAATCATTAGAAATCTCTCTTGGATTCTTTTTATATATTTTAGATAAACTTAAACAAACATTACATTGATAATCACCAAATTCCTCTTTTGACGATTGTGTAATTAAATTTTTTCTAAGGATTTCGAACTCTCTTTCTTTATCATTTTTTTTAAGACTATCTAAAAGAGATTGTTCAAAGTTATTTGTTAATTCTTTAAAAATGATTAGCATTATTTATTCAATTATTTTTCTATATGATTAATTAATATAACGCATACTTAAATCAATCCAATCACTTTTGGTAATTGAAGAACTTGTTGAAATCAAATCAATACCTTTTATTAGATATTTACTAATTTCTTCAGGGTTAATTCCAGAAATTTCTATTATCAAATTTTTATTGACTTCTTTTTTTAAGCTATTAATTGATAAATCTCTTAATTCTTGAACGTTTTTTTTGATTGTTTCAGGACTAAGTTCATCTAATAAGACACTATCTGCTCCCGCTAATACTGCTTCTTTTGCCTGTTCGATATTCTCAGCTTCAATAATGATATGAGTTGTAAAAGGCGAATTTAGGCGAATTTTTTGTACTGCATTCTTAAGATTATCTGTCCATGCAATATGATTTTCTTTTATCATAGCCGCATCGTATAATCCCATTCTATGATTCACTCCACCTCCGCATTTGAATGCATATTTTTCAAATATTCTTAAGCCAGGAGTCGTTTTTCTAGTATCTGCTAATTTTATATTTGTGCCTTCTAACTTATCTACAAGATTCTTTGTATGTGTTGATATTCCAGATAAATGCATTGCTATATTTAAGCTGATCCTTTCACTAGCGAGTAAACTTTTTGAAGGTCCATATATTTCTAAGAGTTTTTGATCTTTAATAAATTTATCTCCATCCGAGATATTAAATTTTGGACTGATTTTTAAATCAATTTTTTTAAAAATTTCTTTTATAATATCAACCCCACAAAATATACCCTCCTCTTTTGCAATCCAATATGCATTGCCATTCTCTTCTGTAATAGAGGAACTTGTTAGATCTCCCCTACCTATATCTTCATCGATCCAATTTTCAATGATCTTACTTATTTTTGGAGTATTCAGATCCACTAAACTAAAAAATAATTGATAAAAATTCAACTGAAGTTAGAGAATTAACTATAAATCACTATGTAATTTAACTCAAATTTATTTACCAATACAAAACTTAGAAAAAATATTATCTAGCAGCTCCTCTGTTAATTCTTGACCAGTTATTTTAGATAAGTTTTGAATACCATCTCTAAGTTCTATTGATAATAAATCAAATGGCAATCTATTTTTAACTATTGTATCAGTATCATTTAAATTAGATAGGCAAGCAGACAAATTCGTTAGATGTCTTTCGTTTAAAAATATATTGATATTTTCTAATTGTTTTAATCCACATTTTTTTTTGATTGTGTTGATTAATAATCTTTCACCATCGTTATTCTTAATGCTCATAAGAATTGTGTTTTTCAACTCATTTGAATTAATATTTTTAGATTCAATTAAATCTTTTTTATTACCCAAAATAGTAATTAATTTTTCTTTGGGTATTTTTTTTATTATTTTTTTGTCTTCTTCATTAAATCCTTCTTCAAGACTATAAATATAAATTATAAAATCTGACTCTTTAATTTTCCCAAAACTTTTTTTAATTCCAATACTTTCAATTTGTTCATGAGTTTCTCTTATGCCAGCAGTATCAATTATTTTCATTGGAATGTCATTAATAGTTAAATTAACTTCAATAACATCTCGTGTCGTTCCAGGAATATTAGTTACAATTGCTTTCTCTTTTTTTGCTAGCAAATTTAGCAAAGAACTTTTACCAACATTTGTTTTACCTATAAGCGCAATGGATATACCATTATGAATATATGAATTTCTTTGTGAATTTTCTATAAGTAACTCTATTTTTTCTTTCACTTTTTTAATGTTTTTTAGAAATTTGGTATAATCAAAATCTGTAAAGTTTTCTTCAAAATCAACTCTCGCTTCTATTTCGCAAAGTTGATTTATAAGGTCATTTTTAATATCATTAATTTTTTTCTTTATTTTCCCTTGAACTCCACTAAAAGCTAACTCTGCTGATCTGGTATTGCTTGCATTAATTAATTGATTAATCGATTCGGCTTGAGTAAGGTCTATTTTCCCATTAAGAAAAGCTCTTTGACTAAATTCTCCTGGGTTTGCAAGTCTAACTCTAGAATTACTAGATAATAATCTCTTTAGAACTTTATTTACTAGGATAATTCCTCCATGGCAATGAAGTTCAACAACATCCTCTCCTGTGAAGCTATTTGGTGATTTCATCACTAATATTAAAACTTCATCTATAAATTTATTTTGTTTATTTTCCTTAATAAAACCATGAAAAACTCTATGTGATTCCCATGCATATTTAGATTTAGTTTGAACAATCTTTTTGCAAGAATTTATTGAGTCTTTCCCTGATACTCTTATTATCGCAACTCCTCCTTTTCCTATACTTATAGCTGAAGCAATTGCCGCTATCGTATCTTCTGTAGTAACTATCGAATCCATCTCTCGCTTTGTTATGGATAATTAAGTAAGATTATCAAGAATTTAATTTTGAAATTTTCTTTCTGAATGAGATTTAAAAGAGCTATTACCTATAAGAAAATTCTATCATTATTTAGGAATCAAAATGGAAGTCCTTTATTTAATGCTAAAGGTTTAGCTATAGGGGTATTTAGTGGCTGCTTTCCTTTTTTTGGGTTTCAGACTTTAATAGGGATATTTTTTGCAAAAATAGCTAAGGGAAATATTGTTCTAGCTGCAATTGGTACCTGGATTAGCAACCCTTTTACTTATATTCCACTTTATTATTTTAACTATAAAGTTGGTTCGATTTTTTTAAATAATTCTTCTAATACAATTCTTGAAAAAAATTTAGTTATTGATGACTTATGGAAACAAGGTAAAATTTTTTCCCTAAAATTACTTTTAGGTTCATCTTGTGTAGGTATTTTATTAGCTTTGATTTGCGGCAGTATTGTTTTCTTTATCTACAAGATAAAAAGTAAAAGATAGATTGATCTGGTTTTGAAATTAACTTTGTTCAACTCTGGCTATATCTAAAACATCTGCCATTGATTTAATTTGGTCAATTGTTTTATGAAGTTGATTATAACTTTCTAGACCTACGCAGAGATTGATAATAGCTGGTTTGCCATAAGCAGTTTTAACATTGGCATCGCTAACATTTATACCTTTATCAGATAACCGCATAAGAATATCTTTAAGGACTCCAACTCTATCAATTACTTCTATGCGGAGCTGAATTGGGAACTTATTATCGCCAGTTTTATTATCTTGATTCCAACAAACAGGTAATCTTCTCTCGAATGGAATTGGCATGACATTTTCACAATCTGCCCTATGTATGGTTATACCGTGGTTGCCGAGCGAGACAGTTCCGACAATATCCTCGCCTGGAAGTGGGGTGCAGCATTTACCTATTCTGTAATCAAGACCTTCTATCCCGGAAATTGGTGATTTAGTCGTTGTATAAGTTTTATTGGTGGATAAATTACTATTGTTTTTAAGAGATTTTGCTATTTCAGAATCAGAATCATTTTTAATATCCTCTGTCTGTAATTTTATTTCTTCTCTTAGTCTGTTTAATACTTGATGTAAAGTTAAACCACCAAAACCAAGTGATGCAAGAAGGTCTTCAGTATTTTTTAAATTGCATCGATTCGCAACTTTTTTCATAGCATCACTTGAAAGTAATGTTTCAAAACCATTTCGACCTACTTCTTTTTCGAGTAAATCTCTACCTCTTTTAATCGTCTCATCCCTATGGCTTTTCTTATACCATTGGCGGATTCTATTTTTAGCAGTTGGCGTAACTACAAAGTTAAGCCAATCCAAGCTCGGAGTGGCATTATTATTTGTCAAAATTTCTATGAAGTCACCATTTTGAAGTGCTGTAGATAATGGAGAAAGCTTTTCATTAATTCTTATTCCATTACAGTGATTTCCAACTTCAGAATGAATTCTGTAGGCGAAATCTATTGCGGTAGATCCTTTTCTTAAACCAACAACGTCTCCTTTAGGAGTAATTACAAATACTTCTTCATCAAATAAATCTTCTTTAATTGAAGCTAAATAATCATTATGATCACCTTCATTACCTTCTTGTTGCCATTCGACTAGCTGTCTTAGCCAATTAAATCTTTCAGCATTGCTTTTAGCAGGAGAACCACCCTCTTTATATTGCCAATGAGCAGCAATTCCATATTCTGCTATTTGATGCATAGAAGTAGTTCTAATTTGTACTTCAATAGGTCGATGTCTCCCAATTACTGAAGTATGTAAGGACTGATATCCATTAGGTTTTGGTAAACCTATATAATCTTTAAATCTTCCTGGAATTGGTTTGAAAGTATCATGTACAACCGCTAAAGCTCTATAACAACTATCTGAATTATCAACGATAATTCTTAGAGCAGCAACATCATAAATTTCATGAAACTGTTTTTGCTGTCTTTCCATTTTACTCCAGATGCCATAAAGATGTTTTGGTCTTCCAGTTATTTCAAAGTTTTTTAAACCTGCTGCGACTAAGTTTTCTTTCATAAGATTCAGGGTTACTTTTAATCTTTTTTCTCTATCACTCCTTTTCACAGCGATTTGATCTTTTAGATCTTGATATTCTTTAGGTTCCAGAAATTTAAACGCTAAATCTTCTAATTCCCATTTAAATCTATTTATTCCTAATCGATTAGCTAAAGGTGCATAAATCTCTCTTGTTTCTCTGGCTATTCTTTTTTTTCTCTCATCATTTAACCATTCAATTGTTCTCATGTTATGAAGTCGATCTGCCAGTTTTACTAAAACAACTCTGATATCGCTAGCCATAGCCATAAACATTTTTCTAAGATTTTCAGCTTGTGCTTCAGTCCTGTTATTAAAGTGAATACCTCCTAATTTTGTTACACCCTCCACAAGTATTTTTACTTCTAATCCAAAATTTGTTTCTATTTCGGATAAATCAACACCAGTATCTTCAACAACATCATGTAAAAGTCCTGCAGCAATAACAGATGAACTAGCACCTATTTCTTTGAGGAGATTTGCTACGGCAACTGGGTGGATAATGTATGGCTCGCCACTCGCTCGGAATTGTCCATCATGAGCTTTATAAGCAAGTTTAAAAGCCTTCACTATAAGGTTTTGATTATCATTATTTTGTTTATTTGATTTTTCAAAATTATTAATATCGTTAAGAAGCCAATCGGGTATTTTTATTTGATTATTCAAAGATTTACTTTCAAATTTTTTATTTTCAGGCAAAATAGTTTTGGAAACTTTAATTTCGTTTTTTTCTTTTGAATTTGCAGCTGCCTCAGACATTTTATATTGCTTTAGATGTATTTTATTTAGGTCTAGAAAAATTTGCTATAAAATCATGGAAATAAATAAAGAAAAAATTCTTGTAGTTAAAAATCTTACTGTTAAATATGGTTTAATACAGCAACCTATCATCAAAAATTTTAATCTTGAAATAGATAAAGGAGATCATTTGGCCATAATAGGACCCTCTGGATGTGGGAAGACTACTTTTGCAAAAACATTAGTAAATATATTGCCTGATAAAGCCACTTCTGAAGGGTATTTGGCGATTTCTAGCGTAGATCCTAGGAAAATAAATAACAAAGAAGCGCAAATATTTAGAAGAAAAAATTTTGGATTTATCTATCAAGATTCCATAAAAAAACTTAATCCACTAATGAGAGTTGGGGATCATTTATATGAATTATTTAAAACTCATGATCAAACTAAATCATCTTTACTTATAAAAAAATTAGTAAAAGAAGTTTTTCAAAAAGTAGGAATTGAAGAAAGCAGACTTGATTCTTTCCCACATCAATTTAGCGGTGGAATGAGACAGAGAGTTTCTATAGCAATGGCTCTTGCTTTAAAACCTAAATTATTAATAGCTGATGAACCTACAACAAGCTTAGATACCAAAACAAGTTTTGAAATTATGCAAGAAATTATTGAGTTATGTAATGAATTCGATACTACTTTGATTTTAATTAGTCACGATATTAATCTTGCAGCAAAGTGGTGTAAAAAAGTTGCAATAATTGAAAAAGGATTGCTTGTTGAAAAAGGAAATATATTAGATATTTTTCAATCACCAAAATCAGATATTGGGATAAAGTTAGTAAATGCCTCAAAAATATTATTAGAATTAAATGCTAAAAATAATGTTCGAGATGAGGTTGTTCTAGAGGTAAATAACTTAAGACATTGGTATAAATTAAATTCTTCAATTTTTATAAATAAATGGAATAAGGCTTTAAATGAAGTTAGTTTTAAATTATATAAGAATGAGACTCTTGGAATAGTTGGTTCTTCAGGTAGCGGTAAAAGTACATTATGTAGGGCTTTAATTGGACTTCTGAAAGTAAGAGGCGGTGAAATAAAAATTTATAATAAAAATCATGCATCAAAAAAAAATAAAATTTTTAAAAAGCACAATAATATGCAAATTATTTTTCAAGATCCTTTTTCAAGTTTGAATCCGAAAATGACAATTAAAAATATTTTGGAAGATATATTTTTTATTCAAAAAATTTCAGATAAAAGAAAAATTGAAAAAGAAATAAAACTCATGTTTAGAAATTTAAGTCTTCCTTTTAAGAGTGAATTTTTAAATTCTTATCCTAGCCAATTATCTGGTGGTCAATTGCAAAGAATTTCATTAGCCAGAGCGCTATTGTTGAAACCAAAAATTTTGATTTGTGATGAGAGCGTTAATATGTTAGATGCTTCAGTAAAAATAGAAATTCTTTCATTACTTAGAGTCTTGCAAGAAAAAATGGATTTAACCATTATCTTTATCACACATGATTTAGGAATTGCTAAAAGATTTTGTAATAGGTTGCTAGTAATGAATCAGGGAAAGATAGTTGATGAAGGAGAAAGTTCTACAATATTCACTAAAACTAAAAACATCTATACAAAATCTCTTTTAAATTCTTCTTTAAATATTATTTAGCTTTAAGAACGTTTAGTAATTTTTGAAAATCTAATGGTAATTCTGCTTCAAATATCATTTCTTTGCCATTGATTGGATGTATAAGGCCAAGCTTAAAAGCGTGTAATGCTTGGCCCTCTAATTTACATGGAAGTTTTTTGCATCTTCCATATAAAGGATCACCCACAATAGGATGATTAATGTGAGCGCAATGAACTCTTATTTGATGCGTTCGACCAGTATCTAATTTGAAATTCATTAATGAGTAATTACCCAATCTTTCTTTTAATTTCCAATAAGTGCAGGCATATCTTCCTGCAGCTTCTTCAACTACTTTATATTTCAATCTATTGAATTTATCTCTGCCAATATGTCCTACTATTTGGCCTTCTTCAGAATTAGGTGCTCCATGTATTACTGCAATATATTCGCGTGAAGCTATTTTTTCTTTTATTTGTTTCTGGAGATTTACCAATGCTTCTTGGCTTTTTGCTACCACCATACATCCGGAGGTATCTTTATCTAATCTGTGAACAATACCAGGTCTTAGTTTCCCATTAATTCCAGGAAGATCATTACAGTGAAAAAGTAATCCATTGACTAGAGTTCCTGATTTGTGTCCCGGGGCTGGATGAACAATTAGTCCTGATTGTTTATTGATTACTATGATGTGTTCGTCTTCAAAAAGGATTTCTAAATCCATTTTTTCAGGTTTCAAATATACAAGAGGTTCTGGAGGAGGCATCCAGATTTGAACATTGTCGCCATTTTTTAATGGGGTCTTTGCTTTCGCAGTCTTATAGTTTACAAGTACTAACCCTGAATTGATAAAATGTTGAATTCTTGCTCTACTTTGTTCTGGCCTTTTACTTACCAACCATCTATCTAGTCTCATAGGAAGAGGTAGCTCATAAATAATTTCTATAAGTTCACCCTCTCCAATACCGAAAGAATTTTTAGTATCTAATTCCATGGTGGGACTTCTAAAGCAATTTTACCAAGCATTTGATTTCTATAATCTTCCAATAATTTATGAGACATTCTTCTTTTATCGCCTGAGGTATGTTTTGAAGCTGCTTCATCAATCCAATCAGAAGGACTTTCAAAGCCTTTTGCAATATCAACTCCATATCTATTAGATATTTTTTTTACTGAGATATTCGCATTTTTATCTTTGTTTAGAGTGGACATAATTTTGATAAATCCAATTGCGACACTCTCTATTTCATAAGCAGCTTCTCCAATATCGTCACATAGTGCAAGATTAAGTGCTGATTTTTGATTTTCTAAATTAGGAGGTATAACACCAGGAGCATCTAGTAGATCAATACCACCATCTAATTTTATCCATCTTAAATGACGTGTGACTCCAGCTTTCCTAGCACTATCGACAACTCTTTTTTTTGCAATTCTATTAATTAATGCTGATTTACCTACGTTTGGGAAACCAAGTGTGAGGGCTCTTATTGGCCTTATTCTCATACCTCTAGAAATCCTTCTAGCATCAATTGATGATCTAGATTCTTTTGCAGATTTACAAATTTCGTTAATACCTATACCTCTTTTAGCATCACACCAATGCGGATATTGATCTTTTTCATTAAACCATTTATTCCAACTAGTTATTGTGTCAGGAGAGATCATGTCTGATCTATTAATAACAAGAATATGTTTTTTATTGTTGATCCATTTATTTAAATGTGGGTGCCCTGTTGATATTGGGATTCGTGCATCTCTAACTTCTATAACTAAATCTACTTTATTGATGACTTCAGATAATTTTTTTTCTGCTTTTGCGATATGGCCTGGGTACCATTGAATTTTGGGTATGTCCACTTCAATAAAATAAATAAAATTTTGTATTCCTTTTAATTTTTATTAGTTTCAAAAGCATTTACTTTTAAATTTTAGTATAAATTAAATAACTAAAAAAATTTTTATCATAGTTAATTTTTAAAATTTATTAAGGCATAGGTAACAGTTACTACTTTTTAACCCAATAAGTCCAAATAAACGTTAGGGTCTTAAGATTAAAATAGTTTATTTAATGTCAAAATTATCTCTTTCCAGTCTTGATAAGACACATTTAGAAGGCAAAAAAGTTCTTGTAAGAGTAGATTTTAATGTTCCATTAAATGAAAGTGGCCAGATAACTGACGATACACGCATTAGAGCAGCGATCCCAACAATTGAATATCTGATTAATAATTCTGCAAAAGTTATTTTAGCTGCCCATTTTGGAAGACCAAAGGGTCAGGTAAATGAAAAAATGAGATTAACTCCAGTAGCAGGAAGATTAACTGAATTGTTAGGAAAAAATGTAGCTCTTACTAATAGTTGTATAGGTGATGAAGCAGTTGCAGAATCAAATAATTTAGATAATGGAGATGTTCTTTTACTTGAAAATGTTCGTTTTTTTGAAGAAGAGGAAAAGAACGACTTGGATTTTGCTAAAAATTTAGCATCACATGCAGATATGTATGTAAATGATGCTTTTGGTGCTGCTCACAGAGCTCATGCTTCAACTCAGGGTGTTACTAATTATTTAAATCCCTCAGTAGCTGGATTCCTTTTAGAAAAAGAATTGAAATACTTACAAGGAGCAATAGATGCTCCAAAGCGCCCATTGGCAGCAATAGTTGGAGGATCAAAGGTGAGTAGCAAAATAGGAGTGCTTGATTCTTTACTAGATAAGTGTGACAAAATCATGATTGGTGGAGGTATGATTTTTACTTTTTATAAAGCTAGAGGTCTAGATGTCGGGAAAAGCCTTGTAGAAGAAGATAAACTTGAGCTTGCTAAAGATTTAGAAGCAAAAGCAAAAGCAAAAGGAGTTGAATTATTATTACCCACTGATGTTGTTTTAGCTAATGAATTTTCTCCTGATGCCGAAAGCAAAATATCTCAAATTGATTCAATTAGTGGGGATTGGATGGGTCTCGATATTGGTCCAGATTCCATAAAAGTTTTTCAGAATGCTCTTGCAGAATGTAAGACTATTATTTGGAATGGTCCAATGGGAGTTTTTGAATTTGATAAATTTGCAGAAGGTACAAATGCAATAGCTACGACCCTTGCTGACTTAAGTGCTTTTTCTGAAGTTTGTACAATAATTGGTGGTGGAGATTCAGTTGCAGCAGTTGAGAAAGCAGGATTAGCTGAGAAAATGTCTCATATATCTACTGGTGGTGGCGCGAGTTTGGAACTTTTAGAAGGTAAAACCTTACCTGGTGTAGCTGCTTTAAACGACGCCTAGGTTATAACTCATCAACAATATTAATACTCTTTGTGAAAGTAATCATTCCCTCAGGGTGAGCTATGATTCCTGACCAAATTTGTATACCGGGTTTTGAAGGAGCTCTTGTCATTTTAAAAATCCCCCCTGATACCAATGGCTCCAATAATATTTCTTGTTCGAAAAATGAATTAACTTGATGAGGTTTTATAGCTCCAGCAATAATGACTTCTTCAAGAGGCTCATTTAGAATTATATCAATATCATATTTTGAACCAGTAAGAACTCTATCAGGAATTTTAAAATTAATATTTATCTTTTTATCATCATTTCTTATTGTTGTGAATAAATTTTTGATAATCCCTTCAGCTATTTTTCCATTTACGATTGAAAATAAATAATCAAAATTGGATTCGAGTATATGTATTTCTCCGTTAACTATTTTTTTTCCAGAAACTTTTATTCGCAAAATATCTTTATTTGGAATATTAGATTTTAATTTTTTGATCTTCCATTTGCTTTCAGGGAAATCATTTATTATCTTTGAAAATTGTTTTTGGATATTCTGGTTATCATCATTCCTAAAATTTTTTTTTAAAAATTCTAAATCTCTAGCATTTAAAGAGCTTTCTAGATTTCTGATAAATTCAACTTTTAAAGTTTGCGTTATTGCTGGATAAGGAATAATGAGATAAATAAATAAGTAGAGAGAAACTCCTATATTTTTGAATAAGTCTAAATTAAACATATTTATTATGTGTTATTTTCATTTTACTAATTAAAGTTTTTATGTCTAAAAAAAATAATTTGTTAGTTGCAGCTAGTGGAACAGGTGGCCATATTTTCCCAGCTTTAGCCGTTTGTAAAGAGATAGAAGATGAATGGAATATTCATTGGTTGGGGGTTCATAAAAGACTTGATGGAAATTTTATTCCCAAAAAATATAATTTGAAGACTTTGAATATAAAGACACCAAGAAAAAATGTTTTTTTGTTTTATCAATATATAAAAATTTTAATGTCAACTTTACAAATAATTAGGATTTTAAAAGAAAAAAAAATTAACTTAGTTTTTACCACTGGAGGATATATATCAGCGCCTACTATTGTTGCTTCAAAACTTCTTAGGATACCTATAATTATTCATGAATCAAATTTAGTACCAGGAATGGTAACTAAATATTTTGGTTTTTTATGTAACTATGTCCTTTTAGGATTTAATAAAACAAATTCTTATTTAAAAAATTGCAAAACTATTTTTACTGGCACCCCTTTAAGAGAACAATTCTATAAATCTAATCTCTTACCAGAATGGGTTCCTAAAGGGAAAGGACCTCTTTTGATTGTTGTGGGAGGTAGTCAAGGAGCTAAAGCTATAAATCAAATTCTTCTTGAATCTCTAGAATTTTTAATGAAAAAACAGTTTCGGATAGTTCATATTGTTGGAGAATGTAATCAAAAAATCTTTCATTTAAAAAATTCAAAAAATTATGTTCAAAAGAAATTTACTAATGAAATCGCAGCTTTAATTCAAAACTGTGATCTTGTAATATCGAGATCTGGTGCAGGAATAATAACTGAACTAATAGAAACTGAAAAACCTTCAATTTTAATTCCATATCCTTATTCTAAAAATGATCACCAGGAGAAAAATGCAATGATTCTTGCTGAAAGTGGCGGCTCAGTTTTAATGAATCAAAATAATATTTCCAAAGAAGTTTTTGAAGAAACTCTAGAGAGAATTTTTAAAATAAAATTAAAAAATGGAAAAAATAACTACGAAATATTAGATCTTATGAAGAAGAATATGAAAAATAATAATAAAATTCAATCTAAAATTGAGATTAAAAAATTTATTAATTATTTTTTAAAGGAATTTTGAATTTCATTACATAAAAGAGTGTTATTTTTCTTACTCTGCAAACTTATTCTTGCCCACTTGTCGTCAAGAAATCTAAATGAAGTACATTCTCTAAGCAATATTCCCTTACTTTCTAGGTATTTTATATTTGGCGACAATGATGTTTTACTTTCTATTAAAAAAAAGTTGGTTGAAGAGTTATGAACTTTAAGGTTTTCTATTTTTGATAATTTTTTACATACTCTCTCTCTTTCAATATTTATCCAGCGGTGAATCTGACTTGTCCATTTTTCATAGAATTTCTTATTACTTAGTAATTCAATTCCGGCTTTGATAGCAAAAGAATTTAAAGGCCAAGGATCTCTATTAATTTTCCATTGTTTAAGTGTTTTCGATGAGCCAATAACGTAACCCAATCTAAGCCCTGGAATATTGAAGATTTTGGTTAAGCTTCTCAAGACTAATAAATTATCATATTTTTGGATTAATGGTATTAAAGATTCTTTATCTCCATTAGGTGTTATGGATAAGAAAGCCTCATCACAGATAACTAATTTATATTTTTTTATAATTTTCTCTAATGAATATTTCCCCCACAATTGACCAGTAGGGTTATGTGGATTTGTTATCCAAATAACATCTCCTTTAGGATAAAGCGGAAATGATTGAGGAAAAATATTTTCCCATTTTTTTGGTAATTCGCAATGAACGAAATTGCTATTCCAACAATTTAAAGATCTCTCATAATCAACAAAGCTTGGAGAGGGAATACAACTAATTCCAAATTTGGATGCTTCATACCCTGCCCAGGTTATTAGCTCAGAAGCTCCATTTCCAGGCAATATATTGTCTGGATTTATCCCATGAAATTTACCAATTATTTCTTTCAAATCACTTAAGTTTCTCTCAGGGTAATATCTAAATCCAAGATTCTTAATTTCTGCATTTAATGAATCTATTAAGATTTCAGGGGGATCAAAGGGTACTAATGAGGCACTTGCGTCAATAATTTCAGAGGGTAATAAATTTAATTTCTTTGCTTTTGCATATACATTCCCCCCATGCTTTAAGTTTGATGATTGCATTGCTAATATTTTGTAATCATTAGTTTCCGATTTATTCATTATTCATTATTCATTTTATTCTTTATTCAATCCATTTTAAATCTGATCCAATGGCTTCTTTTATATTTGATAATTTATGGTTATTGAGTTGCATTAAAATTCCTTGAAGTATATCTGGTACTAATTGTGGACCCTTATATATCCATCCTGTATAAAGTTGAATTAATGATGCTCCAGAACAAATTCTTTCCCATGCTGACTCAGGACTATCTATTCCACCAACGCCAATTAAAATAATTTTTTTATCAATATTATGTATATGTTTTATTATTTGATTTGCTTTTTTTTGTAGAGGCCTTCCACTTAATCCTCCATTCTCTTCAGAAAGTAATAATCCGGTTTGCATGATCTTTCTATTTTCAAGACCTAATCTATCTATGCTGGTGTTAGTAGCAATTATTCCATCGATGTTTTCCGCGATTATTAATTGGCAAATATCTTCAATATCTTTAAAGCTTAAATCTGGCGCAATTTTGACAAATAATGGTGGACAATTGGGTAAGTTTTTAATTTCTTTAATAAGTTCTTTTAGAAGAATTGGATCTTGCAACTTTCTTAGTCCTTCAGTATTTGGAGAACTTACGTTTATTGCTGCGTAATCACAATATGGAATTAATAATTTTAGAGATGTTAAATAATCATCTTTTGCTTGAGATAATTCTGTAATTTTTGACTTGCCAAAATTTATCCCTAAACAAATATTCTTTCTATTTTCTTTAAACTCAATTCCTTGTTCGACAAAGTTTTTAACTAGATTTTCAGCACCATTATTATTGAAACCCATTCTATTTAATGCTGCCTCTTCCTCTGCCAATCTAAACAATCTTGGTTTGGGATTTCCATTCTGTGCAAATTTAGTTACTGTACCAAGTTCAGCAAATCCAAAACCAAAATCTTTCCATATATTTGCAGCATTTCCATTTTTATCAAAACCCGCAGCTAAACCAATTGGATTACAAAAATTTATTCCACATATGTTCTGACTTAACCTTTTATCAACTATAGAAAATTCTTCATTTAGATTTTTTAGGATTGATGAAACGATAGGCCAATTATATTTCCTTGAACTGAATGATAGAAGGCTAAGAGATAAATTAGTTAAGTATTCTGCGTCAATTCCAGAGTCTCTTTTTAATACAGGGGTAATCAAGTTTTTATATAGATTTTTAAATCCTCCCTTCTGTTCATTCATAAAAAATTAGGCTTCTTTTTTTTCTATTATCCAATATTTTTTATCTTTGGGAATCAATATCCAATTACGCCATTGAAAAAGTGAATATTGTTTTATCTTTAAGTGGTTATCTTCACCTAACAAGGTGCTTAGTTCTGGTGAACTTAATAAGTACTTTTTTTCTGCAAATTTTTGAATTAATTGATTTCTTGTAAATAATTCCTGAATTTCTGAAGGTGCATTTTTTTCAAAAAAGTCTACTGAAGATTCGGACTCTTTAAAGTTACTTATTAAAGATATACCTTTACTATAGTTGGTCGCGATTTTATCAACCCTATCATTTTGTTTGTCACCGCTATGGCCCTTAACATATTCCATTACAAGGCCATTAATTCTTAATTGATCAATTTTTTGCCATAAATCAAGATTTTGAACTGATTTTCCTGAGCTTGTTTTCCATCCATTTTTTTTCCAATTAATAATCCATTTTGTATACCCTTCTATGACATATTTACTATCAGTTCTTAATTTAAAGTTCTCTTTTAATTTATAGCTTTTTAATTTCTCAAGTGTTTTTATGGCCGCAGTGAGCTCCATTCTATTATTAGTGGTATTTTGTTCGGAGCCACCTATTTCTAATTCACTGTTGTCGTCAAAAATTATTAGACCACCCCAACCACCTGGACCTGGATTGCCACTGCAGGCTCCATCAGTTGCAGCTTCAATTGCAATACTATCACTATTCATAATTTTTGAAGCCGATATTAAGATTATCGGCTTGTAAAAATCTTCTCTTACTTAAGTGTAACTTTACCGCCAGCTTCTTCAATCTCTTTCTTTAAAGATTCAGCATCTGCTTTAGCAATTCCTTCTTTTACTGTTTTTGGTGCTGACTCGACAAGTGCTTTTGCATCGCCAAGACCAAGACCAGTTGCATTCCTTACAACCTTAAGGACTTTGATTTTTGCAGCTGCATCAAAGCTTTCGAGAACTACATCAAATTCAGTTTTTTCTTCAGCAGCGCCACCATCTGCATCACCGCCAGCTGCTCCTGGAGCTGCCATTACTACACCTGCAGAAGCTGCAGCAGATACACCAAAAGCCTCTTCAATTTGCTTTACAAGCTCAGATGCTTCTAAAAGTGATAGGGATTTTAATGATTCAAGAATTTCTTCAGTTTTTGCGGACATTTTCTTAAAAGTTAATTAGGTTTTGAATTTAGGATTCTGATTTTTCAGAATGTTGTTTAAGTGATCTAGCAAGTCCAGAAGGTACTTCATTAATAGAGATCGCAATTTTTGTTGCAACGCCATTAAGAGCGCCAGCAATTTTTGCCATCAATACTTCTTTAGATGGAAGACTTGCAATTTCTTTTATTTCAGAATCGCTTAGTAGTCTGCCTTCAAATAAAGCTCCTTTGGTTTCGGATTTTTGGGTGTCTTTTTGAAAAGATTGGATAGCTTTTACAGCACCTCCAACATCTTCTTTGATTAAGACAAAAGCATTTGTTCCAGTCAGTAAAGATTCAAGATCGTTCCAATTACTATCTCCATCAATAGCTTTACGCATTAATGAATTTTTAGTAACTTTGCAAATGCCGTTAGTTGTTTGCAATCTAGATCGCAAATCTGACATTTCTTTGATAGTTAAACCTTTATAGTCAAGAACTACAGCCATTTCCGAATCGTTTAATAGAGATTTAATCTCAGTAACGATTTGTTGCTTATTCTCTAGTGTTCGGCCCATTGATGTTTTTTGGATCGTAATTTAGGGAGAGCAGGAAATGCGGCAAAGTCCTTTTAAAGAGGCCGCTTTTATTAGATCCAAAAAGAAATAATTTAAGACGAGTCCTCGGTAGGAATTAAAAATTTAGAGTAACTAAATTAACCTACTTTCTTTGGCCGTATTATTGCAATTTAAATTATACTACAACGCGTTAACCTTCAGGTTGGTAATCTTGTACAGCATTTATGTCAACTTGAACTGAAGGCCCCATTGTTGAAGTTACATAAAAAGTTTTCCAATACTTTCCCTTAGCTCCACTTGGTTTATTTTTATCAATTGATTCTTGTAAGGTTTTTAAATTGTCAAATAGAGCTTCTTTTGTGAAACTTGCTTTTCCAAACCGGACATGAACGATTCCAGCCTTATCTGCTCTAAATTCGAGCTTACCAGCTTTGAATTCTTTTATAGCATTAGCAATGTCATTAGTTACTGTTCCAGCTTTAGGATTAGGCATTAAACCTCTAGGTCCTAAAACTCTTCCTAATTTTGCAACCTTTGGCATCATATCTGGAGTCGCAATAAGTAGATCAAACTCCATATTTCCTTTGTTGATGCTTTCCACAAGATCTTCTTCGCCAAATAAATCTGCACCAGCAGCCTTAGCTTTTGATACATTCTCCCCGCTTGTAATTACTGCAATTTTGATGCTTTGGCCAGTACCATTCGGTAATGCAACAGTGGTCCTTAATTGTTGATCAGTATATTTTGGATCAATACCTAAACGTATATGTGCTTCAATAGTTTCATCAAATTTTGCATTAGCATTTTCCTTGATAATACTAAGAGCTTCAAGTGGTGCGTAAATGCGATCTTCTATCTTTGTTGATAGAGCCGCCATTCTTTTGGATAGTTTTTTCATAATAATATTGGGTGCAAACGGTTATTAACTAACCTCCCCTAAATAGTGAGAAATTTTGTATTGAACTCAATCAGTAATAGAAACGCCCATATTACGAGCAGTACCCTCAATTACTTTCATTGCTGATTCAACACTAGAACAGTTTAGATCAGGAAGCTTAGTTTTGGCTATTTCTTCTAATTGAGCTTTACTTATATTCCCAACAGAGCCTTTTGCAGATTCACCTGATCCTTTCTCTATACCAGCTGCTTTTGTTATTAAGACGGAAGCAGGAGGTGTTTTTGTGATAAAAGTAAAGCTTCTATCTTCAAAAACAGAAATCTCGACTGGAATTACAAAACCTGCTTTATCTTGTGTCCTTGCATTGTATTCTTTGCAAAATGCCATGATATTGACACCATGTTGTCCTAAAGCTGGCCCTACAGGAGGAGCAGGATTTGCTTTGCCTGCTTGTAGAGCAAGCTTGATAACTGCAACAATTTTTTTTGCCATTAGATTAGAGAATTTAAGCTGAAGTAGAAAATCATAATTTTACTCGATAAACAAGAACAATTAGAAATTAATTTTGTTTATTGATTTGGGAGAATTCTAATTCTACAGGAGTCTCGCGCCCAAATATTGATAGTAATGCTTTTAATTTATTTCTTTCTCCAGAAACTTCTATAACTTCTCCCTGGAAATCCTTGAATGGACCACTAGTTACAATGATTCTATCTTTTTCTTCAATATCTAACTTGATTACAGCTTTTTTCTCTGATGCGCGCTTAAAGATTCTATTAACTTCTTGTCTTGATAATGGTCGAGGTTTGATATGACCTCGCGATCTTCCGCTGCCTCTACCGTCTTCAGCACCGACAAAGTTAATTACATTTGGAGTACTTTTAACAGCCATCATTGTATCTTCATCCAAAATCATTCTTACGAGGACATAACCTGGAAAAACTTTTTCTTCAGTAGTTTGTCTGCTTCCATCTTTTTTTAATTTAATTCCTGGAGTTTGGGGAATTTCAATTTCAATGATTCTATTATTAACACCTAAAGTTACTGATCTCTGCTCAAGAGTCGCTTTTACTTTTTTTTCACAGCTTGATGCTACTTGAACTGCATACCATCTTGCGATGCTTGTATTTGCTTTTGAAGAAGCAAGGCTTGTAGTTAATTCATTACTCATTTTTCTGGAAGCTTAATTAAGATCTTTATTAATGGATATTCGGGAGATAATTCAACCAAAAATTTGCGAGGCTGCCCATCCATAGAATCTGCTAACAGAAGCAATGGCTGCAGCAGAAAACGATACCATAATTATAACTGCTACTGATTCGCTAAAAAGTTGTTGTTTGTTAGGCCACACGACAAGTTTAAGCTCATCGTAGGTAGATCTAAAAAAATTATTATTTTTTTTAGGCTCTTCAACTTCAGGAGAATCCTTTTTAAGAGGTTCTTTATTAGTAGTAGGACTTGTCACAAAATTTTTTTTGAAATTAAGCTTTAGGCTTTAATTTTTATTTTAGCTTATTGATTTACTCCTCAGCTAGGTTTGAAAACGATCTCATCTTTTTTAGCAGGGTTAAGTTTAATTGTTATATTTTTTTTGTTTTTGAAGTTATCCTCTAAAAGTTTTGCAGCCAAGGGATTTTCTATTTGTCTTCTAAGTTCCCTGCTAAGTGGCCTAGCACCATATTCAGGTTCGTAAGAATCGTTTGCAATTTTATTAATAACTTTTTTGTCTATAGCTATATTTATTTTCTGTTCAAGTAGCAGGTTTTTTAAATCTTCTGTTTGTAAAATTATTATTTTTTGAAGTTCATCAATAGATAATGGATTAAACTTTACAACTTCGTCAATTCTATTTAAAAATTCAGGTCTAAAAATTGAAGACAATGTATTACTAATGGAATCATCTAAGATTTGTTGGTCTTTTTCTAACTTTCCCTCACTTTTAGAAATCTTTTGTGAATACTCCAGTATAGATTTACCCGCTAGGTTGCTTGTCATAATGATTACGGTATTTTTGAAGTCTACGGTCCTTCCTTGAGAGTCCGTTAATCTTCCCTCATCTAAGACTTGTAAAAGGATATTAAAAACTTCTGAATGTGCTTTTTCTATCTCATCAAGAAGTATTACTGAATAGGGTTTACGTCTTACAGCTTCAGTTAATTGACCTCCCTCTTCATAACCAACATAACCTGGAGGAGCTCCCAAAAGTCTTGCTACGGCATTTTTCTCCATATATTCACTCATGTCTAATCTTAAAAGTGCGTCTTCTTCATCAAATAAAGCTGTTGCAAGAGATTTTGCTAATTCTGTTTTACCAACACCTGTAGGACCCATAAATAAAAAAGATCCGATAGGTCTTTTAGGACTTTTCATGCCAACGCGAGCTCTTCTAATTGCAGCAGAAACAGCTTCTATAGCTTTTTCTTGTCCAATAACTTTTTCACTAAGTTCTATTTCTAGATTGACTAATTTCTTACGTTCATTTGAAACTACTTTAGAAATTGGAATACCTGTAATTTTTGAGACAACATCCGCAATATCATCAGGTTCAACTTGATATTTAAAAGGGAAATTTCTATTTTTCTTTATTTTATTAAAGTTCTCTTCAACTTTTTGTATTTCATTTTCTATTTCATTTAACTCTTCTTCAAGCTTTTCTAAATAATCCAGATCATTTTCAATTTTGCGATTTGATTTATCTTTAATTTGTTTTGTTAGCTTATCTTCTTCTTTCATTAAAATAGATAATTGCTCCATTTCTTCCCTTAAAATGTTCCAATTGTCCAAAAGAACGTTCAATTTTGACTCTGATTGTTGCCTCATATTCAGCAGTTTTTCTTGAGCTTCGATATTTTCTCCTTGCAAATTATTCAGTTTTTCATTAATAGTATGAAGTTTATTTTCTTGTTGGAGAATTATTTGAGGCTTTTTATTAGACTCGATTTTTAACTCTGCAGCTGCTTCATCAATTAAATCTATTGCTTTATCAGGAAGACATTTATCACTGATGTATCTGTCGGCCAATTTTGCAGAATAGTTTACAGCTTCTTCAGAAATTTTTATTCCATGATGTGATTCATATTTCTTTTTTATACCTTGCAGTATTTTTGCGCTTAATTCTACTGAAGGTTCATTAACAACTATCTTTTGAAAGCAATTATTTAATGCCTGATCTTTTTCAATAGTTTCACGAAATTTCTCAGGAGTTGTTGTACCGATACATCTAAGTTCTCCTTCAGCCAGTAAAGGTTTTAAGATATTGCTAATGTCGGTAGAAGATCTTTCAGAACTTAATATTGAATGAATTTCATCAATAAATAGAATCATTCCTTGGTTTGGATTGCTTAGTTCTTGCATTATTAAGCTTAGCCTTTCTTCTAGTTGGCCTCTAAATTTTGTCCCAGAAACTAAAGCACCTAAGTCAAGCGAAATAATTTTAAAGTCTGTTAAAGAATCAGGAACTTTTTTGTCTACAATTAATTGCGCAAGTAATTTTGCAATTGAGGTTTTACCAACTCCAGGATTGCCGATAAGTATAGGATTATTTTTGTTTCTTCTGCAAAGTACCCTCATTAAATTATTGATCTCATTTTCTCTCCCTAAAACAGGATCCAGTAAGCCTTTTGTAGCTGATTCTGTTAAATCTTTTCCATAAATTAAGAGAGCATTTTCATCTTTCCCAACTTGTTTTTTGGTTTCAATTTGAAGTTTACTTTTGGGTAATGGGACAATAGTTTCTTTAAATTTTTCTTCTTTAACTAAAGTCTCTTTATTTGATTGATTATTTATTTCAAGTACATTCTCATAATTAAAAGAATCTTTTGATTGATTAATATTTGGGAAAAACTTTAATTCTTCTTCTAATTTTTCCATCGAAAGGTTGCCTTCTTCAAAAACATAATTTCCAATTCTTAAATCTCTTCCAAGAGCAATTAGTAAATGAGGGATTTCTATGAATCTCGATCCCCATTGAATTTTAATCTGATTCGCATTATCTAATAAAATTTCTAAATCTTCTCCGATAGTAAAAATATCTGACTCATTTGTTGGAGTATCTTCTAAAAAATCTTCTGTTATATCTAAAACTGTATCTTGGTCAATTGATAATTTTTCTATAAAAGCAAAAAATTCACTTGATGAGAACAATGTATGAATTATGTGTTCAATATTAAACTCGCTATGATCCCATTTTTTTGCTGTTTCTTCCCCTAATAAAAGAAGATTCCAACTGATATCGCTAAATAGTTCAGGACTGGATGTAAGTGTTTCTCTCATAAACTATAAAAACTATAGTTGATTATTAATTAATATTCTAAATAGTATCTGCATTAATAATCATCCAATAATTTTTAAATTGTAAGATGAATTTGAAAAATATGTTCATAAGAGGGGTTGCAGGGACTTTAGAATTAATAAAAGCGTTAACTAATATTTGAGTTGTTATGAAACTAAAAATTATAATTGTTTAACATATATATTTCAGATATTAGCCAAATAGTTCAGCTATTAATAGGATTTAAATAGTAATAATTAAATTGTGAAAGAAACTATTGATTTTCTTATTGATACTATTGAAGCAAGGCAAGTCCTTGATTCAAGAGGTAATCCAACTGTAGAGGCAGAAGTATTTTTGGAATGTGGTGCAAGTGGTAGAGCAATTGTTCCCAGCGGAGCTAGCACTGGTGCTCATGAGGCACATGAATTAAGGGATGGTGGTTCAAAATATATGGGGAAGGGTGTTTTAAATGCTGTTAATAAAATTCATGAAACAATATCCCCGGCTTTATGTGGTTTGTCAGCTTTAGATCAAACTGCAGTAGATAAATTAATGATTGAAATTGATGGAACTCCTAATAAATCTAACCTTGGAGCAAATTCAATCCTTGCAGTAAGTCTTGCAACTGCCAGAGCATCAGCAAATGCTTTAGACGTTCCACTATATAGGTATCTTGGAGATCCATTATCCAATCTCCTTCCAGTCCCATTAATGAATGTAATAAATGGTGGTGCTCATGCACCAAATAGTCTTGATTTTCAGGAATTTATGCTTGTCCCACATGGAGTTAATAATTTCAGTGAATCATTAAGAATGGGTACTGAAATTTTTCACTCATTAAAATCATTACTTGATCAAAAAGGTCTATCTACTGCTGTAGGGGATGAGGGTGGATTTGCACCTAATTTGTCATCAAGCGAAGAAGCAGGGGACTTATTATTAGAAGCAATTCAAAAAGCCGGATTTAAGCCTGGTGAGCAGGTATCTTTAGCTTTAGATGCTGCTAGTACTGAATTTTATAGTGATGGTATTTATAAATATGAAGGTAAAAGTTTAAATAGTTCTGAAATGATTTCATATCTTTCAAGATTAGTTTCTAATTATCCAATAGTTTCAATAGAGGACGGTTTAGCTGAGGATGATTGGGAGGGTTGGTCAGAATTAAACAAAGAATTAGGAAATAAAGTTCAGCTTGTAGGTGATGATCTATTCGTTACTAATACAGAAAGATTAAGGAAAGGGATTATGGAAAAATCTGCCAATTCAATCCTAATAAAGGTAAATCAAATTGGAACATTAACTGAAACTTTGGAAGCTATTGAGTTAGCTAAAATATCTGGTTTCACAAGTGTTATTAGTCATAGAAGTGGTGAGACTGAAGATACAACAATTGCAGATTTATCTGTAGCCACAAGAGCGGGTCAGATCAAGACAGGCTCGTTAAGCAGAAGTGAAAGGATTGCAAAATACAATAGGCTTTTAAAAATTGAGGAGGAATTGGGAAATCAAGCAAGATTCGCTGGAGCTTTAGGATTAGGTCCCAAAAATATATAGTTTTTAGCGCTTAAGTTTTTCTAAACGTGAGCCTTTTCTCATACTTAATTGGCACTTTATCCAATCAATACTTATTGGTAGTGCAAAAAAAAGTGGCAACAATGCAAAATTATTTTGTTTATTGGTTACTAGTAAAGCAGATGCAATTGATAAGCTTCCTATAAGAATTGAATGGCCTAAAGTTTTTTGAGCAGTAAACATTTTTTTGAATTGCCTATCAGACTCTCCCATTCTTATTTGCAATTGTAAATCGCCCTGCTCTAATCTTTCTAAACTTTCATCTATTCTTTTGGGAATGCCAACAGCTTTCGATCCTAGTTCACCTACTTGCCTTCCAAATTGGTTAATTAAATCGTTGGGAGTTTGATTATTTGAAGTCATAAGTTCTATTAAATAAGGCTTGGTAACTGATACAAGGTTAAACCCTGGATCAAGCATTCTACCAACTCCTTCAAAAGTTGATAAAGCTCTCATCACAAAGATTAAATCTACTGGTAGTTGAAATGGTGTTTCATAAACAAGTTCGTATAAATCTCCAGATAATTTTTCAATAATATTTGGACTAAATGGTGGAGTTAAGGCTTCTTTAAGCATCAATCTGACTAATCTTCTGACTGGTCCTACATCAATATCTTTTGAAATTAGTCCAGCTTGTTGTAATTGACTGACAAGTGATGAGGCGTCTCTTAAAGCAGCAGCCTTAACCATCCCCCCTAATCTTGTTTGAAGATTATTTGAGATATTGCCCATCATTCCAAAATCATAAAAAATCAATTTACCTTCATTTGAAACTGCTAGATTCCCTGGATGAGGGTCTGCATGAAAAAAACCGTAATTTACTAATTGTTTCAAATAACTGATGGCGCCTATTTCTGCGATTTTAGGTAAATCAATTTCTTGTGATTGTAATTTTTCTAAATCGCTTATTTTTGTTCCTTCTAGATAACTTAAACAAAGGACTTTTTCACTGCTCATATCCCAAATTACTTCAGGAACTTCAACATTTTCATCATCAAGAAATTGCTGTCTAAATCTTGCTGCATATTGTGCTTCAGAATTAAAATCAAGCTCCTTCATGAGAACTTTCCTACACTCTTTAGCAATCTCAACCCAGTTTCTACCTCGACTCCAATTCTTATTTTTCTGCAATAATCCTGCTATTTGCTGCATTATGCCCAAATCTATAATAAACAATTCTTTTAAGTTAGGCCTTTGAACTTTAAAAACTACTTTCTTACCATCTTTTAAAGTCGCCCTATGGACCTGAGCTAGTGATGCTGATCCAACCGGTTCACATATTATTTGATCTATTTCATTAAACTTACATCCTAGTTCTTCTCTTATAGTTTCTTCAACTTGCGCAAATGAAAAATTAGGAACTTGATCCTGCAATTTAGACAATTCCTGTATCCAGGTATTAGGAATTAAATCAGGTCTCGCTGATAATAATTGTCCAATTTTAATAAATGCTGATCCAAGCGTTATTAATTGATTAGTAAACCACCTAGCTCTTTTAATTTGGACCCTACTTTTTTCATTATTCTTATTTTGGAAAATTGTAAATCTGATATTATCTATCCATAAATTTATTAAAAGCGAAATCAGAGTTATCCAAATAAGAAAGGCCCTCTTCAATTTTTTTAAAGGATAATGAAGAATGTGATAACTCATTTAATTTGATTATTTATATTTTTGTTAAAGAGATCAATTTGCTTATTGATACCTTCAATTTCATTTAAAGCTTTATTTATTTTGGAATCTTGATAAGTATTTTTAGACTCATTTTCTTGAATATTTTCGGCTTTTTCCAGTCTTGATGCTTCTTCGATTATGGATTCTTTTAAACTATCAAATTCTTTTTTGAGAATTTCTGGAGCGTCCTGTGCAATATTTGTTGCTTCTTCAATTTTTTCAACCAATATTTCGTTTAATTTTTCGGTTACTTTCTTAATGGCAGCTTTTAAAAGGTAATCAGAGTTGGTCATGAAAAATATAATGTTTCAACGGCAATTGATTTTTCGATATGACCTAATAATAGATCAATACAGAACATTTCACGTAACTGATCATTTTGATAATTAATTTTTTATGTTTTTCCTATGTAAGTTTGTTTCTATATTAAGCTTTTTTCTCTTTTTTCTTTTAACTTATATCTATATAAAGGTTCAGGTATTTACTCTAAAAATATCTTCTAACCAAGAACTCATCTAATTAACTACTAAAAAAGGAGTTTTTAAAAATTGGAAATCATTGAGTCAGATGTAGTTATTATCGGAGGAGGCCCCGCCGGATGTACTTGCGCACTTTATACATCTCGTTCAAACTTAAAGACAGTAATTTTAGATAAAAATCCATCTGTTGGCGCCTTAGCAATAACTCATCAAATAGCTAATTATCCAGGTGTTCCGGTTGATATAAGTGGAGAAAAATTACTTACTCTAATGAGAGAGCAGGCTGTGCAATACGGCACAGATTATAGAAGAGCGCAAGTGTTTGGAATAGACGCTAGTGGAGAATGGAAAATGGTTTATACGCCCGAAGGTACTTTCAAAGCTAAAGCACTTGTACTTGCAAGTGGAGCCATGGGTAGGCCTGCATCATTTAAGGGCGAAGCCGATTTTCTTGGCAAAGGAGTAAGTTATTGTGCTACATGTGATGGGGCTTTTTATAAAAATAGAGAAGTTGCCGTTGTTGGAGTGAATAAGGAGGCAATTGAGGAGGCAACTGTTCTAACTAAATTTGCATCAACTGTGCATTGGATTACATCAAGTGATCCTAAATCAGATAATGAAGAAGCTATGGAATTGATGGATAATTCAAATATAAAACATTGGAGTAGAACAAGATTATTGGAAATATTGGGCGATGATATGGGAGTGAATGGGGTTGTTGTGAAAAATAAACAAGAAGAAAATCCTATCAATTTAAATTTAGATGGAGTGTTTGTCTACATGAGTGGTTCAAAGCCGATTACTGATTTTTTAGGGGATCAAATTGCTTTAAAAGAAGACGGAGGAGTTATTGTTGATGATTTTATGTCTACAAACTCTGATGGAGTATGGGCTATTGGAGATATAAGAAATACACCATTTAAGCAAGCCGTAGTTGCGGCTTCTGATGGATGTATTGCTGCAATGTCAATTGATAGATACTTAAATAGTCGAAAAAATATAAGAGTTGATTGGATTCATTCTTAAAAATAAATCTTGCTTCTCTAATTTAAAGGGGTGTTGCTTCTGAAATATAAGCAACTCCTCCGTAGTAGCTTAAATCGTCTCTTATGTTATCTCTCATTTTATCTATTAATTCTTGCTCACAAAAAACAATTACATGAGCATTTGCTCCTAATCCTGTAAATTCCATATCTTCAGTAACAACTCTTTCAGGCCCTCTGCCTGTAGCGTGTTTCATAACTGTATATCCAGGAACATTAGCTTTTTCTAATGTTTTAATGATTGCATCTAGTTCTCTTTCACTAAATATCAAGTCTAATCTTTTCATTTTTATAGAGGGGACAATGGGATAATGGTATTTACTAAACTCATATATATGGGAATGCCAAGAACTATATTGAATGGGAAAGTTAGACCTAGTGTAGTTGAAATATAATAACTAGATTTGGCTTCTGGAACTGTCATCCTCATCGCTGTAGGAACTGCTAAATAAGAGGCGCTTGCACATAAAACCACAAATAAAAGTGCGTTGCCAGGACCTAAAGATAAAAATCTTGCAACGAAAACACCAATAAATGCGTTAAACAAAGGCATAAAAATGGCAAAGCCAATCAAGAAAGAACCCGCATTCTTAAGTCTCGGCAATCTTTGAGCAGCGACTATTCCCATATCTAGCAAGAAGAAGCATTCTGCTCCATAGAATAATTGTCCAGTAAAAGGCTCCATTTTTGCAATCCCTGAGGGATTACTGGAAGCAGTCAGAAATCCTACAATTAAGCTTGAGAGCAATAAATAAACTGATCCATTCAAAAGTGATTCGTGTAAAATTGCGCTTAGATGCATTTTTCTTGATTTTGGTCTATTTTGGGGAGCTGCAAATTTTACAAGTAATAATCCAACAATTATTGCAGGAGATTCCATTAAAGCTAAGGCGCCAACCATAAACCCATCAAAGGCTATTTTTTGACTTTCCAAAAAACTTTCTGCGGAAATAAATGTCACAGCACTAATTGAACCGTATGCTGCTGCTATTGCAGCTGAATTAAAGACATCAAACTTAAATCTTAAAATTAAAAATCCAATCAGCGGGATTAGAAGTGACATCAGTATTGCAGCACTTAAAGTAGGCAATACTTGATCTGTAAAACCACTTTTCTGTATCTCTATACCTCCTTTAAACCCAATAGCTAGTAGCAGATATAAGGAGAAGAGTTTAGGTAATGGAGCTGGTATTTCTAAATCAGATTTAAAGAGTACCGAAATTGCTCCAATCAAAAAGAAAAGAACGGGCGGGGCTAATACATTTTGCAGAATTGGATTTATTTCCATAAATTACTAGGATATTTCATTTAGAGCAGTTTCTAAAGCTTCTTTTCTTGTTTCAATAATGCCTTCAACTCCAAACTTAGCTAATCTATCTTTTACTTTTTCATTAGCACCAGCAACAAATGCTTTTCTGGAATTATTTTTTGCTTCTTGCATCATATCCTCTATTGCAAGAGTCGCGGTAACTCCAAGTCGTGGTACATCAGTAATATCTAATATCAAAACTTTGTAGTTTCTTACAAGCATCATTCTCTCAGATATGCCTTTAGCTGCTCCAAAACTAAGTGGACCTTTAAGTCTAAAAAGCATTACCTCGCCTGAACATCTATCTAGAAGTGCTTTTTCATCAGCAGGCAAAGCATTTTTCCCTTGATCATCTTCTGATAAAGGATTATCCTCATCCATACCTTCTAGTTGAGTTTCGGTTATTGAATCAATAGTGAGCATATTTGCTATGAATACACCGACTAAAACTGCCCAAATTAAATCCCAAAAAACAGTCATTAAAAGTACTCCGTACATTACTAATGATGTTTTTAAAGATAATTTGTGAGCCCTCCTCAAGAATCCCCAATCAATAATATCTAGACCTACTTTTATAAGAATTCCTGCTAGCAATGCAGTTGGTATTTGCTCAGCCAAAGGTCCTGCACCAACTAAAACTATCAACAACACAACCGAGTGAACCATACCAGAAATTGGAGTTGATCCTCCAGATTTAACATTTATAACTGTTCTCATTGTTGCTCCTGCTCCAGGTAAACCTGAAAACAGACCTGCAACAGCATTTCCTATTCCTTGACCAATAAGTTCTCTATCAGAATTATGTTTTGTTTGAGAGATATTGTCTGCTACAAGAGATGTCAGTAAGGAGTCAATTGCGCCAAGAACTGCTAGGACTAATCCTGCTTTGAAAATAATTGGGAAATATTGATTAAAACTTGGGAAATTTAAAGATGGAATTCCCCTTGGGATTTCTCCAATTCTATCAATAGCTCCATCTCCAAAAATTAATATTGATATTGGGGTAACTATCAATAGGGCCAAGAGAGGAGAAGGAACCCACTGACTTATTTTTCTAGGAGTAAGAAATACTATACCTAGTGTCATTATTGCTACTCCAATAGCAGCACCATTGGGCTGGAAATTTGAAAATACAGTAGTTAAAGATTCGACAACTCCACCTCGAGTGCTAATTCCAAGTAATGGTCCAATCTGAAGCGCAATTATTATTACTCCAATACCAGACATAAATCCTGAAACAACAGAATATGGAACTAAAGTAATGTATTTACCTAATTTTAAAATTCCGAATAATATTTGCAGTAAGCCGCCAATGACTACCGCTGCCATAACTAAAGGTAAAATTTGTCCTGCAGAAAGATCTCTTGGAACCCCTATGGCTGCTAAGCCTGCCACTACACCTGCAACAGTAACACTCATGGGACCTGTAGGTCCACTAACTTGAGCAGGTGTTCCGCCGAATAATGCTGCTAAAAAACCAACTACTACTGCTCCATATAGTCCATAAATTGCTCCGCCAGGTCCTAACGCAGCATTACCAAAAGCAAGAGCGAGAGGTAAAGCTACCACTGCGGCTGTGATGCCTCCAAGAATATCGCCTCTTACATTTTTTAGATGAAATCCATTAATTATTTTCAAAGATGCTCTCCTTAAAATAAATACTTAACTAGAAGATATTATCTCTAAATGACGTAAATTTGTGAAAAATGAACTTTGTGCAAAATATTTTTGTAACTTTTTTTCTCTTATTTACATAAATTTTAGTTAATTTTCCTGAACAAAAGGAGTCTCTGATTGATTTAAGTGTGAGGTGAGCGATTAATGTATTAAATAAATATTTTTTAATTTAAATAATATTCAAATGAATTCGATTATTCGTCCAAGAAGATTAAGAAGGTCTGAGGCAATTAGAGAAATGGTAAGAGAAAACCATCTAAAAGCTTCGGACTTTATATATCCATTATTTATTCATGAAAAAGATTTTAAAGAGGAAATTTCGGCAATGCCAGGAACTTTTAGATGGGATATAAATGGCTTAATCAAGGAAGTTACTAGGGCATGGGAATTGGGAATAAGGTGTGTGGTTCTTTTCCCAAAAATCAACGATAGCTTAAAGACTGAAGATGGTGCAGAGTGTTTTAATGAAAAAGGTTTAATACCTAGAGCTATTCGAATATTAAAAAAAGAGATTCCAGAAATGGCAATAATGACAGATGTTGCCTTGGATCCATACTCCTGTGATGGTCATGATGGATTAGTTGATGAAACTGGAAAAATATTGAACGATGAAACAATCGAAATTTTGAAAAAACAAGCTTTAACACAAGCTAGTGCAGGAGCAGATTTTATTGGCCCTAGTGACATGATGGATGGGAGAGTTGGAGCAATTAGAAATGCTCTTGATAGTCAAGGATTTTGTGATGTAGGTATTATTAGTTACACAGCAAAATATTCATCTGCTTATTATGGTCCGTTTAGAACTGCTTTAGATTCAGCTCCAAGAGAAAATAGTAAGAAAATAATTCCAGATAATAAGTCTACATATCAAATGGACCCTGCAAATTCAAAAGAGGCTTTAATTGAATCTGCATTGGATCAATATGAAGGAGCAGATATTTTGATGGTAAAACCTGGAATTTCATATTTAGATATTGTTTATAGACTAAGCACTTTTTCAAATAAACCTATAGCTGCATACAACGTAAGTGGCGAGTATTCCATGGTGAAGTCTGCAGCTATGAAGAACTGGATTAATGAAAAAGATATTGTTTTAGAAACATTGCTTAGTTTTAAAAGAGCAGGAGCAAAATTAATACTTACTTATCATGCTTGTGATGCATCTCAATGGTTGAAGGATACTTAAAAACTCATTATTAACAAAAATTTGGTTTATTCTTAGATTAATAATAAATTCATGTCTTTGTTTTGAAGTTTTCACAAGGAGTAAATAGGATTGGTCACATCGCACTAAGAGTAGAGAATCTCGAAAGGGCGAAATCTTTTTATATTAAATTGGGTATGAACTTGGTTTGGGATGATAAAGATTGGTCTTATTTGGAAGCTGGTAAAGGTAAAGATGGACTCGCATTGTTAGGCCCAAGCTATAAAGCTGCAGGACCGCACTTCGCTTTTCATTTTGAAAATAAAAAAGAAGTCGTAAATATTCAAAATGATTTAAAAAATTCTGGTTTAAAAGTTGGTCCTTTACATGAACATAGAGATGGAACAGCATCCTTTTATATGAAGGATACTGAAGGAAACTGGCTCGAGATGCTTTATGTTCCTCCAGAAGGGATTCAATCGAATGTTTGATTCTTTTTTTTGGTATGCAAGAGAAAACTCATTCTAAAAAATCATATTCAGAAACAACCTTAGAAGATGAATCTATAACCCTTTTAGAGTGGGATTCACTAAAAACTCATTTAGCCTCATTTGCCTCTACAGAAATGGGTAAAAGAGCAATTTTAAGTTTTGAAATTCCTTCAGAATACGAATTATCTAAAAGACTTTTGAATGAAACGGTTGAAATAACTGAGCTAGAAAATAATTTAGATAAATCAATTAGTTTTTCTGGTGTTTTTGATATTAGTCGAAATATTGAAATTTGTTCCAAGGGAGGTGTAATTTTATCTTCTGATTTATTAGAAATAGCGAAAACAATTGCTGCGGCCAGAAATTTAAAAAAAATCTTATTAGATTTTGAACAAAGGCCCTATATTTCATCATTTATAAAAAATTTAATTGACCATCAGAATATCGAAACGATTTTTAAAAAAGGAATTGAATCAAATGGAAGGATTTCAGATAATGCTAGTAATGAACTATCTATTCTTAGAAAAGAATTATTATCTAAGAAACTTGAAAGAAAAATATTAGTTGAGAAATTTATTCAAAAGAATTTAGCTTATTTGCAAGATACTACTATTGGAGACCGATATGGCAGGCCGGTTTTAGCAGTAAAAGTTAATTATGTAGAAAAATTTAAAGGTATAATTCATGATTCTTCATCTTCAGGAAATACAGTATATTTTGAGCCTGAAAGTGTAGTAACTAAAGGTAATAAGATTGCTTCCTTGGAGGCTAGGATCACAGCAGAAGAATTTAAATTACTTAAGAAATGGTCCCAAGTTGTTAGTGATAATTCAGAAAATCTTATTGAAATGGCATCTATTTTATTGAAATTAGAAAATGCCCTAACTCGTTCAAGATATTCGAAATGGATTGGAGGCAAAACTCCTACGTTTGAGAAAAATCCTATTATTTCCTTAATTGGTTTTTCTCATCCGTTATTGATTTGGGAACATAAGAAAAAAGGAGCAGCTCCACCAGTAGCTGTTGATTTTTATATAAATAGAAATATTAAGGTTGTAGCTATTACAGGTCCAAATACTGGAGGTAAAACAGCAGCTTTAAAAGGTTTGGGCTTGTCTTTGCTTATGGCTAGAGCAGGATTATTGATACCTTCAACTAATAATCCTATTATCCCTTTTTGTCCAAATATATATGTGGATATAGGAGATAATCAATCATTAGAAGAAAATTTATCTACCTTCAGTGGGCATATATCTCGCATAAAAGAGATATTAGATTCACTTGATTATAAGAAAGGATTATCAGTTGTTTTGCTAGATGAGATTGGATCTGGCACAGATCCTCTTGAAGGAAGTGCTCTTGCGATGGCTTTATTAAAAGAATTTGCAAATAAATCTGATATCACTTTTGCAACTACACATTATGGAGATGTTAAGGCTTTAAAATATAACGACTCAAGATTTGAAAACGTATCAGTTGCCTTTGATGAGGATTCTTTGAAGCCAAAATATATACTCAACTGGGGTATTCCAGGGAGAAGTAATGCTTTGTCAATTTCAAAGAGAATTGGTCTCGATGAAAGCATACTCAATGAAGCTGCAAATTATCTAAAGCCAAAAGAAGTTGACAATATTAACAGTATTATTAAAGGACTTGAGCAAGAGAAGATTAAACAACAAAATTCTGCAGAAGCTGCTGCAGAATTGATTGCAAGGACTGAAATATTACATGATGAACTGAAGAAAAATTATGAATATCAAAAAATAAATGCTGAAAAAATCCAGGAAATTGAAAGGTCTAAATTATCAAAACATATTGTAGCCGCTAAAAAAGAGGTGATAGATTTGATTAAAAAATTAAGAGATAAAAATGTTAATGGAGAGGATACGAGAATTATTGGAAAAAGATTAAAGGAAATTGAAACTGAACATTTAACCCAAAAAAAATCTGAAAAGTCAATATCTTGGAACCCTCAGGTAGGTGATTTTGTAAAAATTAAAAGTCTAAATAGTACGGGACAAATTGTAGATTTAGATAAAAAAGGTGGTTTTTATGAAATTAAATGTGGTTCATTCAGAAGCACATTATCTGTAAATGACTTTGAAGGTATTAATGGAGAAAAGCCTAATTTCAAAAGGTCAAAAATTGAGATCAATTCTACAAGAGAAGATTTTTCTTTTTCTAAAATTAGAACGAGTAAAAATACAATTGACGTAAGAGGGTTAAGAGTTCATGAAGCCGAAATAATTATTGAGGAGAAAATAAGAAAATTTCATGGACCGCTATGGATTGTTCATGGAATTGGCACAGGAAAATTAAAAAAAGGACTAAGAAATTGGTTATCAGGTTTAAATTATGTTGATAAGATTGAAGATGCAGCCAACAACGAGGGTGGCCCTGGTTGCAGTATTGCGTGGATAAAATAAAATTTAAAATACCTAGAAAACAATTTAATAAGCGTAATTAAGTGCAATTTATTGATCAAGCCAACATTATTCTTAAAGCTGGAAAAGGTGGAAATGGAATAGTTTCATTTAGAAGAGAAAAATTCGTTCCTGCTGGAGGACCTTCGGGGGGAAATGGTGGAAGAGGGGGTTCAGTTATTTTGATGGCTGATAATAATCTTCAAACATTATTAGATTTCAAATTCAAACGTGAAATAATTGCTGAAGATGGATGCAAAGGAGGTCCTAACAAGAGATCAGGTGCTTCAGGTGAGGATACAATCCTTAAAGTACCCTGCGGTACAGAAATAAGGGATATTAAAACCGGTATTATTTTAGGAGACTTAACTAAAGATAAACAGAATTTAATTATTGCCATTGGAGGAAGAGGTGGACATGGTAATGCTTACTATTTAAGTAATCAAAATAGAGCTCCAGAATCATTCACTGAAGGAAAAGATGGTGAGATATGGGAGGTTCAATTAGAACTAAAACTTCTTGCAGAGGTTGGGATTATAGGCCTTCCAAATGCTGGGAAAAGTACCTTGATTTCTGTTGTGTCATCTGCCCGTCCAAAAATCGCAAATTATCCTTTCACAACTCTAATACCTAACTTAGGTGTAGTAAGAAAAATGGATGGGAATGGTTGCCTTTTTGCGGATATTCCTGGATTAATATCAGGGGCAGCTGATGGAGTAGGTTTAGGCCATGATTTTTTAAGGCACATCCAAAGAACGAAGATACTTGTTCATTTAATTGATGCAATAGCAGAAAATCCTTTACATGATTTTGAGATTATTGAGCAGGAATTAAAAAAATATGGAAAAGGTCTTTTAGAGAAAGAGAGGATAATAGTTTTGAATAAAATGGAGCTTGTAGATGATGATTATTTGAAAATAATTAAAAAAAAGTTAGAAGATTTATCTAAAAAGAAAGTTTTAGTTATTTCTTCATCTTTAAAAAAAGGTTTATCTTCACTGCTTTCTGAAGTATGGAAAAGGATCTAACTTGAATTTAAAATTTTTTTGTAAAAAAAACACTTGATTTAATAATGAAAATTAGTCATAAATAAGATACTTCTTTAAACACAATATGAATTTCTATACTTGCTTTGACCAACAAGGAAAAATAATAGCTAGATGTCAAACCATCCAAGATATTGAGGTTTTGAAGAAAATGGGAAGACCAATTGTAGAAGTCAAGGAAATGAAAAATGAAGAGTCGGTTGTATGTTCACTTACAGGAAGTCCATCTGACTTTAATAGAGATTACTAATAGAATTAATAAATAAAAAAAAGGGCTTTTAGAGCCCCTTTTTATTGTGAATTATCTATCAAAAGAAAAATTAATCATCATAAACAAGACATTCTGGTTCATCCGGGTTGGCATCGCAGAATAGTTCCAAAGCATTAGGATCATGTTTATCCTCTGGATGATGATCCTTATATTCTTCGAGTTCTTTTAGTTCTTCAGTTAAATGTCTGACCTTTGGAAGATTGCCCTCTGCTTTGGCAGATTCGATTTCCGATTGATCTTTTTGGATGTGTTCGTCAATGGATTTCATTTTAAGCTTTTCGTACTTTAGTAGACATACATAACATAGTTAATTTCAATTAAAATTGCATTATCTATGAACTAAATAAGTGTTCATTACAACATCATTTTTTTTTCGAAATTGATTTTTGTATTTTTTAGGTCTCTACTTTCAGTATTTCATTTAGCGATGGTAAAACTGGGATTAGTTGATTTGGGTTTAAAGGGAATAAAGCTTTGTAGTAATCTTTTTTCCATTCATTGCCATAACAAGTCTTACTAACATTAGTTAATTTAAAGAATTTTAATCTCCATTCAATAATCTTTTCGAAACTTGATAGTTCTTGTTCAGTACATTTGAAAAGTTTGCTATATATCAATTCCCATCTTATAAGCGTTGGAAAAAGGTAAATATCTGCATAGGTTAACTCTTCTCCAAATATCCAGTCCCCTTTGTTTTTCTGTAGAAAATTTTCAACTTCATTTATAGCTGCGAAAAGATTTTGACTTGCATTTTCGTAAGCTGACTGGTTTCTGGCGAAACCACATTTATATACGCCATCATTAATGCTGTTATTAATTAAATCCAAAAATTTTTGATTACAGTCTTTAATAGTTAATATCTGAATTTTTGATTGAATTTTTATTGAATTGAGTAGTCTTATAATCTGTGAACTTTCATTAGACAAAATATTTACTTCATCTTTTACAAAACTAATTAAAAGAGGCAATGTCGCTCTAAAAATAATCTTTTTATTAGCTTTTTTGTAAAGGTCTGAAAGTCTCATGCATCCCTTAAACTTTCTATTGAAAATCCATTCGCCATGTTCAAGATCTGCTTTTAAAAAAATAACTTTAACTTTTTTAGATAAATGTTTTATTTCTTGGACGAGTAAAGTTCTTTGACACCATGGACAAGAATTCCCTACCAATAAATAAATTTGTCCATTCTCATTATTAATATCGTATTCACTATCAATTGTTATCCCTTTAGGCCTTTTATAGTTACCATATATATCTGATGGTGCGAAGCCATTCATTAATTGGGTCCAAAACCAAAACCAGAATTTTCTGGTGGATTTTATAAGGTATTTATTTTGCATAAAATTTTATTTTTAATGAAAAAATGACTGTTCAAAGAATACTTATCATTTCAGGCACTCATGGGAATGAAATTAATCCTGTTTGGGCGGTTAAGAAATTTAATAGAGAGGAAAATAGTTTAAATCATGGTATCAAGTATGAGTACATCATAGGAAATCCAGTTGCCTATCAAAAAGGTTATAGATATATAGATGAAGATTTAAATAGATCTTTCAAAAAAATTAAAAATCATGATCAAGACAATAATAGTGTTTATGAAATTAATAGAGCTAATTTTTTAGTCGATCAATTTGGAATCCATGGATCTAAGCCGTGTCAAATTGCAATTGATTTGCATACTACTACTGCAAATATGGGAACAAGCATTGTTTTATATGGGAGGAGATTCAAAGATTTTTGTTTAGCTGCATTACTACAGAACAAATTTGGATTGCCTATTTATTTGCACGAAAAAGACAAAGCTCAAACAGGCTTTCTTGTAGAAGCTTGGCCATGTGGTTTAGTTATTGAAATAGGAGCTGTCGCACAAAATTTTTATGATCCAACAATCATTGATAGATTCTTAATAATTATTAGATCTTTAAGGGAAGAGATAGATAAATTAAAAAACAACCTCATAGAACTTCCAAAGGAATTGGTTGTTCATGTTCATCAAGGGAGTATAGATTATCCAAGAGATGAAAAAGGATATATTGATGGCCTAATACATCCTGAAAGAATAAACCAAGATTGGAAAATGATTAAAAAAGGAGATCCATTATTTCTTGATAGCCAAGGAATAATTCATAAATATGATGGAGAAGAATCGATTTGGCCTGTTTTTATTGGTGAAGTCGCCTATAAGGAAAAAAAAATTGCGATGAGCTACACGAAGAAAGAAGTGATTTGTTCCAAAAAACAATGGGTTTATGAGTTTGAAAGTCTTTAAATTAAGAAACCGGAACAATAAATTGTTGAAAACTAATAAGGATTTTTTATTTAAAAGATAAGTTTATTTAATATTTAATGCTTTTATTTTTTTGCTAAGTCTCAATCCTTAAAACCTTAAATTCTTTCGCTCCAATAAATAAAAGCTCCAAAAGCCTCTAATTGCAGTCTTCTTTGCTTAGCCTCTCTTAAGGAAACCACCTCTTTCGATCTTTTTCCGTTAAGAAGCCATTCGATTATTACCAAGTTAAATCCTCAATAACAAAGAAAATATTAAGACATGGAGGTTCTTTTCTTTGATATTCCAAAAAATAAGTTTACTTAAAGAAAAAAAATTACACATTTTTAGCGATTTTGGTCTAAAATCTTCGAAGCGGAATATATTTCCGTTTTTATTTACACGTCTCACATTAGAGACATACTTTACGAACTCATGACAACTATTCAGCAGCAGCGTTCTTCGCTGTTAAAAGGTTGGCCACAGTTTTGTGAGTGGGTAACATCAACTAACAACAGAATTTATGTTGGTTGGTTCGGCGTCTTAATGATTCCATGCCTACTTGCAGCAGCGGCTTGCTTCATCGTTGCATTCATCGCAGCACCACCAGTAGACATTGATGGAATTAGAGAGCCAGTTGCTGGTTCATTCCTATATGGAAACAACATCATCTCAGGTGCAGTTGTTCCTTCATCTAACGCTATTGGTCTACACTTCTACCCAATTTGGGAAGCAGCTACTGTAGATGAGTGGTTATACAACGGTGGTCCTTACCAGCTTGTAATTTTCCACTTCCTAATTGGTATCTCAGCATACATGGGAAGACAGTGGGAGCTTTCATACCGTTTAGGTATGCGTCCATGGATCTGTGTTGCATACTCTGCACCAGTTTCAGCAGCTTTCGCAGTATTCCTTGTATACCCATTCGGTCAAGGTTCATTCTCTGACGGAATGCCTCTAGGTATCTCTGGAACATTCAACTTCATGTTTGTTTTCCAGGCAGAGCACAACATTCTTATGCACCCATTCCATATGGCTGGTGTTGCTGGTATGTTCGGAGGATCATTATTCTCAGCTATGCACGGTTCACTTGTTACTTCATCTCTAATCAGAGAAACAACTGAGACAGAATCTCAGAACTACGGTTACAAGTTTGGACAAGAAGAAGAAACATATAACATCGTTGCAGCTCATGGCTACTTCGGTCGTTTGATCTTCCAATATGCAAGTTTCAACAACAGCAGAAGTCTTCACTTCTTCCTAGCTGTATTCCCAGTTGTTTGTGTATGGTTAACTTCAATGGGTATCTGCACAATGGCATTCAACCTTAACGGTTTCAACTTCAACCAGTCAGTTGTTGATGCAAACGGTAAGATTGTTCCTACATGGGGTGACGTTCTTAACAGAGCAAACCTAGGTATGGAAGTAATGCACGAGCGTAACGCTCACAACTTCCCACTTGATCTAGCAGCAGCTGAGTCTACAACAGTAGCTCTTTCAGCTCCAGCTATCGGTTAAGCTTAAAGTTCTTAAATTTACAAGCCCCCTTTCGGGGGTTTTTTTTTGTTTAATTTTCAATTGGTTTCATATAATGTTTATATATAAATAAAACATTTGATATTTCTATGAGTAGTAGTTTTGGAAAGATTTTTCGTGTAAGTACTTTTGGAGAATCACATGGTGGTGCAGTAGGAGTTATCCTTGATGGATGTCCCCCTAAGTTAAAAGTAGATATAAATCTGATACAAAATGATTTAGATAGGCGCAGACCTGGCCAAAGTGACATTACAACACCCCGAAATGAAGAAGATAAAATTGAAATATTAAGTGGGATAAAGGAAGGGTTAACACTTGGAACTCCAATAGCAATGTTGGTAAGAAACAAAGATCAAAGACCAGGCGATTATAATAATTTGGAGCAGGTATTTAGACCTTCTCATGCAGATGGTACATATCATATCAAATATGGAATTCAGGCAAGTTCTGGCGGTGGAAGAGCCTCTGCCAGAGAAACAATTGGCAGAGTTGCTGCTGGTGCTGTAGCGAAACAATTATTAAAAACCTTCTGTAACATTGAAATACTATCTTGGGTAAAGCGTATACATGATATTGATTCTGATATAAATAAAGAGAAGATTTCTCTAAAAAAAATAGACTCTAATATTGTTAGATGTCCTGATGAAAAAGTATCAGCGCAAATGATAGAGAGGATTAAGGAATTAAAGCGTCAAGGAGACTCTTGCGGCGGTGTTATTGAATGTCTAGTAAGAAATGCCCCCTCTGGTCTTGGAATGCCTGTTTTTGATAAATTAGAAGCTGATTTAGCAAAGGCTTTGATGTCTTTGCCCGCTACGAAAGGCTTTGAAATAGGTTCAGGTTTCTCTGGAACTTATTTAAAAGGAAGCGAACATAATGATTCGTTCATTAAGTCTGATGATTCTAGTAAGTTAAGAACAACATCTAACAATTCAGGAGGTATACAGGGAGGAATAAGTAATGGTGAAAATATTGAGATGAAGATAGCTTTTAAACCTACAGCAACCATCGGGAAAGAACAGAAAACAGTGAATGCTGAAGGGAAAGAGGTACTGATGAAAGCAAAAGGGAGACATGATCCATGCGTTCTACCAAGAGCAGTTCCTATGGTTGATGCTATGGTCGCTTTAGTACTCGCTGATCATTTGCTTCTAAATCATGCCCAATGTGACTTAATAAATAAGTAGTTGTTTTGTTGAATAAATATATTCATCCTTAATTCAATTATTTTTGAGCCATTCAAATATTTTTGGATCAAATTTTTTATTTATGATAGCTTTATCTCCAATTACGACTGATTTATACCCTAAAGATTTAAAAGTTTTTAAATCATTGATTGATAGTCCTCCAGCAGCAATGAAATCAATATTTTTAAAGTTGAGTATATCTATCGAACAATCTTTACTTTTTATTGGGTAAATTTTGATGATGTTGCAATTAAAATTTATCGCTTCCTTAAGATCCTTTAAATTATTAATTCCTGGAATTAATAAATAATTCTTTGACTGCGCATAATTGAAAAGATCTTTATCCCAAAATTTCATCATCGAAAAATTTAATCCAATTTTTAAAGAATCCTCTATTGATTGCTTATTAACTATGGAGGCAGAGCCTAAATTAATTTTTGGATACTTAATTTTGATATCGGAAACAAAATCTGACCAATTTTCGTTGTTTGACCAACTTATTTCAATATTCTTTAATCCTAATTTTACTAAACTTTCTAATTCTTCAAAAAATGAATTTCTTATAGAGGTATTTGAGTAAATATTATCTTCTGGTTTTATTAGTAAAAAAAAAGACTCTTTTTTCAGGAACTCCGAAAAAGAATCTTCTTTATTATTCATTAAAAATTTAAACTTTCGCCATTAAATATAGTTTGCGACTTTTACTTCTGATCGGTTGAGCAAATCTTGGATATCTTCAGTGTCTATAGTTTCTCTTTCAATTAGCATTTGAGCCATTTCGTCAAGAACAGTTCTATTATCTGATAAAACTTTTGTAGCTCTCTTATAGGCAACATCAACAAGTTCTGAAACCTCTACATCAATTGTGGCGGCTGTGTCTTCAGAGAAGTCTCTCGTAGAACTCATATCTCTTCCGAGAAACATTCCACCTTGAGATTGACCTAGAGCTACTGGACCTATTTTGTCACTCATACCAAATTTAGTGATCATTTGTCTTGCTACATTGGCAACTTGTTGTAAATCATTTGAAGCTCCGGTTGTTACCTCTTCTTCACCATAAACTATTTCTTCAGCAACTCTTCCACCAAGAGCTACAGCCATTTGATTTTGAAGGTAAGAACGAGAGTAAAGACCAGATTCCATTCTTTCTTCACTTGGAGTGAAGAAGGTTAAACCCCCAGCTTGACCTCTAGGAATTATTGAAACTTTTGCTACGGGATCATAATCAGGCATTAATGCTCCAACGAGTGCATGACCAGCTTCATGATAAGCAACTAATTCTTTTTTCTTATCACTAATGACTCTATCTTTCTTTTCTGGACCAGCCATAACTCTTTCAATAGCATCACCGACTTCATCATTACTTACTTTATCTAAATCTTTTCTAGCTGCTAGTATTGCTGCTTCATTTAAAAGATTAGCTAAATCTGCACCAGTAAATCCTGGTGTTCTTCTAGCAACTTTATCTAAATCAACGTCTTTTGAAAGAGTTTTATCTTTCGCATGAACATTTAATATCTGTAATCTTCCAGCATAATCTGGTCTATCTACTGTTACCTGTCTATCGAATCTTCCAGGGCGCATTAAAGCTGAATCTAAGACATCAGGTCTGTTGGTTGCAGCAACTATTATTATTCCTGAATTACCTTCGAAACCATCCATTTCAGTTAGGAGCTGATTTAATGTTTGTTCTCTTTCATCATTTCCTCCGCCCATACCAGCGCCTCTTTGTCTTCCAACTGCATCTATTTCGTCAATAAACACAATACAAGGAGCATTCTTTTTAGCTTGTTCAAAAAGATCTCTAACTCTGCTAGCTCCAACTCCTACAAACATCTCTACAAATTCTGAACCAGATATTGAGAAAAAAGGTACACCTGCTTCTCCAGCTACTGCTTTTGCTAATAATGTTTTTCCTGTACCAGGAGGGCCAACAAGAAGAACTCCCTTTGGAATTTTTGCTCCGACTGCAGTAAATCTATCTGGACTCTTAAGAAAATCTACAACTTCTGTGAGTTCTAATTTTGCACCTTCAACACCAGCAACATCTGAAAAGGTTACTTGTGTAGATGGTTCCATTTGCAGTCTAGCTTTGCTCTTGCCAAAACTCATGGCAGGGTTACCACCTCCAGCATTACCACTTTGGGATCTTCTGAAAAGAAAAAATAGGCCTCCAATCAAAAGTACTGGGAAAATTAAGCTACTTACAGCTTGTTGCCATGGATTGGCTAATTTTGTAGGAGTTACAGCTATATCTACATTATTCTCAGTCAGTATTTTTAATAAATCTTTGTCAGGGGCTAAATTGACCTCAGACCTGCTCCCATCATTTTCAACAACTTGAGCTGTGGCATTATCTGGAGATATTAAGACTCTACTGATTTCTTTATCTTGTACTGCCTCTATAAAATCACTATATCTCAAGGTCTTTGTAGAACTTTCAGTACTAGGCTTATCAAAAACTGAAGTACCAATGAAAATTACAGTAATGACAGCTAGGACATAAAGCCCTACGTTTCTCCAACGTTTGTTCACGATAAAAAATCTTTAATAAATCTATAATACTAATAATAAAACAATATTAAGAGCGTCTTAGAACATCTACTACACTTTTGAATGCAAACCATTCAGGAATTGGTTCGCCATTCCTCAATTTCTTTCTAAATTCAGTACCACTAAGTTTCATAATTTCATAATTAAATTCTTTAGCTTCTTCAGCTGTTATATATCCTTTTTCCTTCGTATAAACTAAATTTTTTGAAGGAACAGTTTTCATCATCAATTCATCTGCGCACTTATTCGCAAAATTCTGGGCATCATATGGACCATAAAAATCTTCACCAGTTGATGACGACTTACAACCAGCCATATCTCTACCAATAATAAAGTGGGTGCAGCCATAATTTCTTCTGATTATCATATGTTGAAGAGCTTCTCTTGGCCCTGCCATATGCATTGAATAAGGTAAAAAAGCCCATTTTATTCTTTTATCTGATATTTCCTCTTCTAATTCTTTATAGGTCAAATATCTAACTTTTCCAGGGATATCATCTTGTTGAGTTGGCCCACAAGTTGGATGAACTAAAACAACTGAGTTAGAGGATACATTATCTGAAAGTAAGGCATTAGTAAATAATTCATAATGTGCTCTATGAATTGGATTTCTGCATTGAAATGCAACTACATCATGATTTGATGGCAGTGTAGATCTAACTTCTTCTGGGGTTTTGCAGGGGAATTCTCTAATTGGTAGTTCGAAACCATAAACTCTTCCTCCTATATAAAATCTCCCTCTCTCGTTAAAAATCATCTTAACAGCAGGATGATCTAAAGAATTAGTACCATAACAAAGTTCAGCCTCTAAGGATTTGTCAGGCTCCCATTTAGAGCTAACTTCTAAAACTGCTATTTTTTGTTTTTTATAAGTAAGCAATATTGTCTCTCCAGTTTTTACTTTTTCATTATTTGAATCAAATACAATAGGCAAGCCAAAAAGCAACCCGTTTGTATTTCTATTATTTTTAATTACCGAATTGTAGTTATTTTCATCCATAAAACCTTCCAACGGAGAAAAAGCTCCAACCATCAAAAGTTCTACATCGCATGCATTTCTCTCGCTACATTCGATCTCATAAGTAGCTTTAGAGATAAGATCATTTTTAAGGTTTTTATCTTTGATAATTAAATTTTTTAGTTCCCCTCCATAAGGCGGTATTAGTCCATTAGTATCTGTTTTAGTTTTTTGTTGTAATTCCATTTTTTAAATTGATAAAGAAAAATTTTGAAAAAAAAAGAGGGGTTTAACCCCCTTTTTCTGTTAAGTAGGATTTATGCCTTTCTTCCGTAAAGCTCCCCAATTATTTTTACATCAAGTGGATCCTTTGAACCCATATCTGTATCTGAAGGTTGGATAGCTTCAAAAGTACCAGCAAATTCGTCTGTGTCAGAATCTACATTGTTGATTGAAAGAGTAATAACGCCAGTACCGTTTACATCAACTTTAATATTTTCTTTTGCAAGTTCTTCGTCATCTCCTCCTAATGCAACTAAACCTTGAGCATATTCAACACCTGTATTTTTAGCTCTTGCCTTAGGATCTAGAAAGTCACCAGTTCTGTAGTTAGGTGTAAATGTTGAACCACTTACCTCAGTGCCTGGCTCAATAGATGAAGGCAAATCAGCTGTAAGATCTTTAGCTGAGAATGCAAATGGTACCTCTAAACCACCAGGAGTTAATACAGTGATAAGTTGAAAATCAATACCACCCTTTTCAGTGAAAGTTCCTGAATCTATATCTCCATAAACTTCTGTCACTGTGGTGTTATTTCTAGGACTAATAATTTTTGTAGAAACAAATTCTGCAGCTTTTCGTTTTGTCCCTGGCACTTTTACATAAACTTCTGTTGGATGCATGCATATTCCTTTAAGGCTATCTCCATTCCCTAGAGATATTGATCCGACAAGAGATGAGTCTAATGTAGGGCAATCATTAGCTTTTCCTGTGTTAACAACATCTGTGAATTGTGCATTTCCTCTTTCAGAAAAGGCAAATGTTTTAACAGGCACGAAAGCAAAAGTTATACAAATTGAAATAACAAAAGCTAAGAAAGAACGAATTCTCATAATTAAAGTTGCAGTAAAGTTCTGTGACGATAGATTAAAGGTCATCTAATAAGTTCAGTACGGATATTACAAGGGAAAGGACCATAAAAGATAGGACTATTAAATCCTCGAAACAACCCGTAGCTTTTTAGATTTTAAAAAACTGGAATTATTTTAAGCTATCACATTATTTTTAATGATTAAGATTACAAAAAAATACAAATTAAAAAATTTTTTTTATTTTTTTAATGAAACAATTTGGGTTATTAATTTATTTGCTAAGTCAATTTTTGATGTCTTGTTAATGTAGTGTTCCATATTGTTAGTATCGAATAGCCAACCTTCATTTTGTGCTAAAAAGCCAAATCCTTGCCCTTCAAGATCAATTGGATTCGCGAATAGATAATCACAACCCTTTTGGATAATCTTTTCTTTAATCGTCATTCGTGCTTCTTCGATAGATCCTGTAAAAGCACAAAAGCCTACAAAAACTTGGTTATCTTTTTTTGATTTACTAATTGTTTTTAAAATATCTGGGACTAGCTCAAAGTTTTGATTCAAATGAGCATTAATTTGATTTTTTGGAATTTTAGCTGAATTATCAGAGTTTATCTTGAAATCAGATACTGCTGCATTCATGAAAAAATAATCGCAATTTGATATTTCATTATTAAGTGCCCTAATTAAATCAACACTAGTTTCAATTTCATATCTTTTTATTCCATCAGTAAGATTCTTATCGATTTTCAGAGGCCCATGAACATATTTTACTTGTGCTCCTCTGAACCTCGCTACTTGAGAAAGTAGTAGGCCCATAGCTCCAGAACTTTTGTTAGTAATATGTCTTGCCGCGTCAATTTTCTCTGAGGTACACCCTCCAGTTATTAAAATTTCTTTATTAAGTAAATCTTTGCGATATTCATTTTGTTTGTGTGAAGCTATAAATTCAAGAGCTAATTGGATTAGATCATTTGGAGGTATCTTACCGATGCCAATAGCATCACATGCTAAGAGTCCTTCAGTTGGTTGTAAAGACAAAACATTTTCGTAATTCTGTAAATTCTCATAATTTTTTTGGACAGCTTTATTTAGCCACATTTGTGTATTCATTGCTGGTGCAACAATAATTGGCTTTATATTTGCTATTAAGATGCTTGGGATTAATCCCTCTGCATTTCCAGTTACCCATTTTGCTAACGTTGTCGCTGTTAAAGGGGCGATGATTAAAATATCAGCCCAATTACTTAGTTCTATGTGAAGAGGTGTTGATTGACTATCAGACCATTGATCATTTTCTAAAATGCACGGGTTTCTACTTAAAATAGAAAGAGAAAGCGGCTTTATTAATTTTTCTGCATTTTTTGATAAAACGCATCTTATTTCATAATTTTCTTTCGCTAATTGGCTTACTAATAATGGAACTCTTACAGCTGCAATACTCCCAGTTATTAATAAAAGAACCTTTATTTTGGAGTCCTTACTTTTAGTTTTCATCGAAAGGTTCCTGATCGAGGAGATGGGTATAATTAGTTGTTAATTCAGGTCTATTGATTGCAAGAGCCCTAAGTAAGTGCCAGTCTTTTAAACCATCAAATGGAGTATTATAATTATCTTCCTCTAGCCTTTTAGCGAGCTCAAGGGTCATTTCTTCGTCAAAAGAATTTACTAGTTCCTCACTTATTTTATTTTCAGAAATGAATTTCATATTGATTCAAGTCAATATACTCTAATAATAAAGCCTCAAGTAATTATTTAAAATTGATATGAGAATTAAGTACATATTTTCAAGTATTATGATAATTTTCAATTTTCAGAATCTTTTCAAATTGTTGTTAGGTCATTTATCTTCATTCTCAGTCATAAATATACAAAATCTCCTTTTCAAAAATATTATTTCTTAAAATGTTGGTGTAAAATTTATATCATGTCGCAAACCAAAAGAGAGCAAGTCATTAGTCACATACGCTATTTAAGGCAAGAGCTCAGAGAAATGCATTTAGGAATAAAAGAAGATGACTTTTTCCCTGAACCAGGCGAATTAAGAAGCTTAATGGCTCAGTTAGAAGCATTACTTGAATTATTAGAAGGAAATACTAAGATTCAATCAAACTCTGAAGCCGCTTAGTTTAATGCAAAATGGTTGTTAAACCTCAAAAGACAAAATTTCAGCTAAAAATTGTGGAAAATATTCAGACATTAAGTATTTGGGCTAATAATCCATGGCGAAGATATTCAATATCATTGATTACACTTTTAATTGGCTACTTTTTTGGAAGTTCTCTTGGTATGGTAAGTGCCGTTGTGGAACTCATGGATCCTGTTGCCGCTTTTTTATCAGTAGTTTTTATTGAGTTTTTAATAGTTCTAAGAAGAAATTTTAGATTTGAAAGGAAAAAGAAATTTTTAGTACTTTTATTAGATTCTTTAAGATTGGGATTATTTTATGGTTTCTTTACTGAAAGTCTTAAGTTGCTATAAATTTACTTGTTGTGTTTATGTAATAGATAAAGTAAAGCCATTCTTATAGGGATACCATTTGCAACTTGATTATTGATTAAGCAATTAGGATATCGATCTACCACTTTGCTACTTATTTCAATATCTCTGTTAATAGGACCAGGATGTAGAATTGGAATTTGTTTATTATTTAAAGATAATTTCTCTGGGGTTAAGCCATAATCCAAACTATATGAATCAATGCTACTTAGTAAATTTTCCATCATTCTCTCTTTCTGGAGTCTTAAAACAATAATCGCATCTGCAATTTTTATTGATTCTTCCAATGATCTAGAAATTGTTATGGAACCTCTTGATTTAACAGGATCTTCTGTTTGATTTGGTGCGGGGGTTTTTAAAAAATTGATAAATTCATCAGGTATTAATGTCTTAGGACCACATAAGATTATATCGGCGCCGAATGCACTCAAAGCCCAAAGATTTGACCTGGCAACCCTTGAATGATTAACGTCTCCAATTATTAAAATTTTTTTGGAATTTAAAACCTCTAGATTCAGTGTTTTTTGGGAAAAGAATTTTATCAATGTATAGATGTCAAGTAATCCCTGGCTGGGGTGACTATGTAATCCATCTCCCGCATTAAGAACCGAAGTCTTGGAATTTATTGCATCAAGTCTTTTTGCGATCTCAAAGGTTATGTAACTTGATGAATGTCTGATAACTAATGTATCCGCCCCCATAGCAGAATAAGTTATGGCTGTATCAATTATTGTTTCGCCTTTTGTTAAAGAACTGGAGGATGGAGCAAACGTTTGGACATCAGCAGAAAGTCTTTTTGCTGCAAGCTCAAAACTATTTTTTGTTCTTGTACTAGCTTCAAAAAATAAAGACGTTACTAAAGTCCCTTGTAAGGCCGGTATCTTTTTTGTTCCTGCATTCTTTAGTGCATCAAATCTATTAGCTAATTCAAATACTGACTCATAATCTTTAATTGAAAAATTAGCTAGTGTGTGGATGTGTTTATGAGGCCAAATTTGCATTACGCTAAAAAAGATAAATGATTATTGAAATTTAGGTGTTCTGTCACCTTTTAATCTTTTACTTACACTCCTACTATTTTTGAGATACCAACGCCATTTTATATTTTTTGCCTTTGATATGCCAATTCTCGTAGTTTGAATAAGATCTTTTTCTTCTATAGGAGAGTTTCGTGGAGAAATCCATAAAGATTTGTTATTAAGAACTTCAAGTGAGTTAAATGAAATGTCTACACTGAATGTTTTAGTTACTAGGCCAGGTCCAGAAGCTAATCTTTCATTCTTATTAGAGATAAAAACTGATCTTATCAAAACACCACTCGCAAAATTTTCTTTATCAGTAACTATGTTTAAACAATGATGAATGCCATAAGATTTGTAAATATAAAATGTGCCAGGTTTGCCAAATAATGATTTGTTTGATTCAGTCATTTTGCGGTAGCCATGACAGGCCTCTTCTTCCTGTGAATAAGCTTCAGTTTCAACAATTACCCCTTTAACTTGATCTATCTCATTATTTTTTTTTATGAGGTGACAGCCTATTAAATCAGGAGCAACAAGTTTAGAGTGCCGATAAAAAAAATTTTTTGGAAATAATTCTTCTTCTATTTTTCAATATCTATCTAATAACATATTTAGCTGAGAAAAATAATTGAGGCTATAAATTGATATTGATTTTCAAAAAGATGTGATTATTTTTTTTTAATTATTTGAAATTCAAAGGATATTAAAATAAGTTGTTCTTAATAAACTATTATTTAATTAGAAAGATATTAAAGGTATGACAAAAATAACTAAAGAGGAAGTAAAAAAAGTTGCTCATTTAGCGAGATTAGAACTTAACGAGAATGAAATTAATAATCATGCAGAACAACTAGAAAAGATATTGGATTATATAAGACAACTTGAAAAAATTGATACAGATGATGTCTCCTGTACAACGAGAGCTATAGAGGTTGTAAATGTATTTAGAAAAGACGAAAAGAAAAATTCTGATTGCAATGAAGAACTTTTAGAATTGGGTCCATCGAGAGAAGATAAATATTTTAAAGTACCAAAAATTATTACTGAATGAGTAAGTTAGTTGCTTCCAATAAATGTTTTGTTGACTATCTTTAATAAAAATTTTTTTATTTTAAAGCCTGGATATAAATTTATGATTTTTCTTATTTTTCCCCTCTTCTTGCTATGACTCCTTACACCTATTAATAAATCATAAATAAAGTTAAAAATGTCTTCTTTACTTTCAAATATCCCAACTCTTTGAGGGGAGCCTTTTTTATCCAATAAAGGCTTAGTTTTTTCATAAGCTATTTTGTATTCAAACCAAGGAATCGAAGGCCAAAGATGATGAATGAGATGGTAATTTTGTCCCATTATTAATAAATTCATAAATTTGCTTGGATAAACTCGAGAATTTATCCATTTATTTCTTGATCGAAAGGGTCTATGGGGTAAATAATCAAAAAATATTCCTAAAGTGACCCCTACCATTAATGCTGGGCCGAACCATAAATTATAAATTAAATTCATAAAGTCAAATTTCAAACCTGCCAAGATAATTGTTATGAATATGGATCTTTCAATTCCCCATTGTAGTAATTCATATCTTCGCCAGAGTTTTCTTTGAAAGAAAAACACCTCATGATAAAAAAATCTTGGAGCAATTAGCCAAATTGGACCAAAAGTACTGACAATATGATCTGGATCATTTTTGGGGTGATTTACGTGAATATGATGTTGTAAATGAACTCTCGTAAAAACAGGGAAGCTAAATCCTAATAGAATAGCTGAGCCATGTCCCATTGCTTGATTTATCCAAGGAACTGGATGAGCAGCTTTATGACAGGCATCATGAATTACAGTACCTTCAATATGTAAAGCTAAAAAAGCAGTGGCTACAAGTAAAGGTAAAGGCCAAACACCTCTATACCATTGCCATATGCTAAGAAAAGCGAGAAAATAACCGCCAAAAAATAAACCTAATGTTGGATTCCAAAAACTTGGCGGATCTACGTAATTTTTAATCTCTTTTTGCCAATTAAATGTTTTTGAAGGATTAGTATTTTTCGTTGTATTTTTACTGGTTAAGTTTGAAATCGTTTCTTTTATTCTTTAAATAATATAACTAATATTTTAAGATGATTGCATGCTCAAACATAAAAAATTTCTTTTAGGAGATTTTTAATTTAATTTTAATGTGTCAAATTAATCATCTTAAGAAAAAAAATTTTTAAAATAAACCTCTTTCAATTATCATTTTATTTGAGCGGTCGTGGCGGAATTGGTAGACGCGCGAGTTTTAGGTACTCGTATCTTCGGGTGTGGGAGTTCAAGTCTCCCCGACCGCACTTAAGGAAATTCTGATAGATAGTTTGTTTATCTTTATCAACTTCTTATAATTAAATTGAGTAGTTAATTTAATGAGTAGTTTGATATTTTATTTGGGAACTTTTTATATTTTAGTTGGGACCATTTTTCTTACTGTACCGATAATTTATCTTGAGCTCGGCAAACCAAAAGACTTAATAAAAGCTTTTTTAAATTTATTAATAGGTTTGATATTGATAATTAAAAATAAAACACTAGATGAATCATTTTTTGTAATTTTCCTTTTTTTAACAGTACTAGTTATTTTTTATCTAGTAGAGCTTTTTTTATCTAGATGGTATCAATTGACAGATAACGAAAAGAAAAAATTAATTACCTTTTTGGAGTTTAAAAATAACTTTTTGAAAATATTAGAGTCTATAAATCTGGTATTTGGAGATTTAACGAAACCTTCAAATTTTTTTAATTTTGGTAGCAATAATAAAAATACAACCCAAAAAAAGTGGGTAAGAAATGATAAAAATGATAATATAAAAGTCTGAAATCAAATAAATTGGTTATTTGAAACATCCCAAAATGCTACAGGTCAATTAAGAAAGAATATAATGAATTAGATTTATTTAAATAATTTTCTTGATCACCAATATTTCTTATATCGTCGTATGAAATCTCAAAATAGCAAAGAACAAAAATCAGACTTTTCTTATAAAGAAACTTTAAATTTATTAAAAACTGACTTCTCAATGCGCGCTAACTCAGTTGTAAGAGAACCGGAGATTCAGAATTTTTGGGCTAACAATGATATTGATTTCCAATTAGGCTCAAGCAATTCAGGCGAAATATTTACGCTACATGATGGCCCTCCTTATGCAAATGGAGCTCTTCATATGGGTCATGCCCTTAATAAAGTTTTAAAAGACATAATAAATAAGTACAAAACCTTAAGAGGATTTAGGGTTCATTTCGTACCTGGTTGGGACTGTCATGGATTACCTATTGAATTAAAAGTTCTTCAGAATTTAAAATCTGATGAAAGAAAGAATCTTGACACTCTAAATTTAAGAAAAAAAGCAACAGATTATGCCCATATCCAAATTAATAATCAGAAGGAGGGTTTCAAAAGGTGGGGCATATGGGGAGATTGGAATAACCCTTACTTAACTCTTAAGAAAAGTTATGAATCTGCTCAGATTGGAGTATTTGGGAAAATGTTTTTAAATGGCTATATATATCGAGGACTTAAACCTGTGCATTGGAGTCCAAGTTCAAGGACTGCACTTGCAGAAGCAGAATTAGAATATCCTGATGAACATTATTCAAAAAGTATTTATGTTTCATTAAAAATCACTAAAATACCTGAGGAAATTCTATTAAATTTCATCCAAGAAAATCTTAATATCAAAAAAGATTTTTTTCAAAATAATTCTTTTATAACTATTTGGACCACTACTCCTTGGACAATACCTGCAAATGAAGCAGTTGCAGTAAATCCAAAAATAAAGTACGTTTTTGCTATCGATGAAGATAAGAAAATTTACCTTTTTGCTGAGGTTTTAACCTCTGAAATAAGTAAGAAATTTAATAAAGATTTCAAGTTGCTTTTAGAGGTTAAAGGTTCCAAATTGGAAAATATTGAATATCAACATCCCTCTAAGAATAAAAATTGCAGAATTGTAATTGGAGGAGATTATATTACTACAGAATCAGGGACTGGAATTGTTCATACTGCGCCTGGTCATGGGATAGATGATTTTAATGTGGGTCAAAAATATGATTTACCAATAACATGTGTCGTTGATGAAAAAGGTAACTTAAATGAATATTCTGGTCAATTCAAAGGATCAAATGTCCTTAAAGATGCAAATGATTTAATTATTGAACACTTAAAAGGAAATAATTTGCTTCTATTACAAGAAAATTATAAGCATAGATATCCGTATGATTGGAGAACCAAAAAACCAACTATTTTTAGGGCAACAGAACAATGGTTCGCATCTGTAAATGGCTTTAGATCATCCGCATTAAAGGCAATCGAAGATGTTAAATGGATGCCAGCAACTGGAAAGAAAAGAATTTATTCTATGGTTGTTGGCAGAGGAGATTGGTGTATTTCTAGACAAAGGTCATGGGGAGTCCCTATTCCAGTATTTTATAAAAAAGATGGTAGTGACATCCTACTTAACAGCGAGATAATTAATCATATTCAAGAACTTTTTAGTGATCATGGAGCAGATATTTGGTGGGATTGGGATGTTAAGAATCTATTACCAGAAAATTATGCAAAAGACTCGGATCTATGGAAAAAAGGGACAGATACAATGGATGTTTGGTTCGATTCAGGATCTAGCTGGGCCGCAGTATGTGAATTAAGAAGTGAATTAAAGTATCCAGCCGATCTTTATTTAGAGGGCTCAGATCAACATCGAGGATGGTTCCAATCTTCTTTGTTGACGTCTGTTGCAGTAAATAATAAACCTCCATATAAGAAAGTTTTAACTCACGGTTTTGCACTTGATGAAAACGGTAGGAAAATGAGCAAATCTTTAGGTAATGTTGTTGATCCAAATATAATTATTAATGGAGGTAAAAATAAAAAAAATGAACCTGCTTATGGCGCTGATGTATTAAGGCTATGGGTGAGTTCTGTAGATTATTCAGTAGATGTTCCAATTGGTTCAAATATACTCAAGCAACTTTCAGATGTGTACAGAAAAGTTCGTAATACCGCAAGATATCTTTTAGGTAATATTCATGATTATGATCCTAAAATTGATAGTTTTGAAATTGATCAATTGCCTCTCTTAGATCAATGGATGTTAGGCAGATTAGTTGAAGTTACAGATCAAATATCAAATGCTTATGAAAATTATGAATTTTCAAAATTTTTCCAAATTTTACAAAGTTTTTGTGTTGTAGATCTATCAAATTTTTATTTGGATATTGCAAAGGATAGGTTATATGTAAGTTCTAAATCACAATTTAGGAGAAGATCATGTCAGTTTGTTATGTCAAAAGTTGTTGAAAATTTAGCCGTACTTATATCTCCAGTGCTTTGTCATATGGCTGAAGATATTTGGCAAAATATTCCATATTCAACTAAAGAAAAATCAGTATTTCAAAGAGGATGGCCAATTTTTTCGAAGTCATGGAAAAATAAAACTCTTAATGAACACATTGCAAATTTAAGAAATTTGAGAGTTGAAATTAACAAGGCGATAGAAGGATGTAGGAACAAACAAATAATTGGAGCAGCTTTAGAAACTGAAGTTAATTATTTACCTGAAGATAAAGTTGTAAAGGATTCACTGACTTGGCTAAAAGAATTTGGTAATCATGATGTAGATTTATTTAGGGATTGGCTTATAGTTTCAAACTTCCAAATGGTATCCGATTTGGTTAGGAATTCTCTGATTATCGATAACAATGCACTTGGGAAGATTCAAATAGTAAAAGCTAATGGTCAAAAATGTGATAGATGTTGGCATTATGAAAAAGAAACTTTTAATGGAATCCAAAATACAAAATTATGCAAAAGATGTTCAAATATTATTAATCTTGAATTTACTTAAATCCAGTTTTTTTGATTCAAAAAGAAAACTGAATTGTGATTTTCTCTAATAAAATTATCTTCAGGTCCCATTATGGGTGCTTTATAAAGTTTAAAGTTTGTAAGAATATAAGAAAATCCTATAACTTTCTTTTCTAAATCTATTTCAATTGGATGAGTTGTTGAGCTACTGAAACCTTTGAAAATAAGTATTTCTAATTGTTCTTTATGATTTTCTTTTAGAATGAAACCCTCTAGTTTAAGTATCCTATTAGGTATCTCGGAACTTATTTTTTCAAGATTATTTATTAAATCAATTTCTGCCATTTTCGGAGAAGTAAGAGTTTCTTCCATTTTTAGGTAATTTGATTATTGACCATTGAATAAGGCCCAAAATGTAGATTGATAATGCAAATAATCCTAAAAATTTTGCTATCGGCTGAGTAAAGTTAGCTCCGAAGAAAAAATTAAATAAATTTTTTATAAAAATATATAAATTTGAAGAAGGCTCAAGCCATATTTCACATGCATCCGAATTAATAAAAGAGAAGCAGCTAAAGTTTTGTAGACTCTGAATTAAGAAATTGAAAGATATAAAAGTTACTGTCCATCTCCATATTTTTGTTGTTGTAGTAAGGGAGTAAGAAAAATCATATTCTCTTAATTCATCATTTATATCGTTCCAAAACCAAACTGATACTGTCATTAATAGTGTTGAAATATTTGTTATGGCAAGGGCATAATTATACTTACCTATTAAAAGTAAAAGGCTTATAAAAAATAAAAGGGATATTTTCCAATAAATTGATAGAAGTTTGTTAACTGCTTTATTTCTTTTTTTAATTGACCAAAAGGATAGAGAGACAGGTATACCAATAAGGAAAATTATTGAAAGTTGAAAAGATAGCCAAATAGAAAGTTGATTAAAAACGTTCAAAACTTTTTCTTTTTAAACACATAATAATTAAACCTCAAACTGTTACTTTTTTACTTACTATTGTCATAGTTATGAATATTATGCATCCTTATATTATTGCCTAGAAATAAATTAATAATTGTATGAGACAACATGTTAATCCACTTAGTAGTAACTTTAATCAAATTGAGAGAATACCCTCTTTGAATGAAATGTTTGGTGATTCTAAATTGAATATTCATTTAGATATAGGTTGTGCTGCTGGTGATTTTTTATTCGATCTAGCTTTGGTTAATACCAGTTGGAATTATTTGGGAATTGAAATCCGAGAGAAATTAGTCAAAAATGCTAAATTAAAAGTGCTTAAAAGAGAAATCAAAAATCTATATTTTGTATTTGGTAATGCTAATAATATTTTGAATGATGTACAAAGTAAATTTATTATCAAAAATCTAAAAAGTATTTCGTTTAATTTCCCTGATCCATGGTTTAAAAAGAGACATTATAAAAGGCGTGTAATTCAGCCAGAATTTATTAATATTCTCTCAAATTCATTGCAAAAAGGGACTCTAATTTTTATAAAAACAGATGTAAAGGATTTATTCGACTATATGGATTTCACCATATCAAGTAACTTTTATTTTAAAACAATAGATAAAAAGGATTTTAATTATTCTGAAAGTTTTAATCCAAATAAAGTTAAAACTACTCGGGAAAAGTATGTGATTATTAACCAACTTGATATTTTTGAAAGGATTTATATAAAAATTTGATTCATCGTTAATTTGTTATTCTGTTAATTTCTAAAAAGAGTTTGTTTGTTATTTCGTTTGACAAAGAATCAACTTTTTTATGATTTTTAGCTTCAACTAGAATTCTCATTACGGGTTCTGTTCCGCTAGGTCTTATATAAACCCTACAATTATCTGAATATATTGACTGAAAATGTTCTATTGTTTGATCAATTAAGATTTTAGTTTTTGAATTTAATTTATTAATATTAAAATCTAAATTGATATTAGTTAGTTTTTGAGGAAAAGGTTCGAAACTACTTTTAAGCCAATCGTGTAAATTAATTTTTTTCTTTTTACAATATTTAGATATCTGAAGTGCAGTCAATATCCCATCTCCAGAAAAGTTATTAATTTTTGAAAGTATATGACCTGACTGCTCACCTCCTAAAACTGCACTTTTTTCTTTAATTGCGTCATGCACATATTTATCTCCTACATCAGTTCTATACAAACTTCCACCAATTTCCTTCCATGACTTTTCAAAACCTATGTTTGCCATTTGCGTAGATATTAGTAAATTATTTGTGAGAATTTTTTGTTCCATAAGTTCTCTACCCCAAAGAAAAAGAATATGATCTCCATCTAAAACATTTCCTTTTGAATCTATTCCAATTACTCTATCGGCATCCCCATCAAAGCTAAATCCCATATCTGCAGGACTCTCTCTTAATGCTTTTTTTAATGGTGCAAGGTTAGTAGAACCACAATTCTTATTAATTTTCAACCCATTTTTAGAGTTATTGATAACTCTTACATCCGCACCAAGTAACTGAAAAATTTTTTTTGCGCATGTTGTCGCTGATCCGTAGCATGTGTCTAATATTATTTTCAACCCGCTTAAATTTTCTCCACCCATTGTTTGGATTAGGCTTTTAATATAAATATCCATAAGATCTGTATTCGTATTTAGGGGGAGCACTTTTTTAGGAACTGATATATTTTGTTTTGACTCATCAATAAATTTTTGAATTTTATTTTCAAAATATTTTGTAATTTTTTGACCATTATGATCAAAAATTTTTATGCCATTATATTCCGGCGGATTATGACTTGCAGATATCATGATCCCACTACTAAGGTTTTCTTGCTTGATTAAAAAAGGTATAGCTGGGGTAGGGCAGATTCCAAGATTTATACATTTTTTGCCACTTTTATTTATACCTTGTGTTATTGCTTGAAGCAGAATATCTCCACTAATTCTTGTATCTCTTCCAATTAATATTGGATTTTTCTTTTCTAAAGTCGAACCTAGAGCATAGCCTACTTTATAGGCTAGAGAATAAGTTATCTCTTCATTAAATCTTCCTCTTATTCCATCAGTTCCAAAGATTGATTGCATAATTAGATTTCAGGAATCAAACAAATTTTTGATAATTATTCATTTCTTATTTTATCAGTTGATTAAAAGCTTGTAGATTTCAATCCTCTTTATTTGTTTTACTTATTTAAGATATTTTTAGTTATTAATAACTTAATAGTGCAATCTGAGAGCCGAGAGCCAATTTTAAAGACAAATTTAAAAACAATACTTATTTTGATTATATCTATTGTTATTATTTCATTTCTTTTGTTTAGAAATCTAATTTTTAAATCAACTTATCTACTAAAGAGTTTTGGAGAATTATCTGTTGACCCTGAAATAGCTTTTACAAATAATAAGCCTACATTTTTGGAATTTTATGCTGAGTGGTGCGAAGTTTGCAAAGAAATCGCTCCACAAGTTTCTGCTATTAAAGAAGAATACGAAAAAGATATTAATTTTGTTTTTTTAAATGTTGATAATCAAAAATGGGGTAATTACATCAAGAAGTTTGCGGTCAACGGAATTCCTCAAGTTAATCTTTTTGATGCAAAGGGCAATTTAATATCTACTTTTATTGGTAAACAAGATGAAATAAAAATAACAGAATCTATTAAGAATTTACAAAAAGAAGAGCAACCCTATGAGGAAATTATTAATCCTAAATTTTCAACATTTCAAGAAAATAAAAAAATTAAGGCTAGCCCTCGTAGTCATGGATAATTTTTACCATTCTAAAGATTTTGATACTATAGGAAAACTTTGTTTAAAAATAGACTTACAATTTTGGGCAATAGATTTGTGTTCTTTTTGGGTACCGTGAGCTGATCTTAAATGAATGTAATGGATCCAAGATCTGCAGGATCCAGACATATAGATTCTTGTTGGAGTGGCTAATGGTAAAACAAATCTCGCACATTCTTTGGCGATCCCTTCTGCAAGTAAATCTTCATATAACTTTGAAGCGGCTTGAAAATGTAAACCAATTTTTTCATTGAATCTTTTTTGTAACTCATCAGGGAGATCAGGGATTGAATTTTGTCTATTTTTAAAATCTTGACGCCTCAACTCTGGTAAGGGAATATTGCCTAATTGAGAACTATCTGCATATCTCTGGGAAAATTCCTGGAAAGTAAATGATCTATGTCTTAAAATTTGAGCAGCAATTCCTCTATTAGTTTCTATTTGTAAGGTCATAAATGACTGTTCAAAAACACTCCAATGTTCATTTTTAATGCAATAACTCAATAATTTCGAATAGTCTTCATTTTCCTGATTTTTTGGATTACTAACTCTTGCAATGTAAGCCATTGTTTTTTCTGCATCAGGAGTTAGCGAAATTAGCTCAACTTTACTCATGTTAGATCTTTGCTAGAGTTACTTTTTCTGGTTGGTTTTGATATTTGCCTCTTCTATCTTCATAGGTTGTGGAGCATGGATCACCTTCAAAAAAGAGTAGTTGGCAGATGCCCTCTTCAGCATAAATTCTACAATCGGCACCTGAACTATTGCTAAACTCTAAAGTTAGATGACCCTCCCATCCTGCCTCTGCGGGTGTTGTATTAACAATAATCCCTAGTCGTGCGTAAGTACTTTTGCCTATGCAGATTACAGTTATATTTTCTGGTACTTTCATCTTTTCTAAAGCAACTCCTAAACCATAGGAATGAGCAGGAAGAATAAAAAAGTCTCCATCATTATCATGGTGAAGAACAGTTTGTTCTAAATTATTAGGATTAAATTTTTTGGGATTCATCACAGTACCAGGGACATGCCTGAAAATTAGGAATTCTTTTGATGAAAGTCTTAAATCATAGCCATAAGATGAACATCCGTAGCTCAAAACTGGCTTTTGTTTATTATCAGGTTCAAGATGCCTCACCAAATTTGATTGAAAGGGCTTTATCATTCCTTCCGAGGCTTTTTGATTTATCCAGAGATCATTTTTTAGCATTGATTTATGAGCGAAGTTCGGTAATTTGGTTGGCCATTAATAATAGATCTTTAGGAATATCTGTACCAGTAAGGATTACATCTCCAGATATAAATCGGTTTTCAAGTGTTGAAATCAAATCATCTTTATCGATAATTTTCATGTCGATAGCTAAAAAAATTTCATCAAGTATGATTTGGTCGTTCTCTCCAGACTGTAGTTCTTTTTTACAAAAATTCCATAATTCAAAAGTAGATTCATGAATAGATTTTTTTAAATTTTTATTATTTTCAATTGATTCCAAATTATATTGATCAAAGGAATGTGATGATCTTACCCAGGTTAAATTACCGCATAGCTTTACTGCATTATTTACTCCTTGTTTTACCCCTCCTTTCATAAATTGTATTAAGAGTACTTTCCTGCCAAGAGCAGCATTTCTTAGAGAGTCTCTAATGATAGATGGGTAGCTTCCTCGATATTGAGATTGATAGATTTGAATTTGCCCGTTTTGGGTAAATCTTTTTCCGTTAATTTTGTTAGCAGTATTTATATTTACAACATCAAGATTATTTTTGGAATAGGTATGAGATGAACTAATTACCATTATTGAGATTCTTTCTACATGCAGTATAATTAGAATATGTTGACACTGCATATAGTGTAATTTTACTTAAAAAAGGCTTAAGCAAGTAGAAATTAATTAAAAAAGGCTTATTGATAAACTAATAAGAATTGAAAATTGTTACTGTTGATACAAGATTTTTTAGGGCGTCTCCTTAAATTTTTTAATAGTCAAGATATTTATGATACCAGCTTCACGAGGATTCAACCGCTTTAGTTCGCCACAGTCGGGACAAAGTAAAATTAACTCTGTTGGAGAACGTTTCCCAATCAATAGAACTTTAATGGAAGTTATTAAGGGGCTAGATGGTGCAAGCACAGAAATGGTTGAGAGATCTAAAACAATATTTTTCCCTGGGGACCCTGCTGAAAGGGTTTATCTTATAAGAAGAGGAGCAGTAAGACTGTCAAGAGTTTATGAGTCTGGTGAAGAAATAACTGTTGCTCTTTTAAGAGAGAATAGTCTCTTTGGTGTTTTATCTCTTCTGACAGGACATAGATCTGATCGTTTTTACCATGCCATAGCATTCACAAGAGTTGAAATGATAACAGCACCCGCAAATTCTGTTTTAAGAGCTATAGAGGAAGATGCATCAGTAGGACTATTACTCTTACAGGGGCTTTCAAGTAGGATCTTGCAAACTGAAACAATGATAGAAACCCTTACACATAGAGATATGTCTTCTCGTTTAGTTAGCTTTTTAATGGTTCTTTGTAGAGACTTTGGAGTCGCAGGTGAAAAAGGTATTACAATAGATCTGAGGCTTTCACATCAGGCAATTGCTGAAGCTATTGGTTCTACAAGAGTAACCATTACAAGATTATTGGGAGATTTAAAGGATTCAGGGCTTCTTAATATTGAAAGAAAAAAGATCACAGTGTTTGATCCAATTGCTCTTGCAAAAAGATTTAATTGATACACCATAAATTATGATGTATTGAGTGAATGAAAAAGTGTGGCTTGGATTTTAATTGTTTTTTTAATATTACTAGGGGGATTAATTGCACCATTTGGGGATATTCTTGGGACAAAGATTGGTAAAGCAAGATTTAGTATCTTAAAATTAAGACCTAAAAAAACAGCAACTATAATAACTATAATAACTGGTGGGTTTATTAGTTCATTATCAATAGGTTTATTGATATTAGTTAGTGAAGAATTCAGACAAAGGCTTTTTATTGATATTCCTTTTTTGCAAAAAACTTTAGATGAAAGTAAAAAGGCCTTAATCCCTTTAAAAGAAAAAAGAAAGGAACTTGAAGGTAAAATTATTCTGAAAGAGAGGGAGTTAAATCAATTAAAAAATAATATTAAAGAATTTAGGAGAGGAAATATTGTTATTAAAAGAGGACAAACTTTATTTATTGCTGAGGTTAATTCCAGCTCAAATATAAAACAAGACTTAACAAAAATCTATAATGAAGCTGATAAATTTGTTAGGAAAATTGTCATCCCAATTAATAAAGAAGCAAAAAATATTCTTTTGTGGAGACCTATTGATATTTCAAAAATTGAGACAATAGTTGCTAGAGGAGGTAACTGGGTTTTATTAATTAAATCAGCAACAAATGTTTTAAAAGGGGATAATTATGTTTTTGTATCTCCTGATTTAATAGAGAATAAATTTATTGTCAAGAAAGGGGATGTTATTACAAGTTCAATTCTGGAAGCAAGTGATTTAAATCGTAAATCAATAAATTTAAAAATTAAATCATTGCTTAGAGAAACAAGAGATGAAATTAAGTCAAAAGGATCACAAGTTAGTGAAATTAATACAAATGGAAATTTTGTAAAAAAAATTAGAGACTTTCTTCAAGAAAATCAAAAGATCAAATTTAAGTTAGAAGTAGTATCTTTAAGAGATAGTAAAACTGTAGAACCCATAGTTGTTGAAATTAATATTTTAAAGATTGCATCTTAAATGCCTAGAATAATAACTATTGATCCCGGAAAAAGTAAATGCGGCTTAGTCTTAGCTGAAATAAGTGAAAAAAAAGTGTATAAAGCGATAATTCTTAAAAGTGAATTAGTCGACAACTATATCAGAAATTTAATCACCGTTGAGGACATATCACAAATTATTATTGGTAATGGTACTACTTCTAGAGAGATTATAGAAAAACTATATTTTTTTAAAAAAGAAATAATAACTTTTGAGGAAAGAAATACTACATACAGGGCTAAAGCAAGATATTTCGAACTATTTCCTATCAGTGGTCTGAAGTGTTTAATGCCTAGGGAGGTTTTTATTCTTAATAAAAATCTTGATGCGATAGCAGCGTTGATAATTTTAGAAGATTATTGCAAAATGAAGTTTACTTTGAATCGAAATATAGATTTTAAAACCTGGCTGAAATAGTCAACTTATACTCATTCCCTGCTTCTAGTTCATAATCTTTTTGCAATAAAAATCTTAATAAGGCATCCTCAATTAATGCCCTTCCCAAAGGTGGATTTACCGTTAATAAACCTTTATTAAAGGACCATGTAAAAAACCATTTAAATTGACTAGCTTCCACAACGCCCTGAATCTGCTTTTTTGAGAAGCAATATTCCTTAATACTTACATTGGCAATGGTTTCGGGTTTAGAACGCATTTCTTAAGGTTGGTCTTTATTAAAAGAATTTAATTCATTAATTATGTATTCTTCTTTTTTAGTATTTAGATTTTCTAGGGATTCTATTACTCTCCGATAAACTTTATCTAATATTGATTGTTCTTCTTGAGAAATATTTCCTAATACGTGTGAAATAGTATTCAAATGATTTTTCCCCTCTATTGAAGGGGGCGACCCAATACCAATTTTTATTCTGTTAAAGTTTTGTGTTTGCAATTGTTCAATGATGCTTTTAAGCCCGTTATGACCACCTGAGCTTCCTCTTTTTCTAAATCTTATTTTCCCAAGGGGAAGATCTTTATCATCGACTATTATGAAAATCTGATCTAAATTTATTTTAAACCAATCAACTATTGCTCTTACCGCATAACCACTTTTATTCATAAACGTATTTGGTAAAAATAGCCTGAAAGTAGAATCATTGATTTGAAATTCTGAGTAGGAACTTTTAAGTTTATCTTTTAATAAAAAATTTGAATTATATTTTTTCGAAAAATTTTCAAGCAGCAAGAAACCTATATTGTGTCTACTATTGGAATATTTTTTCCCTGGATTTCCAAGTCCAATTAAATATATTTCTTTCATGATTTATTACTAAATCTCTTTTCATTGAGAATTATGAATATACCTAAACTATAACTTAAAAATATAATTTAAAAAAACAAAAATTCTAAAAAGTTATTTAGTAATCTTCAAATTAACCAAATAGCTTTTTGAGAGTACAGCAAAAAATTAATTTCCGTTCCAATCTACTGAGAAACCTTGTAGTAGCAATGATTGGTTATAAATTTGTAGAAGAATAACTAAAAAAACAAGTAGCAGTAGCCCTATGACAGTCATCACAGGAACTGCTCCCCAACCAGGTACTACTTTTCCTTGACCTGAATTGCCAATTGCTTTTAGAAGACTGCCTAAGGCTGTTTTTTGACCCATTTGAATTCACAAAATCGAATATTATTTCGCTATTGTATAAGAACTTATACATAAATTGTTTACAAACTTAGTAAAATTGATGCAAACTTTATCATCTGCTCCAGATCCTGCAGTTTCCATAGCAGTAACAATTCTGGTATTACTTCTATCTTTAACCGGTTTTGGTCTTTGGACTGCATTTGGACCTAAAGCCGCAAAGCTTACAGATCCTTGGGATGACCATGATGATTAATCTCCCTTAAAGTATTTCAAAATTTTCCAAAAATACAAAAAGTAAACAATTAACCATAGTTTAATTATAAATTTAATATGATATAAATCTGTCAGCACTAGTAATTCCATGCTCGCCTTAAAAATTTCTGTTTACACTATCGTCTTTTTCTTTGTAGGAATATTTCTTTTCGGATTTCTAGCAAGTGACCCAACAAGAACACCAAACAGAAAAGACCTAGAAAGTCCTCAAGATTAATCTCTTAATTAAATTTTAAATTGATTTCTGGAATTTCAAAAAAAGTAATAACTTTCTCTTTTCTGTTAATTAATTTTCTACATCCATCAAAATCAGCAGAATTCTTAAAAACCACCAAAAATATAAATAATCGATATATAAAGTCCCCTTTATTAAACAAATCTGATCTAGAAATTTTATCAAATTCTCATAAAAATATTTTCAGCAATAATTTTTATGATGATACTGCGTTTGTAAAATTTTTAAAGAAAAAACCAGATTCACTTTTGGTTGCTAAAGCCGAAAATCAACAAGAGTTAATAATCCAATCAAATAAACAATCTGAAATAAATGATGTTATTTATGCAGAGGGCAATGTTTTTGTTTCTTATAGAGGTGGACTGCTTAAAGCTGACAAATTAGTATATGACAAGTTAAATAAAAAAATTGAAGCTAAAGGAAATATAACTTTAATATTAGGCGATCAAATTTTTAGAGTTTCTCAACTTGAATACAGCTTTATTAGTGAAAAAGGTTATCTATTAGATGTCAAGGGTAATATTAATTCCAATACCTTGATTGATGACATTGCTTCTAATTTCAGCTTATCAGATTCTAACAAGTTAGAGAGTTTACTTGATTTTAAAAAAAAGGAAGTTATAAATACTCCTAATAATTTGGAGAATTGGTTGTTTCTTACAGATAAAATGACCATAGAAGGGGATAAATGGAAAAGTAAGAAGGCTATATTTAGTAATGATTTACTTGAATTAAAACAAGTAAAATTAGCAATAAATTCATTAGAAGTTTTTCCTATTAATGAAAAACTCAGATTTAAATCTTCATTAAATTATTTAATACTTGAGGAGAAATTATCAATCCCCTTTTGGTTAGGTAGTAGAAATTTTAATTTTAATAAGTTTCAACCTGCAAATACATGGAATTTTGGATATGACAATTTAGATAAGGATGGGTATTTTATCGGCAGGAAACTTAACTCAATAGACATAAATGATGATTTTGTTTTTGAGTTAGAGCCCCAATTCTTGATTCAACGCTCACTAAAAGGTTATACAAAAAGTTTTGTAAATAAGGGGGAATCAATAACTTCAGATAAAGTTAAGAGAAATGCAGGTTTTCAAGACTATTTTGCTCTAAAATCCCAGATAAAAGGAAGAATAAATAATTGGGATTTAGAAATAGATAAGAATTTAAATTCTCTTGATCTTGATAAATTTTCAGATGCATTTAGATTCGAAACAAAATTGAATAAAGAGATTAATTTTTTGGGTACAAAATGGGATAAAACCTTTTATGGAATCTATAGAGAGAGGGTTTGGAATGGCTCATTGGGTGAAGCAGAAATTTACTCTGGTTATGGTTCAAAATTACAGAAAGAAAATACTTGGGTTGTAAATGGCATTAAAAAGAAAGAATTTTTATCTTTCGGTTTGGCAAACATTACAGCAGAGGCTTTAAATACAAAAAATCTTGTAACTAACCTAAAAGGTAACTTTTTTTATTCTCTAGATCAGAAATTTCCGATTAGTATTCAAGACTCTAAAAATAAATCTATAGATATTTCATATAGGTACATTCCTCAACCAATCAATAAAGGATTAAGTCTTGATACAAGATTAGAAGCATCATATTCTTTCTATGAAAATGGAGATCATCAAGAATATTTAGGTTTAGGCATAGGTCCCGAATTAATATTGGGTAATTTTAAAAATAAAACTTTTGACTATACACGTATTAGTCTTTTCCCCTTCTATAAATTTGATAGTGGTGAGAGTGTTTTTAAATTTGACCACAATTATGAGAAATTCACATTAAATATTGCCTTTGATCAGCAACTATTTGGACCAGTTATTCTCAAAAGTATAGGGACTTTAAACTTAACAAATGATTCAGATGACTATGGTGAATTTATAGATTCTAAAATCTCATTAAATTGGAAAAAAAGATCCTATGAAATTGGTATGTTTTATCAACCCCACAATCAAGCAGGAGGCATTTCTTTCAGTTTATATGGATTTAAATAGTTACAATAAATAATTATTAAATTCTAAATAAGGTAAATGGTTGAATTTATTTTCAATTAGACTTTCATTTTCAAGTAGTGTTGAAGTTGCATCCCATTCCCCTGACAGAAACATTTTTCTTGAGCTTTCTTTGATTTCAAGATTGAAACTTAAATCTTTTGATTTTGCTAATGAATTTTTAAGATCAATTTCTAAGAATAGAAATTTACTATCCTTATTTTTTTGAATTTCTTGTATTGATTTTTTTGGGAGGGTAAAGCATGGGATACCTATTGCAACACAGTTACTATAAAAAATATCGGCAAAACTCTCACCTATGATTGCTTTTATGCCCCATCTCATAAGTGCTTGAGGGGCATGTTCTCTGCTGGAACCACATCCAAAATTGCTATTAACAATTAGTATTGTGGCATTTTTGTTTTCTTCTAAATCGAAAGGATGCTTTCCTTTTAAAGTTTCTCTATCGTCCTCAAAAACAGATTCACCTAATGACTCAAAGTTAACACACTTCAAGAAACGCGCTGGAATTATTCGATCTGTATCAATGTCGTTACCAATTAAGGAAATACATTGCCCGTTTATTTGTGTAATTTTTCCAATTGGTGGGGTAAAGTCGGATTTCATTAGTTGATAAATTCTCGCACGTCACTGACTTTGCCATTAATTGCAGCAGCAGCAACCATTGCTGGACTCATGAGTAGTGTTCTCCCGCTAGGAGATCCCTGCCTACCTTTGAAATTTCTATTACTAGAACTAGCACTAACTTGATTACCTATTAGCTTATCTGAATTCATTGCTAAACACATCGAGCATCCTGGTTCTCTCCATTGAAATCCAGAATCCTTAAATATCTGATCAAGTCCTTCTTGTTTTGCTTTATTGGCTACTTTTTCTGAACCAGGAACTACAAATGCTTTTACATTCTTAGATACTTTTTTGTCTTTTAATACTTTAGCTGCAATTCTCAAGTCACTGATTCGACCATTTGTGCAACTGCCTATGAAACAAACTTCTACCGGAATATCTTTTATTGATTGCCCTGGCTTGAAACTCATATATTCATAAGCCTCTTCAGCAACTAATTTGTCATTTGGGGACAATTCATCTACGCGAGGGATTTGCTGATTAATGCCTATACTTTGGCCCGGAGTAATCCCCCAGGTAACTGTTGGTTCTATTTTAGAAGCATCTATTTTAATTACATCATCATAGATTGAATTTTCATCGCTTTTTAGTGATTTCCACCATTTGAGCGCTTTCCCCCAATGCTCATTTTTTGGGGCGCATAATTTATTTTTAATGTAACTAAAGGTCTTTTCATCAGGGTTTATGTAGCCGCATCTTGCCCCTCCTTCAATAGACATATTGCATATAGTCATTCTCTCTTCCATGGATAATGTATTGATCGCAGGCCCTGCAAACTCATATGCAAAACCCACCCCAGCTTTTACACCGAGTTTATTAATAATATGAAGTACTAAATCCTTAGCATAAACCCCATGAGATAATTGATTTTCACACCAAATTTGCCTTACCTTTAATTTGTTCATGGCTATGGTTTGGGTGGCAAGAACATCTCTTACTTGGCTTGTCCCTATCCCAAAAGCAATTGACCCAAAAGCTCCATGAGTCGAAGTATGTGAATCTCCGCAAGCGATTGTCATCCCTGGCTGCGTTAGCCCTAATTCTGGAGCTACTACATGAACTATGCCTTGATTACCACTACCAATATTAAAAAATCTTATTTTATGTTCTAAGCAATTCTTCTCAAGTGTGTCAATCATTTTTTCAGCAAGATTATCTTTGAAAGGCCTGCTCTGATTATCTGTTGGCACAATATGATCAACAGTAGCAACAGTTCTATCAGGGAATTTTACTTTCAAGTTTTTGTCTTTTAAAGCGCCAAATGCTTGAGGACTTGTAACTTCATGGATAAGGTGCAGACCTATAAATATTTGATCAGATCCACCTGGAAGACTTGAAACTTTGTGTAAATCCCAAACTTTATCAAATAAGGTATCTTGACTCAATTTGTAAAAATAGTTACTTACTATTCGATAATAGGATTAATCTGAGGCTGTTCAAACACACATTTACACTTAGTGTTTGAATTTCTACTCTATTTCTGGTTGAGTTAAATAGTTTTTTTATATTAGTTATTTGATTATTCGGGCCTGAAATTGAGATATAGACAAGTCCAACCGGTTTATCTTTACTGCCTCCGTTAGGACCTGCTATTCCACTAATTGCTATTGCCCAATCTGCTCCTAATTTCTTTTTTACATTAATTGCCATAGCCTCACAAACTTCTTCAGAAACGGCTCCATATTCTGTAAGCTTGTCTTCCGAAATATTTAATAATGAATTTTTTAGCTCATTACTATATGAAACAATACTACCTTTAAAAACTTGAGATGAGCCTGATATTGATGTTAGTGATGAAGATAGCAGGCCTCCGGTGCAGGATTCAGCAAATACGACAGTTTGGTCCCTCTCGGTTAATTGTTTTATTAGAACGCTAGGAAGAGTATCATTATCCTCTCCAAAAATAAATTCCGAAAACTCTTTTTTTAATTTTTCTTTTATAGGATTAATTATATTTGTTGCTTCTAGGCCATTCTTTGCTCGCGCTGTGATTCTTAGTTTAACCTCTCCTAAGTTTGCATATGGAGCAACTGTCGGGTTTTTAAGATTTAATAGATCGTTAATTTTTTCTGCAACGCTAGATTCTCCAATGCCTGCAAATTTAAGAGTATTTGAAAAAAAAGAATAACCATCAGAGAATTTGGTTTTAACGAAATCATAAGCCGTTTTTTCCCACATAGTTTTCATTTCACTTGGTACTCCAGGGAAAGTAAGAATAGTAAATCCTTTTACTGGTTCCCAAATCATTCCTGGAGCTGTTCCCCTAGGATTATTAATTATTTGAGCATTTTTTGGGAAGAAACATTGTTTCCTTAAGCTAGAGGAATCATCATGCAGCTTTGAGTTTGAGAGTTTTTCTTTAATTTCATCCCATAAGTACGGTCTTTCAAAAAGAGATACATTAAAAGATTTGGCTATTGCTTCTGTAGTTAAGTCATCTGGGGTGGGTCCCAAGCCACCCGTTATAATTAGAAGATTGCTTCTTTTCGATATTTCTTGAATTACTTTTATAATTCGATCACAATTATCACCTACAGTTGATTGCCTAAAATGATTTAAGCCTAATTGAGATAATTGCTCTGAAATCCATTGAGCATTTGTATTGATAATATTTCCTAAAAGTAGCTCTGTTCCAATAGAAAGAATTTCTACTCTCTTGGAATTAGGACTCATTTAATTGATGCTTCAAGTTTGCCTAAATAAAGAGGAAAACGATTACATAAGGATAATACTCTTTCTTTACATTGACTTTCAATTAGTGAATCGTTTGGGTTAAGTAATCTATCAGCAATAATGTCGCCAACTTCAGCAAAAGCATTTTCATTAAAGCCTCTAGTAGTTAAAGCGGCAGTACCCAACCTTAGACCGCTGGTCACAAAAGGTGATTCAGGGTCAAACGGAACAGTATTTTTATTCGCAGTGATATTCACTTCACTTACGAGTAAGTCAGCAATTTTACCTGTCATATTGATACTTCTTAAATCGAGTAAAACAATATGGTTATCAGTGCCTCCACTCACGATATTGATTCCTCTATTTATTAACGTTGAGGCTAGAACTTTAGCATTTTTTATTACTTGTTGAGAATAATTAACGAACTCTGGCTGCAAAGCTTCTCCAAATGCAACTGCTTTAGCGGCAATAATATGTTCTAGGGGCCCACCCTGAGTTCCAGGGAAAACAGATTTATCAAATTTCTTTCCAAATTCTGCATCTTTACATAAGATAAGTCCTCCTCTAGGCCCTCTTAATGTTTTATGAGTAGTTGTAGTTACTACATCACAATAAGGTATAGGATTTGGGTGAAGTTTACTTGCTACAAGACCGGCTATGTGTGCAATATCAGCCATTAAGTATGCACCAACTTCATCTGCAATTTTCCTAAATGATTCAAAATCAATTGTTCTTGGATAAGCAGAATATCCGCATATGATTAATTTTGGTTTTGTTTCAAGTGCTATCTCTCTTATCTCATCAAAATTTAATTTACTAGTTTCTTTATTTACACCATAGTGAACTGCATTGAACCATTTGCCACTCATATTTACTGGAGATCCATGAGTTAAGTGCCCACCGTGGGATAAATCCATCCCCATGATTGTGTCGCCAGGTTTAAGTAGACTTAGGAAAACAGCAGCATTTGCCTGTGCTCCACTATGGGGTTGAACATTAGCCCAATTTGCATTAAATAATTTTTTCGCTCTCTGAATAGCTAATTCCTCGATTTCATCAACAAATTCACATCCCCCGTAATATCTTTTTTGAGGTAATCCTTCGGCGTATTTATTTGTAAGGACGGATCCTTGAGCTTGCATGACGGCAATTGATGCGAAATTTTCACTTGCGATTAACTCAAGATGAGTTTCCTGCCTATTTTTTTCAGAGTTGATAAAATTTGATATTACTGGATCACTTTCTTTAAGGTTTTGAAGGATATTCATTGAATTTGATAAGTAATAAACATAATATAGACGATATTTTTTAGAAAAAAATAAAAAGAATATTTCAGAATTTTAAACGCGCCTGGAGAGATTCGAACTCCCGACACCCTGATCCGTAGTCAGGTGCTCTAATCCACTGAGCTACAGGCGCATAATTATGTAATATCTCTGTTTCAGGGTCTCTTAGTCAACCAGATTTCAGGTAAAATATCTATTATTAACAATCTAATTAATAATATGCCTATAAAGTGGTACGGAAATGGTGATTTAGAAGATCCTATCTATAAACATTTTTCTCGTATAGTAAATTTTGTTATTCACTGTATGATATTTACTGCGATTGTAAGTGGCACATGGCTTTTAAAAGAAATTAAATATGAAATAGCTTTTTTTAATAATTTTGCAATTTTCTGGTCAGTTCTTTTGGCTTCCCATTTACTTTTCGTAATTATAAAAAAACCTAAAGATACTTCAAAACAATCAACTTAAATTAAGCTTATATATGAACTCCCAGATACGAATAAGTGATCTAGAAAATATTATTTCAGAAAAGATTTTTATAAAAATAGAAAAGTGGAATTTGTATCTTGGAGATGCTGGCCTAGCTAGACATCTTGCTATTGAATGTATAAGAAATAAAGATCAAGGTCCATTTGATGCTGCAAATATAAGTTTGAAAGCAATTAATGTAAAAGTAGGGGATGGTGTTAACAGTATTCCACTAATTAATTTAATAACTACTTCACAAATTCTAGAATTAGAGGAGATTTTGGAAAGTTTTTTTGAAAACTAAATCTTTTTTTTATAAACTTTAAAGTTATTTACTTTCAAGAATTTTGTAAGTAAAAAATAAATTACAAAAAAAATTAGAGATCCAAACATTAATAATAAAAATTCTCCCAGATTTGAATTGGAGTTATTCGTAGTCTTGAGAATAATAAAACAAACTGTGCTACATATAAAGGCAGCTAATGACATGAGGCTGATTTTCCTCAATAAATTCAAGTTAGGCAAATGGATATCTTCATTTCGCAGATTAAAAGAAAGCAAAATACAAACTATAAAGTTGACTACTACTGAAGAAAAAATTATTCCTACAACTCCGAAATTATATGGAGAAAGATTCCCAAAATTCTTAATTGGGGCACCAATTAAAAACCAATCAAAAAAAATATTAAGTATTATCCCTGCAAATGAAGACTTAAAAGGGAAGTTTGTTTTCTCTATCGAATAGTAAGTTCTTACTAATAAATCTCTATAAAGGTAAAAAGGTATGCCAACTGAATAAGCAATTAATATATTCTTTACTTTTAGAGCCGCTGAATAATCAAAAGATCCTCTTTGAAAAACTAATTGTACGATTTGATTATTGAATGTTATGAAAAAACCTGTTAAAAAAATAGCTGTCAAGAAACAGTACTCTATCCCAGATATCAATTTTTTTTGGAGACCTCTATCGTCTTTATTACTTCTCAATTTAGAGAATTTTGGAAGTAATGGCAAAATCAAAGAGTTAGATAATATGCCTAAGGGGGCTTGTATAAGAAAGTTTCCGTAAGCTAGTCCAGATGCTGCTCCTTGAAAACTTGAAGCAAAAAACATATCGATAAAAACATTAATTTGACTTAGACCTGATGAGATAGATGCGGGAATAATTAGTTTAAAAATCCTCCTCTCTTCATTTTTAAATGCATTGTAGGTTGACTCTAATCTCAAGAGACCAATTTTATTTATTTCCAAAATTTGAACAAAAAACTGAATTAAAGTTCCTGTCAAAGTTGCAAAAGCTAGTAATCCCGAGTAAGTCAAGACATGAGAAGATGTATTTTCTTGGTTGAAAATCCAACTAAAAAAAATAAAAAAAATAGTAGTTACGCTTGTTATTGCTGGACTTATACTTGATAAAAAGAATTTCTTTTGGGAATTTAAGGCGCCAAAGCTTAAACCTATGAAGCCTGATAAAGGGATACAAGGTGTAAGTATTTGTAATTGGTAAGTAGCAATAGATTTAGCTTCCGAACTTAAATTGGGGGCTAATAATTCAATTAATAAACTGGAATTTGAGTAAATAAATATAGCTAAAATGAATAGTATTATTGAAAGTTTTATGCTTACTTGAGTTAAAACAATTCCTCCATTTTTTTTGTTAAGCGGAGTTAAAACTGCAACGACTGCGTTATGTAAGGGACCATTAATTCCTCCAATTATTATTAGCAAAAAACCAGGAATTATATATGCATAATTAAACGCGTCGTATGTTACCCCAACCCCAAAAGCAGCAGCTATAAATATTTGCCTTATACATCCAGCTAATTTACTTAGACTAGTGCCAAATGAAATTGAAAAAACATTATTTTTTAAAAATGAATGCATTTGGATTTGTCTAAATCTTCAAGAAGTTTAAGTTTCAATTATATTTGATTTTTAACTAACGACATATTTATGAATGATCGGATAATTGAATTTGACCCATTAATTGAAGGGTTTTTGATAAAGAGGTATAAAAGGTTTCTTGCAGATATTAAATTAGAGAATGGAGAGGTAGTAACTGCTCATTGTGCTAACACAGGCCCAATGAAGGGGCTTTTGAGTGAGGGAGCAAAAGTAAGAATAAGTGTTTCCCCTTCTACAAAAAGAAAATTACCTTTTACCTGGGAACAGATATGTGTTTTTGATTCAAAAAACGACGAGGTTTGGGTAGGTATTAATACTCTATTTGCAAATAAGTTAATCAAAAAGGTTATTGAGAAAAATCTGCTAAAGGAAATAATAGGCGAAATAGAGACCATTAAATCTGAAGTTCCATATGGTAAAGATAAAAAAAGTAGAATTGACTTTTTTTTAACTCCTAAATCTTCAAATCCTGATAAACGTAACATTTACCTAGAGGTTAAAAACACGACTTGGATTAAAGAAAATGTAGCTCTATTCCCAGATACAGTAACGAAAAGAGGCCAAAAACACCTCATTGAATTAAAGGAATTAATTCCTGGAAGTAAAAGTATTTTGGTACTTTGTATTACGAGAAAAGACGCTTCTTTCTTTGCACCTGGAGATGATGCAGATCCCTTATATGGCAGTCTTTTTAGAGAATCTTTAAGTGCAGGAATGATAACTATTCCATGTTCCTTTGAATTTCATAAAGACCACGTATCATGGAAAGGAATTAAACCTTTGAAATAAATAAAAAATCTTCTTGTTTTGAAATTTAAAAAAATAAATTTTCAAATTTAACAAATAATTTTAAGGGTGCAAGTATAAAAATGGTATAAACAACTACTAGACACTGATAAGTTTTTTGAATAAATTTAGATTTGAAAGGAAACAGCACAAACTGTTTTTTTGCAGATCTAATTTTTTTTTATGACCACTGCTTTGCAAACGCCTCAAAGGCGCTCTAGGTCCAAGTTACAAGATGCAAGTCTTGTTAACGGGCCTATGCTCCTTTTGAGGAGTATTCGAGGATTTAGTTCAAACCGCTCAATGTTGTGGCTTGCAACTGTTCCTTTAGCTTTGTTTGGTTTAGGTATTTTTAATCTTTCTGCTCATGCAGGCGATCTACCTGAGTTGAATGCAGCTTTTCTTGCCAATAACTTATGGCTATTTGTCGCTACTATTTTAGTGATATTCATGAACGCCGGCTTCGCTATGGTAGAGGCAGGTATGTGTCGTTCTAAGAACGCCGTCAACATTCTTGCTAAAAACCTTTTCGTATTTGCTTTAGCTGTTACCTCTTATTGGGTAATAGGCTACTCGCTAATGTACGGAGATAGTATTGCTGGTGGATGGCTATATTTTATGGGCCTATTTTTTGATCCAACAGTCACTGCCGAAACAGTTGCTGATGCTGGATTAGTCCCAACAGTTGATTTCTTATTCCAGTCTGCATTCGCAGGAACTGCTGCTACTATCGTTTCCGGACTTGTAGCTGAAAGAGTTAAATTTGGAGAATTTGTTGTTTTTGCGATTGTATTAACTGCATTTATATATCCAATTGCTGGTAGCTGGAAATGGAATGGTGGTTGGCTAGATGCATTAGGTTTTGTCGACTTTGCTGGTTCTTCAATTGTTCACTCAGTTGGAGCATGGGCAGGTCTTGTAGGAGCTATGCTTCTTGGACCAAGAATTGGCAAATACTCTGATGGAAAACCACAGGCTATGCCTGGACACAATATGGCTATCGCCACTTTGGGTGCATTAGTTCTATGGATAGGTTGGTATGGATTTAACCCCGGTTCTCAACTTGCTATGGACCAATGGGTGCCATATGTTGCTGTAACAACTACTTTGGCAGCAGCAGCAGGTGCTATCGGAGCAACTGTTGTTTCAACACTAACTTCTGGTAAGCCTGATCTTACAATGATTATTAACGGAATCCTTGCTGGTTTGGTTAGTATCACTGCTGGTTGCGGTGATATGACTCTTGCTGGAGCCTGGTTCGCAGGACTAGTTGGTGGAATTATCGTTGTATTTTCTGTTGCAGCACTTGATGCCGCTGAGATTGATGATCCTGTAGGTGCATTCTCTGTTCACGGAGTATGTGGTGTATGGGGTACTGTTGTAATCGGTCTTTGGGGTACTGCTGTGCAAGGCGACGGAGCAGGTATGGGATTGTTCAATGGTGGAGGTATTACACTTCTTCTAGTTCAAGCCCTTGGTGCCGCAGCTTATGCTATTTGGACACTAGTTACTTGCTGGATTACTTGGTCTATAATTGGAGGATTATTCGGAGGAATCCGCGTATCTGAAGAAGAAGAGACTCAAGGCCTAGATATTGGAGAGCATGGAATGGAAGCATATCCAGACTTTGCATCTGCTAAATAATCTAACTGAAAATTGATTTAAGAAACCTGACATATGTCAGGTTTCTTTTTTTTACGAAAAATTATTTAAAACGTTGTAATATAAAAAGATGGATACTCAAGCTTTTAGAAGATCTCTGCATCATTCTGATAGATATAATAGAAGGGGTTTCGATTCTCCAACAAAAAGAGCTCAAGCGTTAGAAGAAGCTTATCAAAGTGATTTGATAAGTTCTATAAGAGATAATGGTTTTACTTACACTAAGGGCAGACTAAATATTAAGTTGGCCCAAGCCTTTGGCTTCTGTTGGGGAGTTGAAAGAGCTGTAGCAATGGCTTATGAGACTAGAAGACATTACCCTAACGAAAATATTTGGATAACAAACGAAATAATTCATAACCCCTCGGTTAATGATCATTTAAGAAAAATGAATGTAAAATTCATTTCAGCTAAGAATGGTATTAAAGACTTTTCATTAGTTTCAAATGGAGATGTAGTTATACTTCCTGCTTTTGGAGCGACTGTTCAAGAAATGAAACTCCTTCATGAGAAAGGATGTCATATCATTGATACAACGTGCCCATGGGTTTCTAAAGTTTGGCATACCGTCGAGAAACATAAAAAACATATTTTCACATCCATTATTCATGGGAAATTTAAGCATGAAGAGACTCTCGCTACTAGCTCATTCGCCGGAAAATATTTAGTTGTACTTGATCTGGAAGAAGCAAAATATGTATCTGAATATATTCTGGGGAGAAGAAATAGAAATGAGTTTATGAATAAATTTGCTAAAGCTTGTTCTGATGGATTTGATCCTGATAAAGATTTAGAAAGGGTTGGTGTTGCAAACCAGACAACAATGCTGAAAAGTGAGACAGAAGAAATTGGAAAAGTTTTTGAAAAAACGATGCTAAAGAAATTTGGACCAGAAAACTTAAATAGTCACTTTTTAGCTTTTAATACTATTTGCGATGCAACTGAAGAAAGGCAAGATGCAATGTTTTCCTTGGTTGATGAAGACCTCGATATTCTTGTTGTTATAGGAGGCTTCAATTCGTCTAATACTACTCATTTACAAGAAATAGCAATTACAAAAAATATTTCTTCTTTTCACATTGATACTCCAGAACGAATATCAGTTGAAGAAAACTCAATATTACATAAACCACTTGGATCAGATTTAGAACTTAAAAATAATTTTCTACCTAGTGGAAAAATTAATGTTGGAATTACCTCAGGTGCATCTACTCCTGATAAGGTCGTTGCAGATGTTATTGAAAAGTTAATTCATATTGCTTCCTGAATTTGTTATTAATTTATAAATTTGCTTAGTTTTTTTAATTTATAAGTCAGATAATTCCAAAAGATCTACTTTATTAACTAGAATAATGAAAAAATTTATGAAGTATGGAAGACAAAGCACAAGCTAATCAGGTTCAAACTGCAAGTATGAATAGAACTAAAGCGCCCCAAAAAGTTGAAGTTGTAGTTGCCAATTCATCTTCAGGGTCAGAAGTTAATATCCTTGGAGAACTATCGATTTTTGTTTTAAGAATAGGTTTTTGTGCTTTGATGATTCATCATGGCCTTGAGAAACTTCAGGATCCACAGGGTTTTGCTGAGTTTGTAGTTGGTAAGTACTTCCCATTTTTGCCAGGTGATCCTGTTATTTGGACTTTTGGAGCAGCAATTACTCAATTGGTATGCCCAGCAGGATTGGCTTTAGGGATTTTTGCGAGGCTTTCTTCTCTTGGTTTATTTTCCACCATGGCATTTGCAGTTTATTTTCATCTCCTTGATACTGGACTAGAAGGTTTTCCTCTGGCAGTGGTTGAGGGTCATAATTATGCTTTCGAATTGTCTTTTATTTATGGAGCTATTTCTCTCTACTTCTTATGCGCAGGTCCAGGCAGACTTTCTTTATTCAGAAAAACTAACAAGATTACATATTATCCTAAATCAACATAAATTAATGCAAGAAATGTCTTTTTTGCGTAAATACCATTGAGATCCCCTTGGAATTACACATATCAATACTTTCTTGGTCTCTTAAACTACCTCCTGGTTGAATAATTGCCTTTATACCATATTCATTTGCAAGTTCTACAGTATCTGCAAATGGGAAAAATCCATCACTAGCTAAGACAGCATCAGAACATAACTCTCCAGCTGCTTTTAATGCAATTTTTGCGGCACCAACTCTATTCATTTGCCCAGCTCCAATTCCAATAGTTTTTTGGTCTTTTGCAATAACAATCGCATTAGATTTAACGTGTTTACAAATTTTCCACGCAAAATTTAGATCTAAATTCATCTGATTACTTGGATTTTTTTTGGTTACTGCAATCCAACTTTCAGTTTTTTCTTCACTTACATCAGTATCTTGAACAAGTAATCCTCCCATTATTGATTTAGTAGAAATTTGATTCTTTTTTGGAATTTGATCTTCTGAAAACTTTAAAATTCTTAAATTCTTTTTGATTTTTAAAATTTCTAAAGCTTCCGCATCAAAAGAGGGAGCTACGACACACTCTAAGAAGATATCTTTTAATTTATTTGCAGTTTCACTATCAACATTTGAATTAAAGGCAACTATTCCGCCAAATGCACTAACAGAGTCGCATTTCAAAGCATTCAAAAATGCTTGAGAAGCTGAATTACTTATAGAGGCACCACAAGGATTATTGTGTTTTAGGATAACAGAAGCAAACATTTTGGTTGTAAGTTCATCTTTTTCTGGGTAGCCAAATTCTAAAACTGTTGAAAGTGCCGACTCTAGGTCCAATAGATTGTTATAACTTAAATCTTTACCTTGTAATTGTTCTGCTGAATTCCATCCAATGTTACTTAAACCATACCAAAAAGCTTTTTGATGAGGATTCTCACCATATCTTAAGGTTTTGATTAGTGGATAAGATTCAATATATTTTGAAGATTGTAAACCTCTTTCTTTTCTTATCCAATTAGATATTGCAGTGTCATAGTCTGCTGTATGTTGAAAAGCTTCAAGGGCTAATTTTGCTTTATATGAGTCCTTTAATTCACCTTTTTTACTTTCTTCAAGAAAACTTTGATACTGACTAGGATCCACTAAGACGGAAACGTCTTTATGATTTTTTGCTGCAGAACGAATCATTGATGGCCCTCCAATATCAATATTTTCAATAGCGTCTTCCCATTTAGCTCCCTGAGCTACAGTTTTTTTAAAAGGATATAAATTTACAACTACTAAGTCAATTAACTCAAGCTCGTTAGTTTTGATATCTCTTTTATGTGTCTCATCAGTTCTTTTAGCTAATATTCCTCCGTGTATTTTTGGATGTAAAGTTTTAACTCTTCCTCCAAGAATTTCTGGAGAATTAGTAAAATCTGAAACTTTAATAACTGGAATTTTTGCCTCTATAAGATGCTTGGCAGTTCCGCCACTTGATAAAATTTTATAATTAAATTGTTTTACCAATTCCTTACAAAATGGGATTATATTTTTTTTATCAGAGACACTTACTAAAGCTAATGGTGACATTATGGGAAAGTTTACTTACTTAAGAATATAAACATGAAATATGCTATCAATCATGAATTTGTCTCGATTAGCTCTCAAACTGCAACTCATAGAATTATTTTGATGCATGGTTGGGGAGCTGACTCAGATGACCTTTTAACATTTGGAAAGGAGATGACTGAAAAAATAAATTTTGATTTTGAGGTAATTTCTTTGAGGGCTCCTGGATTACATCCAAGTGGTCAGGGAAGACAGTGGTATGGATTATACCCACATGATTGGAATGGAGCTGAGGTTGAAGTAAATAAACTTATAGTTACATTAAAAAAATTTGATACTGATCAGATTCCACTAAGAAAAACAATTTTGCTGGGGTTCTCTCAGGGGGCGGCAATGGCAATTGATGCAGGATTTAAATTAAATTTTGGATTAATTGTTGCTTGTAGTGGTTTCCCTCACCCCAACTGGGCCCCGGAAGAAAAGTGTCCGCCATTGATTGTTAGTCATGGTTTATTTGATGACGTCGTGCCTATAGATGCTTCTAGGACTATTTATGAAAAGGTAAAGAGTAAGTCTGCTAAATTTTGTGAATTATTAGAATTCGATGGATTTCATCAAATTGATTCAAATTTAATTAATTTTATAAGTTCAAATATAAGTAATATTTTTTAAACAAAAGCGTATTCGTATTCTTCAATCTCTTCCCAATCATCTGCAGTAAGTTCAAGACCTTCAAATATTTTTTCTTCACCAATTCCTTCAACAACAACTTTTAATGATGGAAATAGAAAATGATTTTCTTCAGCATATTGGGCGCTAAATAACCCTTTTTCACCCCAAAAAAACCTATCGGTGGTATGCTCATTTCTTCTGACATTGAAAACTGAAGGCGCAGAGAGACTATTTTCAGCTATGAATCTTCTTGCTGCTGTAACTGGTTTATGTTTGCCAGTTTCGATATGATAAATAGGTACATGTGCCATTACTCTTTGGCCAGCCAATCTTCTTCTGCTGATTCTTTTTCTTTTTTTTGACATTGATTGGTACTCCTGAAATTATTAATGAGATTAGTCTTATTTATTTTTACTAATCTTATATATGTGATTTTAAATTCACTGCAAATTACATAGAGGACCCATCAACCCCTGATGTAGCTTAAAATATGATTAAATATTCATATTTAAGGCTGGCTAAAGTCAGACCTCTTTATATATCTTAATACTTTTTTCATATTTTACAAGCCCTTTTTCAAGTTTTTTTCAAAAAATTTTCTCAAAATTTCATTAATTATGAATCTTTCAAAAAAATTTGAAGAATTAATTATAAAACAGCTAGAGAGTTTTGGTTGCTCAATGGGCGTGACTAATTTAGTTATGTATCTTGCTTCAGCTAAGCAAGGAACTAAAGCATCTTTTGAAATGATTGGTCAATGGCCACAAATTGATAGGCTACTTACATCAATAGAAGATGATCCTTCACTAAAAGTTTCATCGCCTAATAGAAGATGGTACCCTCTTCAAGAAAACGATATTCTACTTGGTGTCCTTAGGGTAGAAACTGATTTGAAAGGGGGGAATTGGCCAGTAACTCTTGATTCTAGATTAAAAGCGCTTTCAATATCTTTAGCTAAATGTGTCTCTATCGAACTAGAACGTCAAAATAAAAATGAAGAAATCAATTATTTAAAAAATCAGGTCAATGTCATAATCCATCAATTAAGAAATCCATTAGCTGCTATTAGGACATATGCAAAATTACTAATAAAAAGACTTGGTTCAGATGATGATTCTATTGAAATAGTCGAACGCATGATAATAGAGCAAAAACAAATTAATAAATATATGGATTCTTTTGCGCAATTAAATTCACCTATTCAACTGCCTCTAGAAATTGGAGAGGAAAGATTATTATTACCACCAAATTTAGATAATAAAAAGGTAATAACTGTTCAGAGTTTATTGAGGCCAATTTTAGAAAGGGGTAAAGCTAATGCGGACTTAGAGAATAGAGATTGGACTGAACCTTCTCTTTGGCCAGATTGGACCATATCGCCATTAAAGGCAAAATATGCTGTAATTGCTGAAATTGTGGCCAATTTATTAGAAAATGCGTTTAAGTATGCCCAAAAAGATGCTGAAATTGGACTCGCAATTACAAGTAACGGACTTTGTATATTTGATGATGGTAAAAAAATAACCAAAAATGAAAAAGAGAAAATTTTTGAAAAAGGTTTTAGAGGATCTGCCGCTAAGAAGAAGGACGGCACTGGTGTGGGACTTTTTTTGGCCAGGAAATTAGCAAAACAAATTGGAGGAGATTTGAGATTGCTGGAAAATAAATCGATTGACAATACTGAGAACTTAAAAAATCTTAAGAAGAAAAATATTTTCTATGTAGAACTACCTATAAAAGAATTGCATGCATAAACAACATTGCAGTTTCAACTACTACAACACTTGCACCGCATGCATCTCCATTAAAGCCTCCAATTTTATTACCAATTATGCTTGGAATAGAATAGCTTAGAAAAATACCAATCAAAATAAGAATTAAAAATTTAATTAATATTGCTTGGGATGTAATTGAAACTAATTGGTATGCAATGAAAATTAAAAGAAAAATAATTGAGATCAAAGATTCTTTTTTAAATCCATTCCAAAATTTTTTGTGACTAATAGATTTTTTCTTATAACTCTTATATTTAAACTTTTCTATAAAAAATAAATTTGAAAATCTCCCCCAAAATAAGCATATAGGTAAAACAAAAATTATTAGCCCTTGTATTTTTAGTATGCAAGCAATTTGAATTAAAGTTATAAAAACTAAAGCTTGAACGCCAAAGGAACCAACTTTACTATCTTTCATGGCTTTTAAACGTTTCTTTTTACCCGCAAAAATACCATCGAAAGTATCCATTAAACCATCAATGTGTAGACCACCAGTAATTAAATATCCTGAAGCCAAACAAATTAATGTAGATGCATAAATTGACCAAGAGTTTGTTCTTAAAAAAAGAAAAATATAACTCTGTATTGTTCCAATAAAAAATCCTAAAGGCGGCGCGAATTGTGCAATATTTTTAAATTCGGGATTAATTAAAGGTATCTTTGGAAATGTCGTATAGAAAATCCAAGATCCTGCCAAATTTTTTATTAAATATTTTTTGATGAGATAAAAATAGATTCGATAATAAATAATAGGGTAGATTAATGAAAAAGGATCAAAAAATTTTATAAATTATCGTGTTTGAATTTGAAATTACATCGAATTGCAGTAATACAGGCGCAAGAACTGGTATTTTTCATACCCCAAATGGTCAGGTAAACACACCAAAATTTATGCCTGTAGGGACTTTGGCTACTGTTAAAGGAATATCATCTAAGCAGTTAGCCTCCACAGGGGCAGAAATGATTCTCTCAAACACCTTTCATCTTCATTTACAACCTGGAGAAAAACTAGTTAAAGAATCTGGCGGAATACATAAGTTCATGAATTGGCCTAAGCCTATTCTTACTGATTCAGGAGGATATCAAGTTTTTAGTTTGGCCAAATTAAATAATATTTCTGATAAAGGTGTGGAATTTAAAAATCCAAGAGATGGTAGTCATGTATTTTTATCACCTGAAAAAGTAATACAGATTCAAATGGATCTTGGATCGGATGTTGCGATGGCTTTTGATCATTGTCCTCCTCATACAGCTAACGAAAATGATATTGAGGACTCTTTACAAAGAACTCATTCATGGTTACAAAAATGTGTTGAGACTCATCAGAAATCCAATCAAGCATTATTCGGCATAGTTCAAGGTGGGAAGTATCCGAGATTGAGAGAATATAGCGCAAAATATACCAGTTCTTTTGATTTGCCTGGAATAGCAGTGGGAGGTGTAAGTGTTGGCGAGGCAGTCGAAGAAATACATAGTGTAATTAATTACGTCCCGAAATTCTTACCAATAAATAAACCAAGATATTTAATGGGAATTGGCTCTTTAAGAGAAATTTCTTTAGCTGTTGCTAATGGATTCGATATATTTGACTGTGTTTTGCCTACAAGACTAGGAAGACATGGGACTGCATTTTTTAATGATGAAAGATTGAATTTGCGAAATGCTCGATTTAAAAATGACTTTTCTCCGATTGACAAAACTTGTAAATGCGAGACCTGTAAATCCTACTCTCGAGCATATTTGCATCATTTAATTAGAAATGACGAAATATTAGGCCTAACCCTCATAAGTTTGCATAATATTGCTCACTTAATAAGATTTACCAATGCAATTTCTACTGCAATTAGAGATAATTGTTTTACAAATGATTTCGCTCCTTGGAAAACATCCTCTATTGCTCATCATACGTGGTAACGTCTTATCATAATTAATTAAATTATTAAAAAAGGTGCTCATTCTATTTAATACATTCGCTGAATTGCCCGAGGCTTACAAGGCCTTTGCTCCAACTGTTGATGTTCTTCCACTTATTCCTTTATTTTTCTTTTTATTGGTATTTGTTTGGCAAGCTGCAGTTGGATTTAAATAAAATTCTTTTAGTTTAGATTGTATGTATTAGACGGGATTTTCAAGTAAAATCGCATCTCCAGAATTATCTACAGCACTCTCTATAAAATCAGCAATTTTTAATGCTCTTGAGGCTTGCTCACCATCTACCTCAGGCGTTTCTTTGCCCTGAACGCATTTAAGAAAATGCTCTAGTTCTGCATAAAGAGGTTCAATGGAGGTTGTGCTCACTTCTTCGACATATCCATCATTTCTATAAACTAATTCTCCATGCTCCGCTGTATACGATTCATGAGACTTTCGATGGATTTGTAAAGAGTGATTTAAGAAATCAGTTTCTACTAAACTATTTTGGCAGTGAGCACTTAAATTTCTAATTTTTTTATGACTCATTTTGCTGGCAGTTAAGATTGCAATAACATTATTTTTAAAAACTAAAGTAGCATTAACATAATCTATTAACCCTTCGCTATTTCTTCCTCCAACAGCTGCTAATTTTTGTATTTTTGAGTTTACAAGCTCTAAAATAAGATCAATATCATGAATCATTAAATCCATTACTACAGATACATCATTTGCTCTGTCTGCATGTGGACTGTGCCTCCTTGCTTCTAGAACAACAATTTCTTCATTATTTACTATTTTATTTAATTCTCTAAAAGCAGGATTAAATCTTTCAATATGACCAACCTGTAATAGACATTTACTTGCATTAGCCGCCTCTATTAAAGATTTTGCCTCCAGCTCATTAGCTGCAATTGGTTTTTCAATGAGAACGTTAGTACCTCCATTTAGACAATCTAGTCCTACCTCATGATGTAGTAGTGTCGGGACAGCGATACAAATAGCATCAACTTTTGGAATTAAGTCCTTATAATTTTTGAACCATTCACATTGAAATTGTTCAATAGCTAATTTACCTCTCTCTTCATTTGGATCTGCTACTCCAATGAGATTTGCATCTTTGAGTAAACTTAGTACTCGAGCATGATGCCAGCCCATATTCCCTATACCTATGACTCCAACCTTTACGGGTGATGAGGTTGGTTGCATAATTCCAAATCCATGTATTTATTTTTATTATCCTCCATGGGGAGTCAAATTTAGCTTTTGGGAAGAATTATTTTAACACGATCAATTTTTGGGCCTGACATCGAAATAACTTCAAATTTAATGTTATTAAAATCTAAAACGTCCCCAATTTTTGGAACCATTTGAAATTTTTCTAGCAGAAATCCAGCAAGAGTATGATAATCTGTGCCTTCTGGAATGGAACATCCTAACTTCTTATTGATATCAATAATTTCTGATTTTCCAGCTATTGACCATTTTTTAGAGAAATTATCTAACATTCTCATGTCTGAATAAATTCTATTGTTGAGCATTTCCTCTCCCACTATTTCGCCATTTAGATCAGCTGCAGTTATGAGCCCCTCTGTTCCACCGTGTTCATCAACTACTAGTAAGAAAGGATTGTAGTCTCTTACTATTGGAAATATCTCTGCTAATGAACATGTTTCTATAATTTTTGTTACTGGTAAAAGGTACGGCTCTAATAATGTATTGGCTTCCATTTCACCTGTTGAAATTGGCTTAGCTAGATAACGCAAATCTAATACACCTAATACATCATCTAAAGACTCACCAATCACAAAGAAGCGAGCATGGCGAGTTTTATCAACTTGTTTCATCAGTTCTGAAAAGGTTATATTTTTTGGCAAAGTTACCATTTCAGCTCTTGGAATCATTACTTCTTTAACTTGAGTATCTTTTAAAGCAAAAACTCCTTCAAGAATATTTTTCTCATCTGGTTTTAATCCTGTTACATTATCTGTTTCTATAAGAGTTTCTAATTCTCCTGCGGATAAACCCGAGTTTAAAGAATCCCATTTGTTATTTAAATTGAACAAGCCTAAACAGGCACTAGCAAAGAATTCTATTGTTTTCACTATAGGATTCATAGCTTTTCTAACGGCATCGAATATTGTTGTAAGCCTTAATGCAGCAGATTCTGGATTATTAATTACTAGTGCTTTAGGAATTAGTCCAGAAACGAGAGTTACAACTAAAACAACAAATAAAAACAATAGAAGATCATAAAATCTATTTAACAAAATATTGCTTTTCCAATAATCATTAGCCAGGTTATTGCTTAGCCATCCAATTGCAATTAATGAAATTGTTACTCCAAATTGAGAGGCAATTAATGAAGATCTAAAGCGTTTTTGAATTTTTAAAATTGAAAATGCTCCTTTCTTTTTTTCTTCTATTAACCTTAAAACTTTACTTGGCCTTATTAATAAAAAAGAGAGTTCACTCGCTGCAAAAAAAGCTGGGAAAAATAAAAGAAATAAAAGTAGAGTTATTTTCATTCAATGACAAATGAATAATGGGGGTGGCGAGGATCGAACTCGCCTTAGCCAAATTATGAGTTTGGTGCATTCACCAGATTGCTACACCCCCAGGGGAATTTATGCAATTTTAATTACATTGAATTTCAATATACAATATAAAAATAATATTTCAAAAAATACCTCATTAGGAAGTTTTTGTGAGATTTCTTTTTTTTCTTCTAATCTTTAAATATAAATTTAACTTTTACTAATGGGTAATTTTTCTGAAAAGTATGACTTAAATAAAGGAAAATTGTTAAAACAGTTAATTGAGAAATCTTATAAGAGAGGAAACTTCACTTTATCTTCAGGAAAAAAAAGCAGTCATTACTTCAACTGTAAACCGGTATCATTAAATGGCGAGGGCCTAAACTTAATAAGTGATTTATTTTTAGAGTTAAAGGACTCAAAGTCAAAAGCTGTAGCAGGATTGACATTAGGTGCAGATCCAATTGTGAGTGGATTAATAGTTAAAGCAGCTTCGCAAGGTCTAGAACTTAATGGTTTAATAATTCGGAAAGAAATTAAAAAATACGGTACCAAAGCTGGAATAGAGGGCCCTGCATTAGAAGAAGGAACTTTGGTAACTGTCTTAGAGGATGTGGTTACAACTGCTGGTTCAGTAATAAAAGCGATAAAAAAATTACGAGAAAATAATTATATTGTTGAGGAAGTTTTGTCTATAGTTGATAGGCAAGAAGGGGGATTAGAAGCCCTTGAGGATGAAAATGTTAAATTAAAGAGTCTTTTTACAATAAAAGACTTTTTATGATTATTTCAAAATGCAAGATATAAAACAAAATTTTTGGCTTGAAAAATTTGATTGTTTTTCTATTACTGGAAAAGATGCCAGAAAATTTTTGAATGGAATAACAACTGGTAATATTCTTAATTCAGAAAATACAGTTATTAAAACTTGTTGGTTAACTCCAAATGGAGTTCTAAGGTCATTAATCGAAATTATTTTTTTAGAAAGAAACTTAGAGGTAATTATCTTGGCGGGTAATACTAATGAAATAATTGATTACTTTAATCAAATTATTTTTCCAGCTGACGATGTACTTCTAAGTGAACCTTTCTTGATAAATAGAATTCAGGAAATTGATGAATCTAGTTCATGGAGAACTTACCAGCCTATTTTCTTCAAAACAGAAGATAAAGAATTTGAAATATATAAAAATAAACTAAATTTACTAAGTCCCAATGATTTAAAACTTTGGAAGATTAATCAGGCAATACCTTCGTTAGAAATGGAAATAAACGGAAAAAATAATCCTCTTGAGCTTGGATTACAAGATCTTATAGATTTTAATAAAGGTTGTTATTTAGGACAAGAAACAATGTCAAAAATAAAAAATGTTTCTTCTTTAAAACAGGAAATAAGAATTTGGAAATCATTCGAATCTAATTTGAATTTAGAAGTTGAAGATAAAAATTTATATATAAATTCTGCCAAAGATATTTCTGTAGGCAAAATCACTAGTTTTTTTAAATCAGATTCTCAAATTAAAGGTTTAGCCATGATAAAAAGAAAATATTTAGAGGAAGGAAGTTATTTTTTTTCAGAAATTTTTGGAAAAATTATTATTAATAAATCTGTAGGATCAATTTTTCTTTAATTGATTTTTGATTAAATATTCTGCAATTTGTAGAGTAGCAAAACAATCATCTTTGTTATATTGGATAATTTTTTTTAAAAATATTTCGTTTTCTGTAATTTGATATTGAATCCACCAATAAAGGGCTTTTGAGCCACTAACATTTTTCTGCATCCATTCAAATCCAAGCCAATTAGAAACAGTTTTTAAGCCATAGTTTTTTAGTGGTAATATCCAAGACTTTCGTATTAAGGTATGCAAGTCTATAAATCTTGAGGCAAGTGAATCAATTTCTTCAAAACTAAAATTTAGGTTTTTGGCAATATTAATTATTGCTATCTTTTCAGTTTCTCCGTAATGTAAAACTGGCCATTCCTTCTGTGAAAAAAGTATTTCAATAATTTTCCTGTAAGATTCTCCTTTATTGTTTTTGAGATTTAAAATTGGTTCATAAATTAGATCTTCTTTTTTTGTAAACAAATCATTTATTTTTAAAAAACCATATAAAAAGTCATGCTTATCATCTGGATTTGACTCAATATCAAATATATAAAATCCCGAACATTTTTTTTCTAGTAGATCGTTAGTATAATTTTTATTGAGAATTCGATATGGTTCACCAGAAATATAAGCTTGTGCTTGCTTTATAAATACGGACGCTTTTTCATACTTTTGATCGTTGAATTTAGATAATTTCTCTCCAAGTTGTTTTTCGCTATAAGAAGCTAATGTTTGGGTATCAGATATTCCATTTGTTATGAGTAATGAAGCAGTTTTGGAGCCTATTCCATCTATATCTGTAAGATATCCATTTTCTTTTGCTTCTTTGTCACAAAATTTTTGCCATGAACAAATAGTACATTTTTTTCTATCTTGAGTTATTTCTGGCATAAATCCCTCCAAGCATTCATTCAAATTTAATAAAACATTCAAAACTTTTTTTCTTAATTTTTTATTTAAATAAATTTCTTCAACATTAACTTTTTTATCAAAACTTGAAATTACTAATCCTTTCTCAATTTTAGATTCTTGAAAAGATTCCAACAGCATAGAACTAAAAGCTAAGTCGAATAAATGTTCTTTAGTGGTTTTGAGGCCTAACTTATAAACAGCAGGTAAATATTTATATTGTCCCCATTTACTTTTACCTTTAGTCTTTACAAGTAATTGTGGACGTATCTCTGCGTTAATATTTTGGAAAAGATTCCCTTTGATTTTTAATCCAATTACCCCTTGATAACCTTTTTCACAGGCTTTTAATCCTGTATATATTTCACTATTACAAAATTCAGAGAAAATTTGAAACTGATTAATTTTATCTATAGCTTTATGGGGAGACCAAACTTCATAAGATTTTTCCCCCTTAAAATCTAGCCATGCTTTTCTTTTGCATCTTGTAAAACTTTTTAAATGAAGAGAATTCAAATTATTTTTTAAGAGCGGTTTTAAAATTTACTCAATTAAATTATTATAGATAATTAGAAGAAATCAAGGAAATTTTAAATTTGACAGCTGATAAATTAAATAAGATAAAATTTGGAACTGATGGGTGGAGAGGAATTATTGGATTTGATTTTAATTTATCCAATCTTTCAAGAGTTGTTGTTGCTGCATGCCAGGAGTTGCATTATCAATACTATAAAGAAGTTAATTCAAAGAAAATTATTATTGGATATGATCGTAGATTTATGGCTTGTGAATTTGCCAGGCAAATAGTGCCTTTTGTAAGAGGATGTGGTTTAGAGCCAATCTTATCTAATAGCTTTGTTACAACACCCTCTTGTAGTTTCTATGCCAAAGAAGTTGGTTGTCTTGGAGCGTTAGTAATTACAGCAAGTCATAATCCATATAATTGGCTAGGTCTGAAAATAAAGAGCTTTAATGGATGTTCTGTTGACGAATCTTTTACAAGTGAAGTTGAAAAAAGATTAATGCTTGGAAATTCAATTGAAAAAATAGATGGTGTTAATCAATTGGTAGATATTAAGAAATTTCATTTAGATAGAATTAAATCCCTTTTTGATATTGACTATATTTCCAAGAGATTAAAAAAAATGAAATTGAGAATTTTTGTAGATTCTATGCATGGTTCAGCTGCAAATTGTATGGCTGAGATTTTTGCTTCTAATGATTTAGAAGTTATTTCAGAAATCAGGAAGGATGCTGATCCTTTTTTTGGAGGAAAACCTCCTGAACCTCTTTTGAATTATGCAGATGATCTAAAACAAACACTAATGAAAAATTCAACAAATGAAGTGAAAACTTTAGGAATTATATTTGATGGTGATGGTGATAGAATTGCGGCAATTGATGAAAAAGGAAGATACTCTAGTACTCAAGATTTACTCCCATACTTTATTAGCTATTTGGGCGAAATTAAAAATAATTCTTTTCCAGTTTTAAAAACTGTTAGTGGTTCAGATATTATTAAAAATATATCAGAGAGTCAAAATAGAGATGTTTTTGAACTTCCAGTTGGCTTTAAATATATTGCTGAAAAAATGATTAAAGAAAAAATATTTATTGGAGGAGAGGAATCTGGGGGAGTTGGTTTTGGTGACTTTATGCCTGAAAGAGATGCTCTATATGCAGCGATGGTTTTATTAAATGGAATTGCTGAAAAATCTCAATATTTATATGAAACCTTAGATGAAATTCAAGAAGATTTTGGGCCAAGTTTTTATAAAAGAATTGATATTAAATTTCCAAATCAGTCAGAAAAAAATAACGTAAAAGAATTTATCGTAGGTAATATTCCTGAGAATATTAATAATCACAAGTTAAAAAGTATCTCAAAGATCGATGGAATAAAGTTGAGAATTGATAAAAATTTTTGGCTTCTTTTTAGGTTTTCAGGAACGGAACCTCTTTTAAGATTATATTGTGAAGCACCAAAAGAATCTTATCTAATTGAGGTATTAGAGTGGGGTCAAGAATTTATTAATTTGGCAGGAAAATAAGGATGAAAAATTTATTTTTAGCGAGTAAGAATAAAGGTAAAATTGAAGAATATAAGAAATTGCTTGCTGGAGTTACTTGTAAATTGTTACTCCAGCCAGAATCATTAGAAGTTGAAGAGGATGGACTGACATTTAGAGATAATGCAATTAAAAAAGCGAGTGAAGTTTCGAGAAAAACGAATAATTTTTCAATAGCAGATGATTCAGGAATTTGTATTGAGGCACTAGGTGGTAAGCCTGGCATTTACTCATCTAGATATGCAGAAAATGATCAGAAGAGAATTGAACGAGTTTTAAGAGAACTTGATGGAGTTCAAAATAGGAGTGCTTTCTTTATTGCTAATATTTGTGTTTGTTCCCCAAATGGTGAAGTGATTATTGAATCTGAGGCCAAATGTCATGGCAATATCATTTTAAACCCCAGAGGAGAAAGTGGTTTTGGGTATGACCCAATTTTTGAGGAGAGTTCTACCAGATTAACTTTCGCAGAAATGAATAATGATATTAAAGACTCTTGTAGTCATAGAGGTAAAGCATTAAAAAAAATTATTCCAAATTTAATTAAAATTTTTTCTTAAATTCAATTAACCCAAGATCCATGAAGGCCATGGGGAATTGAAATGGGTAATTCATAAACAGCTAATTCTTTTAAGTCTTTTGCGTCTAATATCACTAAATCGCTTCCTCTTCTTTCCCCGTTCCATAGAAGTATAAATAAAAATCCCTCATCTTCTTTTGAAGAGTTTTCTGATGGAACCATAATTGGTTCACTAACAAATCCACTTGGACCTGCTGACCAAAAAATCTCTTCCTTAGAAGTTAAATTTATTTTTTTTATTGCTTGAAGTGGAGCGTTCCCCAGCTTTTGAGATGTGCTTGCCATCCAACTAAAAGTTGCTTTTAATCCTAAGTTTTTAGGATTAACAACAGCAAATTCACAACATTGTTCACTGAAAGTTTCAAGTTCACAAGTTTTTGTCTTTAGATCGATAATTGATCTTTTCAGTTTTCCTTCTGGATATTTATCAAAGTCAATATCCCTAAAATTCTCGTCTGGACCAACTGATGGGAAATCATCATAAAAAATACTATCTAATACGATTTTGGAATCTTTTTCAAATGCGTTTACATGATGAAAAACGAATCCTTCTGGAGCATCTATTGTTAAAGGAGGCTGTCCTTTAAATAATCCACTTTCTCTGGGGATGATAAAAAACTTTGCCTTTTTATTTGGGTTTGACTTTAGACATTGTGCTGCTCCTCTTTGACCCATTACAAATGGAAGAGGATTGAAATCAATAGCGTTCTGTAAAAATATTGCCCAATTAGTTGTAATTGCGAAATCATGAAGGAATGCAAAGCCATTAAAGGTATCTTTTCTGTCAAAAATGAGCTCTCCAGAATTTGTACCAGCATTATCAAATTCCATTAATCTAATGGTACTTTTTGGCCCAGTTTGTACTCCAAAAGTGACTAAAAGTTCTGAAGATGCATTTGAGTTTAGGTCTGATTTGGGATGTGCACTGAATGCTTCGTTAGGCTTGAGTACTCCTTTTAATGTGGTTAAACCAATAGTTTCAAGACTATCAGTATCCATTGCATGTGGACCTGCTGCTTCCCATAATGCGAGAATTTCATCTCCTAATTTAATTACATGTGTATTAGCGATATTCTTGAATTTTAGATCTAATGCATTATTTAAAATTCCTCCATTTTTTTGTGTTCCAAAAACACCTCTATAAATAAATTTATCTATTTTTTCTTCTTCCAAATAGCCTTTAGTTTTAACAAATCTATTTGTTAAGAATGGCTGACCATTTTGGAATTTTATGGATGTTATCATCCCATCACCATCGAATGGATGATGAACCCATTGTCCACCTCTCTCTAATATTCCTGGTCCATTTCTTAATAATGTTCCATTTAGATTTTTAATATTATTACCTTTGCTAATTTTTAGAGGCTCTTTAGTTAGCTCCTTTTTTACATTTTGATAAGCACTTGACCAATCTTCTTTTTTAAAAATATTAAATTCATCAATTTTTTTATCTTGTAAATTAGTCACAACAAAATAATCACTCTATCTATCTTCGCCAAAAATCAACTGAATTGTGGCTGATTCGAAAAAATTCCTATTTTATTGTTTTTCTAACATTCCTTTACTACTTGGAATTGAATCAGATCTTCTTGGATCTATCTCGGTAGCCATTCTCATTGCTCTTGAAAAAGCTTTAAAGCACGCCTCAACTATGTGATGTGAATTACTTCCTCGTATTTGATTAATATGCAGAGTAATACCGCTGTTATTTACAAAGGCAATAAAAAACTCTCTTACTAGTTCAGTATCATAATTTCCTATTCTAGGGGCTTTCAATTGAAGATCATAAGATAGATGCGGTCTACCAGAACAGTCTAATGTGACTTGAACTAATGCTTCATCTAATGGGGCAAAGAAATGTCCAAATCTGCTTATTCCTTTTCTTTCTCCCAAAGCTTTTGAAAATGCTTTGCCTAATGCGATGCCTACATCTTCATTTGTATGATGATCATCAATATGGGTATCTCCAATTGCTTTTATTTTTAAATCGAACAAACCATGACTGGATATTTGATGAAGCATATGATCTAAGAATGGTATCCCGGTATCAATCTCAGAAATTCCATTTCCATCTAAGTTTATAAATACAGAAATATCTGTTTCATTCGTTTTTCTTTTTATTTCAGATTGCCTTAGAGATGACATTTTATGTAAAAAACTTAGTTTACATTCCATTAATGCAGTAACCCGCATCAACATAAATTGTTTGGCCTGAAATGCCGCTAGAGAGATCACTTAATAAAAAAGCAGCTGTATTACCTACTTCTGTTTGAGTGACTGTTCTGCGTAAAGGAGCCTTTTCTTCAACATTGTGAATCATATCTAAAATGCCACCTATAGCAGAACTCGCAAGTGTTCTTATAGGCCCAGCACTTATTGCGTTAACTCTAACTTGTTTTTCGGGACCAAGTTCTGCAGAAAGATATCTTACTGAAGCTTCTAAAGCTGCTTTAGCAACTCCCATGACGTTATAGTTAGGAATCGCCCTTTCTGAACCTAAATAAGTTAATGAGACAACTCCAGCACCATCACTAAAAAGTGGTTTTGCTGCTTTACATAAAGGTGCTAAGGAATACGCACTTATATTAAGAGCCCTATCAAAACCCTCTGAAGTGGTAGCACTATAATCTCCAATCAATTCATCGCGTCCTGCAAATGCTAGGCAGTGAACTAATCCGTCAATTTGCCCCCAATTGTCTTTTATATTTTTAAAGATTTCTTCAATTTGAGCTGGATTTTGAACATCAAGAGGCAAAAATAACGATGGGTTTAAAGGTTCAGTTAGTTCTCTAACTTTAGACTCGAATCTTCCCTTATCATCAGGCAAATATGTGATTCCAAGTTCTGCGCCAGCTTTTGAAAGTTGTTGAGCGATACCCCATGCTATTGAACGATTGTTGGCAATTCCCGTAACAAGAATTTTTTTGCCAGTTAGATTTAGAAGCATTTTGTTTATTATTTCTATTATTCTCCTATATAAAAGTACCTATCTTTACGGATTACTGCAAAATATACAATAATTTTCAAATATCAAAGAATTTTTAATTTGAACATGGTAAGAACAAATTCTATGGTTTTGGAATTAGGTTTTCAATTACCGAATTTCGAAATGTTAAATGCTAATTCTTCAAAAAATGAATATTTTAGTTCTCATAATCTAGATAAAAGGCATTTACTATTAATGTTTATTTGCGCCCATTGCCCATTTGTTAAATATATTGAGAATCAAATTCTCACCTTAAGTAAAGAAATTGAAAATGCAGTTCAAACAGTTGCAATTTCTAGTAATGATATTGTCACTCATCCTTCAGATTCTCCTAAAAATTTGAGATTACAAGCACAAACACAGGGATGGAGTTTTCCTTATCTATATGATGAAAATCAAAATTTTGCTAAGAAATTAAAAGCGGCTTGCACCCCAGATTTTTATCTTTTTTCAAATGAAGGAGATGGTGATTTTTTATTGTATTATCATGGCCAATTAGACGATAGTAGACCAGGTAATAATATCCCTCTATCTGGAAAAGATTTGCGCGCTGCCGTAAAAGATTTGAATCAAGATAATTCTTATCCTTCAAATCAGATACCTTCTTTAGGTTGCAATATAAAATGGACTCCTGGTAAAGAACCTAGTTGGTTTAAATGAATTAAAAAATTTTTTTTACCCATAGAAATATGGTTTAGGGTTAATATATTTACTATGCAGATACCTCCATTTACTTTAGATAGGCAGTTCCAAGAAATTGGCTCTGAAATTGATAGTGAGGTTTCTAAAGTTTTAAAAGGGGGCCAGTATATTGGAGGACAAGAAATTGCCAAATTTGAGGAGAGTTTTTCAAATCTGATTGGTGTTGAAAATACTATTGGATGTAATAGTGGAACTGATGCTTTAGTATTAGCTTTGCGCGCATTAGATATTGGTGTGGGTGATGAAGTTATTACCTCATCTTTTAGCTTTTTTGCAACTGCAGAGGCTATTAGTGCAGTTGGTGCTAATCCTGTTTTGGTAGATATAGATCCAGAAACTTATCTCATTAATACTGAACTAATAGAACAAGAAATAAATTCTAATACCAAGGCAATTATGCCAGTGCATCTATTTGGTAATGCAGTGAATATGACCTTAATAAAATCTTTGGCCAAGAAATATGATTTAAAAGTAATCGAAGATTGTGCTCAGGCAACATGCACAATGTGGGAAACTTCCAAAGTTGGTAGTATCGGTGATATAGGCTGTTTTAGCTTTTTCCCTACTAAAAATTTAGGAGCTGCTGGAGATGGTGGAGCGGTAACAACTTCAGATCAGAAGATTGCAAAAAAAATTAGAGAACTGGCTGTTCATGGCAGCCCAATAAGATATCATCATACCCAAATTGGATATAACAGCAGACTTGATACCATTCAAGCTGCCATATTAAACATTAAAATTAAATATATTTCTAAGTGGATTAATAATCGCCAAAAAATTGCTAATAATTACCTTGATTTATTAGAAAAAAATCCATTTATTAGTTTTCCAAAAATTAGCTCTGATTCAATTTCCCATTCTTGGAATCAATTTGTAATCAAATTAAGAAACGATAAATATTTTTTAAACGAAGATCTTTCAAATTTATTTGATACTGATTGCAAAAAATACTATTCCTTAAGGAATTTGGTAAAACAACAACTTTTTGAAAAAGGTATTAATTCAATTATTTATTATCCAATTCCAATACACGCACAAATAGCTTACAAAAATAAAAATTTTTCTAGAACAAAACTCATTAATACAGAGAGAATTTGTACAGAAGTTCTTAGTCTTCCAATGTTTCCTGAAATTTCTTATGAAGAGCAAGTTTATGTAGCAGAAAATTTAAATAAAGTTTTGAAGAATTGTATAGAGGAAATTCAAATTTCAGCATAAATTGATTTAAATAATCTTTGTTGTATTTTGTGATTGACAATAGGGCTTGAATAATTATTTTTTTCTAAATTAGATATCTCCCCATTTAATAATTCTGAATTTGACACTTTAGATATTTCAGGAATCCAATATTTTATATATTCGCAAATAGGATCAAATTTTTTTGCTTGGGTATATGGATTAAAAATTCTAAGTGGTTTTGGATCCATACCGCTACTGGCGCTCCACTGCCATCCCCCATTATTTGCAGCTAAGTCTCCATCAACCAAAGTCTCCATAAATTTTTTCTCGCCCATTTGCCAATTGCATATAAGATCTTTTACCAGAAATGAAGCGACTATCATCCTACATCTGTTATGCATCCAGCCAGTACTATTTAGTTGACGCATTGCAGCATCAACTATAGGTACTCCAGTCTCTCCGTTGCTCCAATGCTGAAACCATTCATTATTGTTTTGCCATGGAAAGTGATCCCATTTTTTTCTATATGGACCTTTCTCTAGCTCTGGGAAATGGAATAAGCAATGTTGATAAAATTCACGCCAAACAAGTTCTTTTTGCCAAGTTTCAATTGATAGATAATTTCCTTGATTTGCAAAATCTGAATTTAAATTTAATGAGGCGTTCCAAATTTTTCTAATGCTAATGGTGCCGAATCTGAGAGATGCACTTAGAAAAGATGTCCCATTATGGGAAGGAAAATCTCGTGCAGAATTATAAGAATATATTTTTTTTTCGTTAATGAAGTTTTCTAATAATGTTTCTGCAGCCTTCTCTCCAGGTCTACATGGACAAATATTCGAACCAGGAAATTTGATATTTTTAATAAATTTCTCTAGAACCGAATCAGATGAATTTATTGTCTTATTTTCTTTGAGTTTATTATCTATATCTTTAAACTGGAAAACAACTTTATCTTGGTCGTATGGACCTAATAAATTCATTTTTGATTTAAGGTTTTTATAAAAAGGCCCATAAACTGAATAAGGTTTATTATTTCCGGAAAATATTTTTAAAGGTTCTATTAATAAGTGATCCCAAGTTTCAATAACTTGAATATTTTGTTCTTTTAAATTTTTTTTTATTTGTAAATCACGATTAATCTCATAAGGTTCAATTGATCTATTCCAAAAAACAAATTTAGCATCTATTTTCTTTGCTAATTTAGGAATTATTAATACTGGATCTCCTTCTTCCATAACTAATCTACTACCCATTTTTTTCCAGTTATTACCTAATTCTTGAAGCGAATTTCCTAGAAACCAAGCTCTTGAACTTGCATTGAAATCGTGTGAGTAATTTTTATCAAATATATAAGTTGAAGTAATAGCATTTGATAATGAAAATGCTTTGATTAAAGCTTGATTATCAAATATTCTTAAATCCTTTCTGTGCCAAAAAAGTATTCTAGGTTTATTCATAATTTATCTAAAAATTGTTTAGCTCTAAACCAAGCCGTCACGGTTTTTGCGTCAAGAATTTCATCCCCACTAGAAATAAGATTATCTAGTTCGTCGTGATCTAAAATTAATACTTCTATATCTTCATCTAAATCTCCTTGAACCTCGGAATTGAGTTTGTTTAAATCACGAGCTAAAAATAAATAAATTTCTTCATCTGCATACCCAGGAGCAGGGACAAGAGTGCCTAGTTCATCCCATTTGTTTGCACTGAATCCAGCCTCTTCTTGTATTTCTCTTTGAATTGAATTAATAGGTGTTTCACCTATTTCTAATGTACCTGCTGGAAATTCTAATAAATACCTTGAAATAGCAAATCTATATTGCCGAAGAATGATAACTTTATTGTCTTTTGTAATAGGTACGGCTAATGCTGCCCCAGGATGCTTAATGTATCCATATTCACCTTCATGTCCATTTGGAAGCTCAATTCTATTTATTTCGAAACTAAATTTTTTAGACTTTAACTCAGATATTTTTTCTTTAAAAATGGATCTTTTTAGAAGGTTTTTGTTGCCCATGAATTTTAAAATAAAAATAGCCTAACAGTTATTTTTTGGTTTTGTAAATCAATTAATAGACCATTTTGGATCATCAAACTTTGTGATTTTTTGGCTTCTACTTAAGATTTCAGATAATGGTGTAATAACGAAATTCCGATTCATGAATCTAGGGTGAGGTAATGTTAATTCCTCGTCAATCGTATGAAAATCTTCCCACCAAAGAATATCTAAATCGAGACATCTTGATAACCATTTCTTACCCTTTGGCGTCTTTTCTCGTCCGAAAAATTTTTCTAACTTTTTTAGCTCTTTTAAAAGTAATTTCGCTTTTTTATTTGATGGTTTAGGGAAAGAATTACTTTTTACAAGTAATAGTGTATTTAAATAATTTGGCTGCTCATTTTCAACACCATGAGGTAATGTCTCATAAATTGAAGACCAAAAAAAGTTTGCATGAAATTCGCTTTTCTCTTCTTTTTGTTCGTTGGAACTATTTCCCCACTCATTTATTATTTCCTCTATTTTTGGTTTGCAAATTAATAGTGACTCAAGAGGGCTTCCGAATTTACTATCAATATTTGCTCCGAGGGATATACATAGTCCATTTTTGATATTAAGATTTGATAATTCCACTACAAAAAACAAAGTTATTGGATAAATTCTATATCAGGCATTTTTAAAGTGATTTTGAACCCCGAGTTAAAAGAAAAAGGAGAAATAAAAGATTTAATGAAGTCAAAGGATTCTTTTAGAGCTTTCCCTTTGGCCGCAATTACAGGTCATAGCTTATTGAAATTATCTTTACTTTTAGCAGCAGTTGATCCCAGTTTAGGGGGAGTGATTATTGCTGGCGGAAGAGGTACTGGTAAGTCAGTATTAGCAAGGGGTTTGCATACTTTACTTCCTCCTATAGAGGTATTAAATAATGAATTAATACTGGAAAAGCTAACTGAGAAAAATAGTGGAACTTCATTAAGACCTATTGGTAGGAACCTAGATCCAGATAAACCAGAGGAATGGGATATTAGTACTAATAAATTGTTGGAGCAGGTAATTGGACGTGATTATTTGAATCAAATTGAAGAAATTCCGAAAAAAGTAAGAGAGGCTCCATTTATTCAAGTTCCCATTGGCATAACTGAAGACAGGCTTGTTGGATCAATTGACGTCGCTGCATCATTAAGTACGGGGGAACAAGTTTTTCAACCTGGAATTCTAGCAGAGGCTCATAGAGGTGTTCTTTATGTAGACGATATAAATTTATTGGATGATGGCATTGTAAATTTAATTCTTGAAGCCACAGGAAGAGAGAAAAATAATATTGAAAGAGATGGTTTAAGCCTTTCTCATCCTTGTAAGTCACTTTTAATAGCAACTTATAATCCTGAAGAAGGTGCTCTAAGAGATCATGTCTTAGATCGTTTTGCCATCGTGCTTTCCGCAGATCAATCTATTAATAATTCTCAAAGAGTTGAGATTACAAAATCTGTTTTATCACATGCAGAAAATAATATTAAATTTTCAGAAAAATGGTCGGAAGAATCTGATAATTTATCAACTCAATTAATTTTGGCAAGGCAATGGTTAAAGGATGTCAAGATAACAAAAGAGCAAATAACCTATTTAGTCAATGAAGCTCTTAGAGGAGGAGTAGAAGGGCATAGGTCAGAATTATTTGCAGTAAAAGTAGCAAAGGCTAATGCAGCTCTTCGAGGCGATGAAAATGTAAATTCTGAAGATCTAAAAGTCGCAGTAAGGTTAGTTATTCTTCCACGAGCAATGCAAATACCGCCAGAAGATGATGATATTCAACCACCTCCTCCAGAGGATCAGAGTCCCCCACCCCCACCTCAATCAAACAATGAAGAGTCTGAACCTGAGACTAGTGAAAATGATAATGAGCAAGACCAAGAACAAGAAGAAGATAATTCTGACGGGGAAGAAGAATCTACTCCCGAAATACCTGAAGAATTTATATTAGACCCTGAGGCATGTATGGTTGATCCTGATTTATTGCTTTTTTCATCAGCTAAAGCTAAAGCAGGGAATAGCGGGAGTAGATCAGTCATATTTAGTGACAGTAGAGGAAGATATGTAAAACCTATTATTCCAAGAGGTAAAGTAAAAAGAATTGCTGTAGATGCTACCCTTCGAGCTGCTGCGCCTTATCAAAAATCGAGAAGATTAAGGAACCCTAATAAATCAATAATTATAGAAGAAAATGACTTTAGGGCTAAGCTTCTTCAAAAAAAGGCGGGTGCTTTAGTCATTTTTCTTGTTGATGCTAGTGGTTCTATGGCTCTTAATAGAATGCAAAGTGCCAAAGGCGCTGTAATAAGACTTTTAACAGAAGCATATGAGAATAGAGATGAAGTAGCTCTTATTCCTTTTAGAGGTAATCAGGCCGAAGTGCTTTTGCCTCCAACAAGATCAATAACTGCTGCAAAAAGAAGGTTGGAAACAATGCCTTGTGGTGGAGGATCTCCTTTGGCACATGGACTAACACAATCAGCAAAAGTAGCAAAAAATGCTCTTTCAACAGGAGATATAGGTCAAGTTATTGTTGTAGGGATCACTGATGGTAGAGGTAATGTTCCATTAGGTTTATCTTTAGGACAAAATGAGGTTGAAGAAAACGAAAATACAAATGCAAATTTAAAGCAAGAGGTTCTTGATATTGCAGCAAAATATCCCATGCTTGGGATAAAACTTTTGATAATTGATACAGAAAGAAAATTTATTGCAAGTGGATTTGGTAAAGAATTAGCAGAGGCAGCTCAAGGGAAATATGTTCAACTGCCAAAAGCTACAGATAAAGCAATCGCAGCTATGGCATTAAATGCCATAAATGAATTTTAAATATTTTTATGGATAAATTTCGTTAAGGAATTTTGAAAGTCCAATCGTTAAATCTCTTAAAGATTTAGTTAACTCTTTATCTTGTGTTAATTTTTCAAAATCATCGCTCATATCATCTATTTTGGTTGAGATAGACCTAGCAGCATTAATTGTCAATTTGATGTCATTAAGGGTTTCTTTGTCGTCAATAGTAGACAAAATGTTATTTAAATGTTTAGCCGCAATTGTAATTTCTTTTATTAGAGGTTCTACTCTTTGTAGTTCTTGTTTCGATAAATAAATTAATTCATCAAGATTTTCTTGTGTTCTGTCAAATTGGTCAACTGAGTTAACAATGTTTTCAATTAAGTTTTCTTGATTTGTGTCTTTTAGAAGTTGGCTTATTCTATTAGTTATATTCGAGAGACTTGATAGTTGTTTACCTGTGATAGTGTCTCCTTGACAAATAATTAATTTGGTATCGCATTTTTCGGATATAGGTTTTGCAATGTTTTTGGGAATTGTCTTATCACTAGTTTCTAAAGAAACCTGTACATCTCCTCCAAGGAAAGAATTTGTAACTACCCTTGCAAATACTGGCCTTGGAAGAATAATTTCAGGATTATTTAAAACTATTTTTGCTTTAATTGATTCATTCGTGAACAAGATATCTTCTATCGATCCAACTAAGATTCCTCTGTAAGTAACTGGAGATTTTTTTGATAAACCGCTTGCGTTATTGAATTCAGCAAAGATGTGCCAATTTTTTGAAGATAATCTAACTCCTCTTAGCCAAAAAGAAAAAAATGTGAATATTAAAATTCCTCCCAATAAGGAAAAACCAACTATTGAATCTCGTAGGCTTCTACGCATAATTTCTAAATGTCTTTGGGTTGCATTGGACCATCAAGTTTCCCATTCCTAAATTGAAATACATAGGGATCTTTACTCTTTTTAAATTCATCAATCGAGCCAGCCCATCTGAATTTGCCTCCATAAAGCATTAAAACTTTATCTGAAGTTCTTTCTATAGTACTAAGAACATGGCTAACCACAATAGATGATCCGCTAGCTTTATGATTTGTTTTATTTATCAAATCTTCAATTCTTGATGAGGCAATAGGATCAAGGCCGGCAGTTGGTTCATCAAAGAGTAGTAAAGGTTTAGACTTTGCATTAAGAGTTTGATCAGTAATTAATGCCCTCGCAAAACTTACTCTTTTTTGCATGCCTCCACTTAATTCATTTGGAAGTTTATTCTCGACATTAAATAATCCTACCTCAGCTAAGCATTCACTTACTATTTCATGGATAGACTTTTTAGAAAGGTTTTGATTTCTCTTGAGTAGAAAACCTACATTTTCTTCAATAGTTAGAGATCCTAATAAAGCCGGATTCTGAAAAACTAGTCTTACATCAGGAGGATTATTTTGATCTAATCTCAAATAGGTTTGCTTCTCACCAAATATTCTTAATTCTCCCTTGGTGGGTAAAATTAGTCCTGCTAATATTTTTAATATGGTTGATTTACCAGAACCTGAGGGGCCAACAATAGCTAATTTCTCTCCATCTTTAAGTTCAAAATTTATTTGATTAAGCACATCAACTTCCCCCCAGCTTATTGAGAGGTTTTTTGTTTCAACTGCATGCTTTGATTTTTTCAAAACTTTTATAAGAAACATCTATATATTTCATTTTGCCTATTTTTAGAAATAAAAAAAGGATGTATGAATTTGATTTATAATGATTTTATATAGTCTTTAAATTTGAGAAAAATAATTTAAGAGGTTTTTTAATGAATAAGCGTAAAAAAAAGGTAAGAAGGTACTATAAAAACTTTAAAAAGTCTAATTTTGTCTTGTTAAAAAAAATCTTAAGAATTTTGAGTTGGCTTTTGCCAGGATTGGTAATAAAAAGATGGATGCTTACATCTGCGATAGGATTTTTGACTACATTACTTGGCTTGGTAATTTGGACAAATTTAAGACCGCTCTATTGGCTTATTGAAATCTTTTTTGGGGTAATGACAGGTTTAACACGTATTTTACCTGTTTCATTAATGGGACCATTGATTTTTGTTATTGGACTATTGTTAATCGGGATTGGACAAAACAGAAGTATTAATTCAATTCAAAAAGCGCTTGTTCCAGAAAAAAATACATTTTTAGTTGATGCATTAAGAGTTAAAAGTAAATTAAACAGAGGCCCAAACATTGTTGCAATTGGCGGAGGTACAGGTTTATCTACCTTGCTGAAAGGCTTAAAAAATTATAGTAGTAATATTACAGCAATCGTAACTGTATCCGATGATGGTGGAAGTAGTGGAATTCTCAGAAAACAATTAGGTGTGCAACCTCCAGGAGATATAAGAAATTGTTTGGCAGCCTTATCAAACGAAGAACCTACTTTAACTAGATTATTTCAGTACAGATTTTCAGGGGGAAGTGGTTTGGAAGGTCATAGTTTTGGAAATCTATTCTTGTCAGCTTTAACAACAATTACAGGTAGTTTAGAAAAAGCAGTTCAAGCCTCTAGTAAGGTTTTGGCGGTACAAGGTCAAGTTTTACCTGCAACAAATATTGATGTTATGTTATGGGCCGAATTAGAAGATGGTGAGAAAATTTTTGGTGAAAGCAAGATCAGTAAATCTAAAAAATTAATTTCGAGGATTGGTTACCTACCAGAAAATCCTTCAGCTCTTCCAAGTGCTCTTGAATCTATAAAAGAAGCTGATTTAATTGTTCTTGGCCCAGGTAGTCTGTACACTTCTTTATTGCCTAATCTTTTAGTACCAGAAATAGTAGATGCATTATTGCAAAGTAATGCTCCTAAAATTTATATAAGTAATTTGATGACTCAGCCTGGAGAAACAGATGGACTTGATGTCTATCAACATATCAAAGCAATAGAAAAACAACTATCAAATTTTGGAGTTAATACTCGAATTTTTAACTCAATCTTATCTCAGATTCAATTTGAAAAGTCTCCATTAGTAGACTATTACGAAAGTAGAGGGGCAGAGCCTGTCCAATGTAATAAAGAAAAATTATTATCTGAGGGTTATTATGTTTTGCAAGCACCATTATATTCAAAAAGAATAACTCCAACTCTTAGACATGATCCAAGGAGACTAGCGAGAGCAGTTATGTTTATTTACCGCAAATTAAAAAAATTAAACTAATAAGCATCTTGAAGTTCATAGAAATCTGGCTGAATATAATCTTTTCGTAATGGCCATCCTCTCCAGTCTTCAGGCATTAATAGTCTTTTGGGATTGGGATGATCAATAAAATTTATTCCATACATATCAAAAGTTTCTCTTTCTTGCCAATCACTTCCTTTAAAAATTTTATACAAACTAGGGATTGATAAATCAGAATCTCTTTTTAAGAAAACTTTTAATCTGACTTCTTTAATTTTTTCGATTTTTTGTAAATCATCAACAGTTATAAAATGATAGAAACTTACAAGATTTTTGCCTGGTCCCTCATCATATCCTCCTTGACATTGGAGATAGTTGAAACCGTAATTTCTCAAGGCAGATACTGCTTCATATAATTTGTTAGGTTCCACAGAAATGTTTTCGATTCCTATGTGATCATCAGATAAAGATTGATTTGGAATTCCATCTTTAAACAAAGATTGGCTTATAAACCCTTCTTTTTCTATTGAAGTATCTGAGGATTTGGCTAAACCGTCTTTTTCCATTAATCTTCTAAAGTATTAATAATTTCAGTTTTTTTGGCGTTTTCAGGTAATTCAGTTATTTTTTCTTTTTTAGAGGAGGGAATGACGTTAGCTGAAGTTTTGTTTAGATATTCACCTGTATTTTCTGAGAAAACAAGATTCATTTCGTGATCAGATGTTATGTATCTGTGAGTTTGTTCTGTTTTTGTGCGCTCTAAAATTGATTCATTACCAACTTTTTTTCTTAATTTAATTACAGCATCAAAAATTGCTTCTGGTCTTGGTGGGCATCCTGGTAGGTATAGATCAACTGGTATCAATTTATCAACCCCTCTGACAGCAGTTGTAGAATCTGCGCTGAACATTCCCCCTGTGATTGTGCAAGCACCCATGGCAATTACATATTTTGGTTCAGGCATTTGTTCATACAGTCTTACAAGAGCTGGAGCCATCTTCATCGTCACTGTTCCTGCAACTATTATTAAATCTGCTTGCCTAGGAGAGCTTCTAGGTACTAATCCAAATCTATCAAAATCAAATCTAGATCCTATTAGGGCAGCAAATTCTATAAAACAACAAGCTGTTCCATACAAGAGAGGCCATAGACTACTTAGTCTAGCCCAATTATGAAGATCGTCTAAACTTGTCAATATAATATTTTCACTTAAATCTGTAGTAACTTGGGGTGCACCAAGAGAATTACAAGTTCCTTCTCGGATTTCTCTTATTGCTTTTGGGGATAATTGTGGATTCAATTTTTTAACTCCATTCTAAAGCGCCTTTTCTCCATGCGTATGCCAGAGCGATAACAAGTATTGCAATGAAAATTAAAGCCTCAATAAAAGCTAATAAGCCTAATCTATTGAAGGCAACAGCCCAAGGATAAAGGAATACTGTCTCAACATCAAATATAACGAAAACCAAGGCAAACATGTAATAACGAATATTAAATTGAATCCATGCTCCTCCTATAGGCTCCATTCCAGATTCATAGGTAAGTTTTCTTTCCCCTGTTCTGCCTTTTGGGGCAACGATGAGATTAGTAACTAGAGCTAATACTGGTACAGCTGCGGCAATTAGGAGGAAACCTAAAAAGTATTCATAGCCAGTTAATAAAAACATCTTAAAAAATTAATTTTGAATAAAAGTCGCTTAATTAAGCAAAATCTTTTAAAGTTCTTAAAGAACAATAATAAACCGTGAGTGAAAACATTCAACCAGCCTCTGAGGAAAACAAAATAGTTGAAGACTTTGAGAAAGGAAATCTTTCTGAAAAATCCTCAGAAGTAAATGTTAAACAACCTGTTCTTAATTTAGAACATAATAGATTCGAATGTAGAAGTTGTGGGTATATTTATGATCCGTCTGAAGGAAATAAAAAATTAAACATACCCAAAAATACTCCTTTTTCAGAGTTGGATGGGAACACCTTTGCTTGCCCTGTTTGTCGAGCCGGTAAAAATTTTTATAAGGATATAGGTCCTAAATCTAAACCTAGTGGTTTTGAAGAAAATTTAGTTTATGGGTTTGGTTTTAATAGTTTACCTCCTGGACAAAAAAATATATTGATTTTTGGAGGGCTGGCTTTTGCCGCTGCTATGTTTCTTTCTTTATACTCTTTGCATTAATATACATAAATGAAAAAAATTATTACTAGTATCCCCACTCTTCTTTTATCTGGCCTTCTTTGTTTTGTATTGAGCGGTTGTTCATCTACAGGAGTTAAGATGAGTGATAGTAGCCCTTGGAAAACAATTCAGTTTGAGGACCAAGCTAATGCTTTAGATATTGATTTTATAGATGATAAAAATGGATTTTTAGTAGGTTCTAATAGACTTATTATGGAATCTAATGATGGGGGAGAAACTTGGGAGAAAAGAAATTTAGATTTACCAAGTGAAGAGAACTTTCGTCTGCTAGATATTGACTTTAAAGGTGAAGAGGGCTGGTTAATAGGTCAGCCCTCATTAGTTATGCATACACTTGATGCGGGAAAAAATTGGACTCGTTTATCTCTTGGCAACAAATTACCAGGTCAACCATTTCTAATAACGACTGTTGATGCAGGGATTGCAGAGTTGGCCACCACTGCAGGTGCAATCTATGAAACATCAGATAGTGGTGAATCATGGAATGCAAAAGTTGTAGATGCATCTGGTTCTGGAGGTGTAAGAGATTTAAGAAGAACTAAAGAGGGAGATTATGTCAGCGTAAGTAGTCTGGGTAATTTCTTTTCTACTTTGGAAAATGATAGTGATGCATGGACAGCTCATCAAAGAGCGAGTAGCAAAAGAGTTCAAAGTATTGGTTTCAATCCAGAAGGAAGTTTATGGATGCTTTCTAGAGGAGCCGAAATTAGATTTAATGAAGATACGAATGATCTAGAAAACTGGTCGAAACCTATTATACCTATTCTTAATGGATACAATTATTTAGATATGGGATGGGATCCAAATGGTGATATATGGGCTGGCGGGGGTAATGGCACTTTAATTGTAAGTAAAGACCAAGGTAAAACTTGGAATAAAGATCCTATTGCTTCTGCATTGCCAACAAACTTCATAAAAATAGTTTTTCTTGATAAAGATGCTTTAGATAATCAAAAAGGATTCATACTTGGCGAGCGCGGTTATATCCTTAAATGGAATAGCTAAGTTTGAATAACTTGAGTAAATAGTAAAAAAAAACTTAATTTTTTACATATTTAGCAACTGTCTGTAACCATGCTGTTAATTTCTTCGCGAACTTATGATTTTACACTGTAAGATCATAGGGTAAACATTTGTGATTATGGCCGCAGGTTCAACGGGTGAACGCCCATTCTTTGAAATAATCACCAGTATTAGGTACTGGATTATTCATGCAGTAACATTACCAGCTATTTTTATAGCAGGCTTCTTATTCGTATATACAGGCTTAGCCTACGATGCTTTCGGAACACCTCGTCCGGATAGTTATTTCCAATCATCTGAATCTAAAGCGCCTGTCGTAACACAAAGATATGAAGCTAAATCTCAACTAGATTTAAGAACAAAATAACAATGACTAATTCCCAAGCTCCAATGCAGGCTGCTGAAGTCCGCGTTTATCCTATATTTACTGTTCGTTGGCTAGCAGTTCACGCTTTAGCTATTCCATCAGTATTCTTTTTGGGTTCCATTGCTGCTATGCAGTTCGTAGCCCGATAAATTTAACAATCATGCAAGTAAACCAAAATCCTAACAAAGTTCCAGTTGAACTTAATCGTACAAGCCTTTATTTAGGCTTACTATCAGTCTTTGTATTGGGAATTTTATTTTCCAGTTACTTTTTCAATTAAATTAAAACTATGAGTAAATTAAAAGGACCTGATGGAAGAATTCCAGATAGACTTCCCGACGGTAGACCAGCAGTTGCATGGGAAAGAAGATGGACTGAAGGAACTCTTCCTTTATGGCTTGTTGCTACAGCAGGTGGAATTGCAGTTATCTTCGTTTTAGGTATATTTTTCTATGGTTCATACCAAGGGGTTGGAGCTGGAGGCTAACAAATCCTTACCTTGACCTGATAATCACTTATATCAAATAAGCCTAATAAGAATCAGTAAATACTCTTAGTTTCTCTTTTGTGGAGCTTGGGATATTTTCTTTTTGGGTTATCAATCCATCTTTTAATGAAAAATGAGATTTACTTTTTGGTCTTTCTTTTTCAATTAATTTAGCTACTTCAAATATTATTTTATTAGCCACTTCAGTATTTGATCTAAGATTATCCAAAACCATCTCTACAGAAACTTCTTGATGAGTTTGATGCCAGCAATCATAATCAGTAACCATAGATAAGGAGGAGTAAGCTATTTCAGCTTCTTTAGCTAATCTTGCTTCTGTGTGGTTCGTCATTCCAATTATTGAACATCCCCAACTCCTATATAAATTAGATTCTGCTCTAGTTGAGAAAGCGGGACCTTCCATTGCTAGATAGGTACCCCCTCTATGTAATTGTCTACCGCCAGGAATATTTTTTTCTCCGATTTCACTTAATATACGTGATAAATTTGTGCAGAAGGGATCTCCCATAGTTACGTGAGCCACAGCTCCCTCGTTAAAGAAGGTTGCAGGTCTATTTTTTGTCCGGTCTATAAATTGATCTGGAACCACTATATCTAGAGGCCTTATCTGTTCTTGTAATGAACCAACTGCTGATGGAGCAATAATCCATCTTACTCCTATTGATCTTAGAGCCCAAATATTAGCTTTATAAGGAATTTCAGAAGGATTTAAACTATGTGTTCTGCCATGTCTAGGAATAAATGCTATCTCTAGGTTTCCAAGATTATATACTTTTATTGAATCAGAAGGTTTACCATAGGGAGTATTGATTTCTAGTTCTCTTAAGTACTCTATTTGATCCATTGAATAAAATCCACTTCCACCAATCACTCCTAACCTTGATTTTTCAATTGGTAATAAATGTTCTTTATTCATAGTGATGTAAATGGCTTTTAATCATCTGGTACTAATTGGAGGAGGACACTCAAATGTTTCTTTATTGAAGAAATGGATAATGTTTCCGAAATTAATGCCAGAAATTCCTGTTTCAATTATATCTAGAGATTCTCATTTGGTTTATTCGGCTATATTCCCATCGGTGATTTCAAAATCAATCACTTTAGAAGAGAGTTTAATTGATATAAAATCTTTAGCAAAAAATGCAAAAGTATCTTTTATAGAAGAAGAAGTAAAGGATATTGATTTCAATTTAAAGAAAATTGTATTAAGTAATAGACCTTCAGTTAATTATTCGAAGTTGGTGCTTAATTATGGAAGTCAAACAATAATTCCAAAAGAATTTGAATCACTAGTTAAAAATCGAAATGCTTTTTCAATTAAACCTTTTTTAAGGGCTTATGACTCAATACTAAAAGAGGACATTTTTGATTCAGTTAATGAACTTCCATTTGTAATTGTTGGGAGTGGCCTTGCTGCAATTGAAGTATCTTATGCTTTGAGAAAAAGATGGGGAGATAGACCTTTAAAACTATTGTGTGATTCAAGAAAAATTAATAATACAATTCTAAAAAGTTTACAGAATTCCAATATTGATTTAGTTGAAAAACTTAATTTTGATTATGGCAAGATTCTTTTATGTACTGGAAATACATCTCCGTTATGGGCACAAAAAAAATTATTAGATTCGGATTCTTATGGCAGAATAATTACAAATCAGAATTTACAGATAAAAAGTTTCTCTGGAATCTTTGCTGTCGGTGATTGCGCAGTTGTAGGCTCAGCAAAAAGACCAGCATCGGGAGTTTTTGCAGTAAAAGTTGTAAATACATTAGTACAAAATTTAAAAAAAGATATAGAAGGGAGATCATTAAAAAAGTGGTTTCCTCAAAAGATCGGATTGCAAATAGTAAATATATTTCCAAGCCATCATCCAAAGGCTTTTGCTATTTATCGCAATTTTGTTTTCGGCCCTTCTTTTATTTTTTGGATTTTAAAGCATAAAATTGATCTCAACTTTATTAAAAAGTTCAGATCAAAAAGGCTAATTATGAAAAGTAGTGAAACAAATATTTCATTGAATGATTGCAGAGGATGTGCTGCTAAAATTCCTCAGTTTGTTTTGAATAAATCATTAATAAATTCAAATTTAAATTCTTTTGCCTCATCACCAGAAGATGCAATTGAGATATATCAAAATGGTCAAGATATTATTTTGCAAAGTGTAGATGGATTTCCTGCTTTGGTAAGTGATCCTTGGCTTAATGCAAAAATTACTACTTTGCATGCTTGCTCAGATTTGTGGGCATGCGGAGCAAAACTTTCATCCGCTCAAGCTTTAATTTCATTACCAAAAGTTGAAAGGGAATTTCAGAGTCACCTCTTTTCTCAATCACTTCAAGGTATTAAATCAACAGTTGAGGATCATGGAGGTGAATTACTTGGAGGCCATACTTTCGAGGCAAGAAGTTTAGTAAATAAACCTTATTCATTAGGAATAGATATTTCTTTAACAGTTCAAGGTATTTTAAAAAATGGAGCAAAACCATGGCTTAAATCTGGAATGAATATTGGAGATATTCTCATGATGTCTAGACCTCTGGGCGTTGGGATTTACTTTGCCGGTCAAATGCAAAATATTAATATGCTGGGTAGTTCTTCTGAAGTAATTAATAATTTAGTAAAGAGTCAGCAATATTTGATTGATGAAATTTATCTTTTTCAAAATCAATTTAAAGAATCATTAGTCAATGCTGCGACTGACATTACTGGATATGGATTTATTGGACATCTTAAAGAAATGGTTGAATCATCTAATTTATATAGGCAAAGAAATAATCTTGAGCCACTAAAAGTCTTATTAGATTTATTTGCATTTAAAGCTTATCCTGGAGTATTTGATTTAATAAGAAAAGATGTTAAAAGTACTTTCTTTGAATCTAATAAAGAAATTTTTGACAAAATTTATAAAGTAAATAAGCAAAAAAGAATAATTAATTTTTTAAACGAAAATTCATTAGATCAAGAGACTTTTAACGAGAGAATATCATTACTATTAGATCCTCAAACATGTGGCCCCTTGTTGATTAGTTGCAATCGTAAATATGAAAATGTTCTAAAGGATAAATGGTACAAGGTTGGAGAGGTTGTGAAAATGTAATTAATTTCTATTTAATTTGTCAATTTCCAAATATCTTAATCTTTTGATTTCCTTTCCCATCTCCTTCCCTGGGTCCCATCCTTCTTTTTTTAATGTTTCTCCATCTTTTTTTGATTTTATGAATTTGTAAATAAATAACCACTTAAACAATTTACGCCAGTATGGTCCTCCATCACAAATTAATAATTTGACTGTCTCATCATTAAGGTTTCTGTCCTCAATAAATTCTGTCCAACTTGATGGAGAAAAATGATTGAAATTTTTTTGGTTTGTATTTAATATCTTTTTGATATTTATATAATCTTCTAATATTTTTATCTCACTATTATTTACCAAAAATCTTTGACATGCTTTTTCTAAATCTTCTGAATCTTTTAATAAGTAAAGCATATGATTTCCCTTTAACTTCTTAATCCAATTTAGTCCTCTTAAAAATCTTTTATCGACTTTAATATTTTCATTTAAGATTGAGATAATTTCCCATTTATGAATTATCGAAATCACATTAGTCAAATTATCATGTTTGCATATTTCAGCTAGTTCCATCCTTATTCGTATGCCTAGTGCAGGAGGGTAAATCATTTTCTTATGAGTTTCTGAACTTTTCCATGGCCATTGTCTAACTGTTTCTTGAGATTGTTTGAGGGAATTATTTGAAATATTGAAATCTAACCTTGAAGCATATTTTGCACATCTAATTAATCTACTTGGATCATCTGAAATACTATTACTGTGAAGTAAGTTCAATCTTTTACTTTTTATATCAGAAATTCCTCCATAAAGATCATAGATTTTCCTTGTCGAGACCTCGAAGGCTATTGAATTTATAGTGAAATCTCTCCTCTTAAGATCCTCCGCAATAGTACTTTTATTTACTGTGGGATTTAAGCCTGGAGCAGAATAAATTTCTTTTCTTGCAGAAGCAATATCAATTTTATAGTCATTAATATTTATTTCTACAGTGTTGTATAAATTAAATTCCTTGATCAAACATAAATCTACATTTACAATATTTTTTTTTATAAATTTTGCAAGAGAAATAGAGGATCCTTCAATAACAAGATCAATATCTACAGGTTTAGAAAACGATTTTTTGTGGAATTTACTAATTAATAAATCTCTTAAATAACCGCCAACAAAAGCTACTTTAGTATTGTTATTAGATTCTATGTATTTAGCAATTAGGTTATATAGATTAAATGGAGTTTTGATTAATTCCCCTTGGATGTAATCAGAGATATCGTTCATGAGTTTTAACTTACATAACGAATTGGAGCTAATCTGGGATCTAGAATTTTACTTCCTTTATCACCAAATTTTACTGCTAAAGATATTTTTTCTCCACTCCCAAAAATATGTATGATTTCACCTTTCCCAAACTTTGAGTGAATTAGCATATCTCCAACTATCCAGCTTTTCCCTTTACTGGGACCTGAATATAATTTCCTTACTGCATTTATTGGTTTGTTAACAAATTCATTTGGATTGTTTCGATCAACTCTAGTTAAACGATCAAGATGCCAATCTCTTCTAATTGAAGCACCACCAGTTTGTGGTAATTCGCCATCCATTAAATCTTCAGGTATTTCGGAAAGAAATATTGAAGGAATTGTTGCTTCACGCATGCCACCCCATAATCTTCTTTCTCTGGCATGACTTAAGAAAACTCTTTCTTTAGCTCTAGTAATACCTACATAGCATAATCTTCTTTCCTCTTCAAGAAGTGAGGGAGTATCTATTGATCTATGGCTAGGGAAGAGACCTTGTTCTAGCCCAGTGATAAAAACATTTTGAAATTCTAAACCTTTACTATTATGCAGAGTCATGAGAGTTACAGAGTTAGGATTATTTTTCTTCGTATCATTATCAGTTGTTAAGGCTGCTGTAGAGAGAAATCCCTCTACATCTCCACTTTCTGTTTCTTCTTCATATTGAGTAGCTGCATTAATTAGTTCTTGTAAATTATTTCTTCTATCTTCAGATTCTTCAGTCCCACTAGAGAGCAAGTCACTTAAGTAACCACTTTTTTCTAATATAAGTTGTAGTAGTTGAGCGGGACCTGAATTTTCTAGGTAACACAGTAGATCATTCATAATTTCAGTAAATTTATTAATTCCTTTTGATGATCGCCCTATTGTTTCTTCAAGACTTTGCTTATCATTAAGAACCTCCCATAATGGGATATTTAACCTATTAGATAGTTCATTAAGTTTTTGAATAGTAGTCTTACCAATCCCTCTTCTAGGAACATTTATGATTCGTAAAAGACTAACGTTATCTGAAGAATTAACCAGAACTTTCAAATATGCTATCGCATCTTTAATTTCTCTTCTATCATAAAAACGCAATCCTCCAAAAATTGTATAAGGAATGCGCCACCTTACAAGAGATTCTTCTAATACTCTAGACTGAGCTCTGGTTCGATATAAAATTGCAAAATTTTTCCAAATTGGGTTTTGATTATAGTTATTGAGTGATTTTATTTTATTGGTAATTGCTTCTGCCTCGGAAATTTCATCATCACAGCTAAGTAACGTTAAAAGTTCCCCTTTTTCTTTAGTAGCCTTTAAAACTTTGTCAATTCTTTCAGAGTTGTTTTCAATTAGTGAGTTTGCAGCATCAAGGATATTGGAAGATGACCTATAATTTTCTTCTAATTTAATTAAAGATGATTTTGTATCATCATTGATTGAAGTTTTAAAATCTTCTTGAAAACCAATTAAAATTCTGAAGTCAGCAGCTCTGAAACTATAAATACTTTGATCAGCATCCCCAACTACAAAAATTGACCGATCTTCCCAATTGAAGAATTTTTTTGGTTCAGTATTTCCAGTCGTAATTAATTTTATAAGTTCATATTGTGTTCTATTTGTATCTTGATATTCGTCAACTAAAATATGTTTAAATCTTTTGTGCCAGTAATCTCTGACTATATCATTTTGCCTCAATAAGAAAACAGGCAAAAGTAGAAGATCATCAAAGTCTAAAGAATTATTTTTTGAGAGCGAAATCCTATATCTCTTGTAGGCTTCTGCAACTGTTTTATCAAAATTATTATCTGCTTTTTCTAAAAGATCATTAGAAGTTAAGCATTGATTTTTAGCATTACTTATTAATCTTTTAATCTTTTTGGGATCATATCTTTTTGGGTCAAGATTCATATCTTGACTGATAATTTCTTTTACTAATGTTTGAGAATCTGTTTCATCATAAATTGAAAATTGTCTTGTCCATTTTAGGCCTTCTGGATCAGTATATTTTTCAATATCGTATCTCAAAAGTCTTGAAAATAAGGAATGGAAAGTCCCGATCCAAAGGTTCTGAAGCCTCTCTTGGTGAACGTTTGTTCTTAATTGATTTTGATCAATTTCTTTGAGAGTTGTCCAAGGCTGACCAAATTGATTAAAAGCTAATTCTTGGGCTAGAAGAACCTCTAATCTTGCTTTCATTTCTTTAGCAGCTTTGTTAGTGAAAGTGACTGCGAGAATGTTATAGGGATCTATAGAATTACCCTCAATAAGGTTTGCAATTCTGTGAGTAAGAGCCTTAGTTTTTCCGCTACCTGCACCTGCTACAACTAATAGTGGTCCATAAACATGTTTTACTGCTTGAAGTTGTTGATTGTTTAGGGACTTAAAAAGAAAATTGTTGGTTTGAGGCACTTTTGGAAGGGTTTTTCAAAAATCAGACTTTACTATGAGATTCAGATTCCGTTTCTAGATCTTCTAACGCTTTTTTTAAATTTATAAGTTCATTATTGTTATTAATTATTTCTTCAAATTTATTTTGAGGCATCTTTAATTTCATACTTCTGTCTAGAATTTCTTTTTCCAATCTCTTTTTATATGAGGAAATAAGTTTCTTTGATAATTTTAAATCCTGTTGATCCAAAACTTTATAAAAAATGTAATTTTATACTAGCGGAAAAAAAATTTTTATTTGAATTATTTCAACTATCACTTTGGAATGAAGTTATTAATTAAGAAGCGTTGCGTTAAGTTTGAAATTGTATTGTTTTTACTAGCTTTGTATTATTCTTAAGATCGGTCTTTAAATTTTTACTTCAGGAATGTCAGTTTCAAAGAATAATCAACTATTGTCAGCCGATAAGAAATTAAATGATTTAAGCAATATAAAAGAATTTATTAATAGTGCAAACTCAAGATTAGATGCAATAACCTCAATAACCAATAATTCACATGCAATCGCAGCAGACGCTGTAACAGCAATGATTTGCGAAAATCAAGATTCACTTAATTCAAAAATATCTTTAAATACAACTAATAAGATGTCCGTTTGTTTAAGAGATGGAGAAATAATCCTAAGGATTGTTGCTTATCTTTTAATTTCTAATGACGAATCAGTTTTAGAAAAAAGTTGTTTGAAGGATCTTAAAAATACTTATCTTGCTCTTGGGGTGCCTTTAAGAAATGCAAGAAGGGTTTTTCAATTAATGCGAGATGCAACTATCTCTGATTTGAATTCAACAGTTAAAAATATGCGTGGAAACAAAAGCTTTCTTCCTAAATTAATATCTGAAACAGAGTTTCAATTTGAAAGGATAATTAATCTTTTAAAATAGCTAAATTCCTTATCTCTGAAGTATGTGAAGTCTGTATAACTGAGTTATTTTCCAGATTTCTAATAGTAGAAAATCTGGATCTTATATGAGTGGATAAAAAGGAAATTCTTTCTTCGGAAACTGTTGATTTATAAATAGTTTTAATGTGTAAATTATTTTGTTCATCAACAAAATAAGTTGATGATGAAATAAAGGATTCTGTATAACCTTTATTTCTTAAAACAATTCCTGAATTTTCATCTTTGGGTAAAAAAATCAGAATAGTTTCATCTCCCTCACTGATATCTTCATTGTCCCAATCACTAATAGCTTGCCAGTTTATGGAAATGGCTATGCTCTCTAGGTTTAAACTGAATTTATAATTTTTAAAAATTTCAACGACTTTTTTATTTTTTTTGTTGATATGTTTTATATATATTTTACTAGTTGAGTTTTCAAATTCCTGAAAAGCTAAAGTGTGAGTACTTCTAATAGATTTCCACTCTCCTATACTTTTATCAATGAATTGATTAATTATTGTTAGATTCTTCGTCAAGTTTATCTTCTACGGAATGATTTTCTGCTTTTTGTATCATTCTAACCATTGAATCCACCATTAATCTCTTTGCAGAAGTTACTTTTAATCCAGAAGGAGTAGTTGATATTTGTTCTCCAGGGCGATCATATGAAGTTGGTCTAAATGGAGTCATCTAATAACTTTAAAAATTAATCGATCTCTATTCTTGCATGAATCATTATTTATATAGTTATTGTTTGCGAAAATGTCATATCTTTCTTCTTTGTTTACAGAATTACCAACTGTTTTGTTATTTAGGCATTTTATTTTTTGCCAATCCTGAAATAGTCGCTAAAGCAAACATTCCCAATAGAGCAATCCCTAGAAATAATCCTGCTCCCTGGCTAACTCCAGCTCCTACTGCTACTAGTATAGAGTCACTGATTAGAAGACTTATTATTAATGCAGGAGTAAATATTTTCCAGCGAGTTCCTCCAATACCAATTGCGTAGCTTAGAAAATCAAAAAGGCCAGTCATTAGTAGACCTGTCATAAGAAAGAAATTTTCTTCTAGCTGGTTTTGATTAAAACTTTCAATCTTTTGCATTGCTTTCGGGCCTACTAAATTACGTACAGGAACCCGACCATAATTTCTTGCGATAAAGAAAGCAGCTTGGCAAAAAACGATATCAGAAAAGATTATTGTCATGTAACCTTTTTGAAATCCTAGTAATGAACCAGCTAGCAGAGAATAAGCTGAACTTGGAAGGGCAGGTAAAATAATACTTACTCCTCTGAGTATGAATATTCCAAAAGGAGCCCAAATCCCCATACTTTCTATTTTATTCCTTAGAGGTTCAATCCCATAATTTTGGATGAAATAAATCAATACTACAAATATTGCTATAAAAAAAACTACTGAGAGAAATTTCTGTATTTTATTCATTATTTTTCTAATAAATTTATTGGAAGTAAATTCTTAATTTAATATTTGATTCTATCTATAATAGAAATACTATTCAATAAAAATTTTTACAAATTTTTAATCTTATATTTCCTACTAATAAAAAATTTTTGTATTCCATAAGTAGTCATGATTAATTCTATGAATAAAGTTAATTCAATATTTTTTAGAAATATCATTAATTTAGTCCTTTCGATTATCGTTTTCTTTTGTATTTCAATAAAAAAATCAGAAGCTTTGCCTCATGAATGGGTTGGAGTCCCTAAAAGTGAATACGGAGAGCAGTTATGGGATAGGCAAAGTATAAAAAGGAATGAGGATGGTTCTGTAAGAGTATTGAGTAAATTTATTCCCAAAACAAAAAGTGAAATTACTAAGGATATTCTCTATACCATGGATATAAATTGTTTTGAAAAATCATTTAGAGATGTTGATGTCTCAATAGATGAAGCAAATAGTAATTTCAATGATTTAGCTAATTGGCAAGATCCAAATGGAGATAAACTGATTTTGGGTGTTATTGGTCAAGTCTGCAGAGTCGAAAACTAAAAATTTTAAGTTATAAAAAAATACGAAAAAATAACTAGTTCTCAATGATTTAAAAGTATAAAACCCTCTCTAGGAAAGGGTTTTAAAGGTGCCAGGACCCAGATTTGAACTGGGGACACGGCGATTTTCAGTCGCCTGCTCTACCAACTGAGCTATCCCGGCTCTAACCTATATACTCTAAATTAAGATGTGTAGTTTGTGAAACCCTTTTAATTAAAAATTTTATATCTTCATCAAATATTCTAAAAAAACTTTTATTTTGAATTAATCGCCAACAAGGCAGTACCAAATGAAGTAGTTTTTTTGCATGAAACTATGGGTATATTAATAATTTTTTCTCTTATTTTTCTCCACTGTGGGTTTTTTGAACCTCCACCAATAGTAATAATTTTTTTTGGAAGTGAACCTGTTAGTTCTCCTAGCTTTTCCCATCCTTTCAATTCGATCTTAGCTAGCCCCTCGAATAATGCATGTAAATAAAGTGAGTCGCTTACTGGCCTTGGACCAAGTATTGGCTCTAAATTAGAATTATTAACAGGAAATCTCTCTCCTTTACTATTAAGAGGTAAAAGATTTAAAGAAGTTTTTTTCGATGGATTTATTTGTCGACTGAGCTCCTTTATTTCTAAATCAGAGAAGAATTGAGATAAGATACCACATCCCGCGTTTGATGCCCCTCCACATATCCAATCGCCGTTTAATCTATGGTTTGTAATTCCTTCTTTTTTTATAGGTTTATCAATGATTTTCTTAACTACAAGAGTTGTTCCTAAAACTGTGAGACCATCTTCTTTACCTAAACCTGCAGCTATTACACTTGCATTAGAGTCAGTGGTGCCTGAGATTAATATTAATTTCTTATTCAAGTTAAATCTCTCTGCTAAATCACAATTCACTTCTCCAATAATTTCCCCACTTTTTATTATTTGAGGTAGGCATTTTTGCCATGAAGCATTGAGATAGCTTTTTGGCCATGATTCTTTTTTTAGATCCCAACCAAGTTTTAGATTATTACCTTCTTCTCCATAAGTCCAATCTTTTAAAAACCAACCAGTGATCCAATCAGATTGATGTCGTAAAAGTATATTTGTCCCATATTTATCTATTAATTTTAATGCTTTAGCAAGACTACTATATGGAGTTCGCAGATAATCTTCTTCAGGAGTTAGTGATTCAAGAAGGATCTTATTTTCGCTACATGCTTGGTCATAAGGTATTGCTTCTCCTAGCGGCTCTCCTTGCAAATTTGATGCTGTTAAAGTTCCTGAGGTACCGGAGATAGCCAATTTATTAAGGTTAATTTTCACCTCAATAGGTAAACTAGCTAAGAGATTCTCACAAGAATTGATCCAAGAATTTGGATTCTTAAAGCTGTATGAATAAGGTACTGAATTTGAATATACTAATTTCTTATGAAAATTAATTATTGATATTCTTGCACCACTGGTTCCAAAATCTAACCCTCCATAAAAATTTTCAGGCATAGAAAAAATATTTTATTAAAAAATCTTGGAAGCCTCAGCTAATTGGGCTGCTTTTTCTTCTACATTTTCCCATGGGAGCTCAAGATCTCTTCTGCCAAAATGTCCATAGGATGCAGTCTTTCTAAAAAATTTGCCTCCCATTTTTTTGGGTAGGTTTCTTAAGTTAAATTCTTTTATTATTGCTGCGGGTCTTAAATCAAAGTGCTCTTTAATTAGCTCAGTCAAATTAGCTTGTGAAATAACACCTGTATCAAAAGTTTCCACGAGAATGGAAATTGGTTTTGCCACTCCAATAGCATAACTTAATTGTACTTCTGCTTTTTTTGCCAATTTCGCCTTAACTATGCTTTTAGCTACATAACGTGCGGCATAAGCGGCTGATCTATCTACTTTTGTGGGATCTTTACCAGAAAATGCCCCTCCTCCGTGTCTTGCATATCCACCATAAGTATCTACAATAATTTTTCTGCCAGTGAGCCCCGCATCTCCTTGGGGCCCCCCTACGACAAATTTCCCAGTGGGGTTTACTAGAAATCTTGTTTGGCTAATGCTTGGTTTGATTTCTAAATCTTCAGTAGCAGGAATTACAACATGACTCCATAAATCTTCTTTTATTCTTTGACGAATTTCTTCTTCATTTGTTATCCCATCTATCTCAGGATTATGTTGAGTTGAAATTAAAATTGTATTAATAGAAACTGGTAAACCTTTTTCGTAATCAATGCTTACTTGAGTTTTCCCATCAGGGAGTAGATAACTAAGGACTTCTTCATGCCTCACTTTGGCAAGTTGAATGGCTAATCTATGAGCTAAGCTTATCGGTAAGGGCATTAATTCAGGCGTCTCATCGCATGCATAGCCGAACATTATGCCTTGGTCACCAGCTCCGGTATTGTCTTCCAAATCATCGTTAACATCATCTGCGTCATTTACTCCTTGTGAAATGTCTGGTGATTGCTCATCAAGTGCTACTAAAACAGCACAACTATTTGCATCAAAACCACCTGCTTTATAGCCTTCATATCCAATTTCTTTAATTACATTTCTAACAAGTTTTATGTAATCGACTTTTGCTTTTGAAGTTATTTCTCCAGTAAGTAAACAAAGACCAGTATTTACAACAGTTTCGCATGCAACTCTGCTTTCTGGATCTTCTGTCAATAAAGCATCTAAAACAGCGTCACTAATTTGATCACATATCTTGTCAGGATGACCTTCAGTTACGGATTCAGAAGTGAAAATGAAATCACTCATTTACAAATAATTTTGAAATTAGACTATATCCTAAATTAGACTATCGTTACAAATCAATTATTGTAAATTAAAAAAAATACTTAGACAACTATAAACTGCTTTAAGTTCAGATATTCGTTCAAAAATAAATAATTGAATTTATACTGTTTCAACTGAAGCTATGGGGGTCTCTTCATTATCGTCAGTTTGTTCAAATAACATTTGCTTGTATTTCGCAGCCATTTCTTCAGCTTTACTAAAAACTTTTTGAGGGTCAGTTAACATATCCCCTGGTTCAGGTTCAAGTGCTTTAGTGGATAATGAAATTCGTCCTCTTTCCGAATCCAGGTCTATTATCATGACTTTCATTTCATCATTCACATTTAAAACATTATGAGGAGTCTCAATATGTTCATGACTAATCTCGGAAATGTGCAATAGACCACTGACTCCACCAATATCAATAAAGGCTCCATAAGGTTTAATACCTTTTACTGAACCAACAACAACTTCACCTACCTCAAGTCTGTTCATTTTTTTCTCAACTAAAGCTCTTCTATGACTTAGTACTAATCTATTTCTCTCTTCATCAACTTCAAGAAATTTTAAAGGTAGATATTCACCTTCCAAGTCATCTTTTATTCTTCTAGCACTTATATGAGAGCCTGGGATAAAACCTCGCAAGCCTTCCACCCTCACAAGAGCTCCTCCCCTGTTTGTTGCAAAAACTTCAGAGTATATAGTTGCATCTTCTTTTTGTAGTTGTCTAACCCTTTCCCATGCTCTTTGATATTCAATTCTTCTAATGGAGAGGGCTAATTGGCCATCTTCATTTTCTTCACTCATTATGAAAAATTCCCTACTTTCTGAAGGTTGTAAAACATCATTCAGTCCCTCTACTCTATTTATTGAAACCTCCTGAACAGGCATGAAGGCAGCTGTTTTCGCCCCTATATCAATCATGGCCCCTTTGGGCTCTAAAGCAAAAACAGTACCTTTAACTAGATCGCCAGGCTTAAAGTTATAGTCATACTTACCCAAAAGTGATGCAAATTCCTCTTGTGTGAATCCTGCATTATCAAAATCTTTATTTGTTCTGCTAGAGGAAGAATCTGCTGAAGGTATATCGCTCTTCTTGAATGATAAATCTTCCTCATTTTGGGATGCTGAATCGTTATTTAACTCAGAAGAATTTTTAATTTCTTGTTCCTCAGGAATTTCTTTAATGGTTTGGGAAGAATTTTCGTTCATTTGTTATGTCGCAGACTACCTAAGGTAGTTAGAAAGGAATGCTACTAGCCTGCAAACCAATAGCAAAAAACATTTGTGCTACTTATTCTACACTTTAAGATGCTGAATTTTATAAAATTGAAGCTAATTGGTTTTTTGAACTTACTTTTAGAGATTCAAGAGTAGAAATAAAATCTTTTACCCCATTAAATTTTCTGTAAACTGAGGCATATCTTATATAGGCTACTTCGTTTTCTTTCCTAAGATTTTTAAGTATTAATTCTCCGATTTGAGAAGATTTAATATCTTTGTTAGAGTCTTGAACGATTTGAGATTCAATTCCATCTACGAAATTAATAATTGCTTCACTGCTGAAGTTAGTCTTTTCGCAAGCTCTTGATATACCGGTAAATAATTTTTGTTTATCAAATAATTCTCTGCTACCGTCTTTTTTGATTATTGAAACTGGCATCGTTTCAACTCTTTCATAAGTTGTAAATCTAAAGCTGCAATTTAAGCACTCTCTTCTTCTTCGAACACTTTTACCAGTATCGGCAGATCTTGATTCCAAAACTCTGCTATCTGTGTTTTGACAGTTTGGACACTGCATGTAGTGAAATTAGATTAACTGTAACTCTAATAGTAGAGTAAAATGCTAATTATGAAAAGTAAAATAAAAAGACCCCTTGTTAAAGAGGTCTTTTTATAAGTTCATTTTTTATCGAATTTAGGTGGATCTCTAAAGGCGACAGCAAAGAATAAAGTAACAACTGCGAGAGTTAAAATAAGAACGTAAGCAAAAGCTTCCATAAGATTAAGTAATAAAGTTTAAATTAAACCCTTCCTGGGATTCTTCTTGTGGATTCGTCACCAAGCTTCTTGAATAAACCAAATTCAACTTGGTCACCAATCTCAGCGTCAATTCCAGCGAATGAATTTCTGTAAAGAGTTCTTGAAGCATGCCACCAGTGGCCAAACAAGAATAGCAATCCGAAACATAGATGTGCATATGTAAACCATGCTCTTGGGGAACTTCGGAATACACCGTCAGATTTATAAGTTTCTCTGTCAAACTTGAAAGCTTCTCCAAGCTGCGCTTTTCTAGCTAATCTTTTTACTACTGCAGGATCAGTAAATGTTTGACCATTTAAGTCTCCTCCATAGATAGTTGCTGTGATGCCAGTTTGTTCAAATGAATACTTCGCTTCGGCTCTTCTAAATGGAATATCTGCCCTTACGTTACCTTCTTTGTCTTCAAGAATAACAGGGAAGTTTTCAAAGAAATTAGGAATCCTTCTAACTTCTAATTCGTTACCTTCCTTATCTTGAAAAGCAATGTGACCTTGCCAACCAGTTGGTAATCCATCACCATTAACAAGAGCTCCAACTCTAAATAGGCCTCCTTTAGCTGGACTATTCCCAACATAATCGTAGAAAGCTAATTTCTCTGGAATAGATGCATATGCCTCTGATTTAGTGGCACCATTATCTATAGCAGATTGTACTCTTCTATTAATTTCAGTTTTGAAATAGCCTGAATCCCATTGATATCTGGTAGGACCAAAAAGCTCTACTGGGGTTGTTGCTGAACCGTACCACATTGTTCCTGAAACAACAAAAGATACAAATAATACAGCAGCTAAAGCACTGGCTAGGACTCCTTCGAGACTTCCAAGTTTTAATGCTCTATAAAGTCTTTCTCCAGGTCTATTGGTGATATGAAAAATACCTCCAATAATACCCATAAGTCCTGCCGCAATATGATTCGCTACTATACCTCCTGGATTAAAAGGGTTAAATCCTTCTACTCCCCAAGAAGGTGCCACAGGTTCTACGTGACCAGTTAAGCCATAAGGGTCAGAAACCCAAATCCCCACGTTTGCGCAGTGAAAAGCTCCAAAGCCAAAGCATGTAAGTCCAGCTAGAAGAAGATGAATTCCAAATATTCTTGGCAGATCGAGAGCTGGCTCACCTGTTCTTGAATCTTCCCATAAATCTAAGTCCCAGTAAGTCCAGTGCCATATAGAGGCCAACATCAATAATCCGCTAAATACAATGTGTGCTGCGGCAACCCCTTCAAAACTCCAGAATCCGGGATCAACTCCTGTAGCACCAGTTATATCCCATCCGTTCCAACTGCTTGTGATACCAAGTCTAGCCATAAAAGGCATAACGTACATTCCCTGTCTCCACATAGGATTGAGAACAGCATCAGATGGATCAAAAATGGCTAATTCATAAAGAGCCATTGAGCCGGCCCAGCCGGCTAATAATGCAGTATGCATAAGATGCACAGCAAGTAGTCGACCTGGGTCATTAATAACTACTGTGTGAACTCGATACCAAGGCAATCCCATCGGTTAATTTCTAGTAACTATGCTGTATAAACAGCTAAACATCACGATAGTAAGGGTTTTTTAGTCTTTCAGGGATTTTTGTAAATAAATTTATTTTCTTGCAAAAATTGGGTAAATCACTTTGCATTACTGGGCTTTCAAGGAATTTTTCGCTAAAAAATGTTAATATTTTGGTCACAATTCTCAAAGTAAAACGCCAAAATAAGAAAAATAACTAAAAAAATGGCAACTATTAGATTCATCCGTGAGGATTTAGAGGTTCAATGCAATCCTGGTGAAAATTTAAGGGAACTAGTAATGAAAGAGAACTTACAACTTTATGGATTAAAAGGTATTTTAGGAAACTGTGGAGGGGCAGGACAGTGTAGTACCTGTTTTGTTTCTGTTGAAGGAGGAAGCAATAATTCCTTAAGTCCACAAACTTCTGTTGAAGAAGAAAAACTTAAAAATAGACCAGAAAATTGGCGACTTGCATGTCAGACTTTAATAAAATCCTCTGCAGTAATTTTAACAAAACCACAATCTCCTCCTTCAAACTTAGAAGAACTTAAAAAAAATAGTGAAAATAAAAAATTACCTCGCTAAATTGTTTAAGACTGTTAATCAGTTGATAATATTTATTGATTTTTCCACTTTAGTTCAAGTTAAATGTCTATAGTCTTAATACTTATTAGAATAGTTAATTTAAATGGAAACTACTAATTTTGGATTCGTAGCAAGTCTTCTATTTGTTGGGGTACCAACAATATTCCTTATAGGTTTATTTATTTCCACTCAAGATGGCGAAAAATCAAGCTTCTACTCAGAATCTGGTAAAGGTAAGCTTGGCCCAAAAAGCTAAACTTTCATAAATGCCTAGCATTTCTGTAAAAGAATTTTTATTTTGGAAAAAAATACAACTTTCTAAAGGGGGAGATTATCAATCTTTTGCTCTTTTACTTGATTCTGTAGGCGGAATATCAAATAGTGATCTCAATTTATCTAGGATTAATTCTGGAGATAATTTGTATTTAAGAAAAGACTTAGATTTCTTGGAATCTATTTGGAAAGACCATTTATTAAATTCCACTCCTATCCAATATCTCTGTGGAATAACTTTTTGGAGAGACTTAAAACTCAAAGTTACTAAAAAAGTACTCATTCCCAGACCAGAAACAGAGCTCATAGTTGATATCGTTTTAAATATATTTCGAAAAAAATCAGAAAAATTATTTTTTGCTGAATTAGGAACTGGATCAGGTGCAATTAGTATTGCTTTGGCATTGGCTTATCCATTGAGCGAGGGAGTAGCAACTGACATAAATCAAGAGGCATTAGAAATAGCCATTAAAAATTTTGTAAATTCTTCTAAAAAATCAAATTTGAAATTTTATTGTGGAAATTGGTGGTCACCTCTTGAAAGTTTTAAAGGAAAATTAGACTTCGCTATTTCAAACCCGCCATATATTCCAAGAGATACTTATGAAAAATTACCTAAAGAAGTTAAGAATTTCGAACCTAAAGTTGCTTTATTAGGCGGCGAAGATGGTTTAAAACATATTAGGGAAATAATACAAAAAGCACCATTATTTTTAAAAGAGAATGGTTGGCTGATTTTAGAGAATCATTTTGATCAAAGTGAAGAAGTAAAACAACTACTTATTAAAAATAAATTTACATCAATAGAAATTTTGAAAGATCTTTCAGGAATTGGTAGGTTTACCATTGGAAGATATAAATAAATTATCATAGGTTAACAATCTAGATGAATTTAATAGACTGCAACTCCGCTCTAAAGACTCTTAAAAGTGGTTTACCTATAATTTTCCCAACTGACACATTACCTGCAATTGGATGCTTGCCAGAATTTTCAAATATTATTTACGAATTTAAAAAAAGAGATAGAGATAAACCATTAATTCTTATGGGATCAGAATACAAACAATTAATCGATTATGTCCACGAATCAGCAAAAGAGGATTACGAAAATATAGCTTCAAAATATTGGCCAGGAGCTCTGACTATGGTTATTCCTGCCTCAGAAAAGCAGGCTACAATCATCACAAGCAATGATCTTAGTCTTGGGTTGAGAATTCCAAATTCACATATGGCCCAATCCCTCATGAGAAAAACGGGACCATTGTTAACTTCGAGTGCAAATATTTCAGGTTTTGAAGGATCAATTACATATGAAAGTATTGCTATAGACTTCCCTTCTGTTGAAATTCTAGGCCCTGTCCCCTGGGGGAAAAGTAGTGGAAAAGCTAGTACTATTATATTCTGGAAGAAAAGTGGTAATTGGAGGCTGATTAGAGAAGGAGAAGTATTAGTTAAGGAATTGCATTAATGTTTTTGTTATTATTTTTGGTTTTATTAATTCAATTTTTAAGTTATTGGATATTTGAACCCCTTGCTTCTTTTTTAGAGTATGTACTAGAAATTAGATTATTTCCTATCATTGCTCTGTTAGGTTTGATTTTTTTATTTTCGACAAAAAATATTGAACAGAATTAAATAAATCAAAATGCCGGCTAACAGATTTGAACTGATGACCTTCGCTTTACAAAAGCGCTGCTCTACCGCTGAGCTAAGCCGGCATAATAACTATCTTACAATTAAGGTGTATCAATCTTAGTATTTTTTGGGGCTTTTTAAAATTTATTACTTTTTGATATCTTTTTCACTTTTATCATTCTTATCATTTTTTTTAAACTTTATTTCACCTGTAACAGTTCTTTTGATTGGTAAATTTGCTACTAATGCAGTCATTCTGTCCTCCGTCTCTAAACTTACTGCCACCTCTTCAAAATCAATCTCAACGTATTTTGCAACAACATCTAGTATTTCATTCCTCATCTTATCCAAAAGATCAGTTGTTAAAGAACTCATATCAACTCTGTCATGAGCAAGTACAAGTTGTAATCTTTCTCTAGCAGTGTTGGCACTAGCCGTTTCTCTGCCTAGTAACTTGTTTATAAGATCTCTGAGGGTCATCATTTTAAAAAACCTTTGTTTGCATTAATCTCATGAATTTATCTTTAAGACTTTTACCTTCATTTTTTGGATCAATAATTGGTACGTCATCTCCAGTAAGTCTCTGAGAAACATTCAAATAACATTTTTTTGCAGGAGATCTACCATCTGTTAGTGTTAGTGGCTCTCCTCTATTTGTACTTATTATTACCTGTTCATCTTCTAAAACAATTCCTAACAAAGGCAAAGAAAGTATCCCTTGGACATCATCGATAGATAGCATTTCTTGACTTGCCATCATGTTGGGGCGAACTCTGTTGATTACAAGCTGGATAGGTTCAATGTCAGAAGTATTAAGAATTCCTATTACTCTATCGGCGTCGCGTACTGCAGATAATTCCGGGTTAGTTACAACAATAGCTTCTTTACAAGCTGCAAGAGCATTTTTAAAGCCATCTTCTACACCAGCAGGACAATCTACTAAGACAAAATCAAATTTCTCACTAAGCAGTTCGCTTATTTTTTTCATATCTTCGGGCTTCATCCAATCCAACATTCTTGGATCCCCAGCAGGTAGAAGAGCAAGATTAGGTTCCTTTTTATGCCTTACCAATGCTTGGTCAAGACGACAATTCTTATCCAGAACATCTTGAGCAGTATAGATGATGCGATTTTCTAATCCTAGAAGAAGATCTAAATTTCTTAAGCCAAAATCAGCATCTAAAACAGCAGTTGTTGCTCCGCTATTAGCAAGAGCTATGCCTAAGTTTGCAGTTAAAGTGGTTTTACCAACACCTCCTTTACCTGAACAAATTAATATTGTGCGAGTATTTTTCCCCACGTTTTTAAGGATTTTACAAATAATAAAGCCACTTGCAGAAAGTTAAATATTTTAAAGATTAAGTAATTCTTAAATTTATCTAGTTTTAATTAATTTTTTCAAATAATTGATTAATTTTTAGGTTCGATTTGGTGTGGTTTGATAATTATCGTTTGTTTATCTATAACGGCAATTTCTGGATAAAGATTTTTGGGCTTTTCCTTCGGTCCAATGGCTATCACATCCGCAATGCGTAACTGTAAAGGGTTTAGATAAAGTGATGCGATAGAGGCATTTCTATTTCCATTTTTCCCAGCGAATGCGATCCCTAGTAATTTGCCCCAAACGTAAATATTTTTCTTAGCTGAAACTATTGCTCCTGCATTAACATCTCCAATAATGCATAGGTTTCCATTTGAAGATATTCTGTCACCTGATCGTACTGTTCCTTTGTAAAAAATATCGTCTTTATTTTTTAAATTGAACAAAAGTAATTTATTTTTAATTTCTTGCTCTTTCATAAAAGTTGAATTTATTTTTAAAGACTTTCCACTTAATATTGTTTCTCTGTTATTTGAGTAAATGCATAGGGAAGAAATATTAATTTTGCCAAAAAATTTCTTTAATTTTGATAATTGATGAGAACTTATTGATTCATTTGTTGAGAAAATTTTTGCTTCCAGAGGTCCCTTTATGGAAGAAAATTTTTTAAAAGTTTCATGAATATTATCAAAATCTAACAAAGAAAAAATTTCTAAAAATTTACTTTTAGTGTTATTTATAACGATTTCCATTGAATATAATTTAGGAATTATTTTTAATTAATAAAATTTCATTTGTGATTTCTTTTTTGATCATACCTGGATAAATAATAAAAGAGCTTTCCTCAGATCTCATTAAAGTTTTTATTAATGCAGAATTATTTTCTAATGAGCTTTGATAATTTCCGTCCCATATTTTTAGCGCATTGTTAGATTCAAAACCTTTAAAAGACCTTTCCTTAATCCCACAAAATATTTCCGAATTAAAACCATTCTTTTCACATAATTTTCTTGCAAATGCAAAGATTTTTAATCTATTAATTTTACTTAAAAAACTTATGTCTGATGCCTTTAATAATTCTCTGTCAATAAACATTTTGCAAAGTGTAGAAAGTGGCTCAAAAGATTCATCTTTCCATCTAATCAAGTGATAGAAAAAGGTTACATCATCATTTCTTATGAAATCATCAAAATCAACCTTCTCAGGAGAAAATATCCATTTATGTAGAGAATTATCTAACCAAATTTTCTTTTCAAAATTATTTTTTATTGTATAAACTATTTTTTCCAGAATCCATGTTGATATTTCGTTTATTCTGTGATTGTATATTGTTCTGTACATCAAGTTTCTTAGTACTAGGAAATGCTCAATAGCGATAACTCCTTTTGGTTTGATCCCGATATTTCCATCAGGTGAAAAAGTAAGAGCCGAAATGATTCTTTCTAAATCTACTAAGCCATAATTAGTACCTGTGTTGTAACTGTCGCGTAAAAGATAATCGAGACGATCACAATCTATCTCACTGCTAATCAATGTTTTTAAAGGTTTTGAAAAAAGTTGTTTTGATTGAAATAATTCTCCAATTTGGCCCGGTAATTCGTTGTCATACTTTTTGAGTATTGAATTTATTGGAGAATAATTTTTAACTAAGTTTTGAGACCATTGTTCGTGATTATGATCGAATATTTCTTCACTGGTATGGCTTAAAGGTCCATGACCTAAATCATGTAATAAAGCTGCTCCATAAAGAACAAATTTATTTTTACAAAATGAAGATTCACTTTCAATTAATCTCTGATATATTTTTCTAGCTATACAAAACACACCAATTGAGTGGGTAAATCTACTTGATTCTGCACCATGAAAAAGTAATGATGCAGATCCTAATTGTTTTATTCTTCTTAGTCTTTGAAATGCAATTGTATCAATTAATTCAATAATCATTAATTCTTCAGGCTTTCCTGCATCAAATACTATTTCTTTATGAATTGGATCATGAAAAGTTCTTTTAAAACTCATAGCTTTTAAGATTTTTTATATTCAACTCTTTGACATATCAAGTTTCTATTTCTTCATTACTTAATTCAATAGTTTGAACTGAAACTTCTTCTTTTTCTAATAGCGACTCGAGAAATAGTTCTGCATTCCTAACCCATTTATCGTCAGCATTTCCATATTCACTTGCATCTGGAAGATCAAGTAATTTATCGGGCGTCATACCTTGGCCTTGAATATTATTACCTTTGGGAGTTAAGTAACTAGCAACTGTTATAGCAATACCACTTTCCTCTCCCAAACTTTTTAAGGATTGAATTAAACCTTTCCCATAAGTTTTTTCTCCCATAAGAATTGATCTGCCATTATCTTGTAAAGAACCAGCAAGTATTTCACTTGCACTGGCAGTGCCTTTATTAACAAGAGTCACCATTGGGCCATCATAAGATGTTTCTTTTTGAGAAATTATTGCATCTTTGATTCCATTTCTATTTTTTGTCTCAACAACAGGTTTCTCACTTAATAATGAGTCGGCAACTGCTATTCCTGAACTTACTAGCCCCCCTGAATTATTTCTAAGATCCAAGATTAACCCCTCTACCTCTTTTTCTTTTAACTCTTGAAGTGCCTCTTCAACTTTTTTTGGTACGCTTTCGCTGAATTGGGTTATTCTTAAATATCCTATTGTGTGAGAATCGTCTCTTAGTCTCTTTGTTCTAACTGGCCTAAGATCTACCGATCTCCTTTCTAAATCGACTTCCCTGATTTCTCCTGATTCCGAAGATATTTCAACTAAAACTTTGGTCCCTGATTCACCTCTTAACTTAGAGGCTGTATTAGCAAGGCCTAATTCTTTGGATGGAATTCCATCCACTTTCTCTATGAAATCCCCACTGATTATTCCAGCTTCTTCAGCAGGTGATCCGCCAAGAGTTGAGATAACTTTTATTTTGTTATTATCATTATCTTCACCTAATTGGAGCCCTACACCATTTATTTCACTGCCAAAATTACTTGATTTAAGGAGCTCATAATCTTTTGGACGTAAAATTCTTGTATAGGGATCTTCTAGAGGTCTTAACATGTTTTCAATTGAAGAATAAGCCTCTTCAGTTGTTTCAATTTGTTTCTGTAATGTTTTTTGTCTAATTCTCTTCCATTGTATTTCTTCAAACTTATCTGGGTCATAAAATCCCTCATTCACCAAGGTCCAAGCGTCAAGCACTAATTGCTTGGCATCACTGAGAGCATACACTTTTTCAATCAAAAAAAGATTGGTAGAAAAAACAATGATCATTAATACAGTGATCAAAGTTTTGAATGTTAAAAGTTTGTTAAAAGATGAATTCATTGGGTTAAGTGTTAACACCAAGTATAAGAATTTTAAGTAAGCTCTTTATATCAAAGCTAAATTTTTTTTGGATGGCCGATTCTTCATCTGTTTATGACTGGTTTCAAGAAAGACTTGAAATTCAAGACATAACTGACGACGTAACTTCCAAGTACGTACCCCCTCACGTAAACATTTTTTATTGTTTAGGTGGCATAACTTTAGTATGCTTCCTAATTCAATTTGCAACAGGTTTTGCAATGACTTTTTACTATAAGCCAACAGTTACTCAAGCCTATAGTTCAGTAAGTTATTTAATGACCGATGTAAGTTTTGGATGGTTAATAAGATCTGTTCATAGATGGAGTGCATCAATGATGGTTTTGATGTTAATTCTTCATGTTTTTAGAGTTTATCTTACCGGTGGTTTCAAAAGGCCAAGAGAATTAACTTGGGTGACAGGTGTTGTAATGGCTGTCATAACAGTAGCTTTTGGAGTAACTGGATATTCTTTACCTTGGGATCAAGTGGGTTACTGGGCAGTCAAAATTGTTTCAGGTGTGCCTGCTGCCATACCAGTAATTGGAGATTTCATGGTCGAACTTCTTAGAGGTGGAGAAAGTGTTGGGCAATCAACTCTTACAAGATTTTATAGTCTTCATACTTTTGTTTTGCCATGGTCTTTAGCAGTCTTTATGTTGATGCACTTCTTAATGATTCGTAAACAAGGTATTTCAGGACCCTTATAAACTTTTATAATTAATTCATTACAAGACTTCCTTATGTCTACGTTAAAAAAACCAGATTTATCTGACCCAAAATTAAGAGCAAAACTAGCAAAAGGTATGGGCCATAATTATTATGGTGAGCCTGCTTGGCCAAATGATTTACTATATATATTCCCAGTAGTTATTTTAGGTACTATCGCCTGCGTAGTTGGACTAGCAGTTCTCGATCCTGCAATGCTAGGAGACAAGGCAAATCCATTCGCTACCCCTTTAGAAATCCTTCCAGAATGGTACTTATACCCAGTTTTTCAAATACTTAGGGTAGTTCCTAATAAGCTTTTGGGAATTGCACTTCAAACATTAATTCCACTTGGATTAATGATTTTACCCTTTATCGAAAACGTTAATAAATTTTCTAATCCATTTAGGAGACCAATAGCAATGTCTGTTTTCTTATTTGGGACTTTTCTAACAATATATCTTGGTATTGGAGCATGCTTGCCTATTGATAAATCACTAACTTTAGGATTATTTTAGGCTTAAATTTTTAACATATCTATATCGTTATACTCATTTCTTAGGAAATGATTCATTAACAAAAAACCAACAATTGTCCATGTTTGATAAGTTCTTGATTGTTGTCCAACCCAAGTACCAGTAGGACCATCAAAATATTCTGCCCATTCTTGCTTAGGCAATTGATTAAGTTGACACCAATATGATTCCTCTACTAAAGATTTCATTTCTTCCATGAGAATCACATCATCAGAACCATAATTTTTTTGATGCAATAGGACGGCTGCCCCAAAAAACCAAAGTAAACTTGGCCAATGTCCACCGTTGTGGTAACTCCAAGGCCAATTCTTTGGATCCGATCCGGTTTTATTTTGCCATTCTTCTACATCCATATGAGGATGACAAATTCTCATAGGCATTTGAGCCATCAAATGCTGTCTGTTATGTAAAACTAATCTAAATAAAGCTCTTTGTTCTTCTGGAGGCAGTACATCGAACATACATGCTAAAGAATTCCCTAAACTGTAAAATCGAAAGTCTGGCCTTCCTGTCCTAATATTTCCTATTAAGTAACCACCTCTATTCTCTAACCAATCTTGTAACCATGAGGGAACAACTTGAGGTTGAACGTTAAATTCATTGAAGTGTTGATCATCACCATACTGCTCAGTAGGCCTTCTTCTTAAAATTTGCATTGTTTGGCTGGTAACCCAATAATGTTTTAAAAGAAAACTACCTAAATCCTTAACCCATTGATTTGTAAGAATTAATCTTTGGTCTAAAAGTCTACTAACATGATCTGCTCTACTTAATTCCATTAAGTTTATACAACTTTTTAAACATCCATGAAGTAAAACTTCAACTTCTAGAGGTGCGCCCCATACATCCATAGGTCTATCAATCATAAATGCGCAATCTGGAACAAAAAGTACTGGAGTACCCTCAAATGTTGGATGTAGAACTAAATCTAGTAGAAGTTGAATTCCTCTTTGAACGCTTTGACTTTTCCCAAAGGCATGATCGCCGCTTTTGTTGACATAATACCAACATAAAATGGGCCACCATAAACTTGCATCAGCTGAAGTAATTCTGCCTATTGATCTCTGACCATAGTCTCCAATGAGCTTTCCATTCTCTTCAACGAAACTAGTTGGAAAGACGCCACGTGTTTGGTAATTAGTGCTTTGTAACTCAAGGCATACACTTAAGAACTTTTTGACAATTTCGTACCGTTTTTGGGTAATGAGGTAAATCATTACAGGAACGTTGTCTCTTAAAAATATTTCTCCATAATTTAGTTTTTTATTTTTTGTAGGGTGTTCCAGTGCAGCAACGCTTCCCACTAACTCGCCTGATATTTCAACCAAAGTCTTTTCGAAGTGTTTTTTTGCATTTGTTACAATTTTCTCTTCATCTGAACTTGGTCTTACTCTTAAATTTTTTTGACTAAATCTTTCTGCCATTTCATTTATATCCCTTTATTTAAGCCTAGTTGTTTAAATAGACTTTGAACAAATAAAAAATTAATAAAAAATTTTTGTATAAAAGGTTGCAAAATTACAGTGGGATGGTTTAGTATTTTCTTCTGGGCAAAAATATTCTTTTTGCATTATTTAGTCAATTACCTTAAATCTGATTTTTGGTAAATGAATGAATCTTTTGGAGATTTGATTCCGATCATTATTTTCAGCCAGTAGAAGGGTTTTCCCTTCGAAGTGAGTTATTCACTTGTTGTATAACTCTGCACCTAGAAAATTTAAAAACTTAGGAACTGATGCTTTTATTGCGTCAAGAATAACTAAATTTTTTTAGTTTTTTCACGATGTTCATGCAATAAAGGTGTGAGGTCCCGTCAAGTATATATAAAAAATGTCATCAATTGCTAACTTTTGGCTTTGATGCAAACGGATCTGAGATCTTGGAAAGTCACTTTAGAAATATTTTTAATGTGCACTCAATGTAATCCTTAAAATTTAAGGAGGCTGAAACTAAATACATAAACTAAAGTTTTTATTTGGATAAAGCAATTCAAATTGAGTAGATTTATCTACAAAAGGATTTGAACACAACGGAGAGTTTGATCCTGGCTCAGGATGAACGCTGGCGGCGTGCTTAACACATGCAAGTCGAACGAACCTTCGGGTTAGTGGCGGACGGGTGAGTAACGCGTGAGAATCTGCCCTCAGGAGGGGGATAACGGTTGGAAACGACCGCTAATACCCCATATGCCTAATGGTGAAATGAATTTCGCCTGAGGATGAGCTCGCGTCTGATTAGCTAGTTGGTGAGGTAATGGCTCACCAAGGCTTCGATCAGTAGCTGGTCTGAGAGGATGATCAGCCACACTGGGACTGAGACACGGCCCAGACTCCTACGGGAGGCAGCAGTGGGGAATTTTCCGCAATGGGCGAAAGCCTGACGGAGCAACGCCGCGTGAGGGACGAAGGCCTCTGGGCTGTAAACCTCTTTTCTCAAGGAAGAAGATATGACGGTACTTGAGGAATAAGCCACGGCTAATTCCGTGCCAGCAGCCGCGGTAATACGGGAGTGGCAAGCGTTATCCGGAATTATTGGGCGTAAAGCGTCCGCAGGCGGCTTTTCAAGTCTGCTGTTAAAGCGTGGAGCTTAACTCCATCATGGCAGTGGAAACTGAAAGGCTTGAGTATGGTAGGGGCAGAGGGAATTCCCGGTGTAGCGGTGAAATGCGTAGATATCGGGAAGAACACCAGTGGCGAAGGCGCTCTGCTGGGCCATTACTGACGCTCATGGACGAAAGCCAGGGGAGCGAAAGGGATTAGATACCCCTGTAGTCCTGGCCGTAAACGATGAACACTAGGTGTCGGGGGAATCGACCCCTTCGGTGTCGTAGCTAACGCGTTAAGTGTTCCGCCTGGGGAGTACGCACGCAAGTGTGAAACTCAAAGGAATTGACGGGGGCCCGCACAAGCGGTGGAGTATGTGGTTTAATTCGATGCAACGCGAAGAACCTTACCAGGGTTTGACATCCTGCGAACCTCTTAGAAATTTGAGGGTGCCTTCGGGAATGCAGTGACAGGTGGTGCATGGCTGTCGTCAGCTCGTGTCGTGAGATGTTGGGTTAAGTCCCGCAACGAGCGCAACCCACGTTTTTAGTTGCCAGCATTTAGTTGGGCACTCTAGAAAGACCGCCGGTGATAAACCGGAGGAAGGTGTGGATGACGTCAAGTCATCATGCCCCTTACACCCTGGGCTACACACGTACTACAATGCTACGGACAAAGGGCAGCAAACTCGCGAGAGCTAGCAAATCCCATAAACCGTGGCTCAGTTCAGATCGTAGGCTGCAACTCGCCTACGTGAAGTAGGAATCGCTAGTAATCGCAGGTCAGCATACTGCGGTGAATACGTTCCCGGGCCTTGTACACACCGCCCGTCACACCATGGAAGTTGGCCATGCCCGAAGTCGTTACTCCAACCCTTGTGGAGGAGGACGCCGAAGGTGGGGCTAATGACTGGGGTGAAGTCGTAACAAGGTAGCCGTACCGGAAGGTGCGGCTGGATCACCTCCTAACAGGGAGACAACAAAATGTTTAATATTATTATTTTGTCACCTTAGGTCGATCGGTATCTCACGTTCTTAATTTATTAAGAATTTCATTTCCTAAGTTTTTCTAGGTCACACCCATTATTTTTCCTGGGCCATTAGCTCAGGTGGTTAGAGCGCACCCCTGATAAGGGTGAGGTCCCTGGTTCAAGTCCAGGATGGCCCATATCTCTATGTTGGGGGTATAGCTCAGTTGGTAGAGCGCCTGCTTTGCAAGCAGGATGTCAGCGGTTCGAGTCCGCTTACCTCCACTGATTACCACCTCTTCCATAATTTATATAAAGGAAATGTTGTGTGTTGTGATCAAATTCTGAACGAATCTAGCTTCCTAGTGAAATCATTAAGATGCTGGACTCATTGAATTATTTTCATTGTTTTCAGAGAACCTTGACAACTGCATAGATTATTTTTAAAGACAATAAGCATCTTTAATGATGCAGATTTATTATTTGTGCGAAAGCATTAATAACAATTCTATTAAGCTGATGCTTCAATTTTGAAGTTATTGGTCAAGCTACAAAGGGCTCACGGAGGATACCTAGGCACACAGAGGCGATGAAGGACGTGGTTACCTGCGATAAGTCTCGGGGAGTTGGAAACACACTTTGATCCGGGAATTTCCGAATGGGGCAACCCCATGTACGGCCAACTGAATATATAGGTTGGTGCGAGCTAACCCAGCGAACTGAAACATCTTAGTAGCTGGAGGAAGAGAAAGTAAATAACGACTCCCTCAGTAGCGGCGAGCGAACGGGGAACAGCCCAAACCGATAGTCTTGACTATCGGGGTTGTGGGACAGCAATATGGATCAACAAGTCTAGAAGAAACGTTTGAATGGCGTGCCACAGAGGGTGAAAGCCCCGTAATCGAAAGACAAGTTGACCTAGCTGTATCCCGAGTAGCACGGAGCACGTGGAATTCCGTGTGAATCTGCGAGGACCACCTCGTAAGGCTAAGTACTACTGTGTGACCGATAGTGAAACAGTACCGCGAGGGAAAGGTGAAAAGAACCCCGGGAGGGGAGTGAAATAGAACATGAAACCGTGAGCTTACAAGCAATGGGAGCCCGACTAATCGGGTGACCGTGTGCCTGTTGAAGAATGAGCCGGCGACTTATAGGCACTGGCGGGTTAAACCGGAAATGGTGGAGCCACAGCGAAAGCGAGTCTTAATAGGGCGTTTGTCAGTGTTTATAGACCCGAACCCTGGTGATCTAACCATGGCCAGGATGAAGCTTGGGTGATACCAAGTGGAGGTCCGAACCGACTGAAGTTGAAAATTCAGCGGATGAGCTGTGGTTAGGGGTGAAATGCCAATCGAACCAGGAGCTAGCTGGTTCTCCCCGAAATACGTTGAGGCGTAGCGTCTAGTGCTCCAGCAGGGGGGTAAAGCAACCATTTCGGTGCGGGCTGCGAAAGCGGTACCAAATCGATATGAACTCTGAATACCCTGTGTGTAACTAGGCAGTCAGACTGTGGGGGATAAGCTCCATAGTCAAGAGGGAAACAGCCCAGACCGCCAGCTAAGGTCCCAAAATTAACGCTAAGTGATAAAGGAGGTGGGATTGCCCAGACAACCAGGAGGTTTGCCTAGAAGCAGCCATCCTCAAAGGAGTGCGTAATAGCTCACTGGTCGAGCGATCCTGCGCCGAAAATGAACGGGGCTAAGCGTTATACCGAAGCTGCGGATAAATTTATTTATGGTAGGGGAGCGTTCTATGTAGGGTGAAGCGTTAGCGTAAGCGGACGTGGACAGCATAGAAGTGAGAATGTCGGCTTGAGTAGCGAAAACATGGGTGAGAATCCCATGCCCCGAAACCCTAAGGGTTCCTCCGGCAGGCTCGTCCGCGGAGGGTTAGTCTGGACCTAAGGCGAGGCCGAAAGGCGTAGTCGATGGATAACAGGTCAATATTCCTGTACCAGATGTGTTTTGAGAAGGGGGACGGAGAAGGCTAGCCAGGCCAGATGTTGGTTACTGGTTCAAGCGTTCGAGGCTTTGAGAGATGGAGAAAACATCTTGAGCTAAGGCGTGAGTACGAGCTGCTACGGCAGCGAAGTTGGTGATGTCATGCTTCCAAGAAAAGCCCTATACTCGTTAAGACACAAATGCCAGTACCCGAAACCGACACAGGTGGGGTGGTAGAGAATACCGAGGGGCGCGAGATAACTCTCTCTAAGGAACTCGGCAAAATGGCCCCGTAACTTCGGGAGAAGGGGTGCCAGCGAGAGCTGGTCGCAGTGAAGAGGCGCAAGCGACTGTTTACCAAAAACACAGGTCTCCGCTAAGTCGCAAGACGATGTATGGGGGCTGACACCTGCCCAGTGCCGGAAGGTTAAGGAAGCTGGTTAGCTTTTAGTGAAGCTGGCGACTGAAGCCCCGGTGAACGGCGGCCGTAACTATAACGGTCCTAAGGTAGCGAAATTCCTTGTCGGGTAAGTTCCGACCCGCACGAAAGGTGTAACGATTTGCGCGCTGTCTCGGAGAGAGGCTCGGCGAAATAGAATTGTCTGTGAAGATGCGGACTACATACACCCGGACAGAAAGACCCTATGAAGCTTTACTGTAGTTTGATATTGTGCTCGGGCTCTGAATGCGCAGAATAGGTGGGAGACGTTGAAATAGTGCTTGTGGGTACTATTGAGTCATCGGTGAGATACCACTCTTTTAGAGCTAGGGTTCTAACGCTTTCCCGTTATCCGGGAAGCGGACAGTATCTGATGGGCAGTTTGACTGGGGCGGTCGCCTCCTAAAAGGTAACGGAGGCGCACAAAGGTTCCCTCAGGCTGGTTGGAAATCAGTCGTTGAGTGCAAAAGCAGAAGGGAGCTTGACTGTGAGACCTACAAGTCGAACAGGGACGAAAGTCGGTTTTAGTGATCCGACGGTTCTGCGTGGAAGGGCCGTCGCTCAACGGATAAAAGTTACTCTAGGGATAACAGGCTGATCTCCCCCAAGAGTTCACATCGACGGGGAGGTTTGGCACCTCGATGTCGGCTCATCGCAACCTGGGGCTGAAGTCGGTCCCAAGGGTTGGGCTGTTCGCCCATTAAAGCGGTACGCGAGCTGGGTTCAGAACGTCGTGAGACAGTTCGGTCCATATCCGGTGTATGCGCAGGAATATTGAGAGGATTTCTCCCTAGTACGAGAGGACCGGGAGGAACGCACCTCTGGTGTGCCAGTTATCGTGCCAACGGTAAACGCTGGGTAGCCATGTGCGGAGTGGATAACCGCTGAAAGCATCTAAGTGGGAAGCCCACCTCAAGATGAGTATTGCCATGGCTTAAGCCAGTAAGGTCACGGGAAGAACACCCGTTGATAGGCTCTACGTGGAAGCTTGGTAACAAGTGCAGCGGAGGAGTACTAATAGACCGAGGGCTTGACCAAATAAACTTAATTTGTTGTTTTTAATTTATATAATTTTCTATGCAGTTCTCAAGGTTCACACTATCCTGGTGTTCATGGCGATGTGGAACCACTCCGATCCATCTCGAACTCGGTTGTGAAACGCATCAGCGGCGAAAATATTTAGGGGGTAGCCCCTTGAGAAAATAGCTCAATGCCAGGTAAAAATATTTAAAAGGGTTTACTCTTCTTGAGTAAGCCCTTTTTTATTTTTGGCATTGAGGACACCAATGGGTACTTCTCCCAGTAATTTTTTGTCTTTCAATTAAATTTCCGCATTTACGACATTCTTTTCCAGTTCTCCTATAGACATTTGTTTGTAAACCAAAATTCCCATTCTCTCCTTCTAGGTCCCTAAAATCGCTAAATGTAGTCCCCCCAGAACCTATACTTTTTTTTAATACAGTTACGATTGATTCTTTGAGCTTGAATAACTCATTCTTCTTTATTGTTCGAGCTTCCCTAAAAGGCGCGATGCCAGCAGAGTATAAACTTTCATCAGCATAAATATTACCTATGCCTGCCACTATTGTTTGATCTAATAAAATTGCTTTTATAGATTTTGTTTTTTTTGAAATAACTTTCTTAAGGTAATTTGCATCAAAGTCTTTAGAAAATGGTTCTGGTCCTAATGAACCTAATCCTTTAATTATTTTGTTACGCGATAGGTCTTTATTAATCCACCACATTTGACCAAAACTTCTTAAGTCAATGTACCTAAGCTCATTATTATTTTTATCGAAAAATCTTATTCTTGTATGTTTACAAGGATGACTTGAGTTTGCAATAAATTTAAAATATCCTGTCATTCTTAAATGAACTACAAGAAATCCGTTATTTTGCGAATTTTCTAGAGGAAATTGAGCATTCTCATTTTGAACTTTTTTTAATTCAGCTATTAAATATTTTCCTCTTCTATCCCATTTATAAATAAGTGAGTTGCGAAGTCCTTTAATGAATTCTTTTTTGTTTGTTGGGAATGCAACAGTTGAATCCCTACAGACTTCTACTTTTTTAATAATAAAGTTATTAAGTTTTTTCTCTAAACCTCTACGAACAGTTTCTACTTCAGGTAATTCAGGCAATTATTTAAGCTTTCTCTAATTCACTTTCAGCGAAATTATTTGTATTTGCTCCACCATCAGTTCCGCTAATCCCAGCGTAATTTACTTTATCGAATCTGACTACACAGTTATATTTAATACCTGAGGTATCAACTGAAGCAACTTTACCTATTTCATTGTACCAATATGATTCTGGTCTTTTTACTCTTACGAGATCTCCTCTTGAAATTGCCATTACTATTAATTTAACTTTTTGTAGAATAACTCATCATTAATATTCTTAGACAAATTATTCACACATATTAATTAAAAGTTTTAACAAAAATCATTTATTAAATTATTTTCGAATTCTTCTTTAGCAGGCTTACTTCCCATCCATTTCTTGCCAGGTATTCTTACATCTAATTCATTTGTATTACAATTGATTGAAATAATCAGTTTTTTATTTTCTTGGTTTAGTACGTTTAAAACTTTTCTACCTTTAATTTCTTTATATGATTTACTTTGGATAATTAAAGGACCATAAATTTTTTTATCTAACTCAAGTAAGTCATTATTTTTTTTATTTTCAGTTGTTTCATGATTTTCTGAATTAATTATGTTATTTTTTCTTATTATGAGTTTTTGACCGACTTTTATTGAATCAGGATTATTGAGATTATTAATCTCTATCAGATCGATTACTTTTAAATTATATTTGTTTGATATCTCTGTCAGATTTTCACCAGTTTGAACAATATGATAATTATTTATTAAATCTGATTGTTTTGTAAGCTTTTCAGTAGATTCGGAGATAATAAGATTTTGGCCAACAAAGATATTATTTTCGTCTTTTAAGTTATTCCATTTAATAATTAAATCTTTATTTATTGAGTAGTATTTTGCAATGCCTAATATTGTATCTCCTCTTTTTACAATATGAATTTTTTTTATTTCAGTTTTTTCTTCAGTAATTGATTCTTTTCTAGCAATATTCTCAACTTTATTTTTTGCTGAAAATATCTTTTCTTCTGATTTTATCAATGAGTGATTAAAAAAATTAATAAATATGACAATTACTAAAAATGCAAATTTCATAAAACTCACTATTTACTTAAAGATAATCTTTAAATTAAAAATCGCTAGGTTTTTGAAAACAATTTATGTAATTTAAACCTGAAAAATAAACTTTAAAAATTTTCTTACTCTTTCGTATGGAGGATACCGCAGATTTGAATCAAGTAAAAAACCTTTAAAAGTAATAGATTTTTGATTTGAAAAATTTCGAAACCCTTCTTCTCCATGAAATTTACCAATACCACTTTGCCCAACGCCTCCAAACGGTAAATTTGGAATGAGGACTGGCAACATCACATCATTTATACAAATTGTTCCTGAGCTGGTTACTTTTGAAATATGATTATGAATTCTTTTATTGCCTCCAAATAAGTAGATTGCTAATGGTTTTGATGTTTGATTAATCTGTTTTAAAGCTGATTCCTTATCATTGATTCCAATTACTGGCAGTAGTGAACTGAATAGTTCTTTCTGCAAGATATCTGTTTCATTTAATTTAGATCTCAAAATTGTAGGAGATATTTTCAACTTTGTTTTACTAAAAGTCCCCCCAAATAAAATTCTTTTTTCTTTTTTATATTGTTTTAGAATTTCTACAGTTGATGTAAATTGCTTTTTCTCTAATTTTGATAAGTTTTCGGAAATAATTGGATTATCTCCATAAAAACTTACTATGCATTTCTTTAATTTTTCTATAAAAAAAGTTTCAATTTCTTTATCTACAAAGATATGATTAGGAGCCATGCAGGATTGACCAGAATTAAAAAATTTGCCCCAAACAATTCTTTTAGCAGCCACTTCTAAATTTGCATTTTTTAAAATAATTACAGGATTTGTTCCGCTTAACTCAAGAGTTAATGGAGTTAAATTTTTTGAAGCTAATTTCATTATAGATTTTCCAGTTTCAGTACTTCCTGTAAAAAATATATGGTCAAAATTTTGTTTAATTAATTTTATGGATCGTTTATAGTCACCCTCTATTGTCATTAGGACATCTTTACAGAAATATTTCGAAGTAAGCTTTTTAATAAGTTTTGAAGTCGCAGGACATTTCTCTGATGGTTTTATAACTGCAGTATTTCCCGCTGAGAAAATATTTACCAATGGCTTTAAAACATAAAGTAATGGATAATTATAAGGACCAAGAATTAAGACACACCCAAGAGGTTCATAAATAACTTTGGAGGATGATGGAAATAGATAAAAAGGTGTATCAATCTTTTTTGGTCGCATCCAAGAATTGAGTTTCTTTTTTATGAGTGAAATTTCTTCTTTCACTAAAAGGATTTCTGAAAGCCCTTCAATTTCAGATTTACCTAGATCAACAAAAAGTGATTTTATTATCTCTTTTTTATTTTCATCCAAAAGTTTAGAAACTATATTGAGTTGTTGGATCCGCCATTTTATATCATCGGTTTTACCAGTGAGAACTGTATTTTTTAATCTATTAATGTCTTCTAAATGAAATTTATCAGAAATTTTCATTTTATTCCTATGAATAGTATTAAATATATCAGAGGATAAATTGTAAATAACTAAGGTTTTTATTCACTTAAATCAAAGTGAATGATTTATGAGAAATAATCAAATTTATTAATATTGCCTTTAAAAATTCAAAAATTTCTTGGTTAGTATGTTTCTATGAGGGAAAAATTTTCAATTAGATTGATATCTATAAATGAAATACCAGAAGTCACAAACTGGGCAAGGTTAGAAGGATTTTCTCCTGGAATGGATGACGTATCAATTTATAGAAATACAGATAAACAAGGGGTATGGGTAGCTTGTCTCGACAATAATCCTATAGGTTCTATTGCGTGTATAAAATATAATTCCTCGTATGGTTTTATAGGTTTATTTATCGTTAAAAAAGAATTCCGAAATAATGGTTATGGAGTGAGATTATGGAAACATGCCCTCGAATATTTAAAAAATGTTGATTGTATTGGTCTTGAGGCTGCCCCAGATAGATTGAATGATTACGCAAAGTGGGGGTTTAGAAAATCTTCCATTACAAATCGATGGAAATTAAATGGGTCTCAAGATTTGCCATTGAGAAATTTCTATAAAGATCAATTTCATTCTTTTAAAGTTGTCCCGGGTACTAAAATTTCCTCTGAAGCGGTCTTAATTTATGATGATCAAAGAGAACCTAGTCCAAGACCACATTTTCTAAATGACTGGTTGAAAAATTCTCATGGTAATGTCAGTGCAATTGTCGATAATAATGCGATGTGCCATGGATTTGGCAGGATAAGACCTTGTGTATTGGAGGATAATGAGCAAGGCTGGAGAATCGGACCTCTTTTAGCAGATACTCCACCACTTGCTGAATTGTTAATAAGAGAGTTAGTTGGTGATTTAGATGCCCAAATCTTATTGGATTGCTCTAATCTGAATCCTTATGCAAATTATCTTTTATCAAGTTTGGGATTTGAGGAAATTTCAAAAACTTACAGAATGTATAAAGGCATTCAACCTCCCTGCCCAATGAATCAGGTATACGGACTTGCCTGCTTGGAACTGGGGTAATTCCCTTTAAAGCGATATTATGCCTTTTGTTTTTGTAATACTGAAGGAAGTTTGTTTGATTATCCATAAGCTTAACTTTCAGAAGGTTTCAAAATTTTTTCTACAATATCTGCGTTGATTATAGTGATCTCTCCATTATCAATATTGGCAACTTGAAACAAGGTCCATGAATTTGGATTTCTAGCTCCTCCAATACAGTCGATAACTTGACCGATCCAATAATTTTTATTCTTTTCATTAGTATTTTCGCAATTTTCTTTTTTAATTGCGACATAATCACCAGGCCTAACGAAAAGAAACTCAGGAGTTACTGAGCTCACAATAAATAGCTTACAGTATATATGTACTATAGTAAGTTATTAGTTTTGTTGCCGAACTTTGAGTTATTTAGCAAACTAGGGGTAATTCAAAAATAAAATGGAATCAACTGAAATTGCTATATTTTCAACATTATTGGGGTTAATTTTAGCTTTAACTGACGCTTATATAGAAAGAAATATTCCTGGATAATACTTCCAATTCATTTCTTAAATTAAATAAGATTTAAGCTGGTCTAATATGTCAGCACGGTTGGAAACTAATTTTGTAAAAACTAAATATATCAACCCTCCCATTGCTAGTCTTCCGTTAATTTTCTCTAACTGCTTAAGTTTTCTCAACAAATTACTCTCGCGACTAAACAAAATTTAGAGGGTATAGAAAATAAAAAAGTATTGATTACTTCAAAATTAAAAAAAACTTTTAAAAAATTTATAGAAATATTATTTCAAACACGAAATAGATTTAAAGCCAAGCTTTTTTCATCTCAAGATAAAGTCTCTCACTCTCAGCAGAATTAATTTTGTTGTCTGAATAGGATTGTTGCTGTTGCTGTTGCTGTTCCTGAGTTGTGTTAGTACTAGAATTTTGGACTTCGCTCATAAGATAGCTTAAATAATTGTGTTTATTCTCTCATATTTAGAGCTTTTTTTGTCAACTCAAATTCTTAAATTTTATTTAAATTTTCTATGTTTTTAATTTTCCTGTTTTGAGTGAAGTTATTTCGCTACAGTAGTTTTGGCATATAGGAATTTAACTTCCCAATATACAATTCCTAAGAAGATAACACTGGCAATAATAATTTCAGAAATGGCTAACATTTTATTTTTCAATACTAATTTAATTTTGGTATCAATTTACACATAATGCAATAGGTACTAATTACATTTAAGAATTTAAAAAATCTTATTTAATAAAATAAAGCGTCGAAATAATATAAAATTTTAAGTTAGATACATATTATTTTCGTGGGAAATTTCATAAATTCAATAATTCTTATACCTTTAATACCTTTAGTTACTTCTTTATTTATTTTTATTTTATTGGTAAGTTTTAACAGAACACTTAACAGGTTAACAAAACCAGTTACTGCACTGGTTGCATTATCTTTATTAAGTACTGCTTTTATAAGCTCATTTGACTATTTTAAGAAAATAGAAGAAGAATTAGTTTTATCTGAATTTCTCAAATTTTTTGAAGAAAAAAATTTAGTTATACATCTCAATTTATTAAACGAAAAAATTATAATTTTTTTCTCAATAATAATGATATTAATTATTGGAATATCTTTTTATAAATTGCCTAGAAAAAAAGGTTATGTCTCATTGATGATTAGCCTAGGATTAATATCTTCTTCGGTGATGCTTTCAATATTGCTAATAGATTTCTCATCACTATTCTAAACTGTAGTGAGCATTGACAAAGCTTCGTTAAGTTCTTGGACATGATTTAATTCATCTTGAGCAATTTCTTTTATTTTTTGATCATTTGGATTATCTATTAAATATTTGGAATAAGTTTCAAATGCATGTTCTTCGATTTTTATGTTGACATCATAAGCATTAGCTGGAGAGAAGAAATAATAAAAAACCATGATCCAGTAATAGAAAAGCACAAGGTGTCTCGCAAAAAATCTATCAATCCAGAACCTATCTCCTCCTCTTCTCTCCATTTCTTTAAGATGCTCAGTTTCGTTAATAGCTTGATAAAAATGTTCTTTCATTAAAATCATTGTTTTTTCATTTTTAATTCCTAGGGATTCTTTAAAATGTAGAACTGAAAGAAATGCAAAATAAGGTGATCTTGCTATTACTTCTAAAACCCAAAATCTTTGCAAAGATCTACCAGAGTATATGAAGTCTAAGAAGTTAACACTACTATTCAAAATCAAAGAATTTAATTTCTTCATAAATTTCGTTTTTCTTTAAGTATAATTACTTAGCCGCATGAGGGCAATAAAATATTTATGAAATTAAATAGAAATTAATGTTTATATTCTAAAAATTGTTACTTTCATTGAAATATTTTTTTTTCATGCATTAATTGGTATAGATAAAAATTTTAAATGACAAATACTGAAAAAATTGCAAATGCTAAAAAGAGGATTGATGAATTAGAAAGACTTATAAAGTATTGGAATGATTCAGATCATGATGAGGCAAAAATAGTAAATTTTTCAATGAATATTGAAAAAAAAGTTGCTTAGATTGTGATTATTAGGGCTGATTAACTTTTATCTACTTAAAGTGATTTAATATCTTTGAAGTTTTGAATATTTTTCAATTTATAAATAGAGCAATTAAACCTATTCTCAAAAACAGTAAGGATGAAATAATCTAAAAGAAAAATCTATATGAAAACCTTTTCAAAAAAATATTTAGTTCCGATTAAATTTATACCATGGGTTTTTTGGGTATTCATATCTTTTATGAGTATATATTTGTGTAAGATAGCTTGGGTAAGTTGAATAATTAATTAATCTAGCTTCTCCTTAGCCAACCAGGAGCACCGCCAAACCAATCCGATATATCATCTTCATTTGGGTTGAAATGATTTTCTTTATCTAGTCCATCTATCCCAAATGATTGTAAGAGGTTATCAATACCCCCATCATTTTTTGTACCATTTCTTCTGAAGCTGTTAGCTTTTTTCAGCCAAAGAGAAATGGTCGAATTATGGTGTGCAAATTTCTCCACATATATCCTTTCTTCTAATGTAATTGTTTTATCTTGAGCAATTCTTTTAATTATGCCTTGGATCTTTAGTCTATTTGCATTACTAAGAAGCATTTTTTATTAGTTCATTATTCTTTTTATAGGAAGGATTATTAAATATATCTTGTCAATGTTAATTTCAACAAATTCATCATTTTAAAAGGTTTTTAGCAAGAAAAGTTTTAAGACACTAAAAAAAAGGATAAATAAGTTATATATGATACTTTAATTCATTTATCAAACTTATTATTCCTACAAATTAGATAAAAAAAATAAATCCATTAATAAAGATACTTTGAAATTAAGATAAGTGGAAGCAATTGTTGCAAGATAGTAAAAATGTACTAATATTAGTACACATGTATTATTAAGATATGAAAGTGATTTCATCTTCTCCTTACGCCACTTTTAATTCAAAAGAGTGGAATTCTCTAATAAGCAAAAATGCAAAGTTTGAAAATACTCCAATAAAGATTAAAAAAAATTTTTATAGAACTTTTACTCCAAAAAAGATTGAAAAGGATGAACTTTTGCAAGAGAAGAATGAATTGCATCAACAAATGCAACTTCTATTCGCATAGAAAAATATATATTACAATCTTTTTATTGAATATTATTTTACGAGATCCTATTTTTTGTTAGATTAGTAGAAATACAAGAAGGATTTAATTTGGCTGTAGATCGAGAACTTTTAAAAGAAGTTACCCAAGAACTTTGGAATACCGTAAAAAAACTAAGACCTGAAATAGATCGGCAAACTCGACTTCAATTAGTTTTAAAGGCCTTATTAACTATTGGAGATTTGCCAGATCAAATGCAAGCTGCCATGGTAGTAGGTGTTTGCGCAGAAATGGATAAAAGTGATGTTGATAATGTTGAAACTAATTCACAAACTAAAGATTCTAGCGGAGTTGATACTTCGTCAGGCAGAAAAGTAGTTAGAAGAAGTTCAGCTAAGTAAACCTTAAACGATCATCCTTTAATTTTCTTTGATTCGTTTTTATTAAGTCTATTGAATAGGTAATATGAAATTACAAGTAAGAGAGGAACGAATATTGAATGTAAAGTCATCATTAATTCTGTTTGGCCCATTCCTATAAGATTTGACTCGTTTGGAAGTTGTTCTGACCAAGTGCCAACTAAATGCCAGGCTTGAGGAATTGATAAGAAAAACATATAAGAGCTATAAGTTAAGTTTATGTTCAGATAAAGATTATCATTATTGAATGTTTTTGCTTTCTTTATTCTTATTTCTTAACTAAGTATTTGTAGAGTTACAAAGAATTTGATTCATAAATTTATTTTCTTAAGAAGAGTTTTAAATTCTTTTTTACCAATAATTTTTTCCGCTGCGTAAGCACCACTTGCTGAAACAGCAGGAATTCCAATACCTGGAAATGTACTTGCACCGCAAGTAAATAAATTTTTCACTGGAGTTTTGCAGCCTGGGAAAAGACCTTTTGCTGCAGATAATGCAGGGCCGTAACTACCGCAATAAGTATTGGTGAATTTTTTATGAGTGATTGGGGTTCCTAGCATTTTTAAATCAATCCTTTCATCTATGTCAGGGATGAATTTTCGCACTGCATGAAGGAATATTGAACATCTTTCTTCTTTCAAATTTCTATATTCTAATTTATTTGGATTTAGGTTTTCCCAAATTTCCCAAGGTTCATTTGCGGGAGTATATCCATGAAGAACATGTTTTCCTTTAGGGGCCATATTTTTATCTAAAACAGATGGGATTGAAAATACAGCTATATTTCTTTCTGCGGTTATACCTTTTTCCCACTCATCAACATGTATCGCATGTATTGGCAAATTTTCAAGACCATCAGCATCAAAACCTAGATGTATATGAAGGAAAGAATCACATTTATTAGGGTTCAAAACTTTTGTATTCCATTTTTTTGAAATTTCATTTGGAATTAACTTTTTTAAATTCCAAACATCAGTATTCGTGACAACAGATTCACACCTATAACTAGAACCATTATTAAGAGTTATACCAGTGGCTAAATTTTTATTGAAGTTAATTGTCTTTACTCTCGAAGAGAGAATTAATTCTCCTCCATTTTTTTTAAATCCATTAATTAAGGCTTTTACGATAGATTCACTACCTCCTTTGGGGTATTCAAGGTATGAATTTGGTTCAAACCATTCGTTAAATAAAGTAGCCATCGCAGCTGTATTTGTATCATGCATTGACATACCACTTATCAAAAAGCTCAATAAATCAACCCAATTTCTGAGAAAAGGATCCTCTAGATGATTATTTACTAAATTCCCAAAGCCTTTATTAATTTTTGGTATTTGCTTGATATTAGGTAAAAATTTTGAGGTTAAATTTATTAGATCTAAGAAATTTATTGATTCGGGAGAAAATGAGAGTAAAGGTATTTCATTTATTATTTGGCTGAGAGGTTTTATTCCGGAAATAAATGATTCCCATTCTGTAACAGATTTCTCACCTCTTAAAGTTTTAATTGTTTGTTTAAAAGGTTCTTCCCCCACATCAAGATTAAAATTGCCTTCTGGGACAATTACTTGCCAACCTTTGTATTGAAATAGTTCAACTTCTTCATCAAGTAATTTAAGAATTTGCCCTAAAGGATTAGTTGTCGGCCATTTACTTATTCCACTCCACAATGAAGGACCTGATTCGAAAGTGTAACCTTTTCTTTTGAAACTGTGAGCAACACCTCCCGGTTGGTTATGTGCTTCACATATAAGTACCTTTTTACCTGATAAAGCGAGAATCGAACCACAACATAACCCCCCTATTCCACTACCAACTATTACAACATCATACATATCCATTAAATATTTACTTTACTCTTCTAGAAAACTAATTTGTTTTAGACAAATGTATTAGTTGAAGTTGTAATACTTAGTACAACAGCTAGGAAGAATATGTAAGGAACTGCTTTAAGAGGTATGTATCCTTGACTTTTAGAAATAAAATCCATTGATTTAGTTACTTTATGTAAACATAATAACGAGATCTTGTTCCTTATGTGTGCCAAAAAATTATTTTTTTGGAAATATATTGAAACAAAGAAATCTTTTTGGGAGATTTTCTAACTAAGAACATTTTTTGTGAAGTTATCTTAGTATTTGTTTCTTAGATTAAAATCTATTATGAAAAACTTTCCTGATATTAATGAGATAAAGCTATTAGAAAAAAATTCTCAAAAAAATGGTAGCGGAATTGTACATGAGGAATTGTTAGGAATATGGAAGTTCAAGTATGTATGGGGAAAGGAGTCAGATGAAATCAAAAATATACCCAGTTCAATTCTCCAAGTATTGTCGGCAAGACTCGAATTAAAAAGTATAAATAAAGAGGATCAAATTAATTATGAAATAAAAAATTCAATTAATTTCGGATTATTAAATATTACTTTTACAGGCAGGGCAGAATTAAAAGGGCTCAGACCTCTATTGGCTTTCTATTTTGAAGAATTGAAAATTTGTATTAGTAGCCTTCCAATATTTAATAAGGAACTAAAAAAACCAGAAGATAAAAAGATGCCTTTTTTCTCACTTGTAGGAATTAGCACTAAAGGTAATTGGTTATGTGCACGAGGCAGGGGCGGAGGGCTTGCAATATGGGTTAAGTCTTAATTTAGTGGTATTCTCCTGGATGATCTACCTTTCTTACGGTAACTTTATCAACTTTTTGTCCATTAAATCTTAAGAGATCATCTCCTGAAAAGTCATAACCTAAGCGTTGACCTATTAGGGCTACATCATCTGCTGTAGAGGATGTAGTAACCTGCTTTTTTAAGTCTTCATCAGATTGCATCTTAATTAAAAATTTTCTTATTTCAGAAAAACTCATTACTAGAACTTGATTAATTGATGTTAAAAAAATTTATAAAATCTTTTTCTTAGTAAGAACAAGATAAATAGATAATCATTATACTATTTTTATGACTTACCTATTCCTCTACATAGTTGGCATAATTTTAATATGGTGGACATATCGTGTTGGTTGGCTCGAGGCGCTCAAAACAGTAGTTAAAGTTATAGTTCCCTCAGCGCTTATTATTTTATTTAACATTAAAGCCGGAAGATTACTTTTTAAAAGTCCTTTAGTCGGTTTATTAAGCGCTTTGCCTACTTCTATTTTTATTTATAGAGGTTCATTGCCTTTAGTTGGTTATATAAATAACTGGATTGAAAATAAAATAAATAATTATGATGATTCGGAAGTTATAGATACTGATTCCGTGCCTTTAGATGATTAATTTAATTTAATCAAATCCAAGAAATAATTCTTTGTGTACAACAAGAACATCAAATAGAGTTGTCCCATGAATAGGACTTAAAGGAATCTTGTCTATATTCAATGCTTCTGCGCAAATTAAATGAGCATCCCATTTTGTATCGTGATCACTTATTTCAATTGACCACTCAATTACTTTTTTGAAATGATCTGGCATCTCCGAACCAATTTTTCTGCAAATTTGACATAGAACTGACAAAAGAGGAGGTTTTGATGGCCTTTTTAAATCTTTAATAAGACTAGGTTGTGTAAAAACACTTGTATAGCGGATGTAGTCTATTAATTCATATTCTTCTTTAGTAAGAGCTGCTTTATCTAATGCTCTTTCAAATTCGTCTACGGGGGTTATGGGCCTATCCAAGATATTAGTTGTTGCTGTTTTCTGAATCTATTTTTTCTTGATTAATTTCATTTTTTTGATTGCTTTCTATAGATTTAGGAGATTCATCTTTATCTTCTTCGTTTATAACTTGATCGATTTCATTTTGAAATTCATTCGACGCTTTTTTTAGACTTTTCAAAGTTTTACCAAGCTGTTTTCCTAATTCTGGAAGCTTTTTTGGACCAAAAATTAAAAGAGCTAAGATAAGAATTACAGTAACTTCAGGCAAACCTACACCAAAAATATTCATAGCTGATAACTATTTAACTAATTAGGAAATATACTATTAAATATAGTCAAATCATGTGAAAATTTCATTCTCGGAACAGCTTTATTAAAATTAAAAAATTTTGAAAAATATTATTGTTATTAATATTCCTTTAAAGAAAACTAACCAAAGTAATTGATAATCACTCAATTTGAATTTTTTTTGGTACCAATTAATAAGAGTTTTATGTTTATCTATTAATTTTCTCATTTTCACCGAGATTATTTATTACTAACGCTATTTTATCTTAATTTCTTTTATTATTATTTTATAGAAATCCTAGATTCAACTCAAATTAGATTATTCTATTAAAATTTAATTTTTTCTAAATTATTGAAACTATTTGCTAAATATCTACTATCTTAAAAAAAATGAAGTACTTATTTGTTGTTTTTTACCTATTTTTTCTAATTTATCCAGCTGAAGCCGTTACCACAAAAATGTTTAAAGTATTGGATACGTGTGCAAGATATCGACTCGGTGAGATTAATGCTAATGAGGCTATAGAAAAACTAAAATTAAAATTAACGGATTCTTCCACTAGTCAGCCAAAGGACCTAGTAAAAAAATATTGCTCAGTATTTACTCCAAATGAAAAAATTGAATTTTAATTGTAGCACTATATATTTAATTATTCTTTTTTTGAATAATCTTTAGCTTTGTTTCTTATTTCTTTAACTTTTTTAAAATTAGTTATTTTTAAATTAAAAATAACTCCCAAAAAAAGAATAAGAAATAAAATAATATAAATTATTAATTCCATATTATTGAATTAATAAATTTACCATAGTTAAATTCACCCTAGTTTATTTCAATAATTTTTTAGTATCTTTTAAAACAAAAAAACTGACTTTAATATCAGTTATTTACTTCAAGGCCACAAAAAAAACATATTAACCTCTAATATGGAATTTTATAAGATTTATTGTGCAGATTGGAGATAAAATTCCAGAATTTTCTTTAATGGATCAAAATGGAGTTAAAAGATCAAATAAGGGTTTAAAAAATCCCCTTGTTTTGTTTTTTTATCCAAAAGATGATACGCCGGGTTGCACTATAGAAGTTTGCGGATTTAGAGATAAATATGACTTATTTAAAGTATTAGGTGCACAAGTTTGGGGAGTAAGTAATGGAAGTACCTCAAGTCATTTGGCATTTGCTAATAAAAATAAATTACAATATCCATTACTTTGTGATACGAATGACTCTCTTAGGAAAACTTTTAAAGTTCCTAAAGTATTAGGTTTTATGGATGGTAGGGTAACTTATGTTATTGATCGCAAAGGAACAGTTAGGCATATTTTTAGAGATTTATTGAATGGTCCTGAACACATTAAAGAGGCTATTAGAGTACTTAAGGAAATTCAAAATCAATAAATTATTATTCAAATAATTTTAGATTAATATGTTTTGTTTTATTATAGTTTCAGCTTTTTTAACTATATGAAGAAAATGGGAATGCAGGCTGTTGATCTTGCTATTCAAAATGGAGTGGATCTTGACGGTACTCCAATCCCTCAAAAAATGCTTGATCTATACAATAGAATTATTGATGAGGAGAATAAAAGACAAAGGAGTGGTGTTAAAAAATCAATGAGAAATAGATGCGTCAAAACGGGTTCTAAGCATTTTGATAAAGAAACATTGAATCAATTATTAATAGACTCGGGATGGGAAGGTCTCAAAGAAAAAGAAATTTTGTTTTTTTATAACTAAAATTTTTTAAATTATCTTAAAATTTATATATGGTAATTTTTAATTAAATTAAAAAAACTTAGAACAAACAAAATATTTATTTAGATCTAATTTTTTGAATTATTTAAACCATCCTTTTTTGTTAGAGGATATTATTTTCTCTTTTTCAGCTTTTGTTTTATTACTTGCTTTTTTGAAAGCCAAGTTGGCTTCTATAACTGTAAATATTGATATGAAAAAAAGACCAGAAATCCCAATTATTTGTTCATTTTGAGAAGGTTCTGAATCACCTTGTAAAAAAATACCTAAAGCGAACCATGCAGTACTAGCAGTGATGGTAAAAAAATAGGGTTTCCATCTTCTTTGATATAAGTAACCCGATCCTAAACCAGGAAGAAAATTTAAAAAAGATGCCACCCACCCTTTTGAAGATGCAAGTATTTCGTCTCTTGAGGGATAAGACATTTATGTTAGGTATTTATTAAATGTGAATTTATATAAGCAAAAGATATTGCTGCACAAATTACCCAACTAAAGGGTAAGAACATTCTTATTTTTTCTTTATTGTTATTCATTTTCTAATTATGGAAAATATTTTTAAAATCTGTGGATTTAATAGATACCTTAAAACTAGAAGAATTTAAAAAGACGGTTTTTAACCGTCTTTGAAAAAAGTAATTTCTATAAAAATAAATTATTTATCTTTTGAGGCTGAGAGTACTTTAAGTTGTTTTTTTACTTCTTTTTCTCTCTCTTCAAGATGTTTTAGTTGGGCTTTAAAAGCATCTTCAAGTCTTACTTTTTGTGTTGTAATTTCATCAAGCTCTTCTTGATGTTGGTTTTTCTTTAACTCCTTCATTTCACTATCGGAAATAACATATACAGGGCGATATGAAGGTGTTTCAAAAAGAAGATCAAACATTGAATACATAAGTGACCTTTGAATTAGTACAGATTTAATATCTAATAATTCTTTGGAATATTAAAGGATAAATACCGAAGATATTGATACGGCAAATACACCGAATTTCGGTTTACCTAACATAACCGCCCAGTATTTACCGATCGAATTTTAAGGTATGTTTTAAAGTATAAGGAGATGATTCTAAAAATTTAAATTAAAAAGAACTAAAAATGGATTTAAAAATTACTAAAAAATTAGTAATCCCATCCAACGAAATTAAGTGGCGATTTTCCAGATCCTCCGGTCCTGGAGGGCAAAATGTAAATAAAATTGAAAGCAGAGTAGAGATTATTTTTGATTTAGAAGATTCCAAAGTATTAAATGATTATCAGAAAGAAATTCTTAAAAGAAACTTGAAAAACAAACTAGTAAATAATAGCTTGCGTTTAGCAGTTCAAGAACACAGAAATCAATTATTAAATAGGCAGCTAGCTTTAATGAAATTTAGTTCAATCATAAAAAATGCTTTAAATAAACCATTTAAATTAAGAAAATCTACACAACCTACTAAAGCATCACAAAAGAAAAGAGTTGAGGTTAAGAAAAAACGCGGCGAATTGAAAAAAAGTAGACAAAAAGAAAAAATATATCAAATATGAATAAACTAAATAAATATTTTCCTCGCAGATTTCAATCAAAGCATGTGATAAATTTAATTTTATTTTGGTTTATTGAATTCAACTAATGATTTCTGGTTAATTGACTCTAATTTTGTAGGGGTGATGCGTTTCTACAAAGATAGAGATTATTCTGATAAATCTGTTGATTATATGTTTATTGAAGAAGGAATTATTATGGGAATTCATGGAGAAAATCCTCCATTAATGAAAACTAGAAAAAAAATTGTTATTGAAGAAGCGAGATTATTATGGAAAAAATTGTTAAATGAAGGTTGGCAAAAAACTAATAAAAAATGGTGAGGAAATTCTACAAAAACTTTTTTTTAATTTCAGAAAATAAATGAACCTTTAGGGTATAGCCTGGAAATTTTTTCCTGTTGCAAATATTTCTTTTTTTTGATGTCGTTTTCATATCTTCTCAACATCATTAGATAGTTTGTAACTCCAAAAATTATTAAAAACTCAATAAATCTTATTCCTGCATCAAAGTTCATATGAATATTAAGCTTTATTTTAATCTGACAATTACTAATCAAAAATCAATCGGTATTTATATCTAATTAAAACGTCTAGTAAAAATCTTTTTTGATTGTACGGTATAAAAAACACATAATAAAAGTAATATTAAAATTGCACTAAAGCTTCCGATTGGGTTTGGAGTATTTTGTGTAAAAGGCCCTACTAAAAAAGAAGGCGTATTTTCTTTGAATTCTATTAATCCATTATTTAATAAAAACCAAATTCCCACTAGTCCTCCATGAATTCCTATGCAATTCCATAAAGAACCTTTATCTCTAATTTTTACTAATGATAGAAATATCCCAAGTAAAATAAATCCCAAACGTAATCCTACTATGTTCCAAAAGATCTCATTTGATAAATTATGAACAAAGCTAAAAATTATAGCTTGTAAAACTATTGATATTTTTGTACCATATTCAAATTTCAATTCTTCTAGTAACCAGCCTCTAAAAATTATTTCCTCTGCGAATCCAACACCTAATCCCAGTACAATAGAATTTAGCAATATTATTGGCGAGAATTCACCTATCCAAGAAATATAATTTTTTTGCAATAGTGGTACCAGAATTAGAATTATTAAAACTAAAGCAAATAAAATACCTTGAGAAAAATTGAAAAAGTTTTTCAATAATTTGTCTCTTGTTATCCCAAGAATTATCCAAGCACTTGATTTATTTCGTTTGATATAAAACCAATATGGGAGTAAAAAGATAAAAAGTAAGAAAGTAATAATAGTACCAATTAAGGATAAATTATCTTTTTCAAAATTAAACAATAAAAGTGGCTGAGATAAAGCCCAGCCAATTCCATAAAGAATAGGAATAAAAAATATAGTGGATAAAAATCTTGGTCTTAAAAGAAAAAAACTTCTAATTAGTATCATTACATTTTTCATTTTAGTTTGAATATCAATTAACCCCAGCCTTTGTCTTTTATTATTCTAACTACTTGTTCAAAAAGTTTTAGCTTTTTCTTTTTACTATAATTTATGTTTTTTGAAAGATTAGATAAATCTTTATAAAATTGCCGAGTTATTTTGTCTTCTTTATCACTAGGCCATAGTAAGTCAGAGCCCTCTTCATATTCTTCTTTATATCTTTCTTTAATCAAATGTTTTTTTATATCCTAATAATTTAAATTTTACATATTGCAAATGCTTAAAAGTGATGTTTATTAAATTTGTGTATTTATTTAAAATTTATGCTGATTAATCTTTCAACTTTAATTTTTACATTATTATCTCCATTACTTATTTTTGCAGTAATATTATCTGTTTACTTATTTCATTAGGAAGTATTTATAAAATAAACTTAATTAATTTAAGGGTGTATTATGCCTACTTTTTCTAATGCAAATGATAAAACTGCAATTAATGCCATTAGTGTTAAGATCTTGTTCTTTTTGATGAAATCCATAATGAATATTAATAATCTATTTATTAAATTCTTATATAGAATAATAAATAATTAAAATCATTATATCAATTACGATGGAGCCAATATATGTAGGAGATTTATTTCCCTCAATAGCTTCTTCTAAAAAGATTATTGAAAAATATGATAAAGGTATAAAAGAAGGGGAATTTTATGAAGAACCTATTGGCCGAGATTTTAATTACCCTGATTGGTAAATATGCTTACTACAAAAATAAATTTTGCCTTGGCAGATTTGATTAGAGAGTGGCGTAAGTGCCGGTATAAGAATCCTTCTATTGATGAGTGTGTAAAATTTGTTGAGTGGAAATTGGAAGATTATAAACTTTCTGATAGTGATAAAAGAATAATCGAATCTATTTTGCTCTATGAATCTGAATAACTATGTATTATAGAATTTAACTTTTATATTTATCTATAAAAAACAAAGGATCATTAAAATCCTCTTACAAATTAAGAAATAAGTAAATCAGCATATTTACGGATTTACTGAAAATATAAAAAGGAGTAATTTATAAATGTTGAGTTCGGAGGCAATCTAAATGATTGATAGTCCGCCTGAAATTTAGCAAATTCCAAAATATAGGAAGCGTATTCCTGAGAATGGGATTATTCGAAAATTCAAGTTCAATCAATTAGTCTGATAAGACTTCGCTTTATAATTACTAGCGACAATAGGGACTTAAATTATCGAGAGAAATCCCCGAATTCACGTATTCTAGGTTTATGAGTAAATAGACTTTAAAATATGTAATTTTATATCCTGTTAGAAGGAAATCAAATATCAAAAAGGACTGTACCACCAGTCCTTTTTTTTAATAATCTAATTCTAAACTTGACTTCTTTTTGGATAATATGGATTTATTAAGTGTTTAAAAATATTGCACAATGAAAGATCAAGTCTTGTTTCCTAAAATTGAAGTTCGTGAAAAGGGTTTTTTACAAGTAAGTGATATTCACAGGATTTATTGGGAAAGATCTGGCAATCCAAATGGAAAAAAAATACTAGTTATTCATGGAGGGCCAGGAGGAGGAAGTCAACCTAGATATAGAAGATACTTTGATCCAGATAAATTCGATATTATTCAATTTGATCAAAGAGGTTGCGGTTCTTCAACTCCTTTCTCCGAATTAAAAGAAAATACGACTAATCACTTAGTTGATGATATTGAGAAATTAAGGATTCTATTAAAAATAGATAGTTGGCATTTGTTTGGTGGATCTTGGGGCTCAACACTTTCACTTATATATGCAATTAAAAATCCCTCAAGAGTTAGGAGCTTAACTTTGCGAGGAATATTTTTATGTAGAAAGTTTGAATTATTGTGGTTCTATCAATATGGTGCAAGTGAGATATTCCCTGATGAATTTGAAGAATATATTTCTGTAATACCAAAAGAAGAAAGAAATGATTTGATAAGTTCTTTTTATAAATATCTAACATCATCAGATGCAAATCTTAGATCAGAAGCAGCAGGAGCTTGGACAAAATGGGAACTCTCAACTAGTCATTTAATAAATAAAAAATTCGATTTTGATAAGTCCCAAGTTAATTCTTTTTCAGATGCATTTGCAAGGATCGAATGCCATTATTTTGTTAATAATATTTTCTTAGAAGATGATTTTATTTTGAAAAATATAAAAATAATAGAATCGATTCCAACAAAAATAATTCAAGGGAGGTACGACGTAGTATGTCCTGTTAGGAGTGCTTGGGATCTAAATAAGAAATTAAAGAATTCTGAATTAATTATTGTTAATGATGCTGGTCATTCAATGAGTGAAAAAGGTATTAGTATCGAATTAATAAAAGCTGTAAAAGGAATTCAAAATCTCTAAAAGAGAGAATATTCTTTTAAAAATTAAAGGCCATTATCTTCAATATTTTGTGCAATACTCCTAAGAAGTTCGACGATTTCAGAATCTTCGCATTGAGTATCTTCTTTAAGCAAAATGCACTCGTCTATAATACTTACATTAGTACTCCACCATATACCTGAACTATTGGTATCGTCCCATTCAAATCTTTCAGACATAATTAATAAAATCTAATAGATACATTAAAGCTTGCATTAATTCATCGTGGATTTATATATTTAATTTCAAAATTTAAAAAACTTTCCTATGCACTAAAAGTAATCTGGAAATTTCTGAAAATAAAATTTAGAAATCTAATTTCAGTTCGTATTGTATATCCTTTTCCTTAGAAACAATTTTTTTATTATTTAAATTTTTTCTAAGTCTTTTTCTAGAGCCATGTTTTAAATAAATTTCTTTTGAGATATCCCAATATCCATCCTTTTTAGTGATTTCCTGAATTTTCTTCTTTGCAGTTTTAGTGCTTTTTGGGATGTCAATTATTGGTCTTATGTAATTAATTTGTTCATATTCTTCTTTATTAAATTTAGATAATAGCCATGGTTCATGAATGAAGTTAAGTGATATATCCTTTAATTCTGGTATCCATTTTTTTATAAATTTTCCTTGAGGATCATGATCTTTTCCCTGTTTAATAGGATTATAAATTCTATTAGTATTTATAGATGTAGTTCCAGATTGCATTTGGCATTGGTTCCAATGTATTCCAGGCTCATAATCTACAAATTTATTTGCTAATTCAGAACCTGAATCTTGCCATGGAAGCCATAAATTATAGCTAGCAAAAGACATTAACATAGCTCGCATCCTGAAGTTAATCCATCCATTGAAATTTAATGAGCGCATACATGCATCTATAAAAGGAAAGCCAGTATTACCTGAACTCCATAAATATAGTAATTCATTATTTTTTTCTCTAATATTTTTAAAAAAAGGATGAAATTCCCTAAACTCTAGTTCCGGTTCACTTTCAAGTTTCTGAATAAAATGACAATGCCAAGTTAATCTACTTTTTAACATCCTGGAATTATTGTTATTTGATATATTTGCCTTATTAAAAATTTCTTTTAATGAAATGCATCCCCAACAAATATATGGGGATAGTCTTGTACAACTATCAAATGATTTTTCTGGGCTAGAAATATCTTTTGAATAAAAATCTAATTTCTTACTAAAGAAGTATTGCATTCTCTCTAAACCTTTCTTTCTTCCACCTTGCATTCTTCCTGGACACTTTTCTTTTTTAAAGGAAAAAATTCCGTCTAAGGGTATTTCTCCAGCATCAAAGTTAATAGAATTTATTCTCAATGGAGCCTTAAAAAAGTTTTTTTCGGAATTTTCTTTCCACTTTTTAGACCAATTATTCCTATCAAAATTTCTTCTAAAAACTGAAAATTGCAGAAATTCCTTCCAAATAATATTTTTGCTTAAAGCCCATTTTCTTATTTTTTGATCTCTTTTATAAGTAAGCCAATCTCCTGTTTCTTGATGGCTATATATGCCCTTGATTAAAAATTTTGAACTAATTTCATCAAAAATATTAATAACATTGCCAGTCCTAATAATTAATGGTTGTCCAATCTCAGCAAGTGCATTTCTTAAATCTATTAAACTTTCTTTGCAAAATTGCCATTGTCTATATGAATGAGTATTTTGGCTCCAAATATCTAACTCAATAATATAGAGAGGTAAGATATCATTATCTTTTATAGCCTCACAAAGAGCTTCGTTATCAAAAATTCTTAAATCTTTCTTAAACCATAAGATATTTATTTCTTTCATAATTTTTTCTTTTAATCCTAGAAAAATAAGATTAAGTTTGTAGGTAAAAAATATAAAAAATTTTAGAATAACTAAAAATCAAAAAAATGAAAATAACAAAAAGACTTTGGGAGGATAATTATGAGATTGCTTTACAAAGTTTAAATACAAAATTTGTTCAAGGTTTAATGAATGGAAGTCTCCCTAAAAATATATTTCAAGAATATTTAGCTCAAGATTATTTCTTTTTAGAGACTTTTGCTAAGGCTTATGGTCTTGCTGTTTCCAAATCAAAAGATAAGTACTCAATAAGGAAGTTAAGTGAACTGTTAATGGGCGTTTCAGAGGAGTTAATACTTCATGAAACTTATTCAAAAGAATGGGATATTGATTTGTCTAATAACTATATAAAAAAAGCTACTAAAAATTATACAGATTTCCTTGATGAAACTTCCAAAAGACTTAGCTCCGTTGAAATAATGTTTGCAATGACTCCATGTATGCGACTTTATTCTTGGATAGGAAAAAGTTTGTATAAGGAGGATTTTGACACTAAATATAAAGAATGGATAATTACTTATTCTGATGAGAGCTTTGAAAAGCTAGCAGATTCACTTGAAAATCTTATTGAGACTAATAAAGAAACTTATGATATTAATCAGGCCAAATATTTATACAGGAGAGCTATGGAATTGGAGTTAAATTTTTTTAATGCATATTCAGATTTCTGATTTAAATTAAAATTTATTTATAGTACTTTCAAAAACGAGTTAATAAATTATGTATTCTAAAATTGCGCTTTCAATAGGCGGTAGTGACTCCGGGGGTGGAGCAGGCATACAGGCTGACTTGAGAACTTTCATGGCACTTAAAGTACATGGATGTTCTGTTATTACATGTATTACCGCACAAAATAGTATAGAGGTTACATGCGTTCAACCAGTAGAGAACAATACTTTATTAAATCAGTTAGATACTTTATTTGCTGATTTTGGTATTGATGCCTTAAAAACTGGAATGTTATTAAATGAAAGGATAATTAATGATACTGCTTCAAAATTAAATACATACAAAATAACCAAAATTATTGACCCAGTAATGGTTACAAGAACTGGTTCTAAATTACTGGAAGATTCTGCTGTTAATGCTTATAAAAAACTCTTATTACCAATTGCTGATTTGGTAACTCCTAATATTTATGAAGCAAATCTAATTTCTGGTCTAGAAATAAGGAGTAAAGAAGATATCGAAAATTCAGCAAGAAAAATTATTGCTCTTGGAGCTAAAGCGGTACTTATAAAAGGCGGCGGTTTAAAAGACATGAAAGGGAAGGATTTTTTTCTTGACTTAAATGGTAGAAAAGAGTGGCTATTTAATAATTTTATAAATACAAAAAATACCCACGGTAGCGGCTGTACTTTGAGTGCTGCTATTTGTGGTTACAAGGCTTTAGGTTTTGATCTATTTGATTCCATACAAAAAGCGAAATTATTTGTTGAGAAATCTTTAGACAATTCTTATAAAATAGGATCTGGCCCTGGTCCCTTAGGCCATCATTAATTATTTATAGAAGTGGAGTTAGAACCACCATTTTCTGTAGGGCTTTTTTAAAAATAAGATTTCTTCAGTCTCCCATCCTCCCTCCAACCACTCAAGATGCTCAAGTAATAAAGACTCACTTTCCCTTTTGCTTAATTGCCCAATTCTATTAGCAATACCATCGAACCTTACTTTCATCAATTCCTCAATCTTGATGTTATTCATAGGTTAAATCATAAATTTTTTCTACTCTTACTTGTATACATTTTCTTGTCAACGATTTAATTTTATTTGTTTACTAGTAGTTCTTAAATTTGTATTAAATACAACTTTTTAAAATAGATAGTAATTAAGACTTATTCACATAGATTTAATTAAAGACTAATTTATATGAAAATACTTTAACTATGAATAAAGAAGAAACAGCAAAGCAAAAAACTATTTTAAATGTAGGCTATTGTGAAACGACCTCTGAATGGCTCAATAGAATCATTACTGAACTGGCAGATGAAGATAAAAATTTCGTAGATTTGTCAGTTATTTGTGCTTAATTTTTTAGAAAATATAGTTTATTTTGATTTATTTTCAGTTAGCTTTTAACAATAAGAGAAATTTAAAAGATATTTTTGTGATGTGAATCCTGATAAAAAAAACACAGAAATAATTAAACAATTTAATTTATCTCCTCATCCAGAGGGTGGATGGTTTAGAGAGATAGTAAGGAGTGAGAATTCTCTAATAAGGGAAGATGGCCAAAATAGAAACTTTATCACGGGAATTTATTATCTTTTGGAGAGAGATGCAAAAAGTGCTTGGCACAGAGTAAAAAATGCTGATGAAATTTGGATTTATCTAAGGGGCGACCCTCTGAATTTATGGTGCCTAGATAATGATAATAAGTTAATAAAAAATTTGATTTTAGATTCCAATAATCCAGTAGAAATGATCCCCTCTGGACATTGGCAAGCTGCAAAAAGTAAAGGCGAATTTACTTTAGTGAGTTGTTGTGTTGGCCCGGGCTTTGATTTTAAGGATTTTGAATTACTCAGAAATACTAATCATATTTCTAGATTAGATAAAGCAATTAATGATCTTATTTGAGACATTTTTTTTATATTTTTGAAATTATCCTCTAGATTTATAAGGCTACTCAATCAATCTATATTTAATGAATCAAAATTCTGTCAAAACAATTGGTATTAATGATGAACCAAGAAAAGATTCATACTTAGTATATGTAAATCAGGCTGATGGATTAAAAGGCATCCTTAATAGGGATTTTGATGAATGGTCGAATTTTGATAGTTGGGAAAGTATCTCAGTTCAGCAATGGATTTTTTCTAGAGCTTTAGAGGTTTTCAGAGGAAAGAAAATTGATATTAAATGCGATTGTTGTGAATATAATGATTTAATCCCAAATGATTTTGAGAGTATTAAAAAAGAAAAATGTTTTGGTAAAAAAAGTGCTTACATGATTGAAAAAGTTGTAGATGAAATTGTATTAGCTAAGGCAAGAAGAGAAAGTGATGGAACATATTCTGCTTAAGATTCATAAATATTTATGGAGTAAAAAATCTTTTACTTACCAGTGAAAATTATCAGAAGAACCAATCGTTAAATTTCTAGTGGAAATCTTATGGAACTTAAAGTGCACCGAATCACTGAACTCCTTTTCATCTGAGTAATTCACAAGATCCAATGGGTCGATGTTTTCATCGAACCATGCATCATATTCAATATGGTTTGCTTCAGCAAAATAACTCATATCCAATTAATAGCTTTCAAAAAACATATAAACGGTACATGCGATACCAAATTAACATTCTTAATTTTTAGATAATCCATATTTTTAACTTGTTCATAAAGAATAGTTGCTAATAAGATAGGAGAAATATCTATAAATTAATGTCTCTAGATACAACCATGGTTTCTATCCATCCCCACTTCACAATCAAGGATGAGAAGATGGACCAGTGCATAGCTCTTTTAGAAGAAATTTTGGTACTGACAAAAGCTAATGAACCTGACTGCCTTTTTTTTAATATCACTACATGCGGTTCAGATAAGGCTTATGTAAGAGAGGCATATAAAGATGGTGCCGCCGCTTTATTTCATCTCAAAAATATGGGACATATGATTCCCAAGCTTTTTGAAGTGTCAGATATTACTGTGCAGGTCCAAGGCCCTGCCAAGGAGATTGAACCCTTGAAGGAAATACTGCCAGACGCTGATTTCTATGAAGCAATATCTGGATTCTGATTTAGATTGTATATATTGACAGTAGATGGCTAGGAGCTTTTAACCAACTTTTTTATTTAGGAATTCAAAATAAATTAATCTTCCCTTTACTTATATCAAGTAACTTTATTATCAGCTCAAATATTATTTTTATGGCATCAACTTTTTATATTGTTCAACATGAATTTAAGGTAGGAAAGGCCGAAAAATGGTGGGAAACAGCTTATGCGGCAATGTCACCAGGTGGTGGATGGGATGATGCGGTAGAAGCTAATAAAGAAAAAGGATTTTTTAACCATTCTGCAAATGCCGTAACTAAAACTGGTCCTGTATATTGTTTTTGGGAAGTAAAAGAGGGTATTTCAGCTGAGGAGTTTCAGGAGTTTATAGACGGTCCCTCTGGTCCAGGTTTCGGACAAGATGCTCTGATGAATATCTGTAAACCAATTGATACATTATTAATGAATGGACAAACACCTTATCCACCAGTTTTTTCTTGATTATTGACTGTCTATCTAGAATAGGGAGCAACTAGCTCTTTTTTATTATGTCTCTTGAAACTACCGTTTTCACATTCAAAATTAGCGTCCCTTTTGAAGAATGGGCTGCGGTTTATGACAGCGAAGAAAATATACAAATGAATAAAGAGCGCGGAATTATTTGCTTATACAAAGGTGTAAAGAAAGATGATCCAACAAGTGTAATTCTTATTGAGCAGGGTGAAGAAGGTAAATCAATAGCTATGTTTGAAGATCCAGCAGTGAAACCATTAATTGAGAGTGCAGGTCATATTTACGATTCAACGGTTATATACAGTTATTTTTAAGTGAAAAGCTTAATTCTTCCTGCAATATTATAATTTCCTTTTTCTGCTCAAGCTGGTTTTCCAGAAGGTGAGAATGGATATGATCTAAAAAAATTGAAGAGTCTTTTAGATTGCCTTGTGATGAAATTGGAAATGATGATTCTATTGCAAGAGCATTAGGAGTTGGTGCCTGTACCTGGATATTTGGAATAAATAAAGATAAAGAACCTGCGGAAGCTTTAAAAATTTCAGATACTGTTTTAATTGCTCTTTTGAAAGGAAATAATCTTGATTTAAAATCAATGCTTGAAAAAGATGGATTAATTAAAACGAATATCAAAAAAGAAGCTACTTATAGAATTAATTTCTGCAGAGAGGAAACAAAAAAAGCTATTCCAAAGTTAATTAAGAAATTACCAGAGGGTGTTGTATTGGATGAAGAGAGAATAGAAAATTTAACCAGAGTGTTTCCTCTGCAGTATTTAAGTATGTTTGAGCAATTTAGCAAATATAAGCAATGAAACTTTTACTATTGACTCCTATATTCAAACGTTTTAAAAAAAGTGCTTTTTTCTCATCACTTAATCAGAATAATTGTCCTGTTTATGATGCTGAAGAAATAAAAAAACAAGAACAACAAGAAGCTATTAGAAAGTTATACCCATAAAAAAAAGGGCGATAGCTTTGCCCCAGTCAAAAAGCAGGATAATCCCCATCACCCGGCCTTTTTTAAAATCCTAGCACTATATATAGTGTTTGTAAGTAATAAAAATTTACTATTGGTGGAGTTGTTTGTTTCTAATTAATTTGTCATGATAGAAATCCCCATCACTCAGGCTCGCAAGAGTCTTTTTTTATGTCTAGTTTTGGATCAGATACAACATTTATGCTTCTTGCAAAACTTAAAAATTAAGGAAGATAAGGTTGCAGAATACTTAGAAATTGCAGATATGACAGATAAAGCTATTGAAGCTGACGAACCAGGAATGCTCCATCATAATTTTGATCAAGATTCTGATGATCCTCTTCGTTGCGAATGGTCAGAAGTTTATAAAAATGATGATGCTTTACTAGCTCATTTAGCTAATCCAGCATTAGGTGTTTATCTTGAGGCTCATGCTGAAATAGGAACTGATTTATCTGTTGAATTTTACGGAACTGTGGGAGATAAAGTTATTGAAGCCATGAAGGGAACAGGAGTTCCATATAAGATCTTTTAAACAAAATTAGGATATAGAAGAGTTTAAGGATAAAAGTATTAACTAATTAATTCGACTAAATTATTAATAATAATCTGAGTGCTAGAGGTAACCATAGACATAGAAGAAGTATTAGTAAAATAGTAATAGCATGGATATTTGGAATGTAATGCTCTTTTAAAATTTTTGTTTTCATAATTTATCTCGCCTTCTTAAGTTTGATTTCTCTTCTGATAAGCAATGCTATAACTACAACACACATGTTCATTAGAAATACGTCTAATGGCATTTAATAAAAAAGTCTCTGCTTAATTAATAGCAAGATTTTTGATCTATGAATCAAGAAATGATTACGAATATTTATTGGCTTAATAAAACGAATTTAAAAATTAAATTTATGCTTAAATATCTCAGAACTTTTAACTATTAAATGGCTTATTCAGAAACAAGAATATTAATAGGTGGTCTAGCCCATGTGCCTGTTCTTATCTTTATAGCCAATTTTATAAAAGGTAAGTTTGGAATTAAAACTGAAGAGACAAAAGATACTGTAGTTAAAGAAGAGCCTGTTAAAATTGTTGAGCTAAAAAATACCTTAGTTAAAGAAGGAAAAGCAGAAACCTTAAAGGAACTTTCAAATAAGCTGGATAATATTGAACAGAAGGCGGATGAGGTTTATGAAAAGGTAAAGAAGAAAAAAAAGGATAAGAAGAAGAAAAAAAAGAATAACTAAATTGAGATCTTATCAAGCATCAATAGATCTTGAGCTTGGATTGTATCTCTCTTATCTTCATCTTCGGGATCTTTATAAGATTCAATTTCAGTTTGAATTTTTCTCTTGTAAACTCCTTTGATATAGTCAATTTCTCTACTCTCTTTATTCAAGATTGAGAATGGTGATCTTTTTAAGTTCATAACTTTCTCCTAATAAATAAGTTTTAATCAGCTCCAGTTCTTATCAGATTCAACAAAGCTATCCAATGTTTGCTGATTCCTGATTTCTTCCTCAAGAAGTTCTTCTTCTGATCTTTCTTCAATCTCAGATTTATGATCTTCTTTTAGAGTAGATTTGGTAGACATTTGCTCATGGCGACTACAATCATGTTCTAACTAGTCAGGCAAGCTATCCGGCTAATAAATATGTACGGTTTGAGGAACTACCTTATACGGATAAAGGATCAACAATTGAATTTGAATATGGTTAAAATCTTGGGTGATTTCGATTAGTTTTTTTCCCTTTAAAAATCATCAGTAAAGGCAGACCAATAAGCATAAGACTTCCATCAATTAATAAAAAAGTATTTAGATTCATTTATATATTTCTTCGGGGTTATCCCAATTAAGAGGTATCCCTCTTTTAAAAGGTTCTTTTTTCATATCATCCATCTCTTTTCTGATTTTATTGTAGTAGGCCAACTCTTCAGGATCATTAGAACCAAGACCATAATTCATGGCCGCTGCAAGATAAATTCTGTGCATACGGTATGACGATAGTGACATTACTGAATAAAAGTTTTATCAAATATATCTAAATTTTGGATAAAATGCTGATCTACGAGATCCCATTTATATTGATCAATTCTGCAAGGATCCCCTGTCTAATCAAAGAAACAATATTTATATTTTTTTACTACTTACCTTTTTTCTCGTTGCAATACTTTTGGCCATGCCCTCGTCGGGACTTGAACCCGAGACCTCTCCCTTACCAAGGGAGTGCTCTACCGCTGAGCTACAAGGGCAATTTTAAAGTGGGCCGGGTTGGATTTGAACCAACGTAGGCAGAGCCAGCGGATTTACAGTCCGCCCCCTTTAACCACTCGGGCACCGACCCCCACTATTTGAACTTATCAGTTAATGGTCACTTTGTGTGAAATTGTTTTGGTTTTTTTGTTTCTTTCTAGATAGCATTTAATTGAAAAGACTTTATTGATGATGAATATACTATTAATAAATGGACCAAATCTAAATCTTTTGGGCACTAGAGAACCTGAAATATATGGTAATAAAACATTGAGTGATATAGAAAAAGATTTAACTAAAGTTGCCCAAGAAAAAAGTATTAATCTTGAATGTTTTCAAAGTAATCACGAAGGAGAAATAGTAGATAAAATTCAGGAGTCTGTAAAAAGTATCCAAGGTATTCTTATAAATGCAGGCGCTTTTACTCATACCTCGATTTCTATTCGTGATGCTTTAATTGGATCAAAAATTCCTTTTGTAGAGTTACATATTTCAAATATTTTCAGTAGAGAAGATTTTCGTAAAGAATCTTTTCTTACAGATAAAGCTATAGGAATTATTAGTGGATTCGGCATATCAAGTTATTCCTTAGCTCTTGAAGGAATCATTGGATATTTGAGTATTAAAGATTAAATGCTTGTCGATTTTACAAGGCCCACTTCTCATATTAAATATTTATCGTCATTGACCTCAGATGAGTGGATCAAACTCGCATTATCTAATCCAATAGATATTCTTATTGACCATGCTCATTGTGAAAGAAAAGCAGCAGGAGTAGCTATTCAATTGATGTTTAGATATCCATCAGAACCAAATCTGGCAGAAGTTCTAAGTCCAATAGCGAGAGAGGAATTAGAGCATTTTGAAAAAATACTTTATTTTTTAAAGGATCTTGGTCATTCTCTTGAGTCCTTAAAACCGCCTCCATATGGAGCTGAATTGGCCAAGAATATAAGAAAGGAGGAGCCCAATAGAATGCTTGATAGTTTCTTAATAGCAGGACTTATTGAAGCAAGAAGTCATGAAAGATTAAGCTTGCTTGCGCTGAATTCTGAAGATAAATCGTTTAAATCCCTTTATAAGTCTCTGCTAGAGAGTGAGGCAAGACATTTTGGAGTTTACTGGAAACTAGCGCAAACTAAATTCTCTAAAAATCAAACTTTCAAAAGGTTAGAGGAATTGTCTGAAATTGAGTCAGCAATACTAGCTGAAACTTTTATATTGCCAAGGGTACATAGCTAAAGTTAATAAAATAAAAATGATAATTAACAAATTCTTAAGTTTACTTAATCGATATAAAACTGATTTACCAACATTCACCATAGTTGGTGTAGGCCCTGGAGATCCATCGCTTTTAACAATTGCTGCTGTGGATGCAATAAAAAAAGCGAAAGTTATAGTTTTCCCAATATCAGCTGATAATAAAAAAAGTTTCGCTGCGGAAATAGTCAAGAAATACACCAAATTTAAAAAAAATATCCCTATCATCTTTCCAATGGCTAGGAAGGATTTTGATCCTGATGAAATATGGTCTGATGCTGTAGAAAAAATTGTTAAATTTATACAAAATGGCGAATCAGTTGTTTTACTTTGTCTTGGAGATACTTCACTATTTGCAAGTTCTTCTAATATTTTGAGGTTAATAAAAAATAATCATGCTGAAATTATTACCAAAACCATACCTGGTATTTCCTCTATTTCAGCAGCAGCAGCTTTGAATGATTTTGATTTAGTAAAAAAAGGCGAGACATTGATCATCAAAGAATGCTCTTCTTCAGAATCTGAATTAACAACCCTAATTAGGGAAAGTAAGGCAAATAAAACGGTATTGGCCATTATGAAAGTTGGCAAAAGATGGAATTTAGTCAGGGAAATTTTAAAAAAAGAGGATATCATCAATACAACATTAATAGCTTTAAGTGTTGGGATGCCTGATCAAATTATTCAATATGCATCACAATATAAAAAGGGATTTATGCCTTATTTTTCTTTGATTTTGATAAGGTTTGATTAATGTATAAAAAAGAAAAATTAGTTGAAAATCAATTTACATGGCCAATATGTAAGGATCTATTATTTCTTGTTCTCGAAGATAAGGTTAGTGATGTATTTGTTTGTGAATTAGTTTGGGAAAGACTTTTTTATACTAAAGAACTATCTATAAATGATTGGACCTTTAGCGCATTAACTCCTTCTTATTGGTCAGAAAAATTTGAAAAAGCTCCTCAAATTATTTCAGAGCGACCAGCCTCAGTACATTTGACTCGATCAATTCCAAAAGACTATAAACAGGGATTGAAAAATTTTCTTAATTTTAAAGGTTATAAGATTAATGAACTCTATCCAAGAAGAACTAGAAGAGCAACGGTAGTAAACTGGTTGATTTATTGGGCGATTGAAAATGATTGTTTTTCAAAAGATAATGGATTAATGCCAAGTCCTAGTTCACCACCTGTTAATCCAGTTAAAGGACATTTTGGCGATCCAGAAATTAAATAAGGTTTTTCAAAAAGATAAATGATTCTATTAAAGGTATAGTTGTAATGAATAGTACTTTCTTTGGAGAGAAGAATTGATTCTTCCTACAATAGCAATTATCGGAAGGCCGAATGTTGGTAAATCTACCTTAGTTAATCGTTTTTGCCAAAGTAATGATGCAATAGTATTTGATAAGCCTGGTGTTACAAGAGATAGAACTTATCAAAATGCTTCATGGGGAGGTAAGGAATTTCAAATAGTTGATACTGGAGGTTTAGTTTTTGACGATGATAGTGAATTTCTCCCAGAGATAAGGACCCAAGTTTTCTTGGCTCTAGAAGAGGCTTCACTCGCGTTACTGGTGGTAGATGGGAATCAAGGCGTTACTGATGGTGATTTATCAATAGCAAAATGGTTAAGAAACTCAAGCTGTAAAACAATTGTTGCTGTTAATAAATGCGAATCGACTACTCTAGGAATATCCCTAGCTTCAGAGTTCTGGAAATTAGGATTGGGCGAACCTAACCCTGTTTCGGCTATTCATGGTTCAGGTACTGGAGATCTTTTAGATCTCGTTATTGGCGAACTTCCTGAAAATAATATCCAGGATGATGAAGAAAAGATAATGATGTCCATTATTGGTAGACCTAATGTTGGTAAATCTAGTTTGTTAAATTCAATCTGTGGAGAAAAAAGAGCAATAGTTAGTGATATTAGTGGTACGACAACTGATTCAATAGATACGCTTATTAAAAAAGGTAATAATCATTGGAAAATTATTGATACTGCAGGGATTAGAAGAAAGAAAAATGTTAAATATGGCACTGAATTTTTTGGTATTAATAGGGCTTTTAAATCTATAGATAGAAGTGATGTTTGTCTTTTAGTTATAGATGCTATAGATGGAGTAACTGATCAAGATCAGAAGCTGGCTGGGCGCATAGAAGAACAAGGCAGAGCTTGTATAATTGTTGTTAATAAATGGGATCTTGTAGAAAAAAATAGTTCAACAATTTATCAAGTAGAAAAAGAACTTAGATCTAAACTTTATTTTTTACACTGGTCAAAAATGATTTTTATATCTGCATTAACAGGTCAAAGAGTTGATAATATTTTTGAGCATGCTCTTAATGCTGTAAATCAACATAGAAGAAGAGTTACAACATCTGTAGTTAATGAAGTACTTAAAGAATCACTCAGTTGGAAAAGTCCTCCAACGAAGAGAAGCGGCAAGCAAGGTAGGCTTTATTACGGTACTCAAGTAAAGAACAAACCTCCCACCTTTACTCTTTTTGTAAATGACCCTAAATTATTTGGAATAACTTATAGAAGATATATTGAAAAACAAATTAGAGTAAATTTAGGCTTTGAAGGCACACCCCTCATTTTACTTTGGAGAGGAAAACAGCAAAGAGCTTTAAATAAAGAAGTCGAAAGAGAAAATATTGAGTTAATTCAAAAAGATTAATGAATTTGCTAACCAAATTTTCTGTTGGTCAATACGTTCATGGTAATAGAAGTTGGCTAAGAATTATAGATAGTAGATTAAAAATAATTATCGTAATGATATTTTTAATCACTCCAATTTGGGCAGGTCCAATATGGAGATTGAGTTTAGTTGGTTTTTTACTATTAATTACTTTTTTAAGTTTATTGCCATCTAGAGTATGGTGGCGATCATTATTTTTTCTTTCATTTTTATCACTATTAATTGGCTGTATATCAATACTTGCCTCGTCTGATATTCAATCTCTTGATGGCTACTTAAGAAATCCCAATGAGTTGCAAGTAGTACTGGAAAGCCAAAAAGAATGGAATATTTTACAAATTCCTTCGCAGAAGATATGGTTTATTAATTTTGGTCCCTATAACTTATCAAGAAAAGCCTTTGAACTAGGAATAAAAACCTCCACTTTGATCTTTACCGTTATTCATAGTGTGAATTTGATGCTTTTAACCACATTGCAGGAAGACATTGTATGGGGATTAAGTTGGTTTATGTATCCATTAAGAAAGATTGGATTACCTACTAGTAAGTGGCTTTTTCAGTTATTAATTGCATTACGTTTTATTCCTCTAGTGCAGGAAGAACTTCAAAATATCATTAAATCAGTGTCAGTTAGATCAATAAACTTTCGAAATTTAGGATTAAAGAAATCTTTTAATATTTTATTAATCTTATTGGAAAGGTTATTTCAAAATATATTTCTGAGAATTGATCATGGAGCAGAATCATTACTCTCAAAGAAAAAAATTATTATAAAAACTAATAGATTTAGAACTCTTTATCCTTCAAAATCTCTCAATGTAATTGTTAATACATTATCGATTTGTTTTATTTGCATAGCAATTTTTCTTAGAAAACTGTATGGTGCATTATAAATAACACAATATTTTAGGTTTGAGTTCTGAGCGTTATTTAAACCATCCAACATTTGGTATGTTATACCAAGTTTCTCCTGGGAATGATGGGAGGGATATTTATGCGACTTTATACGCTCAAAAAATGTTTTTCTTGGTAGAAGTTCGACAGAGAGAAGTTTTTTTTGAAGTTATACCTTATTTAGATGCCCGAAATCAGGCCGAATTAAACCTTCAAAAAACTAGAAGAAAAGGATCTGAAGAACTATCTAAATGGGAAAATTTATTTACGCAAACTTTCTTATAAAAGGTGAACCCTGCAAATTATTTAAAAATAAAAAATAAAATACCATCAAATGTAAATATTCTTGCAGTAAGTAAAGGATTTAAAAGTCAAGAAATCAAGACCATTCAAAATATAGGTCAGAACGATTTTGGTGAAAGTAAGGTTCAAGAGGCTTTTGAAAAACAATTAATCTTAAAAGAACTTAAACAAATAAATTGGCACTTTATTGGAAGAATACAAAGTAATAAAATAAGAAAAATAGTTCAAAATTTTAAATATATTCATTCAGTAGATTCATTTGAAAAGTTGCAAAAGATTGCTAATATTTCACGTGAAGAGAAGAAAAATCCATTAATAATGTTGCAGGTTAAGTTCAGTGATGACCCTACTAAAGGAGGATTTAATCCTGAATTTTTAATATTGAAATGGAGAGAAATTCAAGAGTTGAAAAATATTTCATTAACCGGTTTGATGACTATCAATCCTAAAGGACTTAGCTCTAAAGAAAATTCAGGGTTGTTCAAAAAATGTCGTGCTCTCGCTGATTCACTGCAACTACCAGATTGTTCCATGGGGATGTCAGGTGATTGGGAGGAAGCTATTGATGCTGGATCAACTTGGTTAAGATTAGGATCATTGATTTTTGGAGGTAGATCTTAATTAGTTATTTTTTTATAAAAATCTTATCTATAAACTTGCAGTAAAGTTCAACTAACGTTATTTAAGTATAGGTAGTTTATTCATTTAAAAAATGAATCTATCACTTAAGGTTCTTAAACCTTATTAATCAATTTCAAGAGGATTTAAAAGGTGTCACTTATTTCTAGATTAAAGGCAGTTGTTGCCGGTGATGAGTATCTCGATGATGATTTTGATGAGTTGGATTATGCTTCAGAGGATGAATTAAATGATATTAATAATTTCAAACAAAATCCAAAGAATGCAAATGCCCTTGCAAATTCAAATCCATTCGATTTTATGAATAACAACAGATCATCAAAAGTAGTGGGTATGCCTGGGATCGCAAATTCATCCTCAGAAGTAAGCTTAATGGAACCAAGAAGTTTTGATGAGATGCCTCAAGCTATACAAGCACTAAGAGAGAGAAAAACCGTAATTCTCAATTTAACTATGATGGATCCTGATCAAGCTCAAAGAGCGGTTGATTTTATTGCTGGGGGCACATATGCAATTGATGGACATCAAGAAAGAGTCGGTGAAAGTATTTTTCTTTTTGCTCCAAGTTGTGTAAATGTAACTAGTTCATCACCAGAAGAAGCTTCTCCTTCTTCTTTGCCTACAGAAAACACACCACAATATAGTTTGGGCAAAAATACTACTCCTGAACCAGCGTGGGGTAATTCTAAATTAAGTGCTTATTCATGATTAATCTGTGACAGATAAAATTGCGATTATTGGTTTTGGAAATATTGCAAGTGCTATAGTTACCCCTCTATTAGATAAAAAATTAATTCAGCCAGAGAATGTTTTCTGTGTTGTCAATTCAGAAAAAAGTTTAGAAAATATAAAAAAAAATTATAAGCATAATATAAATGTTTATAGATCAGGTTCTAAAGAGTCAAAAATAATTTGGGATTGTCAATATAAACTTCTTTCCATAAAACCCCAACAATTTAATGATATAAGCGAGGCCCATCATATAAAAAACAAGGAAAATTTAATAATTTCAATTCTTGCAGGAGTTTCAATAAATAGACTTACTCAAAAGTTCCCTAATCATAAATGTGTGAGGGTGGTTACAAATATTCCAATAACTATTGGAAAAGGTTTAACTGGGATTTCTTGGGGAGAAGAAATTACGGAAAATCAGAAAAAATTTACAAAAAAATTATTTGTAAATACAAGTAAAATTTATGAATTTACTGAAAATTACCTTGATATTTTTTTAGCTTTAACTTCATCAGGTCCTGCAATTATTGCTTTAATTATAGAAGCATTAAGTGATGGAGGATTAAGCGGGGGATTGCCAAAAATAATTTCAGAGGAACTTGTTATGGAAATGATACTAGGGACTATTTGTCTAATAAAGGAAAATAAACTTACGACTTCTGAGCTTAAAAATTTAGTAACCTCTCCAGGTGGAACAACTATTTCTGCTTTAAGAGTTTTAGAAAAAAAAAGTGTAAGGTCAGCATTAATTGAATCAATAGTTTCAGCTAGTAATCGAAGTAAAGAGTTTCGTTAGTTTTTAAAATTATCTTTTAAGTTCATATAAACTTTTTCGAGTGAATTTATATTTTTATTAATTGTGTATCTCTCAAGTATACGTTCTCTAGCTTTTTCTCCAAGATCTTTTGTAAATGAAGGGTGTTCTACAAGAATTGGGATTATAGTTTTTAATTGTGCAGCTACATTATCAGTTGAAATTACTATTCCTACGCCGTTATCTAAAACTTCTCCATCAGCTCCTGCATCTGTAGCTACACAAGCAGTACCAGCAGACATTGCCTCTAATAGTGATAATGATAAACCTTCTACTAAGCTTGGTAAGAAAAATACTTCTGCTATTTGCATTATTGCTACCCTAGTTTCTAAATCTAATTCGGGACCCCACCAAATTAATTTCTCATTTGCAAGGTTAGAAAAACTATTTTCAAGTGTTGGCTTCAGTGGTCCATCTCCGACAATAACTAATTTACAATTTTGAGTTTTTGTTTGGCGCCAAGAACGTAAAAGTGCCTCGATATTTTTCTCATTGGCAATCCTACCCATATATAAAAAGATTCTTTCATTTCCAAGTTTGTTTTTTACCTGAGCATATTTTTTATTTTTTTCGCAAAAAGGTTTCCAAATATTCTCATCAACCCCGTTTGGGATAATTATTTGTTTTTCTTTAGGTACTCCTAATTTATAAAGAACATTTTTTTGAAGTTCGGAAAAAATGATTATTTTATGGAACTTTGATAAAGAGGGAGCATAAAGTTGGTATGTTAATTGTTGAGTACTAGCAGTTAAATTTCTATTTTTTGCATCAAATGGTGGGTGAAACGTTCCTATTAGTGGAAGATTAATTTCATCACAAATCTCTGGAAGTCTAAAGTCTAAAGGAGATAAAGTTAAGCTTGCATGTACTAAGTCAGGCTTTAATCTTTCCAATGATAGCCTTAGCTCTTTTTCTGCTCTTGGTGAGGGGATTGTATAAACTTGGGACTTAATTAAATATGGAAGACTTACATCAGGATCATTTGCCAGAAATAATGGCTTTGATGAATTTGAACTAGAAGGATTGTCGAAATGAATGAAACTAATTTTATGGCCTCTGGTCTTTAATTTCTCAGTAGTTGAATTACCATAAGTTACATTTCCACAAAAAGGAGATTTCTTACCCAACCAGGCAACATGAACCACATTTATTGAATGAACTATTTATTAAATTAACAGTCAGAGCACCCAAGATCATAATTTTTAAATTTATTCATAGTTTATGAAAATGTTAACTATATATTTCTCTCAACATTTTTAGTGAAGATAAATCTTTCTCTAGTTGAGTAGAGATCCAAGTTTCAATAATAAATAATATTTTAAGCCAGACTTTTTTAGGTCCCAATAACTCTCCATTAGATTTTATTGGTAATTCGGGGAAAAGGAGTCTCTGTAATAGAGCAACTTCGGATGCATTTATTTTTAGATTACTTTGAGGATCTTCCACGGATGAAAACCCTTCAATTGGTAAATAATAACAACTCCATTCCCAATTCCCTAAAGGCGGAATAATAGGTTCTCCAGTTTTACAACAATGATGAATTGGTAAATTTATACCTCCGATGGCTAATAGATGGATTAAAGATTGAATACTCATTGAGAGAATTTTAATATCCTCTTCTTTGGATTCTTCATACAAATAAATCCTATCTAGATGTGCAAGAACACAAGATAAATAGTTTTGTTGCTTGTCATTATTACCTACTAATAAAAAAGTTAATTCAGTTATTGCTTGCGCGGCTGCAAGACATTCAATATTTTTCCCTAGACCAGAATAGCTTTTTAATATTTTAATTTGACGTACAGATTTAAGATTTCTTTTCCCAAAAATCTGCAGACTTAAATATGTTAATGGAGTAGCTGCGGCAAGACTACTTTTAGGACGTCTAGCACCAGGTACCGCTAATCGAACAATACCTTGCTCATCAGTAAGAATAGTTATTAATCTATCATTCTCGCCTAATGGAGAAGCTTTAATGCAGAGACCTTCTAGTCTGCACTCACCAGAACCAGACATTTAAATAACCTTGACTTCTTGAAAAATCTCACAAAAATTAGAAGTCCCTACGCAACTAATTCCATTATCAAGCAAATCAATAACTTGTGTCAGTTTTTTTATACCACCTACAACTTTGATGTGATTTTGGGAGCCCGTTATTTTTAATATTTCCGCTATGTCATTTAATGTAATAGGGGGTCCAAACCCGTCCCCGAATTGAAAATTTTTTATTCCTAATTCCAAAGATATTTCTATCGCATTGTACAAAACTTCTTTTTGTAGTTTTGATTTATTTATGATTATTGAAACTGGTAATCCAGATAACTTCACTTGCTCAATTTCAGCAGCGAAAGTTTCTAAGTTTCTTTTGGATAAATTGATAAAGTTTGGGATATATTCAATTCCGTTTGCACCTTTATCTTTTGCAAAATTAACTAATTCTTCAATAAATGTAACTGGTAAATCTGCTAGAGGGTAAGAAATGAGTGTGTTTATGTTTGCATTGTAATTGCTCAAACGGTTTTTAAAATCATCTAAATAATTAAGTGAAGTAGAAATATTCTTAATATTATATTTTTTTATTAAATCGCAATTCGCACAGAAATCTTCCCAAGTTAAATACGGGTTAATAATAATTGCATGAATTTTTTCGTTTAATTCATATTCAATATTGGGCATTTAAAAGTTATTTGGATTGAATCAGTCCATAACCTCCATGATTCCTCTTGTATATAACTTGAAGTTCATTATTTTTTTTATTTCGAAAAACATAAAAATCATGATCAATTAGATCTAATTGTTTTCTTGCTTCTTCTGATGAAATTGGATTCATTTCAAAGTATTTATTTTTTATAGATGGCTCAGGAAGACTTGCTTCTATTCCTTCTTTAAGTAGAGCTTCATCTAAAAATCTTGATTTTTTATTTTCAATTGGGAAAGACTCTTTATTTTTAAATTGATTATTATGGATTGTTTTATTGTTTCTTTCTTTGTATTTACGTAATTTTCTACAAAGTTTATTAGAAACTAAATCAATGCTTGAGTATAGATTTTCAGTTTTCTCTTCGGCTCTAATTACAGTACCATTTGCAAAAATAGTAACTTCTGCAGTCTGGAAGGAGACTCTTGGATTTTTTTCTATTGAAAGGTGTATGTCGGCTTCTTTAACGATATCCTTATAGTGATGTGTTGCTTTTTCTATCTTTGCCTCAGTATATTCTTTTAATGCTCCAGTGAGCTCAAGATTTTTCCCATGGATTAAAATTTTCATAAAAAATCTAAAAATATTTACTTACTTTCTAAATCTACTTAAATATGGTTAATAGAACAGCAATAATTAAACAACCTGATAATATTTCTTTTTTCAATGATGTTTATAAATTACAAAAAGAATATCAGGAGGCATTGATTTTAGATAACTCTAACCCTGATTTTATTTGGATAGGTGAGCATCAACTCTGTTATACCTTGGGTAGAGGATCTAATTACGATAATTTATTATTTTCTTTCAATGATGATAATTATGATGTTTTTAAGATTGATAGAGGTGGTGAGGTTACTTGTCATATGCCAGGACAATTAGTAACTTACTTGGTGTTAGATTTGAAAAATTTTAATAAAGATTTAAATTGGTATTTAAGAAAAATTGAAGAAATTATTATAAAAATTATTGGAACTTTTAATATAGATTGTCATTCAAGAGAGGGGCTCACTGGAGTTTGGATAGGAAATAAGAAAATTGCTTCAATTGGAATTGGTTGTAAAAGATGGGTTACAATAAATGGATTTTCAATCAATATTGACTGCGAATTAGAAAATTTTAATAAAATTGTTCCTTGCGGAATAGAAAATTGTCTTATGGCAAATATGATTGATTACAACAAAAATTTAAATATTCAAGAAGTCAAGAGAATTGTTAAAAAAATCATTCAGGAAGAATTTAATTTTGATTTTGTATCAAAATAGAAATTAAAATTTAAAAATCAATTTAATATGCGTGATTTAGCATACTGGCCTTCAGCCAAACCTCTTTCTAAAAAAGATAAATTTGCTAAAAATAGAGATTTTATTAAGAACCTTCATCATATAGATCAAATTTGGGAGAAATTAAAATTTAAATGTGGTGATACTTTAGCTGTTTGCGATTTGAGAGGTAAAGAAAAAGAAAAATTTTCTTATTCTGACCTGGCTGATTTAATAACAAAAGTCTCTTTTTCTTTTAAAAATTATGGTTTAGTAAAGGGGGATGTAGTTACTGTAATATCTGAAAATTCTCCAAGATGGTTAGTAGTTGATCAAGGCTTAATGCGTTTAGGAGCTATAAATGCAGTGAGAGGTATTAATTCTCCTTCAGTAGAATTAGACTATATTATTGAGCATTCTGATTCAGTAGGCCTAATAGTTCAATCTAAGGAGATTTGGCTAAAGTTAAACAACAAAGAAGAATTAAAAAAAAGACTGAAATTTATAATTAATTTAGAAGATGAACAATTTGAAAGTTTAATAAGTTGGAATCAATTTATAAGAGCATCAGATTCAGAAAAAGAAAATTCACAAACTAATATTGCAACATTTAATCCAAAAATTGATGATGTTGCTACTATTCTTTACACTTCTGGGACAACAGGAAAACCTAAAGGCGTCCCCTTGACTCATGCAAATTTTTTACATCAAATAATCAATTTAGCCTATATCGCTGATCCAAAACCTGGGACCTCTGTATTAAGCGTTTTGCCTATCTGGCATTCTTATGAGAGGAGTGCTGAATACTTCTTTTTTTCATGTGGTTGTTCTCAATACTATACAATTCCTAAATTCTTGAAAGATGATATTACACAAATAAAACCTGTTGTCATGGCTACTGTACCAAGACTATGGGAGGCAATACATGATGGTTTTTTTAAGGCTTTGAAAAAAATGCCTTCCAAAAAGCAAAAACTTATTAAGTTTTTGATAAGTAATAGTTCAGTTTTCAAAAGAGGTCTTAGAAAGATAAGAAATTTAGATATCAATCAAATAACCTTTAAATCAAAAATCCCCTTACTGGGTTCTATTATTTGCCGATATCCTTTACATAAATTGTCTACTATTTTTTTATGGCCGAATATTCTTAGACAACTATGCGGAGAAAAACTGAAATTTCCCATTAACGGCGGAGGTGCATTGCCAGAACATGTGGATCTTTTTTTTGAATCTTTAGGTGTAGATGTTTTGGTGGGATATGGACTCACAGAAACTAGTCCAGTATTAACTTGTAGGAGAAGAGAATTAAATGTTAGAGGATCATCTGGTCAGCCTCTAGCATTTACCGAAATCAAAATAGTGACTGATGATAAAAAAAAGATTCTGAAGTTCAGAGAAGTCGGAAAAATTCTTGTTAAGGGACCACAAGTAATGAAAGGTTATCTTAATAATGAATTAGCTACAAAAGATGTTTTATCGAAAGAAGGTTGGTTTGATACTGGTGATTTAGGTTTTCTAATACCAAATGGTTCCCTTTTTATAACAGGGAGAGCCAAGGATACAATAGTGCTATCAAGTGGTGAAAATATAGAACCGAATCCGCTAGAAACCGAAATCCTTAGTTCTGAATTTATTAATCAAATACAACTAGTAGGACAAGATAAGAAATGTTTAACTGCCCTTGTAGTTCCTGATTTCGAATTAGTAAAAAACAAGTTTTTGGAAGAAGACCTTTCAAAATTAAACCTTAATAGGGATATTGGTACATTTTTTAAATCGCACATTAATAATTTGCTTAAAAGTCGATTAGGAGCAAGATCAGAAGAACAAATATTAGATTGTTATTTTGTTGATGCCTTTACTTTAGAAAATGGTTTGTTAACACAAACTCTTAAACAAAAAAGAAAAGAAATAGAAAAAAAATATTCATTACAAATAGAAAATATGTATGAACAGAAATTTAGTAAGAAAAATTGATTTGTTCTTTCTATATTGAAAAGGTAATTTAATTTTTTATGGAAACAAAAAACTCAATATCTATAAAGCGCTCAATAGCTATTAAAGCTGTAGTTACTCCTACTTGGAAGGAAGATGCTGAAAAAGAATTAAGTAAAGCAATTTCAAACATTGACCAACAATTATCTCAACTTGAGCAGGAGGGGCAGCAAATAGTAAATAATATTAGATCCCAATCGGTTAACCCTCTAGATCCTAGAGTTCAAGAACAGGTTAGTCAGGTGCAACAACAAGTTGCAGCAAAACGAAATGAAATTGAAGAACAAAAAAGAAATCTACTTCAACAACAGAATCAAGTTCGCGAATTAAAAATGGACGAAATTGTTGATCAAGGACAAGTGGATAGTTTCTGTGATGTCACTGTGGGCGACAATCTTATTGAAAAAATGCAAGTCTCAATTACTGTTAAAGATGGAGTTATTCAATCTATAGATAATAATTAAAAGAAACATTTAGTATTTTTGATAAAAATAAGTAAATCTTAATTGCGAAAAGTTTTAAATTCTAATCGATCTAAATTATTACTTTCTTAAGTTTTAAGAGTTTCCACTGTGAATATGATTTCGTATAATTATATCAAGAGTTAAAAGGGTTCTTAATCATAAAAACTTTTGAAAGTTTGATAAAAATCCCTTAAAACTTATGCAATAACAATTTTCTTATGTCTCACGAAATATTCATGCCTGCCTTGAGTTCTACTATGACGGAGGGCAAGATTGTGGAATGGTTGAAAAATCCAGGAGATAAGGTTGAAAGAGGCGAATCTGTCTTGGTTGTTGAATCTGACAAGGCAGATATGGATGTTGAATCTTTTCAAGATGGATATCTTGCAGCAGTTTTAATGCCTGCCGGTAGCACTGCACCTGTTGGAGAAACTATTGGACTCATTGTAGAAAATGAGGATGAGATAGCTTCTGTTCAAGAACAAAATAAAGGAAATCAACCCGAAGTCTCTACTTCTGACCAACTTGAATTGGTAAGCAATAAAACTGAAGAAAAACCAGTAGTCCAGACTGAAAGTATCAATAAAGAAGCTGAAGAAGTCCTCTTAAAGAGTGAAAAGCCTGTACCATCTTTTAATACTGATCAAATTAATGCCGCTACAAGTAATGTTTCTTCGAGGATAATTGCATCCCCAAGAGCTAAAAAACTAGCCTCTCAAATGGGCGTTGATTTAGCAAAGGTTCATGGATCTGGGCCTCACGGAAGGATTCAAGCCGATGATATTTTGAAAGCTAATGGCCAACCTGTCTCTATACCATGGATAGGAGAAGGTAGTTCTCCCGCAAATATTCCTGGTGCAACTTTGGGAGTTGAAAGTAAACCAGAAACTTCAGGAAATAGTTTTGGTAATCCTGGAGAAACAGTTCAATTTAATACTCTTCAAAAAGCGGTAAATAAAAATATGGAATCTAGTTTAGATGTTCCATGTTTTAGGGTGGGATACTCAATCAACACAGATAAATTAGATAATTTCTACAAAAAGGTAAAACAGAACGGAGTAACTATGACTGCTTTACTTGTAAAGGCAGTTGCAAAGACACTAAAGAAACATCCTCAAGTTAACTCAAGCTTTTCAGAAAATGGAATTTCTTATCCAGAAAATATAAATATTGCTGTTGCTGTTGCGATGGAAGATGGGGGACTAATAACTCCAGTATTAAAAGAACCATGCAATACTGATTTATTTGAATTATCTAGGGAATGGAAAGATCTCGTAAAAAGATCGAGATCAAAACAATTAGAACCAGATGAATACTCAACGGGAACATTTACCTTATCTAACCTTGGTATGTTTGGTGTTGATAGATTTGACGCAATATTACCCCCAGGGACCGGTGCGATCTTAGCGATAGCATCATCGAAACCAACTGTTGCAGCTAATAGTGATGGTGCAATATCTGTTAAAAAAATAATGCAAGTAAATCTTACAGCTGATCACAGAGTGATCTATGGAGCTGATGGTGCTTCATTCTTGAAAGACTTGGCCTACCTGATTGAAAATGAGCCAGAGACACTTATATCTTAAATTTAATTGATTTCTCAAATTAATAATGAAGGAAGAGATTATAAGCTTGAAGCTTATGATTACTTTCTAGATCCTTCATTAATTGCTAGTAAGCCTTCTATAATAAGGCATGAATCAAGATTGATGATAGTTAGAAATAGTGTTTTAGAAGAGAATTGCTTAACTAACAAATTTACCAAGAATCTTTTAGAGGAATTTAGAAAAGGTGATCTTGTGGTTGTCAATAATACTAAAGTAATGAAGGCAAGGTTAAAGGTTGAATTAGAAAATAGGACGTTAGTCGAATTATTAGTCTTAGAAAGATCCCATGAATGTGTTTGGTTATGTTTGGCAAAGCCAGCGAAAAAGTTAAAAATAAATAGAAAAATAATATTAAAATCTCCTTCTGCACAAGATATTAATTTGATGGTTGATGGGGTTGATGAAGAAACTGGAGGAAGATTTATTAAATTTCCAGAAAATATAATTGATCTTAGTTCAATGAATGACCTTCTTGATAAATACGGGAAAATACCTCTCCCGCCTTATATAAAAAATTCCGAAGAAGAATCTTTTCATGAGAATAGTTATCAAACTGAGTATGCAACTAATCCAGGGGCCGTTGCCGCTCCAACTGCTGGTTTACACTTAAGCAAAAGTCTTATTTCCAATCTAAAAAAAAAAGGAGTAATAATTTTGCCGATAACTTTGCACGTAGGCTATGGAACATTTAAACCAATTAATCAAGAAGATCTAAGTGACTTAAAACTGCATAAAGAATGGGTAAGTGTTAATAAGGAAGTAGTGGGGGAAATAAAAAAAATAAAGAAAACAGATAGAAGAATAATTGCAATTGGGACAACTAGCGTGAGAGCTCTTGAAAGTTGTTATTCTCACGAAATTAATGACTTTATTCCTATAGCGAAATACGTGGATTTAGTAATTAAGCCAGGTTATAAATTTAAGGTAGTTGATGGATTATTAACTAATTTTCATCTTCCTAAAAGTTCATTATTACTATTAGTAAGTGCAATGATTGGTAGAGAAAGATTATTAGATTTGTATAAAAAAGCCATAAAAGAAAAATTTAGATTTTTCTCTTATGGCGATGCTATGTATATTTCACCAGATTCATTACTGGAGAAAAAATAGATTTAGGCTTTGACTGGTTCTTGAATGATTCCGCTTGGAACTTCAGTAAACATAATTGATGATAAATATCTCTCTGCTAAATCAGGTAGAACAACTACAATAGTTTTCCCCGCATATTCATCTTGTTCAGCTAATCTAACAGCAGCAGCAGCAGCAGCTCCACAAGATATTCCAACTAATAGACCTTCTTCTTTTGCTAATCTAAGAGCCATCTCGATTGACTCGTCATTTGTTACCTGTTCAACCTTATCAACAATTGACAAGTCAAGGTTCTTAGGAATAAATCCTGCTCCAATTCCTTGAATTTTGTGTGGTCCAGATTTAACCTCTTCTCCATTCATTGTCTGTGTAATAACAGGACTATGTGAGGGTTCTACAGCTACAGAAGTAATATTTTTACCCTTCTCTTGCTTAATGTATCTTGAAACTCCTGTAATTGTGCCGCCAGTTCCAACCCCTGCAACTAAAACATCAATTTCACCATCGCAATCATCCCAGATTTCTGGTCCAGTAGTTTTGAAATGAATTTCAGGGTTTGCTGGATTATCAAATTGACCTGGCATGAAATATTGAGAAGGATTACTTTCTGCAATTTCTTTAGCCTTAGCTATTGCTCCAGGCATACCTTTAGATGCCTCTGTTAAAACAATTTCAGCACCCAACACTGCCATAACCCTTCTTCTTTCAATTGACATGGATTCTGGCATTGTAAGGATCAGTTTATAACCTCTTGCTGAAGCAGTAAAAGCTAGGGCAATACCTGTATTTCCAGAAGTTGGCTCAACAATAGTTTTGTCTTTTGTAAGTTTCCCACTTTTCTCTGCATCCCAGATCATGTTTGCACCAATCCTACATTTGACACTATAAGCGGGGTTTCTACCTTCAATTTTTGCAAGTACTGTAGCTTTCGCGTTTTTAGTAACTGATTTTAATTTTACTAATGGAGTGTTTCCAATAGCGAAACTGTTGTCCTCATAAATTTTTGCCATTTATATATTGAGAAAATATATATTAATACTAACTATTATTCAGAAAAAGAGTATATAAGTTTCTATACGGTAAATACTAGGAATTTAGAAATTATTTAGTGCTTCAGAAAAGTTTTTCCATAATTGATCTTGGTCTTCTAATCCAACTGATACTCTAATAAGGTGCGAGGGTATACCAAAACTTTCAGCCCAATCCAACTCGTCATAATGTGCTAGTAAAACATAAGGACAAACTAGAGTAAATTTTGTACCTAAACTAGGTCCTTTAGATACTTGTAGAGAATCATAAAATTTCTTAGCTTTGTTTAATCCTCCATTTAATTCAAATGATAATAAGCAGCCGTATCCTCCATCAGAAGTAAGTAAAGAATTAAAATTTGGACAATTTTCAGGATGGAAAATATTTTTAATCTCGCTATGGGTCTCTAATCTTTTTTTTAATTCTAAACATGTTTTATTTTGTTCAAAAACTCTTTGATTTACATCTCTACTAACTTTCTCTAGATAAACTGTATCTCCATCGGAAAGTGTTGGAAGATTAATCTCGTTTAATGCATTTCTAAATTGATCAATCCATTTGCTTTTTGGATTTAGTATTAATGATCCTGCAAGAATATCACCACTACCTGAAAAAATTTTTGTAAGTGAAGTAAAAACTATATCTGCATGTTCTAGGGAATTTATATTTAAATTTGAACCAATTGTATCGTCAACAATTATAGGAATATTTAATTTTTTTGCTATTTCTGAAATTTTTTTAATGTTTACACATTTGAGCATTGGATTACTCGGTAGTTCAATAATTAATGCTGATGGATTTATGCTTTTGATTTCTAATTCAATATCCTCGCAATTTTCTTCTGTAATTAGCTTGGCTCCATGAAAGATATTCATTGGTAATTTAAGTACATCTACATATGGAAAACCAATTTGGAGTGTTGGTTTAGCTGGAAATAATTTATATATGATTTCTAATGATGTATGCAATGCAGACATCCCAGATGAAGTTAAGTGAATATCATTAGAGTTAATTTTTGTAGATTTAGAAATTCTATTTTTTATTCTTTGAGAACATTCATTTACGTAAGATTTTGGAGGGCAATCTTCAAGACCTAGTTCTATAGCAGCAGCTCTTGAAGATATGCCAAGACCAGTATGTTGCCAAAAAGATTTTGCATAAATACTTCCTTCTTCTTCAGTTATTAAGAGAGCTAAATTATCTCTTTTTTCTATTAATGAGAATTGTTCAGAAGTATTTCTATCAATGAATTTTTTGGCTTTAAAAGCTATACTTTCATTCGGATATGGCCAGATACTTTTATTGTTGTAGTGATTTTCTTTTTTTACTTTTTCGCATAATCTTTTCACTATTGGGTTTAGCCCGAATCTTGGGTAAATGGACTTCAATAAATTCATGCATTCTTGATTTTTTTCTTCGTAATTTATTACATCATTCCAAGTTGGTAATGCTACAGAAACAGCATGAATACTATCAGGAATAGAATATCCCAATTCTAAATTTTTCCATATAGGGTTTTTAAGTAAATCTCTCAATTTTCAGAATTTATTTAAAGCAAATAATATGTCTGAGATTAAATCGTTTGTTTCTTCACATCCAATCGATAATCTGACAAGAGCATCATCAATCCCTAAAAGATTTTTTGTTTCATCATCAACAGAAGCATGAGTCATTGTTGCGGGGTGACAAATTAAACTTTCAACTCCTCCAAGGCTTTCTGCTAGCGAGAAATATTTGAGAGATTTGCAAAATTTAAAAGTATCCTCTTTTTTAAGATTTAATTTTATGGTGATCATCGAACCTCCAGATATCATTTGCGATTTTGCTAAATTAAATTGCGGATGTTTTTGATTAAAAGGATAAATTACTTTACTAATTATTTTATGATTCTCTAATTCTTCAGAAATTAATTTTGCACTTTGCGTTTGTTGTTCGATTCTTAAAGGAAGAGTTTTTACTCCTCTTGTAATGAGCCAACTATCAAAAGGAGATGGTTGAAGGCCTAGAGCTTTTTGAGAGAAAAGCATCTTACTATTCCATACCTCATTATTTGTCAGTACTGCTCCACCAAGCGCATCACTATGTCCATTAATGAATTTTGTTGTGCTTACTAGTGATAGTGTTGCACCAAGGTCCAATGGTTTTTGAATAAGTGCCGTTGAAAAAGTATTGTCCACAACCACTGGGATTTGTAGTTTATTCGCTTCATCACAAATCGCCTTAATATCAAGTACCTTCAAAAGTGGATTAGTTGGACTTTCTAGCCATATCAAGGTTGGCTCGAAGTATGAAATCTTTTTGATATTATTTTCGTTTGTAAAATCTGTGTATAAAACTTCTAGTCCAAATTTCTTGAAAACTTTTTCGAACATCCTCACTGTACAACCATAGAGATTTGACTCGCAGAGTATTTTGTCACCTGATTTTAGTGTTGATGAAATTGCAGTTACCGCGCTAATTCCAGATCCAAAAACTGTGCAGTATTTAGAATCTTCTATTGATTTAAGGACGCTTTCTAGAATTCTAAAGTTTGGATTGCCTGATCTTGTGTAGTCGAAATTATCTTTATTTCCATGTTTGAAAGTAGATGTAGAAAAAATAGGAGGCATAACGCATCCAGTTTCTTCTGCAAATGTTTCCCCATGGTGAATAGATAAGGTCTTAAAACCTGGCTTTTTTATATTATTTTCCTTATTTCCCATTATTTTAAAAAAAAAGAATTAAATTAAATCTCTCTTTTAAAAAATGAGAGATTTAATAATCCAAAGAAAAGTAGTATTAAACTTTTCTTGAATAATATTCAACAACTAGTAGTTCGTTTATTTCAAGAGCCACCCACTCTCTATCGCATTTCCCATTTATTTTCCCCGTTAATTTAGGTTTGTCTAAATCAAGATGAGGTGGGACATTTGCTAAACCAGGGAATTCTATATTACCTTCTACAAGTTTTTTGCTTGCTTTGTTTTCTTTAATTCCGATTACATCGCCTGATTTGCATTGATAACCAGCAATATCAAGAACCTTTCCATTAACGGTTACATGGCCATGATTTACTAATTGTCTTGAGCCTGGAATGGTACCTCCAAAACCTAATCTAAAACAAACATTATCAAGCCTGTTTTCTAAAAGTCTTAGTAGGTTAGTTCCTGTAGATCCTTCTTGAGCTCGAGCTTTTTTTACATAACGTACTAGTTGTTTTTCAGAAACTCCATAATTAAACCTAAGTTTCTGCTTTTCTTCTAGACGAATTGCATATTCTGATCGCTTGCGACGGGCTTGGCCGTGCTGACCTGGAGGATTAGACTTCTTTGAAGCTTTCCTGGTGAGACCTGGTAGTTCTCCCAAGCGACGCGTAACCCTTAATCTGGGGCCGCGGTATCTTGACATAATTTTAAATTAAATAGAAATTTGCAATAAAAATTGGATAATTGATTAAATTCAATTAAACTATTTACTACTGGAACTATTATTTTACATCATTAAAGTGTTCAAAACTATTAATAAATCAATTACTTCTATACTTCTTTTTATGATTTCGTTTTATCAAAAGTGGTTTTCTCCTTTTTTCGGACCAAGATGCAGATTTATTCCAAGTTGCAGCTCTTATGGATATGAGGCAATTACTAGACATGGCCCTTGGAAGGGAGGCTGGTTAACTTTAAGAAGATTAAGCAGATGTCATCCTTTAACTCCCTGTGGATGTGACCCTGTGCCTGACTAAATGAATGAAAATATTTATTTTTGTTAGGCAGGGATGTTGCCTTTGTGATTCATTAAAAAACAAACTGGCAAAAATAAATCTTAATGAGTTATTCCCTAATCTAGAGGAGCTCAAAGAAATTGATATTGATAGGGTCGATTTATATAAAGATAAATATAAAAAATATGATTATGAAGTACCAGTTATTGCTGTTGAAGGAATTTGGTCAGAGGAGATTATAGAATTGCCTCGAATTTCTCCAAGATTAAAAGATGATCAATTAAAGAATTGGTTTCAAAAAAATATTAGTACGATTCTGGAGAAATAATTTTTTTAAATGAGATCTATAAAATTACATAAACTTTTAGATTTGGTAGGAATTATTCCTTCATTAGATTTAATCGATCATGAAATAAATAATATTTCTTTTAACTCTAAAGAAGTTCAAAAAGGAACTTTATTTTTAGGTATCCCTGGTTTAAATGTTGATGGAGGAAAATATTGTATTGAGGCAATTGAAAATGGCGCGGAGGCTGCCATTATTGGGTCTGCTGCAAAAGAGAAAATTGGATCTATTGATCGAGAAAGGATTTTGGTTATAGAGGATAATTTAGATTATATTTTTGGTCAAATAGTCGCTGAGTTTTGGAATAGGCCTTCAAGAAAACTTAAACTTATTGGTGTTACTGGTACAAATGGAAAAACGACAACTACTTTTTTATTGGAATATCTTTTAAAAAAATTAGGGAAAAAAACTGCATTATTTGGGACCTTGCTCAATAGATGGCCTGGCTTCTCAGAAGTGGCTTCTCATACAACTGATTTCGCCGATAAACTTCAAAAGAAATTATATGCTGCTGTTGAGGTAGAATCTGAATTCGCGATATTAGAGGTAAGTTCTCATTCTATTGCTCAAAACAGGATATCGGGATGCGAATTCGAGGCGGCTATTTTTACTAATTTAACTCAAGATCATCTTGATTATCACTCAGATATGGAATCATATTTTCAAACAAAAAGAAAATTATTTTTCCCACCTTACTTAAAAGAAAAAGATGGAATTTGTGTATTAAATCATGATGACCATTGGATATCTAAATTATCATCTGATCTTGAAAAAAGATCTTCATTAGTCTCTACAAAAATTACTGAAAGTGAATTTGAAAATGATGATTTTTTTTTCGTAACAGATAAAAAATTTACTGAAAGTGGATCCACCTGTATTTTTCATACACCTAGGGAAAAAATTCAACTTTTTGTTCCACTTGTTGGTGAATTTAATTTAATGAATGCGATTCAAGCAATAACAATTTTGTATAAACTTAATTTTTCTTTAAAAGATCTATCAAAGTTAATAAAATCTTTTCCTGGTGCTCCTGGGAGAATGGAGAAAATACAAATTGATAATGACGTCGTTTTAAGATCACTTCCAACAGTAATTGTTGATTATGCCCACACTCCTGATGGATTAAAAAAAGTTTTGCAATCAATTAAAAAACTTTGTGAAGGGAAACTCATAACTGTTTTTGGCTGTGGAGGAGATCGAGACCGTAGTAAAAGGCCTTTAATGGGATCAATAGCTGAAGAGTTTTCTGATCAACTTTTTATAACTTCAGATAATCCAAGATCAGAAGAACCTCAAAAGATAGTAAATGATATTTTGATGGGTATAAAAAAAAGAGAAAAAATAACAATTGAGATTGATAGATTTAAAGCAATAAATGAATCTATTAAATTTGCTAATAAAGAAGATATTGTTTTAATTGCAGGAAAAGGACATGAAGACTACCAAATTCTCAATGATAAAGTTATTAATTTTGATGATAGAAAAATAGCTTATAAATTATTAAAAGAAAAAAATAAATCTCAATAAAACTTCTTAATTAAATAAGAAAGATCTTTACGCAAATCACAAGATAAGTTTCTTAGAATAAATGAAGCTATTTTTAATAAAATGAAAGGCTTAGCCTTAGTTGTAGGCGCAGGTGGAATTGGAACACAACTAGCTAAAGATCTTAATGAAAGTGAAAAAGATTTAGATGTTGTTTTGTGTGGAAGAAAAAGTGAATTTAATTCTTTTTGGGAATTAGATATAGAGGATTCTCAATCCCTTTTGCAGTTGAAAAATAAAATATCAAATCATCCTTCAAAATTAAGGCTAGTTGTTAATGCTACAGGTAGACTTCATAGTGATTCTCTTCAACCAGAAAAAAGATTACAACATCTTGATCAAAAAAATATGATGGAAAGTTTTTCAATAAATGCCTTTTCTCCTATTTTATTAGCTAAAGCGATTGAAGAATTTATACCAAAAGATTTCGATTTTAATTTTGCAAGTATAAGTGCAAGAGTGGGAAGTATTGGAGATAATCAAACTGGAGGTTGGTATTCATATAGAGCTGCAAAATCTGCGCAAAATCAGTTTTTTAAATCTTTAAGTATTGAATGGGCTAGACGTTTCCCAAAGGCTACTATCACATTGCTTCATCCAGGAACAGTAGATACTGATTTATCTAGACCTTTTCATAAATTTGTTCCAGAACATAAATTATTTAGTAAAGAAAAATCCTCCCAATTCTTGATCAATATTATTAAAAATCAATCATCAGAATCTACAGGAAAATTTATTGCATGGGACAACTCGGAGATACCTTGGTAAACTAAATTTTTTCTTTATATCAATAGATCTTTAAGTCAATGTTTTTTTTATTTCTTTAGCTAGTAAATCAATCTCGGCTTCTGTAGTCATTTGATGTACGCATGCTCTAAACCATTTTGGATCTTCTAAAACTCTAATCCAAATTTTATTTTCTCCAAGTTTCTTTACAAATTTATCCTTATCTTTAATATTTTCGATATTAAAACTAACAATCCCATTTAAATATTTTTTTTCTAAAACTAATTCAACGCCCTTTAATTGATTTAATTCATCCCAAAGTTTTCCACTTAATTTTCTGATATTTTTGTTTTTTTCTTTTTCATGGCAGTCTTTATCAAAAAGATCTAAAGAATTCCGGAGACCAGCAAGTAAAGGAATACAAGAGGTAGCTATTTCAAATTTCCTTGCATCATCATGAAAAAGATTATCTGAAGGCTCATAAATCCCTTGTTCTTTTTTTAATGATTTCCAACCAATTATTGTTGGATCTGTTTCATGAATAAATCTATCTGAAACATAAATGGCTCCAAGTCCTTCTGGTCCACATGCCCATTTATGAGAAGTTATTGAATATAAATCAGAATAAAAAACTTCTTTTTCAATATTTATGTGCCCAAAGGTTTGAGCACCATCAACAAGTAAATAAGAATTTTCTCGATTATTTTTTAATTCGATAGAAATTTGTTTTAAAGGAATTTTATATCCAAAGTTCCATAAAATATGAGAAATAATTAGGATCTTAGTCTTACTATTGAGATTTTTCAAAATCTCTAAAATTATATTTTCGTCGTTTAGATTTTTAATTTTTTGGATTGGCAAAATTTTGAATATTAATTTATTTCTTCTGCAAAATTCTCGACTTGCAGCCACTACTCCAGGATGTTCACAGTCACTTATTAACATCTCTTCTCCCTCTTCTACTTTTATTCCCCAAAAGGGCAAAATCATACCGGAAGAGATATTTTCGGTTAAAGCTACATTCTTTGAATTTACACCTAATTTTTGCGCAATGATTCTTTTTGTGGTCAATATTTCTTTGTAAATAAAAGGCCACATATCATTGGTAAATGGTCCTAAATCTTGGATAATTTCCCAAGTTTTAACTATTGCTTCTAGAGAAGATTTTGGTAATGGTCCTTGACCACCATAGTTGAAATAATACTTATTTTTTAATGCTGGTATTTGATCTCTTAGATTATTTCTCATGGAAATTTATATTTTATTTTCAACTCTTGAATTTTTTTTAAATATTGCCCACTAAAGTTACTGTTCTAAATTCAATATCCTCAATTACTTTCCAAGGTTCAGCACTCCTTTCTGCAAATTCTAAATTTTTAAATCCTAGTTCTTTAAAATCACTTATAAACTCTGGCTCATACCATGCTCCACTAATACATCCTGTCCATAGATCATGATCATTTTGCAACCTTAAAGGAACTTTTTTGTTAGAGACGATATCGCTAATTGCAATTCTTCCATTATCGTTTAAAACTCTTTTTATATTATTTAGAAGGTTATTTCTAGATTCTGGACTTACCAAGTTTAAAACGCAATTACTTAAAATAATATCAACTGATTTATCTGCGATTAATGGATTTAAATCTTTATCTAATTCATCAAGTTTTTCAATTGAACCTTCTAGAAATTCTGTATTGTTGAAACCTATATTTTTTGTAACTTCTTTAGAGGCTGATCTAGATAAAGAAAGCATGTCAGGATTCTGATCAACTCCAATAACTTTCCCTTCTTTCCCAACAATTTGGGCACAAATAAAAGCATTTTTGCCACTACCACTTCCAAGATCTAGGACTATATCATTTTTTTGAACATATTTTGTTGGATCGCCACACCCATAATCTCTTTCTATAACCTCTTGAGGAATTCCTTCAAGTAAAACGGGATTAAATCCAACTGGTGTACAAAGACAACTCTCTTTTTCTTGAGCGGCTGAGCCATATCTTTCTTGAATCGCATCTTTATGATCGAATTGACTAGGTGCTTTATTCGATGTGTTTGTATTACAGCAACTTTCAGACATATTTTTAAAAGAACTCTTGATAAATATAGCCAAAAAAAAGCCCCTTAAAAAGGGGCTTCTAATTTGTTTAATTAAATTATTTAGTGTAATTAACACCTCTGTAATTTAATTCTGCTTTTTCATTACTTGAAGAAGCGTCATCCATTCTGTTGGTGTATACGTTTCTTCTGTAGGTAAGTTCAACAAGTTGCTTTTTAGCAGCTTCTTTGTTTTGAACGTAGTTTTTACCTCTGTAAGTTAAAGTAGTCATGTTTCGATGTGACAACACGGCCATCCCCCGTTCCATGGTATGACTCGAACTGCGCCCTCAATTGAGGGTGAACGAAAAAGTAGCAATTGCTACCAAATCATTATAAGCCTATTTCCCTATGGATGTCTAGCTTTTACAAATAGAAACGAAGATTTAATATTTTTTTAATTATTATCTTAGGTAAATTTTTTTATAAATAGTCTCTAAAAAGGATTATGTTTATATTTGATTTAATCTTCATGTAACTATTTATTTATGACAGGTTTTTTATATTTCTTGGGAAATACTTTAAGGTGGCCAGTTCTAAAGCCAAAAGAATTTTTTTCACTACATGCATATTTTTCAATTATTTATTTGATAACTTTTACTTTGAGTAAATATGATGTAAGCCAATCAAATTTAGTTTTTACTTTAGGAATTCTTGCGCCTCTTTTAATCGCTATTGGTCAAGGACTTCCAATTGATTGCCTTGATATGGAATCATCTTTATTGAAGGAATTAAAAACTAAATAATATATATCAGTTTAAAATTTTCATAAAACCTGGACAACTTCACTTATTTCAGGAATCATTTCTTTTAACTTTCTCTCAATACCCATTTTTAGGGTCATAGTACTACTTGGGCAACTACCACATGCCCCTTGAAGTCTGACTTTGACAATTGGACCATCTATTTCTGCAATCTCTACATTACCTCCATCAGATATTAAAAAAGGTCTTAGCTCGTCAAGGACTTTTTCTACATTTTCGTTTGTCAGCGAGAGTGTTTCAGTACTCATAATTTTGGATTAACTTTATAATAAGCCTAGAAAGAAATTTGATTAATTGCAAAAAAGATAATTTTCTGTTGTGACTTCATTTCAAAATGCCACTAACGATAATAGCTACTTTGATGCAGTCTTAGTAGGAGCAGGGATAATGAGCAGTACTTTAGCCCTCTTAATTACAGAAGTTTTACCCGATATAAATATTCTTATTGTAGAAAAATTAAATGCTCCAGGAAGTGAAAGTACTGGCGCTTTTAATAATGCAGGTACAGGACATGCTGCTAATTGCGAATTAAACTATACACCTTTAGATGAAAAAGGAAATATAAAAATAGATAAAGCGCTCACAATAAATCGATCCTTTGAAAGATCCATGTCTTTATGGGCCTCATTGTATGAAGCAGGGAAAATTGATATTAAAAATTTTTTAAAATTTATTCCTCACATTAGTTTTGTGTCTGGTCAGGATAATATTTCTTTTTTAAAAAAAAGATTTCAGAAAATGAGCGAAAATCCTGAATTTATTGATATGGAATTTTCTACATCTTTTGATGAAATTTCATCATGGGCTCCTCTAATAACAAAAGATAGGAATCCATTTACTAAAATTGCTGCTACCAAAATAGGTAGAGGAACAGATATTAATTTTGAGGCTCTCACAAAAGAGTATTTGTCATTAGTTTCTTTAAATAAAAATACTGAAATTAGATACAAAACAGAATTAGTAGATTTAAAGAAAATTGATAAAAAAAAATGGGAACTAGAAATTAGTTCAGAGGGTAGAAAAACTTCAATTAGAACTGGCTATGTTTTTCTTGGTGCTGGTGGAAAAACAATTAATTATTTGCAAAAATCAAAAATTCCAGAAGCAAAGAGTTATGGTGGATTTCCTGTTAGTGGGAAATGGCTTATTTGCGAGAAAAAAGATCTAACAGAAAAACATAACTCAAAAGTTTATGGTAAAGCTGATATCGGATCTCCACCAATGTCTGTGCCTCATTTAGACACAAGATGGATTGATAATAAAAAACTTCTTTTATATGGACCTTTTGCTGGTTTTACAACGAAATTTCTAAAGCAAAGTTCATACTTTGACTTATTTAGTTCAATTAAAAAGAATAATATTTTTTCTATGTTAGACGTTGGTTTCAAGAACAACGATTTAATTAATTACCTAATATCACAATCATTAAAGAACCATAATTCAAGAGTTGAAAATTTAAAGAATATGATGCCATCAGCTAATCCTTCTGATTGGTATTTAAAGAATGCTGGACAAAGAGTCCAAATAATTAAAAAAACTGAAGGTGGTGGTTCTTTGAAATTTGGAACGGAGATTGTGAATTCATCTGATGGATCATTATCTGCTTTGTTAGGAGCATCACCCGGAGCAAGTACTGCAGTTTCAATTATGGTTGAGGTTCTAAAAAAATCTGTTTTATTTTTAAATGACAAGCATAATCTTCAGAAAAAAATAAATGACTTAATTTATCCAGAACTATCGGAATCTGAGAATAACAGTACCTACATAAAAGACATCAAAAAAAGAAATAATTCCATTTTTGGTTTCCATCCATAATTCTAATTAGCTAGTATTAATCAAGATGTAATAAGAGGAGAATTTTTCTTTCTATATGACTGATATATCGGTTTCAAAAATTAGAAATTTCTGCATAATCGCTCATATTGACCATGGTAAATCTACCCTTGCCGATAGGTTGCTTCAAGATACTGGTACTGTGCAACAAAGGGATATGCAAGAACAATATTTGGACAGTATGGATCTTGAAAGAGAGAGAGGAATTACTATTAAGTTACAGGCCGCTAGGATGAAATATAAAGCTGACGATTCTCAGGAATATGTTTTGAACTTAATAGATACTCCAGGGCATGTTGATTTCTCTTATGAGGTCAGTAGATCACTTCAAGCTTGTGAAGGCGCTTTACTAGTTGTTGATGCAAGTCAAGGAGTAGAAGCTCAAACCTTAGCTAATGTTTATCTTGCCTTAGAAAATAATCTTGAAATAATTCCTGTTTTAAATAAAGTTGATTTACCAGGGGCTGATGCTGAAAAAATAAAACAAGAAATAGAGGAAATTATTGGACTTGATACATCTAATGCAATAAATTGTTCAGCAAAAACTGGAGTTGGTATTAAAGATATATTGGAAGCAATCGTGAGAAGAGTACCTGCTCCTCAAGATGAAATAAAACTCCCTACAAAGGCACTCATTTTTGATTCTTATTATGATCCCTACCGAGGTGTTATTGTTTATTTCAGGGTGATATCTGGGTCTCTTAATAAGAGAGAAAAGATATTATTAATGGCGAGTAAAAAAAATTATGAACTGGATGAGATAGGTATAATGGCACCTGATCAGCAGCAAGTTGATGAATTACATGCAGGAGAAGTTGGTTATTTAGCTGCTTCTATAAAATCAGTTGCTGATGCGAGAGTGGGAGATACTATTACTCTTTTAAATTCCCCTGCAAATGACCCTTTGCCTGGTTATAAGACAGCAAATCCTATGGTTTTTTGTGGCTTATTCCCGACTGATGCTGATCAATTCCCAGATTTAAGAGTATCCCTTGAAAAATTACAATTATCTGATGCAGCTTTAAAATATGAGCCCGAAACCAGTAGCGCAATGGGCTTCGGATTTAGGTGCGGATTCCTAGGACTTCTTCATATGGAGATTGTTCAAGAAAGATTAGAAAGAGAATATGACTTGGATCTAATCGTAACGGCACCCTCAGTTATTTATAAGGTTAATTTAAATCAGCAGGAACATATCTTTATTGATAATCCTTCTACAATTCCTGATCCACAACTTAGAGAATCAATAGAAGAGCCTTATGTGAAAATGGAAATTTATGCTCCCAATGAATTTAATGGAACATTAATGGGTTTATGTCAGGAAAGAAGGGGAGTATTTATAGATATGAAATATATAACAACCGATCGAGTTACCTTGATTTATGAAATTCCATTAGCAGAAGTAGTTACAGATTTCTTTGATCAAATGAAAAGTAGAACCCAAGGTTATGCATCAATGGAATATCATTTGATTGGCTATAGAAAGAATGACCTTGTTAGATTAGATGTCCTAATAAATTCAGAAAGAGCAGATCCATTAACTTCTATTGTTCATAAAGATAAGGCTTATGGAATTGGCAGAAGTTTAGTTGAGAAATTAAAAGAACTTATTCCAAAACAACAATTTAAAATACCTATTCAAGCATCAATCGGTAGCAGGATTATTGCAAGTGAAAGTATTAGTGCTTTGCGAAAAGATGTTTTATCTAAATGTTATGGAGGAGATATTTCTAGGAAAAAGAAACTTTTAAAGAAACAAGCCAAAGGTAAAAAGAGGATGAAGGCAATGGGTAAAGTTGAAGTCCCTCAAGAAGCTTTTATGGCAGTCCTGAAATTAAACCAGTAATTTTTTCAAATTTAAAATTTATGGCTATTTATTTTTAAAAGAATTGGGTATATTTCAGTCATATCTGTAAAAAAAGATTTTGGATATTAACTCATTTAATCGTGTCGGCGCAAATATCAGAAAAGCTGGATTTCTAATTGTACTTTTTTATCTTCTTATTGTTTTAATAATGAAATTTTTAGAGGCCAATAATTTTTTTGGTTATTCATTTTCAATGTTAAGCAATGATATCTTTGCCCCTCCTTCGCTTAATCATTTTTGTGGCACAGATAGATTAGGAAGAGACGTTTGCTTAAGAACTTTGCAAGGATCATCCTTAGCGATAGAAGTTGTATTCTTAGCTATTATTTTTTCATTAAGTTTGGGTTTGCCATTGGGATTAATAAGTGGATATTTTGGTGGTTTTTTTGATAAATGTTTATCACTAATAATGGATACTATTTTTTCAATACCTGTAATTTTGCTTTCAGTTGTTGTGGCTTTTGTATTGGGTAAGGGTATCCTTAACGCAGCTTTGGCATTGTGTATTGTTTACTCTCCTCAGTATTTTAGATTAATCAGAAATCAGACAATATTGGTTAAATCCGAAACTTTTGTGGAAGCAGCTCAAGTTTCAGGAGCTGATGTTAAAACAATTATTTTTAAATATATTCTCCCAAATGTAATAACACCTTTGCCTATTCTGCTTACCCTAAATGCTGCGGATGCTGTTTTGGTATTAGGAAGTTTAGGATTTTTAGGCCTTGGTGTTCCTGCAGATGTCCCAGAGTGGGGAAGTGATTTAAATCTTGCTCTTGCCGCTTTACCTACAGGTATATGGTGGACGGCTTTGTTCCCAGGTTTGGCAATGTTTTTTTTAGTTTTAGGTCTTTCTTTTATAGGAGAGGATCTTGAAGAAATTTTTGATATTCAAAATTCTGAATAAATTTAGTTATCTTTAATAGGATCAAGTTCTCCTTGTTCATTCAACTTTGGATATTCTTTAGCTGATTTTTTATACATCGCAGCTAATTCTGGGTAACACCATTCAAAAAGTGTTTTTTGATATTCATCTATATTTAAACCTTCTCCATTATCGGGCAATATACCTTTATTTTTTCTTTGGCGAATAGCTTCAAATAATAATATGGAAGCAGCAACTGAAACATTCAGGGATTGAACCATACCTCTCATAGGTATAAAAATTGATTGATCAACCATTGATATAAGTTCATTACTTAGTCCCCATTTTTCTGCTCCTAAAACAAAACATGTATTTTGAGAATAATCAAAATTTCTATAATCTACTGATTCAGTATTAAGAGTAGTTCCATATAATTTAAAACCCTTATTCTTTAAATCAGATATTGCTGTGATAGTGTTTTCATGATTATTTAGTTTTACCCATTTTTGACTTCCTTGAGCAGTACTATTAAAAGTCTTAACGGCATTCGTTTTGCCAATAAAATTTGCTTCGAAAACTCCTGCTGCATCACATGTCCTTAATATCGCGGATAGATTATGTGGTTTATTGACATCCTCAACTAAAACAGTCAAGTTTTTCATTCTGCAATCTAAAACACTTTTGATTCGTTCAAATCTTCTTGGCAAAATTGACATTTATAATTTTTTTCACACTTCTAAATTATATTCAAAAAATAATGATTACCTATTAAATCTCTTGGTTTATAATATTTTAGTAGTTTGAATTAAATCAATGGCATACATAGAATGGGACTATACAGTAATAACAAGTATGGTAGAGAAACAAGGGTGGGATTTACCTGATCGTGAATCGGAAGAATGGAATAAATTTAACGATGAATTAGGAGAAAAAATGAGAGGTGTTGGAATTGTTTTTGAAAAATATTGTAAATTTACTCCTGACGTAGGAGAAGGAGTTCATCTCTTAGATGACTGATCATAAATATTTTTAAACCATTGATGTATCCCTTAATCAATGGCTTATTAACTTATAAGATAATATAATTTCACTAAATTAAAACTGGCAATTATTAAGGCTTTATAAAGCTTGTACTGTAAAAAAAATTTTTTATCCCACAAAAAAGTTATTTAATTTCTATATTTGAATAAAAATATGAAAAATAAATTAACTTTTTTATTCGATGGTGGTTGTCCACTTTGTTTGAGAGAAACAAATTTTCTAAAAAAGAGAGATATCACAAATCAAATTTCATTTATAGATATTAATAGTAAGGATTATGATCAAAGTCTTTTTAAAAACATCTCATATTCAGAAGCTATGTCAAATCTGCATGGGATTATGGAAAATGGTGAAATTGTTAGGGGACTAGATGTACTTGCATATTCTTATGAATTAGTTGGTTTAGGTTGGATTTATTATCCCTTAAAGATTAAATTATTATCCCCCATATTAAGACTGGTATACAGATATTGGGCAAAATATAGACTTCAAATTACAGGTAGATCCGATATTGAAAAACTTTGTAACTCCCAATGTGAACAATAAATATGGAAAATATCGATATAGACAGAATAATAGAAATGTGTTGGGAAGATAGAACACCCTTTGAAGCTATTGAGTATCAATTTGGTTTAAATGAGGAAGATGCGATAAAAATTATGCGTCAAAATCTTAAACCCAAATCCTTCAAAGTCTGGAGAAAGAGAGTTTCGGGAAGAAATACAAAACATATGGCGCTTAAAGATTCAACTAGATTTAAATCTACTCATAAAAGAAAATTATAAATTTTGAAAAATCTTTCTACTAAAACTTGTCCTGTTTGCAAAAGGCCGTTCGCGTGGCGTAAGAAATGGAAAAACTGTTGGGATGATGTTATTTACTGTTCAAAAAGATGCAGTAACAGGAAGTCGCAAAGATGAAACAAGTATCAATTATTTTCCCGAATCAACTTTTTAGAGAAAGCCCAATCTTAAAAATAAATTGTGAAATTTTGATTTTGGAAGACTCATTATTTTTTGGAAATGATAAATTTCATAAATTTATTAACCATAAAAACAAGTTAGTTTTTCATAGAGCATCTATGCTCGCTTATAAAAATTATTTAGAAATATCTGGCTTTAAAGTTTTATATATCGAAAACAAGAATAATATTTCTACAGTTGACTACTTATCAGAATTTATTAAAGATAAATATCAGAAAATAAATCTTGTAGACCCTCATGATTTTTTAATAATGAAGAGGATTAATAATTTTGTTGAAAGTAATAATTTAGCTTTAAATATTTTGCCTTCTCCTATGTTTATGAGTAGTGAAGAGTTAAAAGAGTTATTTGAAGCAAGTACAAAAAAACCTCTTATGGGTAGATTTTATGAAAATCAAAGAAAGAGCCAAAAGATATTAGTTAATTCGGATGACACACCAGAAGGCGGTAAGTGGAGTTTCGATGAGATGAATAGAAAAAAATTACCAAAAAAAATAAGCATACCTGGTACACTTAAATTACCAAAAAATAAATTTGTTTTTAATGCAGAAAGGTCATTAGCCAATTTTGATATTGAATTTATTGGAGAAAGTAATAACTTTTTATATCCAACTAATTTTGAAGAGGCAGATGAATGGTTAAATGATTTTTTTAAACATAGATTTTTCTTGTTTGGAGATTATGAGGATGCTATTTCTAGAGAAAATTCTGTTTTATGGCATAGTTTACTTTCTCCTCTTTTAAATAGCGGCTTATTAACTCCAGATGTAGTAGTAAATAAAGCATTACTTTTTGCAAAAAATAATAATGTTCCTATTAACTCTTTAGAGGGTTTTATTCGTCAAATTATTGGATGGAGAGAATTTATTTGTCTCATCTATAAAAAGTATGGAACAAAGATGCGAAACAGTAATTTTTGGAATTTTGAAGATAAGCCAATTCCAGAATCTTTTTATCAAGGAAATACAGGAATTGAACCTGTAGATGTTGTTATAAAAAATATTATTAAATATGGTTATTGTCATCATATTGAGAGGTTAATGATTATTGGTAACTTCATGCTTCTATGTAGAATTCATCCCAATCAAGTTTATAAATGGTTTATGGAAATGTTTATTGATTCCTATGATTGGGTTATGGTCCCAAATGTTTACGGAATGAGTCAGTTTAGTGATGGAGGTATCTTTTCAACAAAACCATATATATCAAGCTCTAATTATGTAAAAAAAATGTCTAATTTTAAAAGTGGTCCATGGTGTGAAATATGGGATGGCTTATTTTGGAAATTTATTAAAGATAATGAAACCTTTTTTAGAAAGCAATATCGTCTGGCAATGTTAACGAGAAATCTTGATAAAATGTCAGAAGAAAAACTAAATAATCACTTAAAAACGGCCGATAAGTTTTTAAGAGATATTCAATAAATTAAGAGTAATAACCTACAGTTTTCTTTGAAAAATTAAAAGAATATTATTTTATGACGAAATATTAAGTAAGGATGTTAGCTTAGGGAAAATTAGATTTATCTAATGGAAATTGGGACACTTTTTTTAAGAAGTAATTCGACAGGTATTATCACTTTTTCTGAATTAGATTGGATAACTACCCATCAATCTAACTTCACAAGGTTGGAGGAATTCATAGCTATTAAATTAGGCAGAATGCTTGATTCAGGATCTGTAAATATTGGTTGCCGTTTGAAATCCTGATTAAGTTTTTATTTTAATAATGAAGTATCAAGAAGAAAAAAAAATATTTTTTCGGGAAAGAATCCACTCTTTAAATATCTTTCTTTTTTTAGGATTTAATCTGTCACTTATTTCTATCTTAGGTTTTATTTTGTTTAATACTGCAATTGAAAAAGTAGTTTAAATTTTTGAATTTTTTGTATATTAAAGTTATCTTTAAAAATAAATTATATTTTGAGCATAGGATATTTACAAAGAAAGGCAGCTTGGGAAATTTTATTAAAAGTTAGTTCTGGTGATTTTTCTGATCATGCACTTGAAAAGGTTTTAAAAAATTATCAATTTAATCCTCTTGATATAGCTTTTATTACGGAATTATCTTTTGGATGCATAAGGTATAGAAAATTTCTTGATCTTTGGACGGATCATACATCAAAAATTACTCATAAAAAGCAGCCTCCAAAGTTAAGATGGCTTCTACATATAGGTTTATATCAACTATTGAAAATGGATAAAATTCCATTTCCTTCTGCTATTTCTACCACTGTAGAAGTGGCTAAAAAAACAGATTTAAATGGTTTAGCGGGAACTGTAAATGCGATATTGAGAAATGCATCAAGAAAATTAGAACAAAAAATTTTTCCGGAATTATCTTCTGATAGAAAAGAAAGAATTTCATATCTTGAATCATTTCCATTATGGCTTGTGAAGGATCTTTATAAATGGGTCGGGAATAGCGAGGGTGAAAATATCATTAAGGCATTTAATAAAAAACCATCAATTGATTTGAGAATTAACCAATTAAAAACTAATTTAGATAAATTTTTGAAAGTACTTCATGAAAATAAAATTGATGCTGAAATTATTAAAGATTTACATAATGGAATTACTTTAAAATCTAATCCAAGATCTATAAAAAATTTACCAGGATATAGTGATGGACTTTGGACAATTCAAGATAGATCTTCTCAGTGGATAGCACCTCTCTTAAATCCAAAAGAAGGTGAAAAGATTTTAGACGCTTGTGCAGCTCCAGGAAGTAAGTCTACCCACCTTGCAGAATTAACAAATGATAGTGCTGAAATTATTGCCGTAGATAGATCAGCAAAAAGATTGAAAATACTGCAATCAAATTTAGAAAGGTTAAATTTGAAATCTGTTAATACCCTTAAGGCTGATGCTACGAGTTTGATTGAATTAAATCCTAAGTTTATATCTTATTTTGATAAGATTTTGTTAGATGCTCCCTGTTCTGGGATTGGAACTCTTTCCAGAAATCCAGATTCTAGATGGTCTTTAAGTAAAGAAAAAATAAAATCTTTAACTTTATTACAGGAAAAACTCTTGGAGAGTATTTTTCCTCTTTTGAAAAAAGAGGGTACTTTAGTTTATTCAACTTGTACTATTTGTCCCGATGAAAATAATCTATTAATTGAACGATTTATTGAAAAAAACAAAACTTTAAAATTGGTTAGCCAAAAGCAAATTTTACCTAGCTTGGATTATCCTGGTGATGGATTTTATTCTGCAATAATTTCTTATAAATCTTAAAAATATAATTTATTTTTTTATTGGAATTTTATAAATTTCAGATATGAACTTCTTCCATAAATAAGCTGCATTCCCACTAGATAATTCAGATTCCTTGTTATCGTCGTAACCTATCCAGATCCCTGTTGTAAGGTTATCAATGGAACCAATAAACCAGAGATCTTTATTTCCATCAGATGTTCCTGTTTTCCCATAAATTTTCTTCCCTTTTATAGAGGCTGCTTTTGAAGTGCCTTCTTTTACAGATTTTTCAAGAAGTTTATTCATTTTCTTGTTTACTTTTAAATCTAATATTTTCTTTGAAATAGATTTGTTTCCCCAAATAGGTTGTTTTTTAAATGATTCTATTTTTTCTATGATTTCAGGGCTTTGAATCTTCCCATTATTGTTTATTGCAGAATATGCATTTGTGATGTTTAAAAGATTATCTCCATAGGAGCCAATAGCTAATGATGGGAATTCCTCAAACTCTTGCTTGTAACCTAGTCCAAATGAATTCGCTAAATTAATAATATTTTTTAAGCCGATTTTTTTTGTTATTGATATTGGAACGATATTTGATGAACTTTTAAATGATTCAATCAAAGATATTGAACCTCTATAGTCTTCTGAAAAATTTTTTGGGCAATAACTTTCCCAGCATATTGGTAAGTCTTCAAATTCATCGCTTAATTTTATTCCTTCTATTAATGCAGCAGCATAAGGGATAATTTTAAAAGTAGAACCTAAAGGTCTTACAGATGAAATCACTCTATTGTATTCATTAATTGATGGATTTTTGCTGGTTATCATTGTCCTGATTAGTCCTGTGTTTGATTCGATTGATAACAGACCAAATTCAAGTTCTTTAGGCCCTGCGTATCTTGATATTTTTTGACCTTTTTCTTGCCAATCTTTATTGATAGAAGATTTAATTCTTAAAAACTTATAATCATTTTTACTTCCAATTTTTTTATCTGTTTCCTCAAGAATAAAGTTTATTAGTAATTTATCATCTAAAAAATTATCAGCTGTTTGATAATTTAATTTTATTTTTTCTTTAATAGCCTTATTCTTATTTGCAAGAGAAATATATCCATCAACATACATTGATTCAAGAACTTTATTTCTATTTTTAATAGCTAGCTTTAAATTTTGATAAGGTGAATAAATTGATGGAGCTGGAGCTAATCCTGCAATTAATGCGATTTCTGATAATGTCAATTCTTCTATAAATTTTCCAAAATAAACTTGGGCAGCCTCGTCTACCCCATATGCTCCTGATCCTAGATAAATATTATTTAAATATAATTTTAAAATTTGATTTTTGTTATATCTCAATTCAAGTATGAGTGATATAAATATTTCTTTGATTTTTCTTTGAAAACTTAAATCATTATTTAGAAAAAGTAATCTAGAAACTTGTTGTGTAATCGTACTTCCTCCCTCTTTAACATAACCACTTCTAATATTTTGAATAAGGGCACGAGAAATACTTTTTAAATCTATTCCATTATGTTTATAAAATCTTTTATCCTCAGAAGATATAAAAGAATGTTTAAGAAAAAGTGGAATTTTATGATAACTATTATCTATTTCAAATTTGCGGCTTAATTTGCTTAGTATCTTATTATCAGAAGATGATATTACATAAGAATATTTTGTTTCCCGAAACTTTTTATTTTTAGATACGTCAAATTTTAACGTACTAAATATTAAACTAAAAAAATAAAAAGATATTCCAGAAAAAATTAATATTGGAATTATTAAAACAAAAGATTTGAATTTAATCTTTTGCACCTTAAGCAACTAAAAAACTATGTCCTATCGCTAAAGCTGTAACTAACATTCCAGTTATAAGGAACGGTTGGGCACTTGCTTGATATTTGACATCAAACTTTAGAGGATCTCTTAGTAACCACATATCTTGAAATGTAATTTGTGGAATTACCAATAAAACTAAAATTACAGAGGCTAAATGTTGACCAATAATGACTAATACTATAACCATTGCTAATTGAAAAATGTCAATCAGTCCTGCACTTATTCTACTTGCATTTTTAATTCCAAATACTACTGGTAAAGAATTTAAGCCTAGCTTTGAGTCTCCTTCAACACTTTTGAAATCATTAATAACAGCAATTCCAAGTCCTGAGAGGCTATAAGCAAGTGTTAGTATCGCCGTCACGATAGTTAATTTCCCAAACAAGGCTTGTCCTGCCCACCAAGGTAAAGCTATATAAGATGCTCCTAATGCATAATTTCCAAGCCAACCATTCTGTTTTAATTTGAGTGGTGGAGCAGAATATATATAACTAACAAAGGAACCTCCTAATGCCAAAAGTAATACGGAGGGGAAGCTGTGCTTCGCATATAAATCTAATAGAAAAGCAACTATTAAACCTGCTATAAGTAATACCCAGATTTGTATTTTTACATCTTTAATTGAAATTTTGCCAGAAGGAATTGGTCTATTTGGTTCATTAATTGCATCAATTTCTTTATCAAAAAAATCATTTATGGTTTGGGTATAACCAGCCAGAAGTGGTCCACTCATCAACATACATGCTAATGAAGCTAGAACATTACTAAATGTCCATTTAAAATTCCCACTTGCAGCTGCTCCACAAATAACTCCCCATATCAAAGGGATCCACGTTATGGGTTTCATTAACTGTATACGGAGTTTCCATATACTTGATGTTTCAGAGGCACCCTTAATTCCTAATAGTTGTTTTGGATCATTCACTTTACTCTTTAACCTTTCTCAATTTCTTCTGGGAAAAACCAATTTTGCTCACCATTCTGAAATTTTGCGGTTATCCCAATACTTCTGCCGTCTGTCATTTTATAGCCTGTTATTACGGCTTTAGGATTCGAGGATATTTGATCGATTAATTTAGCTGGTAGTCTATCTTTTACTTTGTTAATGTTAATTTTGATTTTACTACCGATTTTGGGTAATAATTTTGTTTCAGCCATAAGAGGTAAAATGGAAGCTATTATGCAAGATTAACAGCATTTGGACAATTTTTACTAAAATGGTAGCTCTTCGTTTAATTCCTTGTTTAGATGTCGCCCATGGCAGAGTGGTTAAAGGTGTAAATTTTGTTAACTTGAGAGACTCAGGCGATCCTGTTGAATTGGCTTGTAGGTATTCTGATGAAGGCGCAGATGAATTAGTATTCTTAGATATTAGAGCTAGTGTAGAAAATAGAAATACATTAGTTGACCTTGTTTCTAGGACCGCAAAATCAGTAAAAATCCCATTTACAGTAGGTGGAGGAATAGATTCTGTTTCTTCAATTAATGATCTTTTAAGAGCTGGAGCGGACAAAGTGAGTTTGAATTCTTCTGCTGTTAGAAATCCAGATTTAATTTCTAAAAGTTCTAGAGAATTTGGTAATCAATGTATCGTGATAGCAATTGATGCTAAAAGAAAAGTTAATAAGACTGATGAATGGGAGGTTTATGTAAAAGGAGGGAGAGAAAATACTGGAATAGATGTATTAAGTTGGGCAAAGAAAGTTGAGGAGTTAGGCGCAGGGGAAATTTTGCTTACTTCAATGGATGGTGATGGCACGCAGAATGGATATGATTTACATCTGACTGAATCTGTTACCAATATTGTTAATATTCCAGTGATTGCTTCTGGAGGAGCAGGTTGTTTAGAAGATATCTATGATGTTTTCAATGAAGGCAGGGCATCTGCCGCACTTTTAGCATCATTACTTCATGATAAGAAACTTTCTTTAAGAGAAATAAAGACTTTCCTCCTTGGGAAAAAACTTCCTATTAGACCATATGAATAAAAAATTTAATTTAATACCAAAAAGAAATAAGTTAAAAATTTAAAAATGAAATTCACAAAAACTATCGAAGTCAAAAATATATTTAATAAAATTTCTTATAAATATGACTTTTTAAATAATCTATTAAGTTTTGGGCTGCACAGATTATGGAAAAGGAAATTAGTTAATTTATTGGAACCTTTAAATGGTGAAGATTGGGCAGATTTATGCTGTGGAACTGGAGATTTAGCATTCTTAATTTCTGAGAGAGTTAGTCCAAGGGGTTCAATTACTGGGATTGACAGTGCGGAGGATATCTTAAATATTGCAAAAAAAAAATCAGAGCTTAAAAAAAATAAATTTATTAAGTGGGAAATTAAAGATGTATTAGAAATTAATGATTATTCAAAAAATTTTGATGGGATTTGCATGTCATATGGACTTAGAAACTTGAATAATGTTGAAGGAGGAATAAAAAAAGTTTTTGATCTTTTGAAGGATAAGGGAAGGGCAGGATTTTTGGATTTTAATCACTCAACAAGAAATTCTTTATCCAATATTTTTCAGAAAATTTATTTGAGATTAATTGTAGTAACCATTTCGCGGCTTTTTAATTTAGGTCCAGAGTACGCATATATTGAAAAAAGTATTAGTAATTTTCCAAAGAAAAATGTGCTTATAAATATTGCTAAGGAAGTTGGATTTAAAAAAGCTGAATATATGACTATTGGGGGGGGGCAAATGGGAATACTAATTTTAACTAAATAAAGAATTTAGTTTTTTATTTTTCTCCAACAAAAAGAACACTTTCCCCATCTTTTGATTTCGCCCTCAGGAGTAGGGGAATTACAAAGAGTACAAATGCACATATTATTTTGATTGATTCTGCTTGGATGCTTTGCCCAAACTATCTTTGCATTAGTAGCTTTGATATTTTTATTTTTAATTTCATAATTTTGTATTATTTTTATTTCATTCAAAGTTATTCCAATTTTCTCGATTCTCTCTTTTAATTTATGCTTGTTGTAGATTAAAGCTTGGCGCCATTGTGGATGATTTACTGCAATAGTAAGTATTTTTTTTTCAATATTTAATGGTTTACATTCTTGAAATAGTTCTAAGCCGATTAAGTTCTTCCAGTTTTCGTTGATTTTAGTGAGTTTATCTAAGTCTCCGCAGGATTTTTTGAAATTATCAAGACAATTTTTTAATGGCTGTGGATTCCTTCTATTCACTATTGGCAAATACTTTTTGTCCAATTTGTAAAATTTACTTATTAAGACTAAAGTTAATCTAATCTTTAAAAAGATGCTCGTTGTTTTAATAAAGAATTTGTGAAAGTTATTGGACCTGCAGCTAAGACAGTTTTTTATTTAAAAAAAATTCAGGGTCAATATCCAACCTGGACACTTCATTACAAAATAAAATGTAAAAGTACCGAAAATGAGCTAACAAACTTGCTTGAATGTTCTGAAATAAAGAAAAACCAGCCAGTAGCGATAATCGCAAGAGAACAGTTCTCAGGGGTTGGCCAAAATTCAAAAACTTGGGTTTCTCCAAAAGGCGGGATTTGGTTAAGTGCAGCTTACCCAATATTTTCGAAAGAATTTGAATATCAAATATTTAATTTGTCTTTAGGTATTAAGTTATGTGAAATGCTTAGACAAGAGAATATAAATGTTTATTTGAAATGGCCAAATGATATTTTTTTTGGTTCAAAAAAGTTGATTGGATTTTTACCAAGGGTGATAACAAGAGGCAAAAAAATTATCTATGCAAGGTTAGGACTTGGCATGAATGTTTTAAATTACACCCCATCAGAAGGTATTTCATTATCAAAGGTACTTCAAACTAAGAATATTAATCAACATTATTGGACAGCCAAAGTTCTTAAAGCTTTTTATGATTCAATTGAATGTAACAAGAAAAAAGAATATGTAATTAAATCTGCAAATAAGTATCTTACTAAAAGTTTTTTACCTAGTGGTTATTGTTCTGATTCATGGAAAATTAAAGATATTGATTCGAATGGGAATTTAAGAATTGAAAATGAAACTCAACTGAAGGTAATTAGAAGGTTTTGAATTTAATTAACTTTTAATTCAACTATTCTTCCATCCTTAAATTTGGCTATTTTTTTTGCGCGATTTGCAACTTCATCTTCATGCGTAACTAAAACTATAGTTATTCCAGATTCATGCAGTTTGTCAAAAAGATCTAATACATCTTCAGTGGTTTTTGAATCTAGTGCTCCAGTAGGTTCGTCTGCTAACAAAATTGCGGGATTATTGATTATAGCTCTTGCAATAGCAACTCGTTGTTGTTGACCTCCGGATAATTGGTTTGGGCGATTATTCATTCTTTCTGAAAGGCCAACTTTTTTTAGGGCATTCTTACCTCGAACTAATCTTTGCTCAGGCTCAATACCAGCGTAAATCATTGGCAAAATTACGTTTTCAAGTGCAGTTGCGTCTGAAAGAAGATGAAATTGTTGAAAAACGAAGCCTAATTTTTGGTTGCGTATTTCCGCGAGCTCATCATCAGATAAATTCTCAACAGGAATACCATTTAATTTATAAATACCTTCAGATGGTCTATCTAGACATCCAATAATATTCATAGCTGTACTTTTGCCTGAGCCACTTGCTCCCATTACAGCTAAATAATCACCTTTAAAAATTTCTAAGTTTATGCTGTCTAAGGCTTTAACAGTTAGATCTTCTTTCCCATATGTTTTAGATATATTTTCTAAACTCGCGACTTTCTTAGACATTTATTGAAGAATTCTTCTAGGAAATATTGTTTGCTGTAGCAATAATATCTTGTAAGAAAGGAGTTTCTGAAACTGCTGTATTAGCTAATTTAAAAAGAGGATTAGACAGGATTCCTCCAAGAGCAGTTACTGCGACACAAGTATAAAGTGCAATTCTCAAGGGAGGTAATCCTACAATTCCCCAATTAATTTCAGGATATGATTTGACTATTTCAGAAGCTTCCTGTGGTTCTTTAACTACCATCATTTTTATCACTGAAATGTAGTAATAAATAGATATAACTGAAGTTACTAAACCAACTATTACTAATAGATATTGATGATTTGCCCAACCTGCAAAGAACAAGTATATCTTTCCAAAAAATCCTAACATTGGAGGTAAACCTCCAAGAGATAGAAGACAAAGGCTTAAGCCTAATGTAATTAGAGGATCTTTTTGATAAAGTCCTGAGTAATCAAGAATTCTGTCAGAACCAGTTCGTAGTGAGAAAAGTATTACACAAGAAAATGCACCCAAATTCATAAACAAATATGCAGCCAAATATAAAACAGCTGCTGATAAACCATCTTGTGTTCCAGATACTATTCCAATCATTACAAATCCGGCTTGTCCAATAGAACTGTAAGCTAGCATCCTTTTCATAGAGGTTTGAGCTAGAGCTACAATATTTCCTAGAGCCATGCTCAATATGGCCAAAATTGTAAATAAAAGTTTCCATTCTTCGTCAAAAGAAGAGAAAGTTGTGCTTAATATTCTTATTGCAAATGCAAAGCCCGCTGTTTTTGAACCGACAGATAAAAAAGCTACTACAGGTGTAGGTGAACCCTCATATACATCAGGAGTCCATTGATGAAAGGGAACTGCAGCAATTTTAAAGGCAACTGTTGATAAGACAAATACGAGAGCTAGTGAAGTAATAAAGGATGGCTTATTGATAATTTCTAAACCTATGGTCACTAAGTTTGTTGAACCACTTAATCCATAAAGAAAAGAGGATCCATACAAATAGACCGCAGCAGCAGCTGATCCAACAAGGAGGTATTTTAAGGCCGCTTCTGAACTTCTTGGATCTCTCTTGAGGTAACCAGAAAGTAAGTAACTTGCTACGGATAAAGTTTCCAGAGATATAAATACACTAATAAGGTCAGTAGATCCACACAAAAGCATTGCTCCAAGGGTGGCTGAAAGAACTATCGCGGCAAACTCGCCAATTGGGCTACCGCTTTGTTCTGTATACCGCCAACTTATAAGTAAAGATACTAAGGTTGATAAAGAAATTATTGCTCTAAATGCGATTGCCAAATTATCTGAATTAAAGGACCCAAGGAATGCGATTTCTACCGGATTACTCCATTGCAATGCCAAACTAACGAGAGAGCTGCCTATTGATAAATAGCAAATTATTGGTGCCCATTTTGATGCAGTTTTTTCTCCAGCTAAATCTACAAGAAGTGTTCCAACAATGCCTAATAAAATAAAAGCCTCTGGAATAATGGCTTGAGCATTTAAATTAATTGTAAAGATTTCGTTGGGCACTTTATTAAATTGGATTAAATTAGATGTTTGATTGTAAGGGTCTAAGAGTTAATCTTAATTTGATTATAATTTGTGGGTATGATTTTTGAAATTTTAAGAAGAAGTTACTTGAAAAAGCTTCAAATAATTATAATATGCCCTAACTGAACAAAAACACCAATTTTTGAAATAAACCTTGGATCACACACTCGTTATTGTTGAAAGTCCCACTAAAGCAAAAACTATAAGAAAGTTTTTGCCTTCAAATTATGAAGTTCTCGCTTCAATGGGACACGTTAGAGATCTTCCAAAAGGAGCTGCTGAAATACCAGCTGCGGTTAAAAAGGAAAAATGGTCAAGGATAGGAGTTAATACAACAGAAGATTTTGAACCACTTTATATAGTTCCAAAAGATAAGAAAAAGGTTGTTAAAGAGTTGAAAGATGCATTGAAAGGTGCAACCCAGCTATTACTGGCAACTGATGAAGATAGAGAGGGAGAGAGTATAAGTTGGCATCTCCTGCAAATACTTAAGCCTAAAATACCAACTAAGAGAATGGTTTTTCATGAAATTACAAAAAAGGCAATTAATAAAGCTTTAGACCAAACTAGAGAAATTGATATGGAACTTGTTCAGGCTCAAGAAACAAGAAGAATCTTGGACAGGCTTTTTGGATATGAATTATCTCCTTTACTTTGGAAGAAGGTAGCCCCCCGATTATCTGCTGGTCGTGTTCAATCAGTTTCAGTAAGGCTTCTTGTTAGGAGAGAGAGAGAAAGAAGATCCTTTAAAAAAGCTAGTTACTGGGGTATTAAAGCTTCCCTCGTAAAAGATAATATTACTTTCGAAACTAAATTATTCAGTTTAAACGGTCAAAGAATTTCTAATGGTTCCGATTTCGATGAACAGACCGGCAAATTAAAGCAAGGAAATAAATCTTTAATAATTGGAGAAGAAAAAGTAAATTATTTATTGAAGACTTTTTCCTCAGAGGATTGGTTAGTCTCAAAAATCGAAAAAAAGCCTTCCACTCGTAAGCCAGTCCCTCCATTTACAACTAGCACATTACAACAAGAAGCAAACAGGAAGCTTCGTTTGTCTGCAAGAGAAACTATGAGATGTGCACAAGGGCTATATGAGAGAGGTTTCATAACATATATGAGGACTGATTCAGTTCATCTTTCCGAACAAGCCACAAGAGCTGCTAGAGAATGTGTCAGTTCTATGTATGGGAAAGAATATTTATCTGACTCACCAAGACAATTTAATTCAACTGCAAGAAATGCTCAAGAAGCACACGAAGCTATTAGACCTGCAGGTGAGGTATTTAAAACACCAAAGGAAACTAGTCTAACTGGTAGAGACTTATCTCTTTATGATTTAATTTGGAAAAGAACTGTAGCTAGTCAAATGGCGGAAGCTAGGCTAACAATGATTAATGCTGAAATTAGAGTGGGAGATGGAATATTTAAATCGAGTGGGAAAAGTATTGATTTCGCGGGATTCTTCAGAGCTTATGTCGAGGGGAGTGATGACCCAAGTTCATCCCTTGAACAACAAGAAATTATTCTCCCAAACTTAACAACTGGAACATGTCTTCAAGTTACTAATAATGAGTCTACTTTTCATGAAACTAAACCTCCTGCAAGATATACAGAGGCTGCATTAGTTAAGGTCCTTGAAAAAGAAGGGATTGGAAGACCTTCTACCTATGCAAGCATCATAGGGACAATTGTGGATAGAGGTTATGCCAATATATCCTCCAATACTTTGGCTCCAACGTTTACAGCTTTTGCTGTTACCGCTTTACTAGAAGAACATTTTCCTGATCTGGTTGATACTACTTTTACTGCAAAAATGGAATCTTCATTGGATGAAATATCTTCTGGTAATCTTGAGTGGCTACCATACCTAGAAACTTTCTATAAAGGTAAAAATGGTTTGGAGGTAAAAGTTCAGAAAACAGAGGGTGGTATTGATGGTAAAGCTTATAGACAAGTTGATTTCGAAGACCTTCCTTGCGTAGTCAGAATAGGCTCTAACGGACCTTGGCTAGAGGGTACAAAAATTGATGAATCTGGTAATGAAATTCAAGCTAAAGGTAATCTTCCAATGGATATTACTCCTGGAGATTTAGACATAAAGCAAGTTGATCAAATTTTAAGTGGCCCATCAGATCTTGGAACTGATCCAAAAACTGGGGAAAAAGTCTTTTTAAGATTTGGCCCTTATGGACCTTACGTACAATTGGGAAATAATGATCAAGATAAAGCTAAACCAAGAAGAGCTTCATTACCCAAAGAGTTGAAAACTGATGATCTTACTCTAGATGAGGCTCTTGTACTTTTAAGTTTGCCTAGATTGTTAGGAGTTCATCCTGAAGGAGGAGTTGTTGAAGCTGATAGAGGAAGATTTGGCCCTTATATCAAATGGATTAAAAATGAATCTGAATCTGAAAATAGATCCTTAAAGAAAGAGGATGATGTTTTTACTGTTGATATAAAAAGAGCATTAGAAATTCTTGCGATGCCAAAAATGGGTAGAGGTGGTCAAGAGGTACTTAAAGACTTCGGAAAACCGAAAGAATTTAAAGAAAATATTCAAATATTAAATGGTAGATATGGCGTCTATTTAAAATGTGGCAAAACTAATATTTCTATTGCAAAAGATACTGATATAGAAAAATTTACTATAGATGAAGCAGTATCTCTTTTAGAAGAAAAACTAAAAGATAAAAAAGGCGCAATTTTAAAAAAAACAAAGATTAGTAATAAAAAAACTACAAGGAAAAAGAAAAGTTAGAAAAAATATGATTTTTAAAAAAAAAGAATTTTTTTTATTAATTTTTTTAATTTTCTTGCAATCATGCTCTGGAGGGAGGATTGGAAATTTTCTTGAAAGTAGTTTTAATGATTTAGAAAAAACAAGCAAAAATGAAAATTTACAAAATAACTTATTAAATAAAAACGATATAAATTTAGAAAAAGAAAACAAAAAATTTGATGATAAAAAAAATAAAAAAATTAAAAAAGAAAAAAAGCCAAAAAATATTCCAGAAAATAAAAACGATATAAATTTAGAAAAAGAAAACAAAAAATTTGATGATAAAAAAAATAAAAAAATTAAGAATCTTTTAAAAAAAAGAAAAATTGAGCTTCAATCTTACAAAATAATATTTATCTTAAAAGATGTAGATCCAAAAGATCCCACGGAAGAGTTAAGTTCCATATTGAGTAATTCTGAGGTAAATTTTGAAATAGAAAAGATTGAACGTATCTTAGATTCAAAAAATAAAAGTATGAATAAAAATTAATTAAAAATATTCAACAAAAAATGAAAATAACAACAAAAACTGAAGCATTAAATATTGTCGAGACCTCTTATTTAGCATCTCTTTCGTCTTTATTATGGATTGCATTATATTATCTGCCAATTGGGGGTGCTTTATTAAGGTTGATTTTACCCCTCCCAATGATCTTGTTGCACTTGAGAAGAGGAACTAAAATTGCATTGGAAGGACTTTTGATACAATTTCTACTTTTATTTATAATTATGGGTCCTGTTAGAGGAACATTATTTTTATTTCCTTATGGGATCTTGGCTTTTTGGTTAGGTTGGTGTTGGTTTAAAGAAAAGAGTTGGAAACTTAGTTTAACTGGGGGAGTTATTATTGGAACCCTTGGCTTCTTACTAAGAGTAATAGCATTATCTACGTTGGTTGGAGATAATCTTTGGGTTTTAATTACTAGAGCGAGTTATGGTCTAATAGAAAAGTTCTTTGGATTATTTAATCTACCTTTATATCCCTCAATTTTGAGTATACAATTAGGTGCAATTTTATTAATAATTTTTCAAGAAATAGTTTATGTTTTAACTGTACATGTAGTTGCCTATTCTCTGTTTCCTAGATTTAAATTAACAATCCCAGATCCTCCAAGATTATTAAATTGCTTAGTTGATTTTAATAATTAAAATAAATTAAGAATGTACAGTACAGAATTAGGGATAAATTTTTTTGGTAATGAATCCAATAAAAAAAGACAACATAATAAGATAGAAATACTGAAAAAGAATATTAAAAATTTAAAAATATTTCTTATAATTGCTGGTACTAATACATCACAAATTCCAGGAATTTCCGCAGCAGGTATTAATGCAAAATCAAGGAGAAAAACTGCGCTCGCAGATGCCGAATTTTTGCTTGAGGGTGCTTCAAAAGATCATAAATATAAATTACCTCTTCTCAATGCAGGTGTAACTCCGGCCCTAATAAGTCATGTTTGTTCAAAGCTTATAAATATTTATCCAGTGATTGTTCCTCTGGGAATAGGAGCAAAGCCTTACTTTAATCATTTGGTTGTAGAAGATAGAAATTTGGGCCCATCAAATTGTCTTACTACTGGTAAATCGATGACTAAAGAGAGAGTTTTAGATCTCTATGAAAAAGGTCTTGCAATAGGAAAATCATTAACACAACCAGTTTTAATTTCTGAATCTGTACCGGGGGGCACCACAACTGCTCAGGCAGTAATGGAAGCTTTTGGTTTGCAGGTATCTAATTTAGTAGGGAGTAGTTTATTTAAAGCTCCAAGAGAACTAAGAAGACAAGTTGTTAAAAGAGGACTTTTCAATGCAAATTTCAAGGCTGATTTTGACTCTTTTGATGTTGTCGCGGCGGTAGGTGATCCTTTCCAAGCTTTCTCAATGGGTCTATTAATTGGTGCCAGGTTAGCAAAACAACCTGTAATATTGTCTGGAGGAAGTCAGATGTTAGCGGTCATTTTGCTTGTATTAGAATTTTTAGATGAAAAAAATAAAGATGAATTCATTGAAGATGTTTTTATTGCGACAACTGGGTGGCTTTTGAAAGATAATTCTCTAAATGATTTAGTAAATCTAATTAATGAAAAATATGATGTCAAATTATTAGGTTTAGCAAGTCCTTTGAATTTCAAATCTTCAAATTACAAAGAATTGAAGGATTATGAATTAGGTCATGTAAAAGAAGGTGTAGGTGCTGGTGGAATATCATTGCTTGCTTTTTTAGATGGATTTAAAAATGAAGAAATAGTTTCATTGTGTCAACAAAATCTGGAAATGATGAAGGGCCTAGGTCAAATTTCTTTAGAGAAGGATTGCTGAATGTTTTCAAAATTTGTAACCAGAAGAGAATTTTTAAATTGTGGTAAGCTTTCGCTTTTATTTTTCTTAAACTCTTGCAGTAATCTACCTAATAAAGTAAAAATTGCATTACAAAATTCTTTTTATCCAGAATCTTTTAAAGATACGATTCCAAAAGATTGGAAGCAGGAAAAAATTAATTTTGAAAATATTCGGCTACAAAAAAATAGAAACACAATTTTCAATTCTGACTTTACTTTAATAAATGATGGATGGATTTCTAGTATAGATTTTTCAGAATTTGAAAAAATAAATGAATATGCACTGTTCGAAAATTTGGATAAGAGATCGATAGATTTTTTGGGAAGCTTCAATCAAAATCAGAGGAGTAAATTATTTCCTATTGGCGTAGTACCCTATACAATTATCATTAAGAATAATAAAGAATTAATAAGTTCAGCCAGAACATCTTGGGATTTTCTTCTTTCTAAAAAATTAAATGGGAAAATTATTTTTCCACAAAGTCCCAGAATAATATTGTCAATTGCTCAAAAAATTAATTCATCTAATTCTTTAAAAAAACTCAAAAGCCAAGCAATGTTATTTGATGATAAAAATATGCTCAATTGGTTGATTAATTCGGATGCTATTGTCGCAATAGTTCCTTATAGTCTTTGTTCAAAATATTTAAAAATAGATCCAAGGCTTTCTTTAGTTTTCCCAAGCCAAGGCGTACCTTTGATGTGGCATTTTCTACTTAGTCGATCAAATCTAAATAATGCAATATTAATTAAATGGATTAAATTTTTAGAAAATAAATCAATAGTAGATAAATTAGTAAGCCAGGGTTGGTATCTTCCATTCAATAGTGATTATTTGCAAAGTAAATATAAATCTGAAATGCTCCCCATCTCAGGACCTTCTGAGAAATGTTGGGAAAATAGTTGGTCTTTCCCTGTCTTAACAAATGAACAAAAAATTAATCTTAAAAATATTTGGAATGAGTCCTTATCCCCATAATCTTTTTGTAGGATTTTCAATTAATAAGTTATGAGTTTCCTTTAATAAATTTGGTATATCTAATTTACTAGGACATTTAGGAACACATTCATTACATTCTTGACAAAATGAGGAATTTTTTTCTTCCCACCAGTGGCCAGCTTTTCCTATTAAATTGTATCTTTCTTTTGAAAATTCTAATTGGCCATAACCAATAGATATATTTCTTAAACGAAGTATTTCTGGAATAGGGACTTCATTTGGACATGGAAGACAAGATCTACATTGTTCACATTTGGTTGAGTTTAATCTTTCATTAGAAACTTCCTCAATTTTATTCAGGGCGCTTTTTTCAAGTTTTGTAAGCTTCTCGAATGAGTTTCTAAGTTTATGGGCAAATTCAAAATCTTTTTTGTTTGACGCCCCCAAGGATAAAGTTGTAATGCCTTTTGCCAGCAGAAATCGATACGCTAATTCTAATGGATGAAAAGGCTTAGAGGCCTCTATCAAAATATCACTTGGAGAATACAATCTACCGCCTTTATCAGCAGGTGATATTGCTAAAACTCCCATACCTTTTTTTATAGCTTCCTCTGCTAAAGCAATCTTAGATTGATCTAAATAATGTAAATGAAGACTACAAAAAGTAAAAACTTCAGAGTTAATTGCATCTTTAATTAGTGAATAACTTCCGTGAGAACTAAAACCAACTTGATCAACTAGTTCCTTCTCAAGTATCCAAGATATGAATTTCTTACCCTCTCCAGCAAGAACCCAATCTAGATGTTCTTTTAAGTTGAGTCCGTGAATTGCAAGATTATTAATTTTCTCTCGATTTAAATTTTTAAGAGACTTTTTAAAATTATTTTTTAAAAAGTCAAAATCACCCTTTGGTAAAACTTTGGAAGTAATCACCCAATTTTTTTCTTTTATATTCTCCTCTATTGCTAATTTTTTTATTGAATTTCCAATAAGTGATTCAGCATCACCATAAGAGGGTGCTGTTTCTATGTGGTTAATTCCTACATAATATGCATTTTTTATTATGCTATACATTTTTTCGAGACTTTCAGTTGCTCGCATTGTTCCTAAAGTGAATAAGCTCACTTTCGGCCCTCTACCAAATGATCTTTTTTGTGAATTAATAATCATCTAAATATTATCAATTTCTTTTTATTGACTCTTTAATTTATTTATAGTTGAAAATCATTTAAAGTAAATTAGAGTAAATACAAAATTTTGCAAAAATATTTTTCTTAAAGCTATGTTTACAGGAATAATTCAATCAGTTGGAAAACTAAGACAAGAAAAAAATATTTTAGAAATTGAAATTCTAGATAATTTATTTGATATGGCAATCGGTGACAGCATAGCTGTTGATGGAATTTGTTTGACAGTTAAAGAGATTTTTCAAAATAAATTTACTGTTGATGTTAGTGAGGAGACATTAAAAAAAACAACTTTAGGAGTAAAGTCGAACCTGAATCAGATTGTTAATTTGGAGCCCGCTCTTCGGGTGTCTGACCGTCTAGGAGGGCATATAGTCAGCGGACATGTTGATGGCCTTGGAACAGTTGAGAATATAGAAAAATTAGAGAAATCTTGGCTTTTATCAATAAAGTGGAAAAATAATAATTTTTCAAAATATGTAGTTAATAAAGGGAGTATTTGTGTAAATGGTATAAGTCTTACGATTGCAAAATATGAGCAGGAAGGAGAAATATTTACTATTGCGATAATTCCTCATACTTGGCATAACACAAATCTGAATAAATTAAATATCGGTGACAGCGTAAACCTTGAGGCAGATGCATTAATTAAATATGTAGAGAAATTACTTTTATTTAATAAAAATAGTAATCAAGATTTATCTTCAAATAATATTTCTTCCGAGTGGCTTAAAGAAAACGGTTGGTAAAATATATTTTTTAATTTAATGGAATCAGATAAATTGTTTTTGACTCTTTTTTAAGATCGATTTTAAATTCCTGACCAGGTTGTAGACCTAATTTTTTGGTGTAGGCATGACCAATTAATAGGTTCCCATTGCCATGAACTTTAGTTTTGAATTCTGTCTGTCTGCCTCTTGAAGCTCTATTACCATTTTTCCCCAGACGACCATTTCCTATTTTGTAACCCTTAGCTTCGATAAGCGCCCTATAAAAACTTTTTCTTAAGATTCTTCCACTTGGACCTACGTACCCACAACCTTTTGCTATCTCATCTTCAGATTTTTTGCTTAATAACTTTGCTTTTTCAAGAAGTTCTTTTCCTTCAAGCATTATCTGACAAAATCATAATTATATATTCTTACTAAAAAGGAGAACTGTGGCAATATAAATTAATAAAAAATATATTTAATTTTTTGAAATTTAGTTTTTTATAAAAGATACAAAATAATAAATAAAACAACCCATATTCCATCTACAAAATGCCAGTACAATTCAACAGCTTCCAATGGGAACATATTTTGACTAGTTAATCTTCCCCCATTGATTCTCGATTGCCAAGCAATAATTAAAATCATTAAAGTGCCTAAAGTGACATGTAATCCATGAAAACCAGTAAGAGCATAAAAAGTACTTGCAAATAAATTATCGGTTAATCCAAAAGGTAAATGAAAATATTCAAATAATTGACATATTAAAAATATAATTCCAAGAAAAGCAGTAAAAAATAACCATTTTTGGGAATCTGAGTTTTTATCTTTTAAAAGTGCTTTGCCTGCTTTATGGAAAGTTGCACTACTAACAAGTAACAAAATTGTATTGAGAGTAGGTATTGGTAGTTCTAATTCATAAATAGCACCATCTGGTAATGGATTTACTGCTTTATAAGTTAAATAAGCAGCAAAGAATCCAGCAAAAGTCATTCCGTCCGCAATTAGGAAAGTTATAAGACCAAACATTCTGAAGTCTTCATGCATTTCATTAACTTCAGAATTATTTTTTTGAATTTCTTTTGAGCTATCTAGAGTTGTCATATGTTTTTATTGTTGTTCAGAAATTTCTTTACCATAACCATAAGGTTCTTCAACTAATGGAGCTTCTCCTTCCCAATTTTCAACTGGAGGTGGAGAGGATGTTAACCATTCAGGTGTAAGAGCATCCCAAGGGTTATCGCCAGCATCTTTCCCATTTCTTACGCTGAGGAACACATTGATTAAAAAAGGAATTGTACTTATAGCCATCAAAAGAGCCCCAAGGCTACTAATTTGATTAACGAACTGGAATTGAGGATCATATTCTGCAACTCTTCTTGGCATTCCATTTAAACCAAGCCAATGTTGAGGAGCAAAGCACAAGTTAAATCCAATAAAGGTAATGATAAAATGTAAAATTCCTAAGTTTTCATTGAGCATTTTCCCAGTTACTTTGGGGAACCAATGATAAATTGAAGAGAAAATAATAAAAACAGTCCCTCCATAAACTATGTAATGAAAATGGGCTACAACGAAATAGGTATCATGTACGTGAATATCGAAAGGTACCTGTGCCAAAGCAACTCCTGTAATACCTCCAAAAACAAAATTTATAATAAATCCGCAAGAGAATAGCATTGCACTATTGATGGAAATTTTACCTCCCCATAATGTTGCAACCCAATTGAAAAATTTTATACCTGTTGGAACAGCAATAAATGCTGTGGCAATAGTAAAGAACAATCTCATCCAAGGGGGCGTTCCACTCGTAAACATGTGATGCGCCCAAACAACTAAACCTAAAACTACTATCCCCATTATTGAAAAAACCATTGTTGTATATCCAAAAAGTGGTTTTCTAGCATGTACAGGAAGTATTTCACTAACTAAACCAAAGGCAGGAAGGACCATGATGTATACAGCTGGATGAGAATAAAACCAAAATAAATGCTGATAAACTACGACATTGCCACCTAAAACAGGATTGAAAAAACCTGTATTAGCGATGATATCGAAGCTAAGTAGAATTAAAGTTCCTGCTAAAACAGGAGTTGACAAAACAACTAATAGACTTGTCCCAAGCATTGCCCAACAATACATTGGCAATTGCATAAGTTTTAATCCTGGCCTTCTTAATTTTATAATGGTCGCGATAAAGTTTATTCCACCAAATATAGAACTGCCTCCAAGTAATAGAACGCTAAGAATCCAAATAATTTGTCCCGATTGAGGAGTAGTTATGCTCAAAGGTGGATAAGCCGTCCATCCAGCCTGAGCAGCACCCTCAACAAAATAGCTTGCTACTAGCATCAAACCTGAAGGAGGAATTAACCAAAACGCTACGGCATTTAATCTTGGGAATGCCATATCTCTCGCACCTACATAAAATGGTATTAAATAATTTCCAAAAGCACCGTTTACTACAGGCACTATCCATAGAAATATCATTATTGTTCCGTGTAAAGTTAAAACTTGGTTATAAACATCTCTTGGCATAAAATCAGACATTGGACTAGCTAGTTCAATTCTTATAGCGCTCGCTAAGGTTCCTCCTATTAAATAGAAAAGAAAACCGCAAACTAAGTACTGTATCCCAATTACTTTATGATCAAGGCTAAAACTAAAGTATCTAAGCCAGCCTTTAGGTTGAAGGCTTTCATTATTAGTTTTTTGTGGATCAATTGATATTGTCATAAATTTACCTCTGGTTTTTTATTTTTGTTAAACCATTCGTTGTAATCTGATTCTTCTTCAACAATTATGGAGGCTCTCATTCCTCCATGATATGGACCGCATAATTCTGCACAAATTATTGGATATTTTCCTACTTTTGTAGGAGTGAAATTTAGAATAGTAGGTTGTCCAGGAATAATGTCCTGTTTTATTCTGAACTCTGGAACCCAAAAAGCATGAATTACATCTTTAGATTCCATTTTCATTGATACTTTTTGATCAACAGGAACGTGTAGTTCTCCTGATATGAAATTGCCCTTGGGATAATTGAATAGAAATGCAAATTGCATAGCTGACACCTCAATTGATAAATTATTTATTGCTATTTCATTATCAGAAGTTTGACTTATGCCAGCCCATATTTTTTCAGTGTTAGAAGTCATCATTCCGTGATTATGATTTAGTTCTTTCATCCCTCCCATTCGATCGTAGATGTTGTAGCTATATAAACCTATTAATAAAACAATTATTGAAGGGATAATTGTCCATACAATTTCTAAGCTTAAATTTCCCTCTAAAGCTATACCGTCGCCTATCTGATCATTTCTTTTTCTAAACTTAAATAAGCTATAAATAACAGCTATTGTCATTCCTATAAAAATAATTAATCCAATGATGAAAAGAATTTTAAAAAGTTCATCGTAAATTGGGGCATTAATACTTGCTTCAGCTGGGAGCAAATTTACATTAAAACCAATCCAAAAAGATATAGCAAAAACGAGTGAAATAATTAGTATTAAATAAATGTTTTTATTTAACAATTGATCTCTAAAAATTTGTATTTATATTCTCAAGATATTCAATTTTTTTAATCCTGCATCCTTTGTTAAAAGAAAAACATTTAAATTCACAACTTCTTAAGATTTATGAAATAAAAGGCGTATTATTAATAACTTTTTAGAGTTAATTGTCAGGGAAAAAAGATTAAATTAGTAAATTATTTTTTAAATTAAACATATTAATTTTTAATTAATGTTTGGTATTTGAATCTAATTTATTATGCAAAATAATAGGTTTTATCCATTTGATTAATAGTCAATTATATAAATCAAAATATCTGACAATTTTTAAAAGGTTGGGAAGTCATAGTGTACTTGCACTTATCGCACTAATCGTAATTGGTGGTGCTACGAGAGTCATGGAGGCAGGGCTTGCATGCCCAGATTGGCCATTATGTTACGGATCTTTTTTGCCTTTTAATCATATGAACCTAAGAGTATTTCTAGAGTGGTTTCATCGTCTAGATGCTTTTCTGGTTGGAATATTAATTCTTTTTAAATTTGCCCTTTCAATTCTTTGGAAAAATGAAATTCCAAATTGGTTACCTAAAACTTATTCATTATTACTTTTTCTTGTTATTGTCCAAGGATCTTTTGGAGCTTTAACAGTTATAAACCTGCTTGATTCATATACTGTTACTGGTCATCTTTTAATAGCTTTTCTACTTCTCATCACAACAATTTCAATAAATCAAAATTTAGAAAATGATCAACTAGAAGAGCCATTAATTTGGTGGAGATTATTATTGTTAGTTCCTCTTTTATTTACTCTGATTCAATCTTTTATTGGAGTAAGGCTTTCATCAACCTGGTCAGCACATCTTTGCTTATCTTTTAATAAACAATGTCTAATTCTAAATACTCATAAATTATTTGCTTTCCCAATTGCTTTTTCAATTCTATTAGTTATTGCTACTGCAATTTATAAGAGAAGTTTGCTTAATAAAAATTGGAAATATCTCTTAGCACTCATCTTTCTATTTTTTTTCCAAATTGCTTTGGGTGTTTTAAGTCTTAAAACAAATTTGAATGAACCTATTTTTATTATTGGTCATCAACTTAACGCCTCTTTATTTATTGCGATATTAACAACATTAATTTTTAGAAATCCTTTTACCAAAAAAGGCCTAAACCACTCCCTAAATTCTCAAATGGTGGGTATCAATTCATGAACAGTAGTAACTTAGAAAACTTGAACTATAAATCATCAATTAGAGATGAAGTTGTACCTTCAAGAAAAAGATTAACTTTGCCGCCTTGGCTTGAAGTCGCAAAACCTAGATTAATCCCACTTTTATTGGCAACAACTTTGGGAGGAATGGCTCTAACAGAAGAATGGCCTTTGTCTTCACCGAAACTTATCTGTACTTTAGGAGGCGGTGCTTTGGCAGCAGCAGCAGCAGGAGCTCTTAATTGCTTGTGGGAAATGGAATTAGACAAGAAGATGATAAGAACTAGCAAAAGAGCCTTGCCAGCAGGAAAGTTGTCTTCTGAGACTGTATTTTTAGCTGCCGTATCATGTACTTTGGCAGCTTTGATGCTTTTAGTAAGTGGTGTAAATTATTTGGCTGCGGGATTAACTCTTCTTGGTTTATTTAGCTACGTAATTTTATATACAGTTATTTTGAAACCTCGTACAACAAAAAATATTGTTTTCGGAGGAGTTGCTGGTGCGATACCACCTTTAGTTGGAGCATCTGCTGCTACAGGGCATGTAGGTCTTAGTGGTTGGTGGTTGTTTGGTTTAGTAATGTTATGGACCCCAGCTCATTTTTGGGCACTTGCAATTTTGTTGAAGGATGATTACGCATCTGTTGGTATTCCTATGCTCCCTTCTGTTAAAGGATCTGTTTTTACTGCTAAAGCGATTTCTCGTTATGGATGGGCAACAGTTTTAATGAGTATTATGGGAGTCTTTGCTTTACCTGAAGGGGGCTTATTATACGGCATTATGTTATTGCCATTTAATGGAAGACTTTTGCAATTAATAAATGAATTAAAGAAATCTCCTGATGATCTTTCAAGAGCAAAGTCTCTTTTTAGGTGGTCTATTCTCTATATGTTTGGTATTTGTCTTTTGTTATTAATTTCCAGAACCCAACAATCCGTAGAATTTGAGCAGCAATCTATGCAAATATTTTTATCTATAGTATCCCTGCTTAGTAATTAAATTAGATGTAAAATGTTTTTAAGAAATAGTAAGTTTGATGAATTATATAAAAGTTAAAGGGCTCTCAAAATCTTATTCAGAAATCAAGGCTTTAAAAAATTTATCAATGGAAATTGAAGCTGGAACATTATTCGGAATACTAGGTCCAAATGGTGCTGGTAAATCAACACTTATAAAAATACTCGCTACTTTAATAGAGCCTGATGGTGGAGAAGTTTTAATAAATAATATTAATCTGATAAAAAATTCAAGGAAAATTAGAGAATTAATTGGTTATGTTGCCCAGGATATTGCACTTGATAAAATATTAACTGGACGAGAGCTTTTGGATTTTCAAGCAGATTTATATCACATCAATAAAAACAAAAAATTTGAAAGGATAAAGAAATTAATAGATCAATTAGAAATGAATGATTGGATTGATCGTAAGTGCGGAACTTATTCAGGGGGAATGAAAAGAAGAATAGATCTTGCAGCCGGACTTTTACATTTGCCCCAAGTATTAATATTGGATGAACCTACAGTTGGTTTAGATATTGAAAGTAGAAATATCATATGGCAACTTTTGAAAGATTTGAGAAATAATGGAATGACTATTATTTTAAGCAGTCACTATCTTGATGAAATAGATAAATTGGCAGACAAATTAGTGATAATTGATGATGGAAGAGTCATAGCACAAGGGGCTCCTACAGAACTGAAAAATAAATTAGGAGGAGATAGAGTAACTTTGAAAGTAAGAGAATTTAGTAATCAGGAAGAAGCAAAAAATATATGCCAAATTTTATCTTCAATAGATGGAATTAGTCAGACTATAATAAATGAATCTCAAGGTTTCTCGATAAATTTTGTAGCAGATAAGGAAAAAGATTTACTTACGAAGCTCAAAGTGGAATTGGCCTTCTCAAAGTTTGAAATTTTTTCTCTTACCCAAAGTCAGCCAAGCTTGGATGATGTATATCTTCAGGCAACAGGGAAAACATTATTGGATGCCGAAATTTCTATGGCAGGGAAAAGAGACCTTAAAAAAGAATCAAAGCAATCAATGCGATAAAAAAAATTCTGGTTAACTAACTATAATGAAATTAATTACTGCAAATTATGGAATTACAACAGTATAATTTGTCTTTTTTATATCAAGAAACATTTGCCTTAACAAAGAGATTATTTATTCAATTAAAAAGAAGACCATCAACTCTTTTAGCTGGAATATTACAACCTATAATTTGGCTTTTTTTATTTGGGGCATTATTCTCTAAAGCTCCTGAAGGTTTTTTACCAGGAGTTGATTCTTATGGGAATTTTTTAGGAGCAGGACTTATTGTCTTCACTGCTTTTAGCGGAGCCCTAAATTCTGGTCTTCCTTTAATGTTTGATAGAGAGTTTGGATTTCTTAATAGATTACTTGTAGCTCCTTTAACCAGTAGATTATCCATAGTTTTATCTTCTTTTTTTTACATAACAATCCTGAGCTTTGTTCAGAGTATTGTAATAATGGTTGTTTCATACATTTTGGGTTATGGATGGCCTAACTTATATGGTTTAGGAATTGTTTTTACAACACTAATTCTATTGGTTCTTTTTGTTACATCAATAAGTTTATGTTTAGCGTTTGTCTTGCCAGGACATATTGAATTAATTGCTCTTATATTTGTAGTAAACTTACCTCTTCTTTTCGCAAGCACTGCTTTAGCTCCAATCTCTTTCATGCCAAATTGGCTTGGCTGGTTAGCCTCATTAAATCCATTAACTTTTGCTATTGAACCTATTAGGACTGCTTATACAGAAACTATGAATTTAGAATTAGTGGCTTTACATGCCCCATATGGTGATTTAACTTGTAAGAGTTGTATATCAATTTTATTTTCTTTAACAGTTTTATCCTTGATTATCATAAGGCCTCTGTTAAATAAGAAGTTAAATTAATAAATTTATGCTTTTAAAAAATCATCTAATAGAAGTTTTTAAAAAAGCCTCTTCAGAAAATAATTTTTTGCTTAAAGAAAATATTGTTCTTAAGTGGGTCCATAGATTTGGGATTGATTCTTTAAGTGATTTATTAATCCATAGTCCAGTACAAAAGGAAAATCATGAAGAAGAAAATCAAGAACAAATAACTTTAATTGAGGAAAATCATGAAGAAGAAAATCAAGAACAAATAACTTTAATTGAGGAAAATCATGAAGAAGAAAATCAAGAACAAATAACTTTAATTGATGAAAATCATGAAGAAGAAAATCAAGAACAAATAACTTTAATTGATGAAAATCATGAAGAAGAAAATCAAGAACAAATTAAACTTGAATTATCAAAAACTGTTGAAAATATAGAAGAAAAAAATTGCGAATCAAATCACTTAAAAATTTCTAACAATAATCAAGTCTTTAATATTAAACAAAATTCTAATCAAATAAATCAATATATTAAAACCCCAAAATTGCCACTACCCAATATTAGAAATTTAAGAAAGTGGATTAATGACGATAAAAAAGCAAGTTAAATTTTTACATCATTCCTGGCATACCCATGCCACCCATTCCTGGCATACCCATGCCACCCATTCCTGGCATACCCATGCCACCCATTCCTGGCATACCCATGCCACCCATTCCTGGCATGCCCATGCCACCCATTCCTCCCATTGGATCTCCACCTGGCCCTCCAGGGGCTGCGACTTCAGGCTCTGGAATATCTGCCATAGCAACTTCTGTTGTGAGGAGCATAGCTGCAATAGATACTGAATCTTGAAGGGCTAATCTTATTACTTTGGTTGGATCTAATATCCCTGAATCTTTTAAATCTTCATATTTTCCGGAATTAGCATTAAAGCCTTTGTTAAGTCTTTTAATTTCAGAGACAACTACATCACCATTAAAACCAGCATTTTTTGCTATTTGTTTGGTTGGTTCCAAAAGGGCTTCTTTAATTATATTTATCCCTGTTCTTAAATCATCGGAAGATGTTTGACTTAAATTTAAAAGGTCATCTGATATTTCAATTAAAGTTTGTCCTCCTCCAGAAACAACACCCTCTTCAATAGCAGCTTTAGTAGCATTAAGGGAATCTTCGATTCTCAATTTTTTATACTTCATCTCTGTTTCTGTAGCAGCTCCTACTTTGATAAGAGCTACTCCTCCAGCTAGTTTGGCTATCCTTTCATTGATTTTATCTTGATCATACTCTGATTCAGTTATATTGACTTCTCTCTTTAATTTCTCTACTCGTTCTTTAACTAAATCTTTAGTGTCTTCGAAGGCAACAATTGTAGTTTTATCCTTTGTGATAGTTATTTTTTTTGCTTTTCCTAAATCATTAATCGATACTTTATCAAGTGTCATTGATTTATCTTCACTAATTAACTTAGCCCCTGTAAGAATTGCAATATCTTCAAGGGCAGCTTTTCTTCTCTCACCAAATAACGGAGCTCTTACTGAAGCAACATTTAAAACCCCACTATTTTTATTTAAAACCAGAGTGGTTAAAGCCTCTCCCTCGATATCTTCAGCAAGAATTAGAAAAGGTGAGCCTGACTTCTGAATTTCTTCAAGTATTGGAACTAGATCAACTAAAGTTGAGATTTTTTGATCAGTTATTAATATTTTAGGGTTTTCAAGTTCACAAACTTGTCTCTCTTGGTCTGTTACGAAATATGGAGAACTATAACCTCTATCAAAAGACATCCCTTCAGTTATATCTAATTCTGTTTCTAGTGATTGAGATTCTTCAACAGTTATTACACCATCTGAAGTAACAATATCCATTGCTTTCGAAATTATAGATCCAATTTCTTCATCACCTCCAGCACTGACTGTCGCAACTTTTTGGATATCAGAACCACTCAATGAAATACTTTTGGAACTTAATTTTTCTAAGACAAAAGCTAGGCCTGCCTCCATACCTTTTTTTAACTCAATAGGGTTGGCGCCAGAAGCAATATTTTTTAATCCTTCCTGAACCATCTTCTGAGTCAGAATGGTTGCTGTTGTTGTTCCATCACCAGCACTCTCTTTTGTCTTGGATGCGACTTGTTCTATTAATTTCGCACCTAAATTAGAAATAGGGTTTTCAATCTCGATCTCTTTAGCGACTGTAGATCCATCTCTTACTATGTCTGGCGAACCAAATTTCTTTTCTATTACAACGTTTTTTGCTTTTGGCCCAATAGTAACCTTTACTGCATTAGCTACGAAATTTACACCTTTTTCTAGAGCTTCTCTTGATTCATTAGAAAAACTTAACTGTTTAGCCATGTTTATTTGATCTTTAACCTTATTCTAATCTCCCATAGAATCATTTTTTAGGGATATTTAATTAAGTGGGGAAAGCCGAATTTCTTTTAATTAGACATACAAATTAACTCAAATAAGAGTATCTTTAAATTATGGAAGAAACAAATAATCTTATTTTTACTCTTACCGCAATCCTCGCGATTGCTATGACACTAATATATTTTCCTTTAAGATTTTTCTTGACATTAACAGCTAGAAGTCGAAGACTAAAACTTTTACAAAAAATTAGAAGATTAAGAGATGAATTGGGTCAGCCTTATCAAAGTACATAATTAAATACTCATACCCCCGTCAATACTGATTGTTTGCCCTGTAATGTAGCTCCCTGCATCACTTGAAACTAAGAATGCCACTAAGTTTGCAATTTGAGTACAACTTCCTAATTTCCCTAAAGGAATAACTTTAAGAATCTCTTCAGTATTAAGTTTTTCAGTCATCTCTGTTTCTATGAAACCAGGAGCTATTGCATTTACGTTTATACCTCTTGAAGCAAATTCTTTAGCGCAAGTTTTGGTAAATCCAATAACTCCAGCTTTGGCAGCAGAATAATTTGCTTGCCCTGGATTACCAATTATTCCAACAACAGATGAAATATTTACGATGCTACCACTTCTTTTTTTCATCATAAATTTTGAAGCATATTTTGTACAAAGAAAAACTCCTTTTAAGTTCGTATTGAGTACGTCATCCCATTGTTCCGATTTCATTCTCATCAATAGTCCATCTCTCGTAATGCCAGCATTGTTAATGAGGATATCAATGGTGCCATTAATTTTGATTATTTCTTCAAAAGCTAAACTGACAGAATCCTCTTTTGAAACATCAAATTTTAATTTATGAGCTTTACCTCCCGAATTTTTTATTGAATTTACAACTTCTTCAGCTTTTTCATCAGAAGAAGAGTAATTAATAAAAACTTCTGCTCCTAAGCGGCTTAGTTCTAAAGCAATTTCTTTACCAATTCCTCTGCTAGCTCCAGTGATTAAAGCAACTTTGCCTGATAATGAATCTTTATTGGACATTATGAAATTTTATAATGTTCAATCGTAGTACTATTTGTGTAAAGATATTGCTTTTATTTATAATTGTCTAGAAAATATTAAGACCTTCTATTGTGCACTTTTTAATACCAGCTGCAGGGAGCGGTAGCAGAATGAAAGCTGGAAAAAATAAATTACTTATTGATTTAGAGGGAGAGTCTTTGATTTTTTGGACACTAAAATCTGTATTTTCTGCAAGCTCAACAAATTGGGTTGGAATAATTGGGCAGCCGAAAGATAAAAATTTATTATTAAATTCAGTAAAGGATTTTGCCCCTAAAGTTCATTGGATTAATGGTGGTAATACAAGACAGCAGTCAGTTTTTAATGGTTTAAATGCGCTACCAAAAGATGCTGAAAAAGTTTTAATACATGATGGTGCTAGATGTCTAATTAATCCTGAATTGATAGACCTTTGTGCCAAGGAATTAGATGAAAATGAAGCTGTAATTTTGGCTACTAAGATAACTGACACAATAAAGATTGTTGATAATAAAGGTTTTATTAAAGAAACACCAGATAGAAATTATTTATGGGCAGCGCAAACTCCTCAGGGCTTTTTAGTAGATAGATTAAAAAAAGCTCATAAGATGGCAATTGATAAAAACTGGAATGTCACAGATGATGCCTCACTATTCGAAATGCTTAATTGGAAAGTGAAGATTATTGAAGGAACTTATTCAAATATAAAAATTACATCCCCTATAGATTTGAAAATAGCAAAACTTTTTGTGAAGAACCCCTAGTTAAAAAGGTGTATCGATACTAAGAATGCCATCATCACCATTTAAGGTGGCTTCGTATCCTAAAGGAATGCAAGCATTTCCAAATATGTGGCCTATTGGGAGGTCAAAAAGAATAGGAAAATCAAACTCTTGGAGTCTTTCAATAATGCATTTTTTTAACAAATCTTTCCATTCAAGATCGCAGGAATCATTAGAAAAACTTCCGAATCCAATGCCAGCAATTTCAGTAAGTGTTTTAGTCATTCTGAGGTAAGTCAACATTCGATCAATTTTATAAATATCTTCATTAATATCTTCAAAAATTATTATTTTTCCTTTGCAATCTGGAAAGTGATTAGTACCAATTAAAAAAGTAGCAATAGTTAAGTTAGAAACGATAATTTCTCCTTTAGCTTTCCCACCCCTTAAAGGAATTCCTCTTATGTCCTCAACATATCCCTTAAAAAGTAAATTTCTTAATCTCTCAAGACTCCACTCGGGCTCTTTGGAAAGGCCAGTAACCATGGGGCCATGAATAGAACCTATAAATCCTTGAGAATATTTAGATAGTAATAAAGAACATGTATCTGAGAATCCAAGCATTAAACCATGCTGCCAAGAAGGTTCTTTTTCTAATATTCTTGCTGAACCCCAGCCCCCTTTTGCAAAAATGATTAGCTTACTATTTTGTGCTTTTTCCAGTTCTTCATATCTAGTTAGATCATCACCTGCAAAATAACCAAATTTTTTTGATAGAGAATTATTTTCATTAATTTCCAAGCCCCAGTTTTTTAAAATTTCTATGCCTTTTTGAAAATTTTCGTCTTCATCAATAAAGGAGCCTGGAGCTAAAATATCTATTAGATCTCCTTTTTTTAATCTAAAAACCATATTTAGAATTTATGAGGCAATAATAATTCCTAATAAAAGGACTCCTCCATAAATTGATTGATTTTTGAAGTGATTCCCAATATTTTTTATTGATTGCTTTTCCTCAGGAAATACTTTTATTATATCTCTCTGCATTAAGATTGACGTTGTGAGCCAAATTGGCCAAAAAATAAAATTCATTTGATTAATAAATCCGCATAATGCGAGAAAACTAGAAGTTAAAAAATAACAAATTTGAATAGTTATTCTCGTATTGTTCTGGAGGTTAACAGCGGAACTATTTATTCCAATTTTGATATCATATTTTTTATCTGCTAAAGCATAAATAGTGTCAAAGCCAAAAGTCCAAAAAATGGTGGCTAGCCAGCAAAACAATAAAACAATACTATTTAAATTGCCTTCATTTGCGGCCCAGGGAATTAAGACAGCAAAACCCCAGCATATGGATAAGATTAATTGAGGATATTTAAACCATCTTTTGGCAGAAGGATAAATTAAAATAATAGGTAATGCTAAAAAAGCAAGTGAAATGGAAAGGATTCTTCCAGGTTGAGGGATTGACAAAGTTAAAAAGAAGCTACATAAAATTAAAAAGAAAAGAATTGAATAAGCTGTGTTAAGACCTATTTTATTTGCAGCTAAAGGTCTATTTTTTGTCCTAAAAACTTTTTGATCAATTTTTTTGTCCCAAATATCATTAACCACGCAGCCTAATCCACTTACTAGTAGTCCTCCCAGAATAATTCTTAGCAACATTAAAAATGTTGGATTAGCATCTGGGGTCAAATATAAACTCCATCCAGCAGGAATAAGTAAGATCATTCTTCCAGTCGGCTTATTCCACCTTAATAATTCAAAAAAAGTACTTAATTTAAGTTGTTGATTTTTATTTTGCATATGACCTATTGTATATTTCATAACTTTAAATAATCTTACTAGGATTAAATGATTTCTATTATTTAATAATCAATCTTGGGTATATTTATTAATGGATTAAAGATATCTGCATCTCATAAAAAGAAATGATACAGAAACAAGATTTAAGATATTTTCAAGAAAAGCAAATTTTAGTAGCTTCTATAGATATTGGAACTAACTCTATACATCTCTTGGTGGCAGAAATTAATCTAGAATTAAAATCATTTTCAATAAAATTCACTGATAAATCAACCACTCGTCTTGGAGAAAGAGATGAGGAGGGTAATCTCACTGAAGAATCAATCCAAAGAGCATTAGTTACTCTTAAGCGATTTAAGGAATATTGTAAAAGTAATGGAGTAAAACAAATAGTAACAGCAGCAACAAGTGCAGTTAGGGAAGCTCCAAACGGTCAAGATTTTATTAGAAGAGTTCTTGATGAAACTGATATTCAAATAGAAATGATAAGTGGATCTGAGGAAGCAAGATTAATTTACCTTGGTGTTCTTTCTGGTATGGCTTTTGAAGATAAGTCTTTTGTAATTATAGATATTGGAGGAGGATCTACAGAATTAATACTTGCAGATAAAAAAGATGCTAAAGCTCTTACCAGTTCGAGAATTGGTGCTGTAAGACTTAAAAATGATTTTTTAAATAAAGAGTCTATAAATTCAGAAAGATCAAGTTTTCTAACAACTTTTATTAAAGGATCTTTAGAACCATCTGTTCGAAAAATAAAGAGTAGATCTAAGGGAGATAAGAATTTATCTATGATTGCAACCAGTGGCACTGCAACCTCATTAGGAAATTTGATTTCAGATGATTTGGGAGAATCTAAACAAAAGTTGCATGGTTATAAATTTAAAAGGGAAAATTTACAAAATGTATTGGAAAAATTAATTAAATTGCCAGTTTCGGAAATCAAGAAAATACCTTCATTAAGTGAGAGAAGAGCAGAAATAATTATTCCAGGAGCATTGATATTAAAAACCGCAATGGAGATGTTGAACTTTAATGAATTAATAATAAGTGAGAGGGCGCTTCGAGAGGGTTTGGTTGTAGATTGGATGCTTCGTAAAGGGATAATTAAAAGCGAGTTTAATATTCAAAGTAATATTAGAAAAACGACTATAGTTCATCAGGCTAGAAAGTTTGGAGTAGATAATACAAGAGCTGAGAAAGTTATTGATATTGCCTTTCAAATCTATGATCAGACTAAAAATATCTTTTATAGCGATAATGCCCCTAAAGCCAAAGAACTTCTTTGGGCAGCTTCGAATCTTTATAATTGTGGTAGATACGTGAATGTTGGTTCATATCACAAACACTCTTGGTACTTAATAAAAAATTGTGAGTTGTTGGGATATTCTGAAGCAGAAACAAATATTATTGCTTCAATTGCTAGGTACCATAGAAAGAGTCTACCCAAGAAAAGACATGAGTCTTGGCAAAATTTAATATCCAAAGAAGATAAAACATTAGTTCTTGAAATGTCATTAATCCTGAGACTAGCAGCATCTCTTGATCAAAGACCTGACAAGGTGATCTCCTCAGTTCAAATAAAATTGCAGAAAAATATTCTTACTTTTGAACTTTTACCTTTAAATAGAAACCATGATCTTCTTCTTGAAAAATGGAACTTAGGATTATGCCGTAATGTAATAAAAGAACTAAAGAATTTGGATTTAAAAGTTATTTAGTTTTTTTAATAAGTTCTTGTTTTGGAGTTTGATTCTGAGAAGAGTCTGAAAATAAATTGAAAATTAAGGACGAGGCGATTAGTCCCAGAAAGCCTGAAATTAAAATAAATATTAGGAATCCTAATGGATTGAAATTTTTAGATTGCCTAGATTTGTAATTTTTTTTGGAAACTTCTTCAACTATTTCTTCAATTTTGACTTCTTTCCTCTCTGTCTTGAATTCATCCATTAAAAATTCTGTATCAACTTTGAGTTTTTGTGAAATCCGTCTAATCATTGCTTTGACAAATACTTTTTCAGGTAGTTTTTCTTCATTACCTTCTTCTATGGCTTCAAGTTGATGAGCGCCGATTTTTAAATCAGAGGCCAATTCTTCAATAGATTGATTTTTACTTAATCTAGCCTCTTTAATGAAATTTCCGATTCTCTTTAAAGAGGAATCTCCTCCTTTATTGTTGATTTCCGAAACAGATTTTATTTCTTTCAAAGCAAGTAAATTTTTACTAATTATAGTAATTAATATTTTTCTAACAACTTAAAGATTATTTATTCCTAAAGAGATGTCTATAAGATGGATTATAAAGATTAGATCTTTTTTGAGAATTACTAATTGCTGGGCTAATTATGTAAATAGTTGTTCTAATTAGTCTTTTCTCAATAGAAAAATTTTCCATATCTTTTAATTCTATTAATGACGTCCAACCATCATCCCAAGATACTCTGAATCCAACAATCACTTTAGTCTCTGGAGGGTAGAACTCTAGTAGAGTTTCTTGAGACCTTTTCACATGTCTAGCACTTAGATAAAGACATATAGAGGAGTTGTGTTTCGCAAGATCTTTCAGAGATTCTTTTTCGGGCATCCCTGTTCTCCCTCCTGCTCTAGTTAAAATTATTGTTTGCGTTACGTCAGGGATAGTTAACTCAGCTTCATGATATGCTGCAGCAACTTGAAAAGCACTTACTCCAGGAACAATTTCGATTTTAATTTTTTCGTTTTTTAAAATTTCGATTTGTTCTCTAATTGCTCCAAAAAGGCAAGGGTCTCCATCATGCAATCTTACAACAGTTTTCCCTGCCTTAAATTTTTCTATCATAATTGAGGTGATTTGCTCTAAGTTGAGAGAACTCGTTTTTATTTTTTCAGAACCTTCTTTAGAAAAATCTAAAATCTTTTCAGGAATTAGAGAATCAGTCCAAATAATGACATCTGCAATTTTTATCTTTTTTAATGCTTTTACAGTTAATAATTCTGGATCGCCTGGACCAACACCTATAAAGGATATTTTTTTATCCATTCTTTCTATTTTTCCCAGTGTATGTTCTCAATCTTAAAAAAAATATTCCAATTAATCCAGAAGAAAATAGAAAAATACTTATAAATTGAGCCATTCTTATACCTCCATCACAGAAAGGTGGAAGTCCACCAATGCATAGTGGATCAGTTCTTAAACCTTCAATCCAGAATCTTCCAAAGCTATAACTTATTAAATAAAGACAGCTAATTAAGCCAGGCCTGAAAAAATCTGTTTTAGTTTGTTTATTAAAGGTAATGATGAGGAGTATGAAAATAAAAAGATTCCAAAATGACTCATAGAGAAATGTAGGATGAAAAAATTCATAATTAAGAAATTCTAAAGGCCTATTTTGAATAGGTATAAATAATTTCCAAGGCAAATTTGTAGGAACTCCAAAGGCTTCATTATTAAAAAAATTTCCCCACCTTCCTATTGATTGTCCAAGAATAATCGAGGGTATTAATATATCTATAAAAGTTTTTAAATTAATTTTTTTCGATCTACAGAAAAAGATTATAGATATTAATCCTCCAATTAGACCTCCATGAATTGCTATTCCTCCTTCCCAAACTGCAAGAAAAGAAGGTATTTTAATGATCTTATTGAATAATTCTAAAGAAGTAAAAAAGCTCTCTCCACTATATTGTCTCCACTCAAAAATTACGTAATAAGCTCTAGCTCCAATTATTGAAAAGATTATTAATGATGGAAGTATTTCACTAATATACTCTGGGTTAATATTTCTTGCTTTTGCTAGTTTTTTAGAGATAAATAGGCCTATTAAAACTGAAACCGAAATAAGCAATCCATACCATCTAATAGTTAGAAATCCTAAATTTAAAAAAGTTTCTCCTGGAGATTGTATAAAAGCTTGAAATATAAGCATTTAAAGAAAGTTAGATACCCTCTGCTGCTTGCACTTTTTCTACTTGTTTTTTCTTTAATACTAGAAGTATTTGGGTTAGACCTACACCAATAAAGAATGCAATCAATCCAATTACTCTATAAGGGCTCTGAAGTACAACCTCAGCATCTAATTGCCCAAAGCCGCCAACGTTGGGATCATTAGTAAGGGGGTCACCTGCATTAATCTTGTCTTGTGCTTTTACGATAAGTTGAGGACCAATAGGAACTGCTTCAGTAGTTATCTCGCCATTCTCGTTTTCTATATTGACCTTATAGCTACCATCTTCAATTGTTTCTATTGAATTTATAGTTCCCGAGGTGGAAGAAGTGAAAACTACATTATTGCTTTTGTCTCCAGTTGGGTATACCTGTCCTCTTCCTCTGTTGCCCCCGATATGTAACGAGTATTTTCCATAGTGATATTCTTTATTAGTGGATGGATCAGGGGAAAGCACAGGGAAAACGATTTCTTTGTTGGTATCGCCAGGTAAAGGTCCGACAATAATGATATTATCTTTCTCTTCACTGTAATTAGTGAAATAAACCCCTTCTGTCTCCTCTTTAATTTCTTCGGTCCATCTTTCTTGTGGGGCAAGTTTAAAACCATCAGGCAGCATTACAACAGCACCAACTTGTAATGGAACTTCAGAACCATCAGCACCGATCTCTTTTAAGTCATTTTTGTAGGGTATTTTGACTACAGCTTTGAAGACACTGTCTGCTCCAACAGATTGAGGAACCTCTGCAATTGTAGGCATCTGAGCTAGATGACAATTTGCACAGACTATCTTTCCTGTGGCTTCTCTTGGGGATTCGTAGTTTTGCTGAGCCCAAAATGGATAAGCAAAAGTGATACTTGGATAAAATACAATGCTCGAAATGAAAAGCAGCGTACAGATAAATAGACTTGTTTTTTTCATGATTTGATTTTTAAGACCTTTCATTTTTTTATGCCCACCATGGATTTTCATTAGTTCTAAAGTCAGTTTCTGACCATTGCTTAACGAGTACAGCATCATCTTCAATATCAACATGAGCTAGGGCTAAAGATAAAGGAGCTGGCCCTCTGACTACCTTCCCATTTGTATCGTACTGACTGCCATGACAAGGACATATAAATTTATTAGCACCACTATCCCATGGGACAACGCAACCTAAATGAGTACAAATTGCATTTAAACCAAATTCTCCTATTTCACCACCCTCATTAACTATTAAATAAGTTGGATCTCCCTTGAGACCCTGCACTAGGCTTCTATCTCCTGCTTGATGGGTAGCTAACCAACCTGTCTTAGTTATTGGATTCCCTAATTCATCTTTAGCAGAAGTTCCACCACCACCACCACCTGCTCTTAAAGGCATGAAATAATTTGCGACGGGGTAAAGGGCTCCTAAAGCTACACCAGTTGCAGTACCAAATGTAAGAAGATTCATAAATTGCCTTCGACCCATTGAAGGGACATCATTGGAACTTAATTGAGTCATTCGCTACTTGGTTCTGTTATTTATTAGTTATTATGAATCAAATTGTTCAATTTCTGTTGCAAATAGATAGGACTTTTAATAATTTAAAGTAAAAGTTTAGGAAGTCTTAATTAATCGATTTAAATGAACCCATTACTAGTAGATGAAGTTATCCATTATTTGATTCATCGTTGGGGAAAGAAATATGATTTTAGACTCTTTAGAAGAGGAAAATTTGTTTATTTTCAAATGATGTGGGGATTTCTTGGTCAGGAATCATTTCCTTTAAGTGAAGATGAATATAAAAAATCGATAGCTGATAAAATCGAGATTTTAAATAGAAGTGGATATTCAGAAGAAGTAAGGGAATGGCTAAAGAAAGTCAATTCTAAGCCAAGGTTAGGCAGAGCTGTCAGCTTGCAATTAAATCTTAATGAGAAGATGAAAGAGTTTTTGACTTAAGATTTTCTGATAAGTAAGTTAATCCAGTACCCACAAAAAATAAAAACACAATCGATATAGATAGCAACGACATTGTCAATGGGTCTGTTGAAGGGGTAATCACTGCAGATAAGATTGCGGAGGAGATTACAACTATCTTCCAATTCGAAATCATTTTTTCTGTTGTAATTATTCCAAGAGAACCAAGAATAAATTGTAATACTGGTAATTGAAAAGCTATTGCAGTGCTAGACATTAATAAGAGAACAAAATCAAAATATCTTTCTATAGACCAAGTTGGTTCAACAATATCAGCACCGAAAGTAATAAAGAAATTTATTGCTGCAGGGACTAATAACCACCATGAAAAAATTAATCCTAAAAAAAACAGAAGACCTGAACCAAAAACCGCTGGCAAGATAAGGCTTTTTTCTTGTTTTGTTAAGCCAGGAGAAATGAATAGTATTATTTGATAAAAAATATAAGGCATTGAAACTATCAATCCGCTGTAACCTGCAACTTTAATAGCAACGAATAAAAACTCTCCTGGAGCAAGTTGGAGTAAATGAATATCGCCTGCTGGGATTTCCAAAAAAGATATTAATGGCTTGATGATGAGAAAACTAAAAAATATTGAAATAAGTATTGAGTAAATTGAGTTTAGTATCCTTTGACGAAGCTCGTCTAAATGATCGCTAAAAGTCATAGAATCTGACAGTTTATTTTCACTTTGACCTATACCACTCATTATTATTTGATAAAGATTTTGTAAAAAAAGGGGTTTAAAATTACTACCATCAAATTCAAATTTATTTTTCGATAAATTTAATTATTTGCCTAATTTAGGATTAGTTGGATCTGGTAATAAGAAAGGAGGGGCATCATTTAGGGATGATTCACCATATGTTTCATATTCTCTATATCCACCCATTTTCCCATTTGTTTTCATTAATGCGCTTACGAATGCAAGTAGTAAGAAAACAGTAGGAGCTCCTATTATTAATGCAGCACCAAATAGATATCCAACAATAAATTCTGGAAAACTATGATTTCCTAAAAATTCATGAGTGCCCAAAAGAAAATCAAACATTTAAATTTAAAATTTTTTTTATTATAAACTAAATTACTCTTTTAAGATTTTTTTTAATGTAATCTTCTCCTCTTGTAGGATTTCCCCAAATAATTTCTCCATCTTTAAAGGAAACGCAACCCGGCCCTCCTTTTTTGATTTTCTGCAAATCTTTAATCTTTACTAAATTAATTGGAACTTTAATGTTTCTTTTTGCCTTACTAAATAAAGCAGCTAAATCTGCAGCTATTTGAAGATCTTGTTCAGATGCTACCTGAGATGAAGACTTCAAAACTACATGACTGCCTGGTGATTCCTGTGCATGAAACCATAAATCGCCTTTTTTTGAGAACTTAAAGCTAATTAAGTCATTTTGCCTCATGTTTCTCCCTATCTGAAGCTTCAATCCTGTTGGAGTGTCAACTTGAATTGGTGAAGATTGTATCTCAGATGTACTTTTGTTATCTTCTCTTTGCCTCTTGATATTGATATTAAATTCGTTACAAATTTCTTCCATAATTTCTTCGAGTAGTTTGATTCTAGTTAAAAGTTTTTCATGATTTAAAGAATTTAGATTTTCTAGAAGTGTAGTAAATTCATCTAATCTTTTTATATTTGTTTTGTAAATGCTTAATCTTTCTTTTATCAATTCTCTTGATCTCTTAAGTTTTTTTGACTTTTTATATAGTTTTTGTCCTTTAATAACATCTCGTTTTTTAATTTCATTTGAAGTGAATATATTGTCAGCTTTTTCTTTGTATACCTCGTAGTTTTCTGATTTTGAAAGAAGATCATATTGAATATTTAAATTCTTTTTCTCAGTATTGGTCTGTTTAAAAATTATCCCTTCAATTTTCTTTTCCAATAATTCAATTTTTTTTTGTTTTAGATGATAATCATAATAATTCTCTAAACTGGTGCATAAATCTATTTTATTTTTGCAATTAATTTCTTGATCAACAAACCAAACGCAATAAAAATCTTTATTAAACATGGAAAAGTTAAAGTTATTGTTTTTAAAACTATTTATCCAAATCTTCCAATTTTTAAATATCTCCTTTAAGTCTGAATTGTTAATGAAATCGATATTTTTTTCCATTATTTCCGAATTGCTAGTTTTGCTAAAAACCTCTAATTGTTTTGTGAGGATAGGGCTAACTCCTTGATAGGTATTTATTAAGCAGTATTTCAAAGACTCAGGAACTATTGAAATTGAGTCTTTCCATGATCGAAAAGACTCATCTTCTCTAGGTTGTTTTTTGAGATTGACTGGAGGGCCAGAATAAATTGATCCTGTTGAAATTGTTCTAAAACTAGATTGACTTGATTTAATTTGTTTGCCAACTGCAATTATCTTATGTTTATTATCCAAATAAAAAATATTGCTATGTTTTCCCATTAATTCAAAAATTAAATACTTATCAATTTCTTCTCCAGGTTTTTTTGCAAAACTAAATTTTATAACTCTCTCGAAATCATCTTGATCAATCGAAATTAAAGCCATATATTTTAATCCGTATCTTATTTGTTTAGAAAGTGTGCTTTCTCTTCCAATCTTTACTGGCTTGTTTATCTTTAGTATTCTAGGAGAGTCTCCATTCCATGAAACTTCTAACCATGTTTGAGAATCAATTCCTCTGAAACATAATTGAATTGTATTAGGCTCAGGTTGTTGGGCAGTTTCGAACTTTGTAGGTAAGATGTTCTTTGCTAAATAATGCAAGACAGACCTAATAGATGTAATATCCATTATCTGTGGAACACCTTTTTGCATTATTCCTATTTAATTCACAAGACGTCTATTTTACTGTAAAAAATTTAATATGAAAAATCAAAAAAAACTTATTATCCTTACTGGACCAAGCGGGGTGGGTAAAGGAACAATTGTTAAAGAAATATTAGGGAAAGAAAAAAATTTTTGGCTATCAATATCTGCAACCACTAGAGAACCTAGAGAGGGAGAGAAGGACGGAGAAAATTACTACTTTTTAAATCAAGATAAGTTTAAAGAAATGATTGAACAAAAAATGTTCCTTGAATGGGCTCAATTCGCTGGAAACTACTATGGAACGCCTTTGTCTTCTGTTAATGAGAAAATAAAAAAAGGATTTACCGTACTACTTGAAATTGAAGTAGAGGGTGCAAGGCAAATAAAAAATAAGTTTCCTAATTCACTGTCAATATTTTTACTTCCTCCAGATAAAGAAGAGTTAGAAAGAAGAATAAGAAGTAGAGGTACAGAAAAAGAAGAGGCAATTGAAAAAAGACTCTCAAGGGCTAATTATGAGATTGCAGTATCAAATCAATTTGATTTTGCATTAATAAATCACAATGTTGATGAAACAGCAAAAAAAATAATCAAGTTCATAAAAACTTGATTATTTTCTCTTTATCAGCTCATTGGATGAAATAATAAATCTGGGAAAAACCTATTAAATTCAATAATTATTCCAGCCGTAAGGCTTAGCCAAATTGCTGCTACCACTGGGGCAGATCTGACAAATTTTGTGTTTAGAATTTTGAACATTTGTTTTATGAAAGTTTTTTTAAAGATGTTTAGCGAGGACCATTGAGTGTAATATTGTTATCTTTTTCTCTTAAATCTCCATTTCTACCTTGTTTATTAGCTAGAAGAGGCCATTGGGCTCCTTTTACAAGACATTTTCTGGCTAAGTCTAGGTCAATAATGATCTCAAGATCTGCTGGATTCTTAGTCTTTTTTGATTCAATCAGATACTCTCTCCCTGACCAACCTATAATTCCAGCAATATAAATAAACAATACTCCGGGAATAAGTAAATCTCCTTCATGACCTCTATTTAAAAGGGCTCCCCATGGCTCAAGAGGAGGTCCAATTATTAAATGTGGAAGACCATCATCTCCGCATGATGCTTTTCCGTATCTCTCAAATCTTGCGATGTCTTTTTGAGTAGTTGCAGAATTTGCTCTCTCAATGAATTTAGGATTTTCAGAGCATTTTGTGAGGGCTGAAGCTGTATATTCTGTGCTAGCTCTATCTTCGTTTAAGGCAGGCCCATTGGCAGCTAGAGCAATTGGAGTAATTCCGAGGAACAGAAAAACTGAGGTTATGATTGAAAAAAAGAATTTCATAGGTTGCAATCTTTAATTCCTTATAGTGTGATAAGTAAGAAATTAATATTAAAATAGAACAAGTTGAATCAAATATGCACAAAGTTTTAGCTATTGAAACAAGTTGTGATGAGACATCTGTCTCAATAGTTTCTAATACTGGGGATACTTTCAGAATACATTCAAATATAATTGCCTCTCAAATTGAAGATCATTCAAAATGGGGAGGAGTTGTGCCTGAACTAGCAGCTAGAAAGCATTTAGAGTTATTACCTTTTGTTTTAGATAAGGCTTTAGAAGAATCAAAAATCAAAATTGAGGAAGTCGATTATATTGCATCAACTGTAGCTCCTGGATTAGTTGGTTGTTTACGAGTTGGCTCTATAACTGCAAGATCACTTTGCATGTTACATTCAAAACCATTTTTGGGAATTCATCATTTGGAGGGACATTTGTCTTCAATTCTATTTTCAGAAAACTATCCAAAGAAATCTTTTCTTACATTACTTGTTAGCGGCGGGCATACTGAATTGATCAAGGTTGACGATAGAATGGGAATGCAAAGACTTGGGAAAAGTTTTGATGATGCTGCTGGAGAAGCCTTTGATAAGGTTGGCAGACTATTAGGCCTTAGTTATCCAGGAGGTCCGGCAATTGAAAAGATTGCTAAAAATGGGGACCCAATGAAATTCAATTTACCAAAATGTAGGATTTCTGATAAAAAAGGTGGATTTCTTAAATACGATTTCTCTTTTAGTGGTCTTAAAACTGCTGTATTAAGATTAGTTGAGAAAATAAATTTAGATGGGAAGGCCGTTCCAGTTCCTGACATTGCTGCCAGTTTTGAGAGAGTAGTCGCAGAGGTTTTGGTAGAGAGAACTATAAGATGTGCAAAAGATCATTGCTTGGATAATATTGTTGTTGTTGGAGGAGTTGCCGCTAATAATACATTAAGAAAGATGATGATTAGTGAAGCTAGTAAAAAATCTATTAAAGTTCATTTAGCCCCCCTTAATCTTTGTACCGATAATGCGGCGATGATTGGAGCAGCGGCTTTGTTCAGAATCAAATTTAAGGATCATTTAAGTTCACTTAAATTAGGTGTCGCAGGAAGACTATCAATTGAACAAACAAATACCCTTTACGAAGAAAATCCTCCTTTTTAACTTCAATGAACAAACAACCTAAAATCGAGATTAAAGAAACAAAAAACTTCGTGGACAAAAATGAACTAAATTTATGGAAAAGAGGTTTTACCCCTCAAGCTGAGATATGGAATGGAAGGATGGCGACTGTTGGTATAGGAGTAATTTTTATTATTCTTGCTTTAATAAGTCAATTTTCTTAATAGAAATCAAATTTCTTTTAATTAAAAGTAGTTTTGAGAGATTTGATTGGATTCAGTTTTATTCAGCATATTAATTAAATTAAAAAGTTATTGTATTTAATGGACTTGAGATAAGATTATTGATTTAATCAAAATAATTAATATTTTTATTATTTATAATTTTATATGACGCCTGAAAGGCTCGGATTACTTTGGGGAATAACTGTATTTGCAGGTGCTTGTGCTCGATTATTTTCTTCTTTTACAGGATTCCCAAGTGTTGTTATTTTATTGCTTTCTGGATTATTCATTGGAAGATCAGGTTTAGGACTAGTTGAGCCTTTAGATCTCGGGCAAGGGCTTGAAACTATTGTGGGGCTTTTAGTCTGTTTGGTTCTATTTGAAGGGGGACTAAATTTAAAACTGCCTGAGGGGAATATAAGAAATACTGTTTTGAAAATTTCATTAGTAAGACTTTTTATTTCATTATCAGCTGGAATTTTTATTGCTCATTGGTTTGCAGGACTCTCATGGCAAGTTGCAGGAATATATAGCGCCATCGTTCTAGCTACTGGGCCAACAGTTGTCTCTCCATTAGTGGAACAAATAAAATTAGCTTCCCCTCTCTCGGAAGTTTTAAAAGCTGAGGGCTTGTTGCTCGAACCAATTGGTGCAGTGCTGGCATTACTTCTTTTAGAACTGACTTTAGGGGACCTACGCGGGATTAACGATGTATTTATAGCATTAATGCAAAGATTAGGGGGAGGAGTCTTAATTGGATTAAGTGCAGGATGGTTACTATCAGAAATTTTAAAAAAAATAAAAAATGAAGCCTCATTTGGTATAGAGCTTCAAGTTACCCTTGGATTTATTTTCCTTGTGTATGGAATTTGCGAATATTTTTTACCAGAATCAGGTTTGCCGGCCTCTGTCGCGGCAGGTTTTATTGTAGGTAAAAGAGAAGTTATAGATAAGGAGAGATTGGATAATCTAATAGGTGAATTAGCTCAATTAGCAATAACAGTTCTTTTCCCTCTTTTGGCTGCTGACGTTTCTTGGGGTGAATTAAGTCCGCTTGGCTGGGGAGGGTTTGTTTGCGTTTTTATGTTGATGGTAATTGTTCGTCCTATTTCTATATCGATAGCAACAATTGGAAGAGAATTGAACTTAAAAGAAAAAATATTTTTAGCCTGGTTAGCCCCAAGAGGTATTGTTACTGCAGCGGTAGCTTCTCTTTTTTCTATCAGATTGGAGCAGGCTGGTATCCTAGGGGCTGGCCGTCTCCAAGGTTTAGTTTTTCTTACTATATTGATGACAGTAGGAATTCAAGGCCTTTCAGCTAAACCTTTGGCGAATAGGCTTGAATTAGGCAAAAAAAATAATTTAGGTTGATTTAAGACATCTTTCAATTCTAGATATATCAGTTTTATTCTCTGAGAAAAGCTCCCAGCTTTGAATTAAATCCGGCCCACATAGAGATCCAAAAAAGGCTACTCTTAATGATTTCATTAATATACCTTTTTTAACATTATGGATTTTTGAGATTTCATTTATTATTTCTTTTGCTTTATCTTTATCTAGTTTTATAGTATTTTGCTCAATTAAATAATTTAAGATTAATTTTAGAGATTGTTTGCTATCATTATTTTTCAGAAAATCTTGACCTTCTTTTTGAATTGGAGGTATTAAGAAAAATGGTTTTGATTGATCAATGGCATCTTTTAAAAGAGTCATAGAGTCTCTAAGCAAAATTGCTAATTTATAAGCCCAATCTTGAGACGGCGGCAACCAACCATTATCATCCCAGTATTTTTTAATGATCTCAGTTAATTTTATTGATTCCATATTTTTTATATATTGAGAATTAATCCAATTAAGTTTTTCCCAACTGAATTTAGCTCCAGCTTTATTTATGTCTGATAAGTCAAAAATTTCAGATATCTCATCAAGTGAAAGTATTTCTCTGTCAGCAGATTTTGGAGACCAACCTAAAAAGGCCATATAGTTCGATAAGGCCTCTGGTAAATATCCCATATCTCTAAATTCATCGATTGAAGTAACGCAATCTCTCTTAGATAATTTTTTTCCTGCACTATTTAGGATTAGGGGTGTATGTGAAAAAGTTGGCAAATTAAAATTCAATGCTTTATAAATCAATATTTGTTTTGCAGTGTTCGAGATATGGTCTTCACCCCTTACAACATGAGTAATATTCATGAAATTATCATCAACTACAACTGCAAGATTATATAAAGGATCTCCAATCTCATATCCCTTTGCCCTTCTTGATAAAACCAAATCACCACCCAAGTCTTTACCTTGCCATTTGATTTCGCCTCTTATTTGATCTGCCCATTTAATTTCTATTTTTTCATCAATCTTAAACCTTATTACTGAAGTCCTCCCTTGGGATATTAATGTTTCTATTTCTTCTTTTGAAAGACTTCTGTGTCTATTATCGTGCCTTGGAGGTAAACCTTTCTTTTTTTGTTCTTCTCTTAATTTAGAAATTTCATCTTCCGTTGTAAAGCACCTATATGCAGCTCCAGAATCTAATAGCTTTTTAATGAAACTTTTGTGAATCGAAATTCGTTCACTTTGCTTTATAGGTTCTTCATCCCATTTAAGTCCAAGCCATTTTAAGCCCTCTAATATATTTTTTGTATATTTAGATTTAGATCGAAGAAAATCTGTATCTTCTATTCTGATAAGAAATTTTCCGCCTATTTTTTGAGCATACAACCAGTTAAATAAAGCTGTTCGCGCTGTCCCAATATGAAATAAACCCGTTGGACTGGGGGCTAGTCTTAAACGTTTTTCCAAATTTCTTTTAGAAAAAACGGGACCGACGGGATTCGAACCCGCAACTTCCGCCGTGACAGGGCGGTGCTCTAACCAGTTGAACTACGGTCCCAGAGTTTTGTTCTAAATTTATTTAGAACTTCATTCTTAAAATTATCAGATCATAATACTTAATTTATGGTGTTGTAATAAAAAAAATTTATTAATTTGAGGATTTACAGAAATAGTTGGTTTTACAGCTACCTTAGTATAAAAAACTATTTATTTTTGAGGTCTAAAACCAGCAGGTTCTATCAACCTAACTTGATTGCCTCTAGCGGTAAATTCTCTTCCTTGGTCACTTTGTACCACAACTCTCCCACCAGACTTAACTCTGATGACTCTTGCACGAACCCATCCTAAAGCTGCTGATTCTAGGACTTTAACTACGTCCCCGGGTTGAAGGTCTAACTCCATCTTATGAAAAATGATTTACATATTGTTGATCAAACGCGTCGTGGAGGACTTGAACCCCCGACATCAGGTTTTGGAGACCTGCGTTCTACCAACTGAACTAACGACGCATTTAGATGATTATAAGCGCCTTTGTGACCAATAGTTGATTAGATTACAACTTTATCGATCAAAGCGTTGTTTTACGCGAGTAGCTTTTCCTACTCTATCTCTCAGATAGAATAACTTAGCTCTTCTTACTTTACCTCTACGTTCAACTTTTAGAGAGGCAACCTGTGGACTATGTAGCATAAATACTCTTTCAACACCTATACCCTGAAAAATTCTTCTAACTGTAATAGTCTGGTTAATACCTCCATGCCTTTTTGCTATGACAACACCTTCATAAGGTTGAACTCTTTCTTTATTACCTTCTGTAATTTTTACTCCAACTTTAACAGTATCCCCAACATAAATTTCAGGTAATTCTTTTTTTAATTGTTCGTTCTCAAATTCCTTAATTAGATTGGACGGGCTTAAGGTTAGGGTAGTTTCAGAAACCATTTCCCCCCCTTCTTGTTCAACTGCTACATCAACCGATGCGTCAGCCTCAATACCGGTTTCTAATTCCTTCTCTTGTTTCTCTTTGGCCATTTGGGTCTTTTTTATCCTACAAGTTCTATATCTTAACCTTTTGACTCGCCTTTAGTAACCTTTTTGGTAAATGAAATTGTTTTTGAAAACATTTGGAATCCCGTTATGAGCATCCATAAAACTCCAAGGGAATTCAATATTACGTATATAAGTTCTCCATTATCTCCAAGCCATTCGCCCTCATGGAGAGACATTAACCAATGAACTTGTTCTCTAGAGTACCCTAATAAATCTTTTGAAACCCTATAAAGAAGACCGGTAATTGAGGATATAAATAATGGAAGAAAAACCCAGGGCGCCAAAGCCTTATGAAATTGCCTAGAATTAAATAAATTTTTCATTTTTGTTTCTTTCCTATTGTTACTGATAGATTTAAGATAGCCAAGAGAATAATGGCTATTTTGAAGATATTTTTCTACTATTATTATTTATTCCAATGAGACATTTTGCAGATCTTTTGTTAAATAAAAATAATTCCAAGGGTAATGATCAAGTTCCTTTTATTCAGAGAAGAAGAGGAATTGAAATAAAGTCTTCACGTGAAATAAATTTGATGAAAAAATCTAGCAGGATTGTAGCAACTGTTTTGAGGGAAATTAATGACTTAATTAAACCTGGAATGAGTACTAAAGATTTAGATGATTTTGCAGAAAAGAGGATAAGAAGTTTTGGAGCTGTGCCAAGTTTTAAGGGCTACCATGGTTTCCCTTCAAGTATTTGTTCAAGTATCAATAATGAGGTAGTTCATGGAATACCAAATAAAAATAAAATAATTAAAAATGGTGACTTAGTTAAAATTGATACAGGAGCATATTTAGATGGCTTCCATGGAGATAGTTGTATATCAATTTGTGTGGGAGAAGTTAGTCCAAAGGCTCAAAATCTTAGTGATGTAGCCTATAAAGCATTGTATGCAGGGCTTTCGAAAATCAGAGCAGGGAATACACTTTTAGATGTAGCTGGGGAAATCGAAGATATTGTTTTAAAAAATGGTTTTAGTGTTGTGGAAGACTATACAGGTCATGGAGTAGGAAGAAATCTTCATGAAGAACCATCTGTATTTAATTTTCGGACCAAAGAATTGCCCAACGTCGTCCTTCGTGAAGGAATGACATTAGCTGTGGAACCTATTGTTAATGAAGGGACTAAATTTTGCAAAACATTAAATGATAAATGGACCGTAATAACAAAAGATGGAAAATTATCGGCTCAATGGGAGCATACAATAGTTGTTTTAAAAGATGGTATTGAAATATTGACAGATAGAGATTTCTAGACACTATGATTTGTACTTGTAGATAATTTGACAATACAAAAAATTAAAAAACTCTTTCAATGGAAAAACTATGTAGGTAAGAGGGTTAGGACTAACTATTATTAAATATTTTTTTGAATTGGCTAAATTATAAATTTTTTTAGAAACAAATTTGGGACTCATTATTCCGATGGGATTTAGTTCTGATTTAAAAGGCCCTAAGATGATTTTTTTTATTATTAATTTGTTCTTTGTATTTTGATCCAGAAGATTTTTTTTGAAAGAAACTAATTGACCAATAAGGGATTTACTAATCTCATATGAAGGATTTAGGGCTGGGAATATTTCTGCTTCAGATGTGTTTATCCAAATCTCTTTTTTTATTAATGAATCATTGGTTAGAGCAATATCTTCAAATAAATTTAAAAATTTGAATTTGCTTAATGCATTTATCTCTATTGAGTTTTCATAATTGGAATTTGCTCTACTCAAATCATAGATACCATGGTTCAAAATTAAAATGTCTATCTTTTCTAATTGTTTTTTTAATAAAGCCTCTTTCCCACATTCCCATTTAATCCATTCGTTTGGAGATTCAAGATTTATTTCATAATTAGTTTTACTATGAGTAAATCCAATCACTTTATATCCTTTTTGACGAAACAACTTTGTTAATTCTTTCCCTAGCGCACCTGAGGCTCCAGTAATTCCTATAGTTTTTTCGTTGTTGGGTGAATTTATCATTTTGCTTGATTTTTTATGAGATACCAAAGAATTAAAATAAATTTACCAAAAAAAAGAATATTTATTTTTTTATTTGGTTAAAACTCATAAATAAATATTTGTTTAGTTCTGAAAAAAATATTATCTTGAACCTATTGATAAATAATTTTACTAATTATGAGCGATATATTATTAATTGGTTCATGTGAGCCATTTAGTGGTAAGTCTGCAATGGTTCTTGGGATAGCAAAAAAACTTTTACAGAAGAAAAAAAAAGTACGTATAGGAAAACCGCTAGCAACATGTATTGAACTTACTAATCTTCCTTCAATGTCTTATGAAGGATTAATAGATGATGATGTCAAGTTTATTGGATCAACTTTAAATATCGAAGAGGAGAATTTAATTTCTTCAGTAGGATTATTGGATAATATTTCAGCTGAAAAAAGAATCTTCAATAAAGACTTACTCCCAGGAAAAGGTTTTGATCAGATTGAAGAATTGGTTAATGATGATTTTGAAGGCCTGAATATTTTAGAGGCAGCTGGAAGTCTTCATGAAGGTATGATTTATGGCTTAAGTCTGCAACAACTAGCAAAGGATTTAGATGCGAAAGTTTTAATTGTGAATTTATGGGAAGATTGTAAAAGTGTGGATGCATTACTTGATGCGAAAAAACAATTGGGTGAGAAATTGGCTGGAGTTGTATTGAACGGAGTTTTGCCGCAAGAAGTCGAAAAAGTTAAAAATGAAATAGTCCCTTCTCTTAAAGATCTTGATATTGAAGTTTTTGGGGTGATGCCTAAATCACCACTTCTAAGAAGTGTCACCGTCGGTGAGCTTGTAAGAAGACTAGATGCCCAAGTGATTTGTTGTCCTGAAAAAGATCAATTACTTGTTGAGACATTAAGTATTGGTGCAATGGGGGTGAATTCTGCAATGGAATTTTTTAGGAGAAGACGAAATATGGCTGTAGTTACTGGAGCTGATAGAACTGATATCCAACTCGCTGCTTTGGAGGCTTCGACTCAATGCCTGATCCTAACTGGCTTAGGAGACCCTTTGTCACAATTAATTCATAGAGCGGAGGAATTGGAGGTCCCAATTTTAAAGGTGGAATTAGATACTCTTTCCACAGTAGAAATTATTGAACAAGCTTTTGGTCATGTCAGGATTCATGAATCAATTAAAGCGTCTTATGCTATTCAATTAGTTCAAGAGCATGTAAATCTAAAAAGAATTCTCGAAAAGATAGATTTTCCCTGCAATTTTTCAGATAAATGCTAATTTCAAATATAGGAACTTTATTATTTTGAGTCGCTCTCTAGATCTACCAGCAACTGAAGGTGTTGATGCCTTAGCTCAAGAACTTGCAAAACTCCAAGATAATGGGAAAAGGAGAATTGCTTTTTTAGGTACTAGACATGTACCGGTTGTTGATATCCACTTAATTGAGCTGATAGCAAGGTCTTTAGCAGAGGAAGGACATAATATCCTTACTTCTGGATCTCAAGGTGTCAATGCAGCGGTTATTCGAGCTGTCTTAGATATTAATCCATCATTATTAACTGTCTTATTGCCACAAAGTCTTGATAGACAAATACCGGAAATAAAGGAACAACTTGAGAGGGTTATGCATTTGGTTGAAAAAAGTGAAAATGATGAATTACCTTTGCCACTTGCAAGCAGTCTTTGCAATCAGGAAATAATTACTAGGTGCGATCAATTAATATGCTTTGCCTTTCACGATAGTGAAACTTTGCTAAATAGTTGTAGATGCGCGGAAGAAATGGGGAAAGTGGTTAGTTTGTTATTTTTTGATTAAATTAATCCATTTTCCCTTATTAAAAGATGATTTATGCTAATAATATTTAGCGTTAAACAAATTTACTATGGCAGAAAGTTTTTCATTTGATGTAGTTTCTGATTTTGATAGACAGGAATTAGTCAACACTTTGGATCAAGTAAAAAGAGAAATTTCACAACGTTATGATCTGAAGGGTACAGACACTTCAGTTGATTTAGATAAAGAAAATATTATAATAATCACTAACAGCGAGTTAACCTTAAATGCTGTTAATGACATAATTAGACAAAAGGCAATAAAAAGAAACTTATCTTTAAAAATATTTGACTACGGTGAAATTGAAATTGTTAGTGGTAATAGAATAAAACAGACAATTTTATTAAAGCAAGGAATTAAGCAAGAAATTGCAAAAAAAATCAGTAAAAACATTAGAGATCAAATAAAAAAAATTAATGTCAGCATCAATGGAGAAACACTCAGAGTTGCTAGTAAGAGCAAAAATGATCTTCAATTAGCAATTAAGCTTGTTTGTGAGTTGGAAGAGTCTTTTAATATTCCTCTAAAAGCAAATAACTTTAGATAAGATCTTTAATAAGATTATTTTAAAGTATGTCAGATTATTCAGAATCTCTCATTAAATCATTGATTAATAAAGTAAAAGAATATCCTCGTTTTTCAAACAAAGAAATAGAGAAATTTTGTTGGATGGCGGTACATGAGTATAAGCATGGAGTTTTACCTTCTGAATATGACATTAGGGAGATAGATGAGGAACTTTATTTAGAACTTTTGCAAGAATTTAAATCAAATATCAAGTAAATAATTTCTATATTAGATTTTACAATTATTAAAAAAATATTTTAATTAAATGCCTTATTAATGCACTAATTAGTCTATTTAAATATGATTAATTAAAAGAAAAAATTTAATGTCTACATCCTTTAAAAATGTCACGCCAACAGGTCCTGGTGGAACAGCAACATTATTGATTGTTTTGTCTTTTACTGGTTTTCTTTTGCTCACCCAATCTCTCTTTGTTGTTCCTTCTGGACAAGTTGCAGTTATTACAACACTAGGGAAAGTCAGTGGCCCCTCTAGGAGAGCTGGTTTAAACTTTAAAATTCCATTTGTTCAGTCTGTATATCCATTCGATATAAAAACCCAAGTTCAACCCGAAAAATTTGAAACTTTAACTAAAGATCTGCAAGTGATTAGGGCTACAGCTACTGTTAAGTATTCAGTAAAACCTAACGAAGCAGGAAGGATCTTCGCAACGATTGCAAGTAGAAATAGTGATGTTTATCAAAAAATTGTTCAGCCATCTTTGCTAAAAGCTTTAAAATCAGTCTTTTCTCAATATGAGCTAGAAACAATTGCTACTGAATTCGCAGTAATTTCTGAAAAAGTAGGTGACACTGTTGCACAAGAACTTAACTCATTTGATTATGTAGATGTTAAAAGTTTAGATCTTACTGGATTAGAGATTGCTGAAGAATATAGAGCTGCGATCGAACAAAAGCAAATAGCCGGTCAGCAATTACTAAGAGCAAAAACAGAAGTTGAAATTGCTGAACAAGAAGCACTTAGATATGAGACATTAAATAGAAGTCTCGACGATCAGGTCCTTTTCAAATTATTTCTCGACAAATGGGATGGTAGTACACAAGTTGTACCTGGCCTGCCGGGCTCTGAAGGAAGTGGCCCCCCAGTAATAGTTGGCGGTAGAAGATAATTATTTAAATTAATATTTCTAAAAGTTTAATCATTTACTAATTTTTCTTTAAGGAAATTAACAGTAAATGATTATTTCTTTATTGCATTAAAAGATTCGTCAAAAGCCTCGATAGTTTTATCAATTTCTTCTTCGTTGTGAGCTAGCGATGTGAAACCGGCTTCAAAAGGACTTGGGGCTAAATAAATTCCTCGTCGAAGCATTTCTCTATGCAACTTACCAAAAAGTTCGGCATCATTTGTTTTGGCTTCATCAAAGTTCCTTACTGGCCCATCACATAAGAAAAATCCAAACATAGCGCTTACACTTCCACCATTAATAGCTATACCGTTATTTTCTGCAGACTGAATTATCCCTTCAATTAATCTAGAAGTTGTTGCATCAAGTTTATCGTATGTACCATCTTGTTTGAGCAGTTCAAGAGTTTTTATTCCAGCAGTCATTGCGAGTGGATTACCGCTCAAAGTGCCCGCTTGGTAAACAGGTCCTGAAGGAGCTACCATGGACATTATTTCTTTCTTGCCTCCATAGGCTCCAACAGGTAGGCCTCCACCAATTACTTTCCCAAGGGTGGTTAAATCAGGAGTTACTCCAAACTTTTCTTGTGCGCCTCCATAACTTATTCTGAATCCAGTCATTACTTCGTCAAAAACTAATAGGGATCCATTCTCAGTTGTTAATTCTCTTAATCCTTCCAAGAAACCAGGTTCTGGAGTAATAAATCCAGCATTGCCAACGATAGGCTCAAGAATAACTCCCGAAATGGCATCAGGGTTTTCAGAAAATAATTTTTTTACTGCTTCAAGGTCATTGTAGGGAGCAGTAAGTGTGTTGGCAGTTGTCGTCCGTGGAACACCTGGAGAATCTGGCAAACCTAGAGTAGCCACACCTGATCCTGCTTTCACTAAAAACATATCTGCATGACCGTGATAGCAACCGTCAAATTTAATAACTTTATCTCTTCCAGTAAATGCTCGCATAAGTCTCAAAACAGCCATGCATGCTTCAGTTCCACTATTAACGAATCTAACCATTTCTACAGATGGGACTGCATCAATTACCATTTCAGCAAGTTTATTCTCTAGAACGCATGGAGCACCAAAGCTCGTGCCTTTCTCAATTGCTTCCTGTAATGCTGTTGTAACTTCAGGGTGGGCATGTCCACATATAGCTGGCCCCCAACTTCCTATATAGTCAATATATCTATTTCCATCAATATCCCAAGCAAAAGGACCTTTGACTCTATCAAAAACTATTGGCTGGCCTCCTACTGACTTAAAAGCTCTTACTGGAGAGCTTACTCCTCCTGGCATTAGTTGTTGGGCGGCGGAGAAAATCTCTTCTGATTTGGTGTATTTTAATATGTCAGTCACAATTTAGATAAATGATGTTTTGAGAAAAATTTTGTCATGTTCTAAATTAGAAATAAGTAAAAATTTTGTCAATTAGATTGAAATTCTACATTATGATATTTTTATTGCGATAGTTTGGATTGTAAATTATTAATTTTAAAGAAATAATGATAAAAAACAATTCTATTTTGGATAACTCTTTATTTATAAGCGTTTTCAGGCACTAAAGAAATTTAATTTATTTTATTTATATTTCGAAGAAATTATCCTCATCCTCAAAAAAATTTTCATTTATTTCGTTTAAGTTAAGATCTATCATTACTGGGGCATGATCACTTGGACGCAAATTTCCTCTAGGTGAGCTGTCTATAACAGAACTTTTAAGTTTTGATGACAGTTCTTTGCTGATATAAATGTGGTCTATTCTCCAACCTTTATTTAATTCAAATGCATTATTACGGTAATCCCACCAACTCCAATGGCCAGTATTTTGTTCAAAAATCCTGAAAGAATCTATTAATCTTTTTTTCAGAACATTATTTAGTGCATTTCTCTCTATCTCAGATGCCATTATTCCGCCTTCATATTTCATTGGATCATGAATATCCAAGTTAGATGGAGCAACATTAAAATCACCCATTAGACAAATTAATTCTCCTTTTTGTTCTTGCTCATCCAGAAATGAAGCTAAACAATTTAACCAATTAATTTTGTATTCGAACTTACTAGATTCTAAAGAAGATCCGTTTGGCACATAGACATTTATGATTTTAATACCATTAATATCTGCAGAAATTAATCTTTTTTGATCTAGGAAAATTTCGATATTTTGATTAGATTCGGTACAACCATAGAATCCTTTTTTAACATTTTCTGGCTTTATTTTAGAGACAATAGCCACACCATTGTATGACTTTTGTCCGTAGACCTCTACGGAGTATCCTAATTTTTCAAAAGGTTCAACAGGGAAACTATTATCCATCACTTTTGTTTCCTGCAAACACAGAATATCTGGATTAACCTGATTAATCCAATCTATTATTTGTGAAAGTCTGGTTCTTATAGAGTTAACATTCCAAGTTGCTATTAACAAATTTCTACTAAAATATGTAAAATTAAGTTAGCAAAGAATTTTGGTGTTAAAGAATTTTGAAATTAAATAAAATGAAAAATTATTTTTGCAAAAGCCTTCCTAAACCAATAACTTTTGTAATTTTTTTTATTTTGTTAAATTCCTTAAAAGGTAATTACCTAAATGCTGAATATTTATTTAAAGAATTAGAAATTGATACCTCAACTAAAACAGAAGATGATAGTTCAGTTATTCCGACCAATCCTTTTGAACTTGTGGAAATGATTCGAAGACAAAATAGTATGAATGATGCGACTAATCCTTCTGATGCTATTGATGATGCGTTAAAGTCTTTTAATAGTCTGGAGGGAAAACAAGAAATTTAATACGATAAATTGTTATTTTCAAATTTTTAATATGTTAAAAAACCCTATCCCAAAAGTTACTAACCAATTGCAGCACAGAGCAATCGGAATTATTAATGGTAAATTTACTCCCCATGGTATTGAACAATTAAATAGGGGCTTTTTAATTGATAATAAAGGCGAAAAAATTGAAACAGTAGTACTAGGTAAAGCATTATCACTTTTAAAAAAGCATATTGATTTAAAGAAAAATTATTATTGGATTGTTTATCCAAAGAATAAAAATACTGAAAACTTACATTTACAGGTTGCAGGCATCTGGGATCCTTATCAATTGAATGATTTCCCAAATGATTCTTCAAACACTAACTTCTCTAAATTATTAGAAGAATTAGATCTAAAAGACAATTATTTTTCTGTTAGAGGAGAATTAGTTTTTGTTAACACTAAAAAGAAAGAAATTGTTATTAAAGTTTGCTCAGCTATAAAGTCAAAAAATTTAAAAAACAAAAATTTTAAATTGGTTATAAAAGGAGAGCTTTCTCTTGAACTTCTTCATAGTTTTGTAAGTTTAGATATCAACAGAAATGGAAATTCTTTGGAATTAATAAAGTACGAAGTGATTGAAAAAAATCTTTCTTAAAATAACTAGAATGAAAGGTTGATTCCACCGCAATTTTACCAAATAAGAAATCTTTGATTTATGGAAGATGTTTTAATTGAATGTTCTCCTGGTATCTCTGGAGATATGTTGTTAGGAGCTTTTTATGATTTAGGGGTGCCTAAAAAAGTCATTGAACAACCACTTATTGATCTTGGATTAAAGGATCTATATCAACTAGAGTTTAAAGAATCAAAAAGTTGTTCAATAAGAGGTGTCAAGGCAAAGGTTGAGAATATTGATGGTAGTACTATCAAAAGAAATTGGAGAAGTATTAAAGAACTTATTTTAAATGGCCACTTAGAGGATAAATTAAAAAAATTAATTTATGAAGTTTTTGAATCTTTAGCAATTGCCGAAGGAAAAGTACATGGTATCAAGTCTGAGGATGTTCATTTTCATGAAATTGGAGCTATAGATTCATTGGTGGATATCATTGGAGTATGTGCTGCATTAAAGTATTTAAATCCAAAGAAGGTTTATTGTAATGAACCAATGTTGGGGAAAGGTTTTGTTCAGACTGAACATGGAAAATTATCTGTACCACCTCCTGCTGTAATAGAGCTAGTAAGACAAAAAAATATTAAGGTTTTATCAAACCGTGACTCAATAGAGGGCGAACTCTCAACACCTACTGGCATTGCTTTGATTGCTAATTTAGTCGACTCTCTAGAAGTCCCATCAAAATATTCTATTAACTCTTATGGAGTAGGAATTGGTAACCTAAAATTTCCATTCCCTAATTTGGTAAGAGTTTATAAAGTTACTTCATTTGAGGTTTCTTCTTTTAATGAACAGATTAATCCAAAGTGTGAAGATATATCTGTTCAAGAAGCATGGATTGATGACCAAACACCCGAAGATATATCTAATTTTGTAGAAAAACTAAGAATTGAGGGAGCTTACGACGTTTCTTATCAAGCTATCAATATGAAAAAAAATAGAATTGGTTTTTCTATTCAAGCAATCTTGCCCATAGAGAAAAAAGAATTTTTTAGGCGATTATGGTTTGATTATTCCAACACTATTGGGGTTCGTGAAAGGACCCAATCTAGGTGGATATTACTTAGACGCAGAGGAGAATGTTCAACTACTTTTGGAAATATAAAAGTTAAACAAACTTTGAAACCAGATGGATCTATAACCTTGAAACCAGAAAATGATGAGGTTTTGAGATTGAAATTAAAGCATAAAATATCAACTTACGAAATAAGAAAAATAATAAAAGAGTCAAGTAAGAACTTTAAAGCATTTGAAAACTGGAAATGAGATTTAATAAAAGTAATCAAACATATTGGAAATTTCTTAAAAAAATTAATTTTGGTGGTTTGAAGAGTATTTTTTTTATTTTAAGCCTTTTATATTTTTGCATTTATTTTTTTTATAATATTGATCAAATTTCTTTTGTTATCAATTTAGAAAAAAATGGAATTGATTTCTTTTTATCATTTTTATGTTGTGTTTTAAGTGTCTATCTTAACGCTTGTGCATGGAAATATATAGTTAAATGGTTCGGGAAAGAATTTAAAAGTAATAACCTAGTCTCTTTTTATGTTTTAACCAATATTCTTAAATACGTTCCAGGAGGGGTTTGGCATTTTGTTGAAAGATTTAATTTTATAAAAAAAATAAGTAATCCCCAGATTGCTTTGTATTCGACACTTATAGAACCTTATTTTATGTTGAGTGCATCTTTTCTCTTGGCAACAATGGGATTGATTTATTCACCACTTTATTTTTTTTTAATTTTTCCTTTAGTATTCTTAAATAGGAAATTAATTTATCTTGTATTAAAAAGAATAGGGTCTCTTAAGGGCAAATTATTTAAGGTTTTGAGACTTCCAAATTCAAAGGACCAATTTGAAGAGAGAATAAATATAATTTCTTTTTTCCCTACTCGAGCTTTATTACTTGAAATTGGTTTTGTTTTATCTAAATTTTTTGGTTTTTATATTTGCTTAAATACTTTTTATACAAGTAACACTCTGAACAGCATATTTTTATTAGTTATCTTTTCTTTATCATGGTCTTTAGGCTTAGTAGTCCCAACAGCTCCAGGAGGAGTTGGAGTTTTTGAAGCTTGCCTCCTATTTTTGGTTGGCAAAAGTATTCCTCAAAATATAATTCTCATTACCTTAATTTATTTTAGGATTATATCAACCTCGGCAGATTTGTTGTTAAGCTTCCCTTTTTTAATAAGAAAACTTTCTAAAAGAATTTAGTTTTTTTTCTCCAAACTTGGTATCAATGTAATTGATGCAATAAGGCCTAAAGTCATGATAAGAATGGCTGGTAATATTGCCTCTACCATTCTTTCATCTCCAGCATATTGATATATTCTCACGGATAATGTATCAAAATCGAATGGTCTTAAAATAAAGGTTATGGGTAATTCTTTTATCGTGTCTACAAAGACTAAAAGTGAGCCTACGAATATTGGACCCTGTAGAAGAGGGAGATGAATTCTTTTGATGATTCCCAGCCAATCCTCTCCTAATCCAAGTGCTGCTTCATCAAGACTAGGAGAGATTCTCTCAAGGCTTGAATCAATAGAACCCTTAGAAATAGTTAGAAATCTGACAAGATAACCCCAAATAAGTAAGCAAATTGCAATGAAATTAAATTTTGAAGAAGCAATGCTTATTAAAGATAAAGCTAATACAGTGCCTGGAATTGCGTAACCTATTCCAGCAATGTTTGTTATTAGTCCTAGCAAAAAGCTTTTATTTGGGCGTCTGGCTAATGAAATTATTAAGGAGAATAGCATCGTTATTAATGCAGTAAAAAATCCTAGACTAATTGTCCTGAATGATAGAGTAAATAATTCTGCAGATAACCCTTTTTCAATTTGATCGATATTGAGCAGAACCCATAAACATGGAATTCCAAAAGAGAAAATTGGAGGAAATAAAGATATGGTTATTGCTAAAAGAGCTCTAGTTCTTTTTAATTCCCACCCTTGAGAATCTTTTGATGCAGGATTTTCACTCCACCTCTTTGATTTTCTTCTCGAAAATTTTTCAAAAATAATTAAAGTGAAAATTATTATTAAGGCTACCAAAGATAGTCCAATAGCACTTTTTGGGTTTCCCTCAATTATCCAATTTTCGGCTATACCTGTAGAAATACTTGGAATATTTAATAATGCAAATGTACCTAACTCATTCATTATTTCCATACACATTAAACTTATTCCTGTTATTAGTGCTGGTAACGCCATTGGGAAAGCGATTTTAAAGAAGCTCCACCATGGCCCAACTCCTAATCCTCTACTAGCGTTGATTTGGTTAACTCCAAATTTATTAAAACTTTCGTTGGCAAGAATGAATACATATGGATAAGTAGAAATTGAAAGTATTAATACTCCCCACCATAATCCTGTTACTTGATACCCAAAAATACTTCCTAAATCCTGCAAAATAGCTGTAATTAAGTATGCTGGGGCGGCTAGTGGAATTAGCTGGCAAATTCGGAGAACTTTTCTGAACTTAAAATCACAATTTGAAAGTAACCATCCATTCAAAGTGCCTAATCCTCCCCCAAACAAACTAGTGAGAACTAAAACTTTTAAAGTTTCTAATACCTCTTCTCCTCCAGCAATACCTAATGAAAAATTCCCACTTAAAACATATTGGACTCCTTCAAGAAGAAAATTGGAAATTGGAATGATTACTAAGAGTGCAAAAATAAACGAAGTAAAATAAAAAAGTTTTAATTCGGTTACTGCTTTTTTGAATCCTTTAATAAGTATTTTCAAAAATTAATTAAACCCTAAAATGTTTACTCTAATCTGTACTAAATCTACACGATGAAAGTTGATTCTTAATAGTTTGATGATCTAAGTTTTTCCCTATTAATACTATCTTGTTAGATTTTTCTTTTGTCCATTCTTCATCATCTAGAGAAAATCGTTTTCCAGATAGGTGAAAAATATGTTTCCTTTCACTTTCCATAAACCATAATATTCCTTTCGCCCTAAATACATTTTGTGAGATTTGATTATCTAAGAAATATTGAAACTTCCTCAAGGAAAATGGTTCAAATGTCTCATAAGAAACTGATGTAAACCCTTCTATATTATTGACCAAATCGTGTGAATGAGAAGAGTGATCGTGTGAATGTGAAGAGTGATCGTGTGAATGTGAAGAGTGATTGTGTGAATGAGAAGAGTGATCGTGTGAATGAGAAGAGTGATCGTGTGAATGAGAAGAGTGATCGTGTAAATTGTCTTTTACATCTTCTTTATCCTTATCGTATTTAAAAGTATCTGTTTCAAATAGACCTACACTCATTATTGTTTGTAATCCAACTTCACTATTTGTTGATCTCAATATTCTTGGTTCTTTTTTTATATTATTTATAAATTTTTCGACTTTCTTTAATTGTTCTTCGTTGACTAAATCACATTTATTTAGGAGAAGGATGTCTCCGTATAAAATCTGAGCATAGGCGACACTCGTATTATTAATTTCAAAATCAAAATTTTCTCCATCAATAACAGTGATAATTGAATCTAATCTTACTTTTTCTCGAAGATCTCCAGCTGCAAAAGTCATGGCTACTGGTAGCGGATCTGCTAGCCCAGTAGTCTCAACAATCAAATAGTCTATTTTTTCAGATCTTTCTAAAACTTTGGATACAGTATTTAATAATTCACCATTAATTGAGCAACATATACAGCCATTATTTAATTCGATCATATCTTCTGAGCCTTCTATTATTAAGTCATTATCTATTCCTATCTCTCCAAATTCATTAACCAAAACAGCTGTTTTAAGACCAACTTGATTTTTTAAAATATGATTTAAAAGTGTAGTTTTGCCAGAACCTAAAAATCCACTAATAATCGTAACAGGTAATAACTTTTTAGACATTTTGACGAATTTTTTTTAATTAATAAATTTAAATTTTTAATTTTATTGATCGAAAACTTTATTTATTTCTAAAGCTAATGTTTGATCGAGATTTGTTAAGCCACCCAAATCATGTGTACTTAACCTAATTATTACTTTTGAATAAACGTTTTCCCAGGCAGGATGATGGTTATATTTTTCGCAGATTAAAGCGATTTTAGTCATAAATGAGAAGGCTTCAATAAAATTTGAAAATTTAAATTCTTTTTGAATTTGTCCATCGTTAATTTCCCAGCCGGGTATTTTGACAACTAATTCCTTCAATTCTTCATCTTGCAATAGGTAAGGTTCCATTAGATGTTTGGTATTAGTTTTAATTAATTACATTATAAATATTTTGTCTTTTCTCACCAATTATATGTACATTTAATATCCTTTTTTTTTGATCAAATCTATGTTCCCATAAATATATTGCTTGCCATGTACCAAGCATAATATTGCCATCCTGAAAACTTAGAGATAAACAAGTATTGGTTAAGGATGTTTTTATATGTGCAGGCATATCGTCAGCTCCTTCTTGATAATGTTTATAAGAAATTTCTTCTCTATTTTTTGATAATGTTAAGTAGGAATTATATGGGACTATGGATTGCATATATTTTTTTAAGTCTTTTAGAACGTTTGGATCAGCATTCTCATTAATAGTTAAGCTGCAACTGGTATGAAGTGAAGTTAAATTTAAAATTCCTGAATCAAAATTATTTTTTTCTATAAATAAATTTAATTCATTTGTTATGTCAATAAAACCCTCACCATGAGTAATAAATTCTAATTTTGAAAATATTTGTTCCATATAAGTTAAAACTAAATTAATTAATATTCTATTATGGATAAACAATGTACGTTTTATTCAAACATCAAAATTTTTATCTTAAAATGAATTTAATTTATATATAAATTTTTGGCTGAAATTCAATGGAATAAGCTAGGAGCTTATCTTAAAGAAACTCAAATATTAGGTTCAATCCAAAATACACTTTATTGGGATCAGAATACCACGATGCCAAAGAAAGGAGCTTCTTGGAGATCTGAACAACTTACCTATATTGCAAAAATCTTGCATAGAAGAAATTCTTCTGAAGAATTATCTAATTTAATACAATCTGCTAAAAATGAATTATTAGATAATGAAAATTCTGATGATCAAGCCTTTATTAAAGCTAAAAAAAGAAACATTAATCTTTTAATAAAGGAATTTAATAAAGCGAAAAATTTAGATCCTAAGTTAGTTGAGGCTTTAGCAAAGGCAAAATCTGAAGGATATGAAAGTTGGCAAGAAGCTAAGAAAAAATCAGATTTTAAAGTTTTTCTCCCATTCTTTGAAGAACTAGTCAAATTACGAATTGAAGAGGCAAAACAAATATCAGATCAATATTCACCATGGGAAACTCTAGCCCAACCCTTTGAGCCTGAATTAACTTTAAAGTGGTTGAATAAAATGTTTCAGCCTTTGAAAGACACTCTCCCAGAGTTGATTAGAGGAATTAATAGATCTAAGAAATTTCACTGGGATTTAAGTCCAGAATCTCAACATAATTTATGTTCTAAATTACTTGATGAGTTTGGGAGAGATAAAGATCTAGTTGTTGTTGGTAAATCTCCCCACCCTTTTTCGATTACATTAGGGCCTAATGATTATAGGATTACGTCAAGAATTGTTGAAGGTGAACCATTATCAAGTTTTTTAGCAACTGCACATGAATGGGGACATTCGATTTATGAGCAAGGTCTGCCATCACAAAGTCATCAATGGTTTGCTTGGCCTTTAGGTCAAGCAACTTCTATGGGTATACATGAAAGTCAATCATTATTTTGGGAAAATAGAATAGTTAAATCCAAATCTTTTTCGAAAAGATTTTTTAAAAAATTTGTTTCAGCTGGATGTACATTAAATAATTATTTTGAACTCTGGAAATCTATTAATCATTTGGAAGCAGGATTAAATAGGGTTGAGGCAGATGAATTGACCTATGGATTACACATTCTAATTAGAACCGAACTTGAAATAGATTTAATTGAGAGGGGCTTACCTGCTAAGGATATTCCAGAGGAATGGAATAAAAGATATGGTGAACTTTTAGGAATAAAGCCATCTAATGATTCAGAAGGTTGTCTTCAAGATGTTCATTGGAGTGAAGGTGCATTTGGATATTTCCCTTCATATTTGCTAGGTCATCTTATAAGCGCGCAAATATCTTCTCAAATGGAGAGAGATATTGGTTTGATAGATGATTTAATCCAAAATGGTGAATATCATAAAATCATCTTTTGGTTACGAAATAATGTTCATAAATATGGCAGATCAGTTAATTCTATGGAATTGATAAGAACGGTAACTGACAAAGAACTATCACCAAAGTATTTTATTAGTCATTTAAGGTCTAAAATAAATGATTTTTGATGAAACATTACTTTACAGAATTTGGTTTAGCGTGAGGATGTAGGATAAATAAAAATTATTTCTTGATGGCAAACCTTAATCAACCCCCAAGTAGGGTTATACCAAATTTATTGCATATACTAAATGCTTTCACTGACAGCTCGAATACAATAATTAACACTATTGTTGAATTGAACTCTAACACCATAAATAAATATGAATTAATTACAGAAACGGGTCACCTTAAACTTGATAGGGTAGGTTATTCTTCACTTGCTTATCCTTTTGCTTATGGATGTATACCAAGGACATGGGATGAAGATGGAGATCCACTTGATGTCGAAATTGTTAGTGTAACTGAGCCATTGATACCTGGATCTATTGTGGAGGCAAGGATTATTGGGGTGATGAAATTTGATGACGGTGGAGAGGTCGATGATAAGGTAATAGCGGTTCTCGCAGATGATAAAAGAATGGATCATATCTCTAGTTATGAAGACCTTGGAGAGCATTGGTTAAAAGAAACAAAGTATTATTGGGAGCACTACAAAGATCTAAAAAAACCTGGAACATGTACTGTTAATGGTTTTTTTGGGATAGAGGAAGCTGTTAAAGTGATTAAAGATTGTGAAGAGAGATACAAAAAAGAAATTGATCCTAAATTAGTAAATTAACTAATTTTTGTTTTCTCTAAATTCCTCAAATATTTCATTGAGTATTTTGTCGGCACCTTGGAGCTTTAATTTTTTTGCTAGTTCTATGCCTACTAGTTCAGGGGCATTAATATTGCCAATAACTTGATCTTTTATTAACCTTTCTCCATCAAGAGAGGCTACCATACCAGTAAGGTAAAGTAGTCCATTATCAATATTACTATTAACTCCTATTGGAACTTGGCATCCACCCTCAAGTTCTCTTAAAAAAGCTCTTTCTGCAAGACATCTTTGACTAGTGGGTTTATCTTCTAAGACATTTATGATTTCTAAAATTTTGTTATCGTCAGATTTACATTCAATGCCTAGAGCTCCTTGGCCAACGGCATGAAGGGAAATTTCACTTGGAATAATCTGGTGAATTCTTGATTCAAAGCCTAATCTTTTTAAACCAGCGGCCGCAAGAATTATACAATCAAATTCTCCGGCATCTAATTTTTCTATTCTTGTAATAACATTTCCCCTGATATCTTTGAAAACAAGATGTGGGTACTTATTTCTTAATTGTGCAAGTCTCCTTAGAGAGCTTGTTCCTACAATCGAACCTTTAGGTAAGGTTTCTAATTTATAACTGTCATTTTTTTTGCTTACTACTAAAGCATCTGCAGGATCTTCCCTTTTTGTAATGCATCCTAATTTCAGGCCATTAGGCAAATTGGTGGGTAAATCTTTCAGTGAATGTACTGCTATATCTGCATGGCCTACGAGCATTTGTGCTTCAAGTTCTTTTGTGAATAAGCCTTTGTCGCCTATTTTTGCTAACGCTACATCTAGGATTTTGTCACCTTGAGTTGCCATGGCTTCTATAGATACCTCTAAATTGGGAATATTCCTCTCTAGTTGATCTTTAACCCATAAAGTTTGAACCATTGCTAGTTTGCTTCTTCTACTAGCTATTTTCAGCTTAAAATTAGTCATTAAATATTATTTTGAGTTTAAATTAAAATAAAGTCGAATCTATTTTAAGCTATTCTTTAGCAAGTTTCTAAAGCTGAAAATTATACTTAACTTTTTTTATTTTATATATTCTTTTAAAACCCCATTTCGATTTGGATGTCTAAGTTTTCTAAGAGCTTTTGCTTCTATTTGTCTAATTCTTTCTCTCGTCACATCAAAAATTTGGCCAATTTCTTCAAGAGTTTTCATTCTTCCATCATCAATTCCATATCTCAATCTGAGAACATCTCTTTCCCTTGGACTTAGAGTGGCCAATACTCCTTCCAAATCTTCTCTTAATAAAGTTTTAGAAACATCTTGTTCTGGATTTTCTATATCAGCCTCTATAAAGTCTCCGAGTCTTGAGTCTTCTTCTTTTCCTATTGGAGTTTCTAAAGAAATAGGAAGCTGCGCACTTTTAGCTATAAATCTTAATTTTTCAATTGTCATTTCCATACTCTCAGCGATTTCTTCTTCACTAGGTTTCCTGCCAAATTCTTGGCTAAGAACTTTTGTAGTTTTTTTAATTCTTGATATTGTCTCGTATAAGTGAACTGGCAGTCTAATAGTTCTACTTTGATCTGCAATTGCTCTTGTAATGGCTTGGCGAATCCACCAAGTTGCGTATGTGGAGAACTTGTAACCTTTCTCATGGTCAAATTTTTCCGCTGCCCTAATAAGGCCCAAACTTCCTTCTTGGATTAAGTCTTGAAATGATAAACCTCTATTCATATATTTTTTAGCAATGGAAACAACCAATCTTAAATTTGATTGAACCATTTTTTCTTTAGCTCTCCTACCTAAAAGAAGTCTTCTTCGAAATTTGGCAAGAGGCATATCTATTAACTCAGCCCATTCTCTAACTGATGGGAAATGTCCTTTCTCTGATTCATATTGAGTTGCCAGTTCTTCTAATTGAAGTAAGTCAGCAATTTTTCTGGCAAGTTCAATTTCTTCATCTGGTCTTAAAAGTCTGATTCTTCCAATTTCTTGGAGATAAACTCTAATTGAATCTTCAGTGTAGATACCTTTTGGGCCAAGCTTAATATTCCCAAGCCCTTTATCTTCTTCTTCAGAATCATTAAATTCATTAGTATTTTCAATACTGCTTTCGTTTAATTTAGAAGATGTCTCTAAACTTTGAACATTTTTATTACTATCCTCTTCAACTACTGTTCCTAAGTTTGTATTAATTTTTTTATTGATCTTTTTTTTTGAGCTGGGGTTGGAATTCTTTGATTCAGCTGCTACTGGACACATGATTTACTCCTTTCTACGGTGAATTTAACTAGATAAAATTTTATTTAGGGCTAATTTGTACATTTAGTAGTAAATTTCCCCGTTAATTTGTAAAAGAACTTTTTAAGGAATTTGAATAAAAAAGTTTTTTAAACTGTTGAAAAATTTAAATAGTGTTATAGATTACCTAAAGTAAAAAGCCTTGGGATTTCTCAGACAGGCAGATCATTTTTTGAATTTTCAGTCAATGATCAAAGCTTCATGTCTCCCTTAAGAGCAGGATACTTACAATGTGCAAAAAACACTTTGTGGAATGTTCAACAATCCAATACTAAGAAAAAGTTTTGAAGCCGGCAAGTAATCAGTTATTAAATATTTCCCACAAATTGGAAATTTTGCTTGATATAGGTAGTAGTAATGAAAGCTTTTACTATTTAGATGGATACAATCTTGGAGCAGATGTTGGGGATATTGTAAGTGTGAGACTAAGAGGGAGATTATTGAATGGGTTGGTGATCTCCAAAAAAAACTTTTCGAAAATTAATAAAGATGAATCAAATATTGATGGAGTAAAAAGCATAAGATATTTGTTTGTTGAAAGTATTTTGCAGAAAAAAATAATTGATGACTCTTGGAGAGAATGTATAGAGTCCCTAGCCTCTTTTTATATGGTTAGTAATTTGAAAATGTTTAAAACGGCATTTCCTCCTGGCTGGATTGGTAAATATAAACATTTTTCTAAAGGTTTAAAAGATCAAATATGGATTGAAACTAAAAAAGAATTTGATATTAAGAAAAATGGATTAACTCAAAAAGAATTTTTTTTAATGAATACTTTGCCTGAAAAAGGTAATTGGCAAAGTGAATTAATAAAGTCTGGTTTTAATTACACCCTAATTAACTCAATGGTCAGTAAAAATTACCTCCTTAAATCTAAAAGAAAAAAAAATTTAAATACTAAATTAAATTCCTTTTTAAATGATCATAGTCCAACGAAAAAACCAAATCTTACAAATGAGCAAAAAATTGCATTTCAAGAATTTCAAACAATGAAACCAGGAGATGCTTTACTTCTATGGGGAGAAACAGGTTCAGGTAAAACAGAAGTTTATATGAGAATTGCTGAAGATCAATTTCTTAAGAAAAAAAGTTGTTTGATACTAGCCCCAGAAATTGGATTAATTCCTCAACTTATTGATAGGTTTAGTCGGCGATTTAATAATGTCGTTTACGAATATCATAGTAACTGTTCTCCCAATCATAGAACTGTAGTTTGGAAGACAATTATTAATGCTAATGAACCTTTAATAGTAATAGGAACAAGGTCCGCAGTTTTTCTTCCAATTAAAAATCTTGGATTAATAATAATGGATGAAGAACATGATAATTCTTATAAACAAGATAGTCCTATGCCTTGTTATGACGCAAGAGAGATCGCTATTGAAATAGTAAAAAGGAATTCTGCAAAGTTAATTTTTGGGAGTGCAACCCCATCAATGAAGACTTGGAAAAAGTGTGTTTTTGAAAAAAATTTTAAATTGGTAAGAATGATTCAAAGGATATCCAGTCATGAGATCCCTGAAATAAGCATTATTGATATGCGGGATGAGTTCAAGAAGGGAAATATGAAAATTTTTTCCAATGAATTATTACAATTGCTTCCTCAACTACGCTTAAAAAAAGAGCAGGCAATAATTTTGATCCCTAGGAGGGGGCATAGTGGGTTTTTAAGTTGTAGAAATTGCGGATATTTAATAAATTGCCCTAACTGTGACGTTCCTTTATCAGTGCATCTCGGTTCACAAGGAAAAAAATGGTTAAGTTGTCATTGGTGTGATCATAAATCGAGATTGATCAATCGTTGCCCAGATTGTCATTCAACTGCCTTTAAACCTTTTGGAATAGGTACACAAAGGGTAATAGAGTTTTTAAATGAAGAATTTCCTGACTTAAGAGTACTGCGCTTTGATAGAGATACAACCTCAGTGAAGAATGGTCATAGAGATATTCTTTCAAAGTTTTCTAAAGGTGATGCTGATATTCTTGTGGGAACTCAAATGTTGGCAAAAGGGATTGATATCCCCAATATTACTCTTTCAGTAGTTATTGCAGCAGATGGGTTGCTTCATCGCCCAGATATTTCGGCAGAAGAAAAATCATTACAATTGTTTTTGCAATTAGCTGGCAGGGCAGGCAGGGCTCAAAAAAAAGGAAAAGTAATTTTTCAAACGTATAAACCTAACCATCCAGTAATTTCGTATCTTCAGAAAAGAGATTATGAAAGATTCTTAAGTGAAAACTCGAGATTGAGAAAAGATGCTAATTTATTTCCATTTTGCACGATTTGCCTTCTTAAATTATCAGGTGAAAATTATGAATTAACTGAGTCAATTGCAATAAAATTAGCAAAATATCTACTCAATTTTTGTGAGAAAAAGAACTGGAAATTAATTGGTCCTGCTCCTAGTTTAATTGCTAAAGTCGGCAAAAAATTTAGATGGCAGATATTAATTCATGGTCCTGAAGGAACAAAGATACCTTTACCTGATAGATCAATAATATGGAAACTTATTCCAAAAAATGTTTTTTTAACAATTGATGTTAATCCAGCAGAGTTGTAATTACTTTGATGGAAGTTGGGGTAAATCTGTACCTAATTTGAATCTATAGAATCTTAATAAATAAGCCAATAACATAATTATTAAAATAGTAGATATCCCAATCAAAAGTTTGTTGAGGCTCCAGAAAGAAAATTCAAGACTATTTATCTGCCCTTGATTTAAATTCCAAATTATTAGATTTTTTGTGATTTCTAAATTTGAATTATTTTTATCAATAAGGGTAGCTCGATTAGGGTGAATAATTTTGAAAATGAGTTCTAAATTATCAATACCTTGAATAGAATTTAGGTCCAAATCTAACTTGTAAAAGTATTTTTTAAAAAAAATGAAGTTTTTTTGAGAAGTATTAATTTCAATATTTGTTGACCCTCCCGCTAACTCTCCAGCTTTATTTTGGGTAATTTTAAGAACTCGCTTTGTATCTTCTAGATTGAGATTTTTATGTATCAAAGAAAAGGTTGATTCGTCTTGTTCAATTTCTGCGTCAGGAAAAATATCTTTAATCTTCTCTTCAAATTTTAATTGCCAAGGAAATTTCTTGATGTATTTACTTTCTATTACTAAATTATTGGTTATTGAATCAAGTTCACTAAGATCAAGGGTATCCTCAACTTTAACGCAGCCACTTAAAAGTGGAATTAATAATAATAGTATTAAAAGAATGATCAGTGAAAAGCCTTTCTGAAAGGGTTTTGTTTCACCAGTTGGAGTCTCAGTTACATTAATAAATTTCTTTTTCTCCAATACTTCTCTTTTTTTACGCAGTGAGTTAAGAGATTTTCTATTTAGTGATGGAGCGCTTTCAAACTGTACGTTCCAATTTTCTGGCTTTTTAATTTCAGGAGAGTCTATAACTTCCATCAAATATTTTGCATTTTCTCTCGTCTTATTATCGTAAGATTTTAGAAGTTCTTTACAAAAACTTTTAGCCTCCTCCTTTTTATTGATTCCACAAAGAGCAGTAATTAAGATTGTTCTTAAATTCACTCCCTCTTTACATGACAAAGGAAATAATTCGATTAAAGGCAAAAGAAATTCAATACAGTAATGATACTCACCTTTAGCTAAAGCAAGTTCTACTTTTTCTAAAACTTGCTCATAAGTTTTCATAGCTTAGGCGACTATCATTGTACCTATTCCAGAATTTGTAAAAATCTCAAGAAGTAATGAATGTTCTATTCTTCCATCAATTATATGAGCTGCTTTTACTCCTTGTGCTAGAGCTCTTATGCAGCATTCTGTCTTTGGAATCATACCTTCAGTCACAATTTTTTTATCAATAAAATCTCTTGCCTCTTTGAGATTCGTTTTTTCAACAAGACTTTTTTTGTTATCTTTTTCTTTTAAAATCCCTTGAGTATCAGTAAGAAGAATAAGTTTTTCTGCATTTATTGCAGCAGCAATTTCTCCAGCAACAAAATCAGCATTAATATTATGGGAGATACCCTCTAAGGTTGATCCAATACTAGAAATAATAGGGATATATCCTTTAGAAATAAGAGGATCTAATATTTCAGGATTGATTTTTGTAACCTCTCCCACTAACCCATGGCTCCCATCTCCTAGTTCTCTAGATTGAATTAAGTTGCTATCAAGACCTGATATTCCCACAGCTAAGGATCCAGTTTTATTAATGCCTTTTACAATTTGTTTGTTAACTCTACCCATTAGGACCATCTCGACAATTTCCATTGTTTTTTGATCAGTAATTCTTAATCCATTTTCGAATTTAGGAGATATTTCTAATTTCTTTAACCAATTATTAATCTCGGGTCCACCTCCATGAATTACTATCGGACAAACCCCCACGGTTGATAAAAGTGCTACGTCTCTAAAAAAAGCATTTTTTAAATTATCATCCTCCATAACAGAACCACCATACTTGATAACAATTTTTCTACCTGAGAAACTTTGTATATATGGAAGTGCTTCGCTTAATATTGATACTCTTTGAGAATCATTCATTATTAAAAATCATTAAAACTTGATTGAATTGGGGAATTAGGTTTTTACAAATATATCCCTATATTCAATAAAAGAGAATAAAATCAAATTCTTTTTTATTATCGTCGATAATAAATTCTGATTCAAGACCTTTGACAAAAAACCTGTTTAATCTTTCTTGTTTTTCAATCCATTTCTCTAGAGGGACAGCGTTTAATTCGAAACGCATTCTGAGACCATTTTTTTCTTCTTTTGTAATTTCTTCTATTTCTTTTAGTTGAGGGGGATTATCCTCGTCCCACAAATTTAAAGATTCTAATGACGATTCAAGATGAGCTTTTATCCCATACCTCCATCTTGTAACATCTTTAACTAGTGCTGTTAATTCTTTTGGTCTGTTAAATTTATTTGTCGCAAAATTTATCTTGTCACACAACTCTACAGGAGGTATTTCGGAAGTCTTTAAACCTAATCCAATAAGAAAAATAGGTACTCCATAAAAAAAGGTAGGTACACTTAAATTTACTGAGTCTGTAAAATAAGCAGTCATTCCAACAAAAGCTAATATACCCCCAGCGGTTACGATTAAGTTTCCAGGCGATAAATATTTCTTCATTTTAATTTAGTAGAATGAGTTAAATGTGCTAATAAGTATTATGCAAGATCCTAATACTGCAAATCAAGGAGATTTAATTTTTAAACTTGATCAAGATAGAGCATGGCTTTTAGAAAATCTTGATAAGGGTAAATGGCCAGAAATTAGAAGCGAACTTGCCGCGCTTGAAAGAAAAATAAGCAAACTAATTATAAGTGTTCAAGAAAATAATGTTGATATTTGATTTAAAAAGGTATTTCGTCTACTTCGGGTACTAAGGGTGAACTATCCCAACTAGATTTTTTGTTGCTTTCTTTATTTTCAAATGACTCATTATTTTCTTTTTTATCAGACTTCATAAAGTCAACTGGCGATATTTGATGAATCTTTGAAGCTGTTAGTTCTGGTTGCTTTTCTTTTGTTCCGTCTTTTCTAGTGACAGAATTCATCTTTAAACGTCCCTCAATAACAATATTTTGCCCCTCCTTTAGTTGATCTACCATTTCTTGGGCAATATTGCCCCATCCTATGATTTTGAGATCTCTGGTTGGATCTTCACTACGTAATCCTTTAAAATTAACAATCATTTCTGCAATTGGAGTTTGGTTTTCTTTGGTATACCTCATTTGGGGAGCGCTATTAATTACCGCCTGAATTAAACAATGATTCATTACTTACTATTTAATTAAAGACATACTGATGCAGAATCAAGAAAAATGCCACGAAAATGTTTGGATCCTATCAGGAACTTCGGATGGACCTGTAATAGCTAATAAGCTTCTTCAACTTAATTACTCAGTTTTTGCAAGTGTTTTAACTTATAAAGCAGGGCAAGCTTATATTGAAAATCCAAAGTTACATATCATTACGGGTAAATTAAATAATAAAGATGAAATAATTAATTTCATAAAAAAAAATCAAATCAAATGCGTTGTCGATGCCACTCATCCGTTTGCCGTGATAATTTCTAAAAATCTTAATAATGCATGTAAGGAGATTAATATACCTCTATTACTATTTGAGAGGAAATCTCTAATAAATAACAATAATAATTTTTTTTATATTGATGATTTAGAGGATATAAATAACGTTGATCTAGAAAATAAGAATATTCTTCTGGCAATAGGATCACGATTTCTTAACGATACAGCTAAATATTATATGAATTGTAAAGCAAATGTATTTACAAGGGTACTTCCAACTTATGAGAGCATAACTAAAGCTTTTGGATCATGTATTAAAAATTCAAATATAGCGATACTTGAACCGAGTAAAAATAATGAAATCATTTTAGAAAAAAAACTTTGTGATTTTTGGGAGATAGATTATGTTCTATGCAGAGAATCTGGAAGTTATTCTCAGAAAAACTGGGAGAGTATAGTTTCTGGAAGTAAAATGAAGTTGTTTTTGGTTAAAAGGCCGAAAGTTAAAAATGATTATTCTTACTCTTTTAATCAATACCATAATTTGATAAATCACATAATTAAAAAAAAATATTGATGTTTAATTCATTATGGAACTATTAGTTATGATCACAACTGAATCAAGTAGAGCAAATGCTTTGCGAATGGCTAAATTACTAATACAAAATAAACTTGCAGCTTGTGTTTCAATAAAGCAAATTTTTTCAATTTATAAGTGGGATGATGATATTGAGGAAACTAAAGAGTTTGAAATTACAATAAAAAGTAAACCAGAATTTAAAGATTATTTAATTGAGTTCTTAAATAAAATTTCTACATATGATGTCCCACAAATTATTTACAAAAAATACTATTCTGAGATGAAATATTATGATTGGATCAACAAGACTATTTGATTAAATTTCTATTATTAACTTTCTAAGATCGATATTAGATCTAGATCCTAATTGTGTAATTATTTGCCCGGCACAAATTGAACCTATCTTTCCGCATTTTTTTAGGGGATAATTTTTTATTAATCCATGAATAAATCCTCCTGCATAAATATCTCCCGCCCCGGTTGTATCAATAATCTTGCCTTTTGTAATTGACTTAATTACTTCGATATCATTTTTGTTAATTATGAGAGAACCATTGCTACCTAAAGTTACTACGACTAATTCGCATAAGGAAGACAGGTCTCCTTGACAATTTGCTAATTTATCCTTTTTAAATAGACTCAACACCTCGGATTCATTACAAAAAACTATATCTACATAATTATCAATTAATTCCAAGAAACTGTCTCGGTGTCTATCTACACAAAATGAATCAGACAATGAAAGAATTATTTTTGTATTAGATTGTTTTGCAATTTGAGCTGCTTTAAGAAAAGCATTTTTGGCTAATTCGCTGTCCCATAAATACCCTTCTAAATACAAGTATTTACTTTCTTTGAGTACACTAAAATCTATGTCTTTCGGTTCAAACTCTATAGATGCTCCTAGATAAGTGCACATAGTTCTTTGTGCATCCGGTGTAACCAAAATGATTGAATGAGCTGTTGAAGCACCTTCAATAGTTGGTGGAGTATTGAATATAGTTTTACTTTTTTTAATATCGTCAGAAAAAAAATTCCCAAATTGATCATTTTTCACCCTTCCAATAAACTGAACATGATTACCTAATTCTGCTAAGCAAACAACTGTATTTGCTGAGGATCCCCCTGATATTTGTTTGATCACTTTGCAATTTTCTAACAATCTCTGAGATTCATTAGAATTTATGAGATTCATTGATCCTTTATCCAGATTATTTATCTCAAGAAACTTATCTTCAATATTTACAATAATATCTACTATTGCGTTGCCCAGACCAATGAGATCAAACTTTTTATTATGTTCAAAATGTCTAAAGGATCCCTTCATTTATTTGAAACTAAATTACCTTAGAAGTGCTCTTTTAGGACCATGAATTGGGTCTTCAATTACTATCGTTTGATCTCTATTCGCCCCCAACGAGACAATAGCAATTGGAACCTCCATTAATTCAGCTAAAAATCTGAGATAATTCATAGCATTCTCTGGGAGATCAGATAGTTTTCTGCAATCTGCAGTTGAACATCGCCAACCTTTTAACTTTTTGAAGATTGGCTTACATTTTTTTAAGTCATCTGAATTTGTAGGAAAGTAGTCTATTTCCTCTCCATCGAGATCATATGCAATGCAAACTTGAATTTCATCTAATTCATCTAACACATCTAGTTTCGTAACGGCTAAACAATCGAGACCATTTACAGATACAGCATATTTACCAATAACTCCATCAAACCAACCACATCTTCTCCTTCTTCCAGTAGTGGTTCCAAATTCACTGCCTCTATCACAGAGTTGGTCATTAATACTCCCTTGTAGTTCCGTTGGGAATGGCCCTTCACCTACTCTTGTTGTATAAGCTTTAGCGACACCTATGACTCTATCAATTAATGTGGGACCAACTCCAGCCCCAATACATGCCCCTCCTGATATAGGGTTTGATGAGGTAACAAAAGGATAAGTACCATGATCTAAGTCAAGTAGAGTACCTTGAGCACCTTCGAATAGAATATTCTTCTTGTTTTTTGAGGCTGCATGTATAGTCCTCGTGCAATCAACTACATGCTTTGATAATCTTTTCCCATAGTCAAGATACTCTTCAACAATGTCTTCTAATTTAAGTGGTTTAATTCCATAGATTTTTTCTAATAGACCGTTTTTTTCCTTTAATGGAATTTCGATCACGTCACTTAGCCTTTCCTTATTGAGCAAATCTCTTATTCTAATACCATTTCTTTGTGATTTATCCGCATAAGTTGGGCCAATCCCACGACCTGTAGTCCCTATTTTGTTTAAACCTCTATCAGCCTCCATGGCTTCATCTAGTATTCGGTGGTAGGGCATTGTTACATGTGATGTTGATGAAATTTTTAATCCTGAGATATCAATTCCATTATCAATTAACATGTCAATTTCTTTCAACAAGATTTTTGGATCTACAACAGTTCCAGAACCAATTAGACAAGAAGTATTTTTATAAAGTATCCCTGAGGGAATTAAATGTAATTTTAAGACTTTATCATCTACTACTATGGTATGTCCTGCATTTACTCCCCCTTGGTAGCGTACGACAACATCTGCCGAACGACTAAGTAAATCCGTTATTTTACCTTTTCCTTCGTCACCCCATTGGGCTCCGATTACAACAACATTGGCCAATTTTAGAAGAGCATTATTTTTGTGCGAATATTTAATATATTCAAAAATCTTGATTTACTATTAAAAAGTAAATGAATTGTATCAACTTTCTCTTAGGACCATTTTTTCAGCAAGAGAAAATTCTTTCGTTAAACGCTCCTTAAGTTTATCTGGTAAAGGTCTAGTTGCAAAGTTTTTGTAATGACCTGCCATAGCATTTAATGCTGTTTGCATGGTGGTAAATGATTGAGTTTTATTGACCATCCCTCTATTCCTGTATCTGGAGATATAGTCAGTTATAAGTGTAAGAGCCTCACTTCTTACTTCATCTTTATTTGGTGAATCTTTTGGAGTATCAACTGCTGTTTGTAATACTTTAACGACTGAAATTGTATCTTTTGTATAGTCACCTGTCATAGAGGTTTTTGCAGCTATGGAAGGAGAACTAAATAGTGTAAAAACAACAATTAAGGATATTGAAAAAGATATAGTTTTAGTAAGATTTTTTAAAAATAATTTTGATGTCCATTTCAGTAACATAACTTAGCTCCCAAAAAAATAAGACTTAAGATTTTCCATTGTACATTATTTCTGATTCGGAAATAAATGTTTCCAACAATTTATCAGTACTAATTTTAAACTTAGTATTGTTTGTTCTGCATAAAAGTTCTACTTCTTTATTGACAGAATCTCTGCCAATAATTATCTGAAAAGGAATACCAATTAATTCCGCATCTTTAAATTTAACGCCAGCTCTATCGTTTCTATCATCAAGAAGGACATCAATTTTATTAATTAAAAAGTTGTTATAGATTTGCTCAGTAAGATCACTTTGAAAAGGATCTTTTAGGTTTGTTGGAATAATAACAACCTCAAAAGGAGAAATCTGGATAGGCCAACAAATTCCCTTTTGATCATGATTCTGTTCGATAGCAGCTTGAGCTATTCTTGTCACTCCAATTCCATAACAACCCATCCATAAATTTTTTAACTGACCATCCTTATCAGAGAACTTTGCATTTAATTTTTCACTATATTTTTGACCTAGTTGGAAAATATGTCCAATCTCGATGCCTTTTTTTTCTTTAAGTTCCTCATTATTATCAATACTTATTTTGTCTCCTTTTTTGGCATTCCTGATATCCCCAATTAGATAATCTTTCGAAGCAAAAGAAAACTCTTGAAAAACTTTATGGAAATTAACTTTATTTCCACCACTTACAAACCTTGAAAGGCTACTTGCAGAACAGTCAATTACTCTGGTCCATTTTTTGTCCCAATTAGAACTAGCTTTAATAGTTGTATTATCTAAATCTGGCCCGATAAAACCTAAGGGAAAATTAATTAAATTTTTTTCGATAGTATTTTTATCTTCAATCTTTTTAAGATTAAGGAGATTAAACTTATGAAGTTTATTTATTAAGTTAAAAAGCTTTACTTCATTAATGTGTTGATCGCCTCTTATGCATGCAAGAATTGGGAACTCAAATTTACCTTCGAACTGTGCAAGGAACACTACTACTTTAATAATCTGACTAGGGTCTAAATTATTATTATCGCAAACTTCGAGGATTGTTTTCTGTTGAGGTGTTTCCAACCACTCTGCAATATTGTCTTTTAGTGGAATAGGTTGAGAGGGTAGAGAAATAGCTTTTTCAATATTTGCAGCATAAGAACCACTTTGAGTAAACAAAATGGAATCTTCCCCAGCATCAGCAGTGACCATGAATTCTTTAGAGGAGGCACCTCCAATTGCTCCACTATCAGCTTCAACTCCTACTGTCTGCAGTCCACAAGATTTAAAAATATTTTCATAAGCATTGCCCACCTTCTCATAGAAAGAAGTTAAATCGTTTGCTGAAGAATGAAAAGAATAACCATCTTTCATTATAAATTCCCTACTTCTCATCAATCCAAACCTTGGCCTTATTTCATCTCTAAATTTTGTCTGAATTTGATAAAAACATTGAGGTAATTGCTTATAAGAGTTGATTGTCTCGGATGCAATACTTGTGATCACCTCTTCGTGAGTTGGAGCCAAACCAAATTCTTTACCTTGCCTATCTTTGAGATTAAACATTATTCCTTCCCCTGCAGTATATCCTTCCCACCTTTCACTTTTTTTCCATAAATCTGCAGGATGCAGTTGGGGTAATAGTAATTTTGTGCAGCCAATACTATTAAGTTCTCTCTCTATTATTGCGGATATTTTTTCAATGACTCTTAGCATTATGGGCATGTATGCATAAATACCGCTGTTAACTCTGCGAATATACCCAGCTTTTAAAAGTAATTGATGTGAAATAATCTCAGCTTCAGAAGGTGTGTCACGAAGTGTCCCCAGAGGAAATGAGGTTGTCACGCGCATACAAAAAAATCCTTAATAATATTTAATTTTATCAATTAAGAGGAAAAAAGAATTTAAAGTGTCTTGAGTCCCTCAACGCGGCTAGTCTAAAAATATTCTTTCTGCTAACTTCTTCAGTAATGAAGTTCAAATTCTTTTAAAAATTCATTATTACTAAAACATTTTCTTAAGTTTATGGAAAATATAGATTCCAATATTTCTAGCGAAGAGGAATTAGTAGGTATTGATGAAGTTCAAAAATTCCTAAACAGATCAAGAGCTTCTGTCTATAGGTATACAAATACAGATTTAAGAAATCTAAACCCAAGCTTTAATCCAAGAAAATTAAATCCCGAATTTAGAACTGATCAAAAAGATCCTTTAAAATTCCATCCTAATGAAGTAGCAAGATTTGCAAAAGATATTTTAAGAATTAAGGAAGTTACTGTAGAGGTCTTTAATACGCCTTCTTCGGCTGCTCAAAATATACTAGTACAAATATTAGACGAACTAAAATCTATTAGGTCTTTGCTAGAAAAGAGCAATTAAAAAGTTCCCAATCAATGTTTTGATTTATTGACATTTTGAATGTAGGATAATTATGTTTAATTATCTCCTTAATCTTTTCCAATTAAGAGTTCTTGAGTTACACGAAATCAAAGCAGTTTATTCAAAGTAAATCAAGCGAAGAATCTTCTCTTGATTCTGCTCGAAGTGATTTTGAAAGAGATGATGATGACCCCTTAAGTATAAGGAGTTTATCAATAACATCTTTAGGTATTATTTTTGCCTTTTTGACAATTTTATTACCTTCAATAAGCATTTTAATTGGTAGACCTTTATCCCAAGGAAATGAGATAATTCATAATCACGATTTTAAAAAGGATGGACCTTAGTTCAATACCTCCATCTCCAATGAAGGGAATAGTAAATATTGTTGTTGAAATACCTGCAGGTAGTAGGAATAAATATGAATATTGCTCTGATGCAGGAATAATGGCCTTAGACAGAGTTTTGCATTCTTCAGTGAGGTATCCTTTTGATTATGGTTTTATCCCAAATACTCTTGCTGATGATGGAGCTCCTCTTGATGCAATGGTGATAATGGATGAGCCTACTTTTGCTGGTTGTCTAATTAAGGCTAGACCTATTGGAGTTTTGGATATGCATGATTGTGGTGCATATGATGGAAAACTTTTATGTGTGCCTATGGCTAACCCTAGGCAGGCTAATATAGTGAGTATTAATCAAATTGCTCCTAATCAGCTTGAGGATGTTGCTGAATTTTTTAGAACTAGTAAAGGACTTGATGGAAGAACAATTCAAATTAATGGTTGGAGAGATTTTGATGTGGTTGAAAATTTATTGAAAAGTTGTATACCCCTAAAAAAGAAAAAATTTAAAGTACTCAAGAAGTCAAATATTAGTAAATTAAATTGAAAAAAATAATTTTTTATAGTTATTTAAAATGCTCTACATGCCGCAAAGCTTCAAAGTGGCTTGAAAGCAAAGATTTCGAATTCCAATTAATTGATATTGTAAAAAAACCACCACTTGTTAATTATTTAAATCTAGCCTTAGAAGAATACTCTTATGATAAGAAAAGGATTTTTAATACAAGGGGTAAAGCCTTTAAAAATCTTAATCATGATATTGATTATTTATCAAGGGAAGAAATTATTCAACTCCTTTTAAGTGACGGCAAATTAATAAAAAGACCATTTTTGATTTACGAAGGGAAAAAAGTAATATTAGGTTTTAACGAAATTGAATATGCCAAAAAACTTATATAAGTTTCAAAAAACAAGACTATATTAATTTTATGTCTACTTCTATTAAAAGTTTTTTAAAAGAATGGGGTCTACTAATTCTATTAACTTTTTTTGTTTCTTCTTGTAGATCATTTCTCGCAGAACCACGTTATATCCCTTCTGGTTCCATGCTCCCAGAATTGAAAATAAATGATAGGTTAATTATTGAAAAATTTTCGTTAAGAAACTCTTTACCAAAAAGAGGAGATATTGTTGTTTTTAACTCACCTTACTCCTTCGACAAAAAATTAATTTCATCAAGATCTAAGCCTTTACCAAAAAAAAGTTATTGTTTTTTTATGAGTTTTCCTCCAATATCTTTTATTCCTGGCTTGAGGGATCAAGCTTGCGATGCTTATATTAAAAGAGTGGTGGCACTCCCAGGGGAAATTGTAAGTGTAAACACTAAGGGTGAATTAATAATAAATAATAAATTAATCTCTGAACCTTATCTCTCTTATAAGTGCTCATTATCCCTCTTTAACAATTGTGGTAAATTTGAAAATATTAGAGTTCCAGAAGATCATTTTTTAGTTTTAGGCGATAATAGGGCAAATAGCTGGGATGGAAGATATTGGCCTGGAAGTAAATTTCTTCATAAAAAGGAGATAATTGGTAGAGCATATTTCAGGTTTTGGCCTCTTAGTCAAGTTGGCTTTTTTAATAAATAAAACCTTTTTCTGACTCTGACGTTATTAAGATAGATTTTCAAAAAGGGTTTTAATTTAAAGTGCTCCTGAAGCAGTTGAATCAATTATTCCACCTAGGTGGGTGGTAATGTTTAGAGCGCTAATCACAGGGGTCTTTTGGGGATCATTAAAAAGGTCAATTATAGTTATGCCACCATTGCCTTGTTTTATCATCCAAATATTTGAATAATTAATCCCAAGGATGTTGCAAATTAGAGTTTTATTGACTGCATCATGCGCGACCAGAAGGCTTAGATCATTATCCTTTTGAGATAAACAAATTTTTTCAAAAGCATCTATAGATCTTTCTGATACATCTTTTATAGATTCACCTTCGGGCATTATTACTTCTTCAGGTTTATCATGCCAATTTTTTAGTAAAACGGGCCACTCTTCTCTGATTTCTGCCTCCAGTTTACCTTCCCATAATCCGTGACTAATTTCTACAAGTGAATCTATTTTTTCTATTTTTAAATCATTGCTATTTTGAAGGATTATTTGTGCAGTCTCATAAGGCCTATGCATTGAACTTGAAAATGCCTTATTGAAAGAAATATTTCTTAAATATTCAAAAGTCTTTCTAGCTTGGTCTTTTCCGTTTTCATTTAAAGGGATATCAATTTGGCCTTGAAATCTACCCTCTTTGTTCCAGTTAGTTTCACCATGCCTTATTAAAAATATTCTGGAATCTCCAATTTGATTTGGAATATTTTTATTAAGATGGGAAGTTTGATTTAAGCATTCAATTTGGGTCTTAAAAGAGTTATCTTTCCTAGAAATATTGAGTATCGAAAAAGAAGCATTTTCTAATCTTATTTTCCTAAAACCTTGCTTAGGCTTTCCTAATAACGAGAGGATTAAACATCTGAGAATCGCATTATGTCCTACAACTAAAATATTTACATCATCTTTGTCTAGATAAATTTTTAAAATTTCCTCTACAAAATTTGTTGCTTGAGAAAATAACTCTTGAATTGGCTTATAAGATTTATTGGCATTTCTTTTTAAGATTAGTTTTTCTGGATCATTTTTCCATATAGGGTAAATTTCTGGAAATTTCTTTTTTATTTCATCAATTTTTAGACCAGACCATTCACTAAGATCTACCTCTAGCAAATTATCATCGAATACAATATTTTGTTCTTTATTGAAGGTTTTTTTAATTGTTTTTGCAGTCTCTGCAGCTCTCACAAGTGGGGAGGAATAGATTTTATCGAAGTTTATTTTTGATAATGCTTTTCCTGCTTTTCGGGCTTGTTCGTATCCTTCATCAGTTAATAATGAATCATTTGTTCTTCCTTGAATTAATCCTTTTGCATTGAAACTGCTTAGTCCATGCCTAACTAAAACTAATCGTATAGCCATTATATAAATTTGAAAATTAAGATAATTTAATCATCTCATGGCGTGATTAAAATAGATACATAAATATAAGCAAATTCAATGATAATTAAGTATAGTTTTCAACAATATAATAAGTAGTTATGAACTTTAAAAATATTTCTAAGTCAAAACTCACTTTAGCTTTTATTTCTGTAGTCATAACTTTTTTTGTATGGCAGCAAGGCTTAAGAGATAGTTTAAATAGACCATCTGTTTCATTTGATATAAGTCAAAAAGAGCAAGAAATTGCTGAATTATCGGTCCAATCAATACCTGTAAATCTTAAAAAATTTTTTATCATTAATGATCCTGTTGATCAAATAAATAAATCACTCTCTGAGGTTTCATTTGAAGAACTAACAGAAAGAAATAAATTAATTCGAATAATTTCTTCAGAATCAAATGACCCTATGATCTATAAAAATATATCCAAAGATTTTGAAAATAAAAACTTTAAATTACTGATTAATGAGATAGAAAAAAAATTCAATAATAACTCATATAAACCTAATTCTGATAAATTTGATTTATTTAAAGGGGATAGATTTTTATATCACCTTTTAAGCCAGAAGTTTGATTTTGACGATAGTTCATTAATAACAAAATCTTTTTCAAACAAAATGTTTTTAAAAATATTAGCCATCAGACTAATACCACTTTTAACAATACTTATTGGCTCTATTCTGGCTTTGAAAATATTATGGACTACTATATCTTTGAAAAAGTTTGGTTGGCAAGAAATTAAATCCTTAGATTTGGAATTAATTGATATGGTTTTATTAATTGCAGGTGGATTTGTTGTTTTAGGAGAAGTGGTATCACCTTTGTTTTCTATCGGTTTAGTTGAAATTTTTTCTAAAAATATCTCTAATGAATTGACGCAATCTTTAAAAATATTCTTTGGATATCTTTTTATGGCTATTCCTCCATTAGGAATAGTTTACTATCAAATTAAATCTTTGAATGGTGAATTTACTTTCAAAAAGGATTATTTACAATTCAATTTCTTGCCAATAAAATATGCAATTATTCAGGGAATTAAAGGTTGGTTAACTATCGTTCCTTTTGTTTTATTGATTTCTTTAATTATGAATAGTCTGATCGATAATCAGAATGGTAGTAACCCTTTGCTGGAAATTGTTCTAAATAATAATAATTACTTATCATTTTTTCTATTATTTGTAACAACAACTCTATTAGCTCCTCTATTCGAGGAGATTATATTTCGTGGTATTTTACTACCAACTCTTTCAAGAGATTTTGGAGTAATTTCAGGCATCATAGTCTCAGCCTTTATTTTTGCATTAGCTCATTTAAGTTTGGGAGAAATGCCACCATTATTTGTTCTAGGGATTGGATTAGGAATTACAAGAATTGCTTCAGGAAGTTTGTTCTCTTCAGTGATTATGCATTCTTTATGGAATGGATTGACGTTCTTAAATTTGTTCTTATTGAGGACATAAAGAATTTAATTTTTTACTTGCGAATCAAACAAAAAGATGTTTATTTAATTAATAACACCTCTTTCATTTAAAAAATAAATCATAGATGAAACCTTATGGGAATCAACTTAATTTAAAAAAAAAAGTTTTAAATGAAAGTAAAAAAAATTTCGAAAAAATATTCATTCTTAATATCAAATTAATACACCAAATTTTCGACACCATTAATATCTCTCTTTTGGTATTAATTTTCACCTTATTTTTCTTATCTTTTGATAGCCAAAGGAAATGGTCAAATACATATAAAACCTTATCTAAAACAAGAGCTATCAATCATAACCTCATAGATTATATTTCTAAAATTGAAGAATTTTATATTAGCGAACTTGAGTCTCACAATATTTATAAAAAAACTAAACCTGAAGATTTAATCTATCTAGATAAACTTGTAGAAAAAAAAGAAAGTTTATTCAGGAAAAATTTAAATAGTTTCATTGAAGGTTTTAGTGATAGTAAATATCAAAGGGGATATTGATGAAAAAATACAAAAAAATTGTTCGTCTAATACCCCTTGATCAAAAAAGATTTAAATTTCTCTATATTTTTAGTTTGTTATTAATATTTTGTTTGTTTGGTAGGTTGGTTAAATTGCAAGTCTTTAACGCTTCTGATTTGCAAAGGAAAGCTAGATTAATACAATCCTCTAAAACTAACTCCTTAAAAAAAAGGAGATCAATTGTTGATAGAAATAATAGACTAATTGCTTACGATAAACCGCTCTATAAATTATGGGCCCATCCAAAATACTTTAATTTTCCTGGTGATTCAATAAATAGAGTTCGCAGTATTAAAGAAGTTACAGAAAAATTGTCACCTATCTTGGATATTAATGAAGAAATAATCTTAGGGAAATTTAATAAAAAAATGAATGGCATCAAGCTTTTGGATAAAATTTCTGAAGAAAAGGCAAAAAAGATTAAGAAACTTCAAATAAGCGGACTTGATTTGTTTAAATATTCGCAGAGATATTATCCACAAGGGGAGCTTTACTCTAATCTTGTCGGTTTTGTTAATGATGAGAATAAGGCTTCAGCAGGTTTAGAGCTTCATTTAGATAATCAAATTAAAGTTTTTAATAAAAGTAATTTAATAAAAAGAGGAGGAGACGGAACTCCTCTACCGGATAATTCAGCACCAGGTGATTTTATTTCTGATTACAAAAGTTTAGGCCTAACTTTAGATTCAAAATTACAGAAAGCGTCATTCAATGCATTATCAAAGCAAGTAAGCAAATGGAAAGCAAAGAAGGGATTTGCCATAGTTATGGATATTAATAATGGTCAGATCCTTTCCTTGGTTACATTTCCGTCATACGATCCAAATAAATTTTGGCAGTATGATTCTGAACTCTTTAGAGGTTGGTATTCTCAAGATTTATTTGAGCCTGGTTCAACTTTTAAACCTATTAATCTTGCCTTAGCTTTAGAAGAAAAAATTATCCAGAAAGATGGATTAGTTGAAGATATTGGAGAGATTAATGTTGGAGGATGGACACTTTCTAATTGGGATAAAAAAGGTAATGGATACATCGACTATCCAAAAGTATTGCAGGTTTCAAGTAATGTTGGGATGGTAAAAATAATGCAAAATTTAGATCCTAAAATTTACTGGGATTGGCTAAAAAATTTAGGTATTAACAAAAATTTAGAGACTGACTTATTTGAATCAACTGCTGGCCAACTAAAGAAAAAAGATTTATTTGTAAATCAATCAATTGAGCCTGCCGTAACTTCTTTTGGTAAAGGGTTCTCAATCTCGCCACTTAAATTGGTTCAACTTCATGCGGCTCTAGCAAATGGTGGTTTTGAAGTGACTCCTCATGTAACCTCAACTTTCAGAGAAAGAGTTAATAAAAATCTAAAGAAACAATTTTTTTCACACGAGGTCTCTAAAACTGTTCTTGAATGGATGGAGAGCGTAGTTGATAAAGGTAGTGGATCTGGAGTGAAAATTGAGGGTTATAGGATAGCGGGGAAAACGGGCACTTCCCAAAAAGCCTTAAATGGTTCCTATACAAGTAAAAAAGTTTGCAGTTTTGTGGCGACCTTACCAGTTAATGATCCGAAATATGTTGTCCTTGTAGTCGTTGATGAGCCATCTAAATCTTATGCATATGGTTCAACTGTTGCTGTACCAGTTGCTAAAGAAATTATCGAGAGTTTGATAGTAATTGAAAAAATACCTCCAAAGATTAAAGATCATGAAATGATTGTTAAAAAACCCTAAAATTTTCCAATTTTATAGATATTTAGTTCATTATCTGATGATTTCATCAGGAATAAAAGCTAGTTTATGTATATATATGATTATCTAGATATGAAATCAATTTTAGAACAATTGTCCTCAATGACCGTTGTTGTTGCCGATACAGGAGATTTAGATTCGATAAAAAAATTTCAACCAAGGGATGCCACCACCAATCCATCGCTAATACTTGCCGCTGCTAAGAATCCTGATTATGTGAAATTAATTGATAAAGCTTTAGAAAGTTCAGAAAATGTATTGCCCAAAGAATTCTCCGAAATTGAATTAATCAAAGAAACTGTTGACCAAGTTTCAGTATTTTTTGGAAAAGAAATATTGAAAATTATTTCAGGGCGTGTATCTACAGAAGTTGATGCAAGATTGAGCTTTGACACCGAAGCTACGGTAGAAAAAGCGAGAAAATTGATCAATCTTTACAAAAATTTTGGAATTGAAAAGGAAAGAATTTTGATTAAGATTGCTGCAACTTGGGAGGGAATTAAGGCAGCTGAAATTTTGGAAAAAGAGGGTATTAGGTGCAACTTAACTTTACTTTTTAACTTCTGCCAAGCGGTAACTTGTGCCAATGCAAAGATAACTCTAATTTCTCCATTCGTTGGCCGTATATTGGATTGGCATAAAGCAAAAACTGGTAAAACTAGCTTTGTTGGTCCTGAAGACCCTGGTGTTATTTCGGTTACACAAATATACAAGTACTTTAAAGAAAAGGGATTCAAGACAGAAGTAATGGGAGCGAGTTTTAGAAATCTTGATGAAATAAAAGAATTAGCAGGTTGCGATCTTTTAACAATTGCACCAAAATTTCTTGAGGAACTGAAGAAAGAGAAAGGAGAGTTAGTTAGAAAATTAGATGTAAGTACCCAAATAAATCATTCTATTGACTACAAATTTGAAGAAAAAGATTTCAGATTAAGCATGTTAGAAGATCAAATGGCAAGTGAAAAGCTCAGTGAGGGCATCACTGGATTCAGTAATGCTATAGAAGAATTGGAAGAGCTGCTACTCAAGAGATATTCAGAAATTAAAAATCATAAATTGATTTCTGCTAACTAAATTTAAGTTTGAATTGAAAAAAGAATTAAGTACCACTTTTTGTTAAAAGTCTTCTAATAACTCTTTTTGCAATATCCTCATAACTCATTTCTCCTGATAATATTTGAGCAATACGTTTAGGTGCTGTTTTTCTTTTGACACCTAATTGGTATCCAGTTCTAGGAAATCTATAAAATACCTGGGCTATTCTCCTCCCCCAAGCCATTGATTTCCCCCAAATGTTGTTAATTTTTTTCGTATAAAGATTTAAATTATCTACTTTTCCTGTTAAGCACTGATCTATATATTCTGCAGCATAAAAACTGCTAATTAAAGATGGTCTTATTCCTTCCGCTAAAAATGGATCACATAGAGATGCTGCATCTCCAACCGCTAGAACTTTGTCACCATTAATTGAGTGGAAGCCATTCCATATTCTCAGTTTCTTACTAATTGTTATATTAGGAAAATCATCAAAACCGAAGCTTCTGATTACTTGTTTATTTATAGCCTGATTTTCTAGGAGACCATTATTTATAAAAGTACCTAGACCAATATTTAAGCTTTCTCTTAGAGGAAATGCCCATGCAAAACCATATTTTATAAATCCAAACTCAAATCTAACTGTATCTCTAGGTATTTCTCCTAACCCTTTCAATCTTAATGAGATTGTGTTCGCAAATTTCGGTTTTCTTGCCCCTAAATTGAAATAACCAGCCCATTTCGATTGAGACCCATCTGCAATCACAAGAAATTCTGTAATATATTTTATTTTGTTATTGCAAGTAATTTCCCATTTATCATTTTTTTTTATGATTTTTTCTATCAATAATGGTCTCATTATCTGAGCTCCATTACTCAAGGACTCATCTAGTAATAATTGATCAAGCTTCTCTCTTCTAATAATCCAAAATGGTGATTCACCAGTCAGATCAGCAGTTACATTATCTGAAGCCTTCCATCTGAATTCAACATTCTTAATTTTTGATTCCATGGCATCTTTTATATTTAAGGGAAGAAATCTTTGCATTGAAGATGCCATCCCACCTGCACATGGTTTGTAATCTTGGAAATTTTCTTTTTCGATAATTAAAACTGAATATCCTTTCTTTGATAGGTTAAGAGCCGTGGCAGATCCTGATAAGCCTCCACCTATTATTACGACGTCAAATCCTATCAAACTTTTAGAATTTCCTTTGCTTTTTCAGATAATTTAGTTTCTATTAAGGCAATATATTTATCAGTAATTTTCTGAATTTCAGATTGATTATCTCTCGATTCGTCAATAGAAATGAGACCATCTTTTTCGTCTTTTTTTTCTTTATCAACAGCATCTCTTCTGATATTTCTCAAAGCTACTTTTCCTTCCTCTGCATATTTAGAGGCTAATTTACAGAATTCTTTTCTTCTTTCTTCTGTTAAGGGAGGAACATTTATTCTTATTACTTTCCCATCATTATTTGGTGTAATACCTAAATCACTCATAGAAATAGATTTCTCAATCGCTTGTAAGCATGAAATATCAAATGGTTGTATTGAAATTGTTTGTGAATCAACAGTGCTTATTGTGGCAAGTGATTTGATTGGTGTTTCTGCTCCGTAGTACTCAACATTTACTCTGTCTAACAATGAAGCATTAGCTCTGCCTGTTCTAATTGTATTAAAGTTTCTTTGTGTGGCTTCAATACTTTTATTCATATTTTCTTGAATTTCTTTTTCTTTCATAATTAAAAAAATAAAATGATCTTTAACTAATTAAAGAGCCTATTGGCTTACCAGCAACAGCTTTTGAAATGTTCCCTTTTTTGAATATATCAAAAACCATAATTGGTATATTATTATCTTTGCAAAGTGCGATCGCAGTACTGTCCATTACTGCAATTTCATCACTAAGAACTTGTTGATAACTGAGAGAGGAATATTTTTTTGCATCGTTAAATTGATTAGGATCTCGATCGTATACTCCATCAACTTTAGTAGCCTTCATAACAACTTCAGCGTTTATCTCCGCTGCCCTCAAAGCTGCTGTAGTATCAGTTGTAAAAAATGGATTTCCGCATCCACCTCCGAAAACTACAACTCTCCCTTTTTCTAGGTGCCTCATTGCTCTTCTTCTAATGTAGGGTTCGGCAATTTCCTGCATTTCTATTGCAGTTTGAACTCTGGTTGCAACTCCTACTCTTTCTAAACCATCTTGAAGTGAAATAGCATTCATTACCGTTGCGAGCATCCCAACATAATCAGCTGTCGCTCTATCCATGCCATCTGCAGACCCTTTAAGCCCCCTAAAAATATTCCCGCCCCCAACAACTATTGCAAGTTGCACATTATTTTCGACTACTTTTGAAACATCCTCTGCAATTGACTGAACTATAGCTGGATCGATACCATAAGGTTTTTCACCCATTAGTGCTTCACCACTAAGTTTTAAGAGAACTCTTTTGTAAGTCATTCAATAATTGTACTTTTAAGACCTTAGCAAGTAAATGCACCAAATTAATTTTTTGTTCAGATATTGCTTGCGTCTTTAAACATTTCTAAACCTGCCTAAAGGAAATTTTAAATAATAATTTACTTCAACTAAAATTCAACACACTTTTGTGCCTTTATTCCTTGTTCTTTAAATGGATGTCTTATTAGTTTCATTTCTGTAACTAGATCAGCGTAATTGATAATTGAATCAGATGCTCCCCTTCCAGTTAAAACAATATGATTTTTTCTATTATTTAAGCTTTTTAAAAAAGTGATTATTTCTTCGGGTGCAAGATAACCAAGTTTTGTCGCAATATTAATTTCATCAAGAATGATAAGTTTATAAGATTCGTTTTTTATGTATTTTTTGGCTAATTGCCACGCCTCTTGAACTAATTTTTCATCTCTTATTCTGTCTTGCGTTTCCCAAGTAAATCCCTCTCCTAATGAATGCCAAGATAGGTTTGAAGAAAAGTTCTCAAGTGCTTTTTCTTCTCCAGTGGTCCAGCCTCCTTTGATAAATTGAATTATTGCTACTTTATAGCCATGCCCTATCGTCCTTAAAGCCATACCTAAAGATGCAGTTGTCTTGCCCTTCCCATTTCCTGTGAAAACAATCAATAATCCTTTTTTTGTTTTTCTAATTTGTAGTCTTTCTGCTTGAATATCTTTTCTTTGCTGCATTCTTTTTTTATATGAGCTTTCATCGCTATCCGGTGATAATTTACCTCCCATTCCAAGTTTATTGGCTTGATTATCAAGGTTAAATATTTCCTGGGAAGATGAAGGTTTTTCTTGCATATGACATTTATTTTTATTTATTTATTATAAATCTTTAAATATTTTTAACTCTTTTAACTTTTAAAAGTGCATTATTTACCGCTTGTTGTTGATCTCTTTTAGTAATCCAGTGGTGATAAGTTTGAGTATGTAAACTAACCGAATGTCCCATCATTCTGGCAGCCACAGTATCAGGTAAATCATAAAAAATTGTTCTTACTGCCCAGGCATGCCTTAGATCATAGGGTTTTATTTGTAAAGAGTAACGCTTAAACTGGTCTGTTATTTTTTTTCCAATATTTTGTAAGGTTGTAATTTTAAGGTCTCTATTGATATTTGGTAGAAGTTCTGGATTTTCACCAAGTTTTGATAATTCAAACTTTTCCACCCATTCAGGATGAAATGGCCAAACTTGATGTTCCCCAGTTTTAGTGGTAGGTAAAACTCTAATAATTTTGTCACCAGAATTAGTAAGAGAACTTAAATCACAAAAAAATACTTCATGATTCCTCAATCCATATGTAGCCATCAAACCAAAAACAAATTTCCAAGACTTGTTCGGTATCTTCTCCCACAGTTTTTCTATTAATTCGTCTTTAGGGAGATCCCTAAAGCCTGCTTTGTTCAGACCATATCCTCTAGAATTTAATTTCCAATCTTCAGGTAGTTTGATGTCCAAAAACTTAGCCAGAACACTTAAAGAAGTTGCACATTGTTTCCTACTTCTAGTACCTTCTTTATAACTTTCAAGTGTTTTTTGAAATATTTTTTCTAAAGCTTCATTTTCATAATCATTGTAAATATTCTGGAGTCTTTTCATATATGGCTTGTAAGAACTTTTCCAAGTAGTTTTTCTAGTGCTGGTTCGAAAATCACTTTTATTTTCTTTAAAAAAAAATTCCTCAAATTGATTTAATCTATTTGGTAATTCAAAACCATCTTTTATTTCCTTTTTATAAGGTTTGCCTATCCAATTAATCCAATCAAATTGATTCAATTCCAATTGCAAATTGATTAATTGTAATTTTTTTTTGGCCTCCTCTAATCCAGAAATATTAGCCTTCAAACCGAGAGATATTCTTTGAATCTTAAAGTTATTTTTATCTTCTTTAGAGGGTAGTGAACCACGGATATTTAATTTCTCTCCTCTTTTCTCAATTTTAAGCTTGCTGCCTTGAGTAGCAAATTTATCATTGACATTATTAATTTCCTGAATTACGTTCATTTACTTATATAATTGTCCATATAATGACGTTTTAAATGTTGATTTTCAATCTCCATAAATTTTAAATGGATAAAATAGGCGTCTTACTAATGAATTTAGGAGGGCCTGAACGCATTACTGATGTCGGCCCATTCTTATACAATCTCTTCTCTGATCCAGAAATAATCAGGACTCCCTTCCCTGTTTTTCAAAAGCCCCTAGCTTGGTTAATTAGTACTCTTAGGAGTACTACTTCACAACAGGCGTATCTCTCTATAGGTGGAGGTTCACCTATCAGAAGGATAACTGAACAACAAGCAAGAGAATTACAATCTAAATTAAGGGACAAAGGATTAAACGCCACTACCTATATCGCTATGAGGTATTGGCATCCTTTTACCGAATCAGCAATTGCTGATATGAAAGCAGATGGTATAGATCAAGTTGTTGTAATACCGTTGTATCCACATTTTTCGATAAGTACTAGTGGTTCGAGCTTTAGGGAATTAAAAAAATTGCGAGATTCTGATAATGAATTTAAGAAGGTTCCAATGAGATGTGTAAGGAGTTGGTTTAGTCAATCAGGTTATTTAAAGTCTATGGTCGAATTAATTTCTGAACAAATTTCACTTTGTGAATCACCTTTAAAAGCCCATATATTTTTTACTGCTCATGGAGTTCCCAAGAGTTACGTAGAGGAAGCTGGAGACCCTTATAAACAACAAATTGAAGATTGTTCTTTGTTAATCATAAATGAGCTGGAAAAATTTTTAGGGCATAGTAATCCTCATACACTCTCTTATCAAAGTAGAGTTGGTCCTGTTGAATGGTTGAAACCTTATACAGAAGAAGTGTTAGCTGATCTTGGAAGGTCAAATGTTAATGATCTGATTGTTGTCCCTATAAGTTTCGTTGGAGAGCATATCGAAACATTGCAAGAAATTGATATTGAATATAAAGAAATTGCTGAAAAGGCGGGTATTAAAAACTTTCGGAGAGTTAAGGCTTTAAATACTCATCCTACTTTTATTGAAGGCCTTAGTGATCTAGTGATTTCCTGCTTGGAAGGACCTCTTGTTAATCTAGAGGAGGCTTCTCAGTTGCCCGAAAAAGTTAAACTTTATCCCCAAGAGAAGTGGCAATGGGGTTGGAATAATAGTTCAGAAGTTTGGAACGGAAGGGTTGCAATGATTATTTTTCTTGTGCTTTTTATTGAACTTATTTCAGGTTCTGGACCTCTACATAAATTAGGCATTTTATAAAGAACAATTCAAATTTATTTGAAAATTTTAAATTTATTGAAAGATTTTTTTGAATTCATTTCTGACATTACATTTCTAAATGAGGCAAAAGTATTTAATTAAGTTTAATATTTATATTAAATATTGAATTTTTTAGTGACCCTTACTTCGAGATCCTTTTCAAAGGGTAGTTCAAAACATGAAAATCCAGTTTGGATAACTGGTGCAGATGCACTAATGGATTCTTTAAAAATTCATGGGGTAAAAGTTATATTTGGATATCCAGGAGGAGCCATATTACCAATATATGATGCTGTTCATAAGGCGGAACAAGAAGGTTGGTTAAAGCATTATATGGTTAGGCATGAACAAGGTGGTTCACATGCGGCTGATGGATATGCAAGATCTACTGGTGAAGTAGGAGTATGTTTTGGGACCTCAGGCCCAGGTGCTACAAATTTGGTAACTGGAATTGCCACTGCGCAAATGGATTCAGTGCCCCTAGTTGTAGTTACAGGTCAAGTCCCAAGACCTGCCATAGGTACAGACGCTTTTCAAGAAACTGATATTTTTGGTATAACTCTTCCAATAGTGAAACATTCATGGGTAATAAGAGATCCTTCAGATATCGCGAAAGTAGTTTCTGAAGCTTTTTTTATAGCCTCATCTGGAAGGCCTGGCCCCGTTTTAATTGATATACCCAAAGATGTAGGTCAGGAGTTCTTTAATTACCAAAGAGTTTTGCCTGGTGAGATTATCCCTAAAGGATTTAAAAGGAATGGAGAAATTAATGATTGCGATATCAATAAAGCAATTAAATTAATAGAAGATTCTGAAAAACCTCTCCTATACGTAGGAGGTGGGGCAATATCTTCAGGGGCTCATGATGAAATAAAAACTTTGGCAAAGAATTATCAAATACCTGTTACCACAACCTTAATGGGGAAAGGCGCTTTTGATGAAAAAGACAATTTATCAGTAGGGATGCTAGGAATGCATGGAACTGCTTACGCAAATTTCGCGGTTACAGAATGCGATCTTTTAATTGCTATTGGAGCTAGATTCGATGATAGGGTGACAGGAAAATTAGATACTTTTGCACCTAATGCAAAGGTAATTCATATAGATATCGACCCAGCAGAAGTTAATAAAAATAGACGTGTAGATGTTGCAATTGTTTCTGATGTTTCAAAAGCTGTTCTCAAAATTAATGAACAATCTCTTAATAACAAATTTACTTGTCAGACGAAAAACTGGTTAGAAAAAATTGATTTTTGGAAAAATAAGCACCCTTTATATGACCCGCCTAAAGAAGGAGAAATTTATCCTCAGGAGGTTCTTTTAAAAGTGAGGGAACTTTCACCAGAAGCTTATGTAACTACAGATGTAGGACAACATCAGATGTGGGCTGCTCAATATCTTAGGAATTCTCCAAGAAAATGGATTAGTAGTGCAGGCTTAGGAACTATGGGTTTTGGATTGCCAGCGGCAATTGGAGTAAAAGCAGCCTTACCTAATTCAGATGTAATTTGTATTGCAGGAGATGCAAGTGTCTTAATGAATGTTCAAGAATTAGGAACTTTATCTCAATATGGTCTAAAGGTGAAAGTGATTATTATAAATAATCGCTGGCAAGGGATGGTAAGACAATGGCAGGAAAGTTTCTACGATGAAAGATATTCCTCATCTGATATGAGTTGTGGTGAACCTGATTTTGTGAAACTTGCTGAGTCTTTTGGAGTTAAAGGATACTTAATTTCTGATAGAAAACAATTACAAAATGAACTTAAAAATGCGCTTGATCATGACGGCCCTGCCTTGATTAATATCCTTGTCAGAAGAGGTGAAAATTGTTATCCAATGGTTCCTCCTGGTAAAAGTAATGCTCAAATGGTTGGATATGTTAATTGTGAAGACTAATTTTTTTAAAAATTCGTCATTTTAAAAATTTAACTTTAAGATAATTTTAAAACTTAGATATCGCTGAATTGAAAAAATTATCAAAAATTTTTATCATAATCTGCTTGATTGTACTTAATCCTGTAATAGTTAACTCGGCTGAAATTCTTCAAATTAAAAGTTCAAATACTATTTTGGTGGGGGATCAAAATAGAAATTTAACGATAGGACTATTTTGTGTAGATGTAAATGAAAATGATGAGTTTGAAGCCACTAATATACTTAAGAGTGAATTCCCAAGGGGAAGTAAAGTGAAAATAAAACCTTTTGGTTTCAAAGAGAATGTTTTGTTAGCCAAAGTTTTTAATATTAAAGGTAATAAGGAGATGACCGAATTATTAGTCGCTAAAGACTTAACTAGTGAAATTTGTCCAAGTTAACTATCTCTATGAACAAATAAAATTCCATTGTCTCGAGAATGTTTTGCTCCTTCTCCAGGAATTAAATTCATTTTTTAATTTGTATGTGCATAAATTTGAGATATCTATATTTGTATTAGGGATGTTCTCATTTAAAAGTTGTTTATAGGCAGATCTTTTAAGATCGAGTTGATTTAAGTTTTGCTTTTTGAAGTGATTTGAATCACTAAAACAAAGATTTTTTTCAGCTTTAGTCAGATTGACCGTTATGTTTTTGTTTTCGGCCTTTCTATAAAATTCTTTGAGTGTCATTTTATCAACTAGATAATGTTCCTTCGAAATCGCTGGTCCTATTGCAACAAGTAAGTTATCTCTAGATGTGCCAAAATTATCGAAAATTTTAACCAAATTTTTTATTATTTTTTTTTCTAAACCTTTTCTTCCACAATGCAAGGTTGCTACATTTCTTGTCCTTTTATCGGCAAAAAATATTGGCATACAATCAGCTGTGTAAACCCATAAGTTTTGGTTGCATTTATCACCAACAATACCATCTGCATCAGTCTTAATCCCTTCTTCCAAATGTGATCCAGACACTATCAAATTACTGTGAATTTGATTGGAAATACAATTTATATAATTTTCATTAAAGTGATTCCCTAATAATTGAAGAAATTCCTCAGAGCTTGACTTCGTAAAGTATGCATGTTTGAAATTATTTTGACTAAGGATAGGTGATGAATAATACTCAAATTTTTTGTTTTGAATAAAAATTTCACCTTTTGAGAAATATATTTCTTTGTATGGAATAATTCCTGCTCCTAAACTGAAATTATGAAATTAATTCAATATCTCTCAAGATCCAGAATCCTGCAAATTTTTCGATGTATGGCGTTGACTGTATGGAAATAAATTGATAACCAAAAGAAGTTTTTTTATTCTCTAAAAACTTTGTACTCAAAATGTTTGCATCTTTTTCTGGTAAATCAGTCACCAGCCACTTATCGTCTTCTGAAGCTTCAAGGATGAGTTGTTTCTTACTGATGACTAATTTAATAGGTTCTAAACAACTGAACCATGCAGAAAGTGCTAAAGATCTATCTTTGCTAAAAAGTCTTAATCCTGGAACTAAGTAATTATCATCTAAATCCTGCTGAATTGGGAAAATATCTCCAAATTCCATAGGCCAATTTTCTGCTGATTTTAATTCGCCAATTGATATTTCAGATATAGTTAATGCATCACCCCTTACTGCTTCTGGTAGAGGTTGAGCAGGGTTTTCACTTTTAGAAGTAAAAGTTGGAGCTAATACACCTCTTACATAACCTTTTTCCTTTGGATAAATTTCTTTTTCAATAAATTCGATTCTATCTAATAAATCGTAAGTTCTCCTACTTATAAGAGCCTCAATACTCAAGGCCTCTAGAGATTTCTTAATGATCGATTTCATTGACGATCTCCAGAATCGAACTATTGAAGGTTTCGCCCACCCTTGTTTTCTTGCTTCACTTATTGCTTCATTTAGTGCCTTTGTAAGCCATACTGAATTAACTTCATTGGCAGGACATTTTTTATTCCAAAGAAAAATATCTTCTGTCTTATAACTTCTTGTAGAGCAAATAATTAACTCCCATCTTTTTTTTCCATTTGATTCAATAATTGGTCTTGAGTAAAAGTCTAATTCCCAATTTGAAATTTTTAATTTAAGACTTGACTCCATTTTTTTGTTAATGTTCATTTATCTTGTTCTTTTTTATCGAAAAGTGCTTTGGTTTTTAGTGCTCTCTCTGTAGCTTCTTGCATAACTTTTTGCTTATCAATAATTAATTCTCCCGCAGAGTTTTCTAGGAGTGCTGTATTTAGACCAATGCGCCCTTTTTCGAGGTCAATTTCAGATATTAAAGCTTTTATAATTTCCCCTTCTCTAAAAACTTCTCGTAAAGAACGAATCGATCCATTTGTTAGTGAGGATTGATGAAGAAGTCCACTTGCTCCCCCTAAATCTATAAAAAAGCCATATGGTTTTACAGCTAAAACTTCTCCTTCAATTAATTGGCCTAATTCTAGACTTGTAAGTTTAGAGACTAATGATGCTTTCTTTTCAGAGAGAACTAATTTTCTAGATTCTGGATTTACCTCAAGAAACGCTACTTTTAAAGTTTTGCCAACAAAAGATTGATAATCTTGACCATCTTCAAGTTGGGATCTTGGGATGAATCCTCTCAATCCATCTACATCACATGTAAGTCCACCTCGGTTAAATCCATTAACTAAAACGTCAATTAATTCTCCATTTTTTGCCGAACTTGATACTTTCTCCCAACTTTGCCTGAGAATTAATGCCCGAGCACTCACTGTTACCATTCCATCAGCATTTTGTTCTTTGATAACCAAAACTTCCATTTCAAGGCCTAAAGAAAATCTTTCTTTAAAGTTAGTTATGACACCCAAACCACATTCTTTTTTAGGCATATATCCAGGTGCTTTCCCACCAATGTCAACATATAGTCCATCACTTTCAATTGCTATAACCTTACCGGAAATTGTTTCTCCTGTAGCCCCAATTGGCTCATTTTCATTTAAAGCCTCCAAAAAAGCACTTTCATCAAAATCGAATTCATCAACAGTTCTTTCTATTACAAATTCTGTGTTTTGGTCAGAAAAATTTAGGGGTCTATTTAAGTCTTGTTGAGTTAAATCTTGTTTAGAAATATCAAAATCTTTAGTGTTTTCACTAATGTCATCACTTTCTTTTACTGAATCATCTTTAATGATTTGAGGTTTGATTGCTATATTTTCTTTTTTAATTTCTTCTTGCGAATTAGTTTGCTCATTATCTATTTTTTGAGTATCTTTCTTGCTTATGTGAAGTACCTGAAGAGGTTTTTTATTGCCCTTTGTCTGGATATTATCTTGGGCATTTTTATTATTGACTCCCATCGTAGGTAAAATAAGAATAATTTATTATTAACATACTCTAAATGTTAGTACTCAAAATTAAAATTAATGAACTTTAAACCAATACCTAATAAATTTGAATATTTAAATTGGCAAGAAATTGAGAGTGTTGCAAAAAACAAAAGATCTACAGTGATTTGGCCATTCGGTGCTGTTGAGCAACATGGGCCACATTTGCCTCTTGCTACAGATAGTATTTTTGTTGATGAAATTATTAGCGAAGTTTTTAAATTATTCCCTGCTGATTTTCCATTAAAAAAACTTCCAACTCAATATATTGGTTTTTCTCCAGAACATAAGGGTTTTGCTGGGACAATTTCACTTTCCTCAAATTTAATAACCTCAATGATTAAGGAAGTCGGAAGTCAATTATCTGAAATGGGTTTTAAAAGATTGATATTGATTAATGGTCATGGAGGTCAAATCTCACTATTAAATACAGCTGCAAGAGAACTAAGAAGTTTCTCACCAGAAATGGCAGTTTTCCCTTGTTTCTTATGGAGCGGTATTAATGGATTAAGTGAATTGTTAACAAAAACTGAGATCGAGGATGGGCTCCATGCTTCTTTAGCTGAAACAAGTTTGATGCTGGCTTTAAAACCAGAATTAGTAGGTAATGAACGCCCAAATGAGTGTATTAAAGGACAAATCCCAGAAGGCTGGAGTTTAGAGGGCAATGCGCCTACTGCTTGGCTTACTGACGACTTCAGTAAATCAGGTGTTATAGGAGATAGTAGAGGAGCGAATGAGTCTTTAGGGCAAAATTTAAAGGAATTATTGATTAATCATTGGTTCAAATTGATTATGAATCTGATGCAATCAGATTGGCCAAATAATTCTTAAACAAGTTCAAGTAAAAAATGTGACTTAACAATTGAAACTATTTTCATGATATTTAAATAAACTCTCTATAATCGTGTAATATTCATGCATAATGAGCAAAAGATTACTGACATGCAAACTCTAGAATCAAATAAAAAAACTATTGAAGAATCGACTAATCCGATTTCTTTAGATTTGCCCGACTTTACTACAGATTCTTATAAGGATGCATACAGCAGAATAAATGCAATTGTTATAGAGGGAGAGCAAGAGGCTCATGATAATTACATCTCAATAGCAACGTTAATTCCAAATGAGTTAGAGGAGTTAACTAAATTGGCGAGAATGGAAATGAAGCATAAAAAAGGCTTTACTGCATGTGGAAGAAATTTAGGTGTAGTTGCTGATATGGAATTTGCTAAAAAATTCTTTTCTAAATTACATGGTAATTTTCAAGTTGCTCTTGAAAAAGGAAATTTAACAACATGTCTTTTAATACAAGCTATCTTAATTGAAGCATTTGCAATCTCTGCTTACAACGTCTACATAAGAGTTGCGGATCCTTTCGCAAAAAAAATAACAGAGGGAGTGGTTAAAGATGAATATCTTCATTTAAATTATGGTCAAGAGTGGCTTAAAGAGAACTTATCTACTTGTAAAGAGGAATTAATGGAAGCTAATAAGGTTAATCTTCCGTTAATTAAAAAGATGTTAGATGAAGTAGCAGATGACGCATCAGTTTTAGCTATGGACAGAGAAGAATTAATGGAAGAATTCATGATTGCTTATCAAGATACATTGATGGAAATAGGTCTAGATAATAGAGAAATTGCGAGAATGGCAATGGCAGCTATCGTCTAATTACATTTATAATAAATTAAGGATTTTTATAATTAATCAATCCTATTTAAGAGTTACCTATATGCTATTGTTCATAACATCGTATAGAAACCATTTATAAATTTTAAATGTTTGGGTTAATAGGCCACTCAACCAGTTTTGAAGATGCAAAAAGAAAAGCTTCGATGCTAGGCTTTGATCATATTGCTGATGGCGACTTGGATGTTTGGTGTACTGCTCCTCCTCAGCTTGTTGAAAATGTAGAAGTTAAGAGTGCTACTGGAATATCTATTGAAGGTTCTTATATAGATTCGTGCTTTGTTCCTGAAATGCTTTCTAGGTTTAAAACGGCCAGAAGAAAAGTACTAAATGCTATGGAGCTAGCTCAGAAAAAAGGGATTAACATTACCGCTTTAGGAGGATTTACTTCTATTATTTTTGAGAATTTTAATCTTCTACAGCATAAACAAATTAGAAATACTTCATTAGAGTGGGAAAGGTTTACTACTGGCAATACTCATACCGCCTGGGTTATTTGTAAGCAACTAGAAATAAATGCGCCTCGCATTGGGATAGATCTTAAAAAAGCAACTGTCGCTGTAATTGGTGCTACAGGTGATATTGGTAGTGCTGTTTGTAGATGGCTAATCAATAAAACTGGGATTTCAGAACTTCTTATGGTAGCAAGACAACAAGAACCACTAGCGCTGTTACAAAAAGAATTAGATGGTGGCACCGTAACAAGCTTAAATGAGGCATTGCCTCAGGCGGATATTGTTGTATGGGTTGCAAGTATGCCTAAAACTATTGAAATTGATACTGATAACTTAAAAAAACCATGTTTAATGATTGATGGTGGATACCCCAAAAATCTTGATGAGAAATTTCAGGGTGAAAATATTCATGTTTTAAAAGGAGGTATAGTGGAGTTTTTCAACGATATTGGTTGGAATATGATGGAACTTGCGGAAATGCAAAACCCTCAGCGTGAGATGTTTGCTTGCTTTGCAGAAGCTATGATTTTAGAATTTGAAAATTGTCATACAAATTTTAGTTGGGGAAGAAATAACATTTCTCTTGAAAAGATGGAATTTATTGGAGCAGCTTCTTTAAAACATGGTTTTTCTGCGATTGGACTTGATAAGCAGCCCAAAGTACTAACTGTCTAAATTATGGCGAAACGTTACCTTCTTGATTTTGAAAAGCCTCTTGTTGAACTAGAGAAACAGATAGAGCAAATTAAAGAATTAGCTCGAGATTCAGAAGTTGATGTTAGCCAACAGCTTCTACAGCTTGAAACTTTAGCTGCTAGAAGGAGAGAAGAAATATTCAACTCTCTCACTCCTGCACAAAAGATTCAGGTAGCTAGACATCCTCAAAGGCCTAGCACTTTAGATTATGTTCAAATGTTTTGTGATGACTGGATAGAACTACATGGAGATAGAAATGGAGGCGATGATATGGCACTAATTGGGGGGATAGGTTCGATAAATAATAGACCAGTTTTGATGTTAGGACATCAGAAAGGAAGGGACACAAAAGAAAACGTAGTAAGAAACTTTGGAATGGCAAAACCAGGAGGTTACAGAAAAGCTCTAAGATTAATGCAGCATGCAAATAGATTTTCTTTGCCAATTCTTACATTTATTGATACTCCTGGAGCTTATGCTGGTTTAAAAGCTGAAGAACAGGGTCAAGGGGAAGCGATTGCAAGAAACCTTCGAGAGATGTTTGGATTGAAAGTTCCAATTGTGGCTACTGTAATTGGAGAAGGAGGTTCAGGAGGCGCACTTGGAATAGGTGTTGCCGATAGGTTACTAATGTTTGAACACAGTGTTTACACAGTTGCTAGTCCGGAAGCATGTGCTTCAATTTTGTGGAGAGATGCTGCGAAGGCACCAGAAGCTGCATCAGCACTTAAAATTACAGGTAAAGATTTACTTAAATTAGGTATAATTGATGAGGTATTACCAGAACCTTCTGGTGGGAATAATTGGTCTCCTTTAGATGCTGGTAACACACTAAAAGAGGCTATTGAGAAACATCTTAATGCTTTACTCCAAATGCCTGAAGACGAATTAATTGAGGAAAGATACAAAAAGTTTAGGGTTTTAGGTAAATTTATCGAAGTAAATAATATTGAGGAGATTTATAGTGAAATCCCCCAAAAAACTGAATAACTTGAAACTAGCTTTTATAACGGGTGCTACGAAAGGTATTGGTAGATCTACCACAATAACTTTTGCTAATGCTGGCTGGGATTTAATTTTACTCTCCAGGGATATGGATTTAATGGAGAAACTAAAGAGCGAACTGTTGACAACTAAATCAAAAATTAACCTAGTAAAATGTGATTTATCTAATCCTCTAGAAATAGAGCATTGTGTTGAAGAGGCAATTGAGAAGTATGGGTGCCCTTCAGTATTGATAAATAATGCCGGATGTGCATTTAATGGCCCTTTAGTTGAAATGGAATTATGTCAATGGGAACAAACTATTCAAATAAACCTCACAAGTGTTTTTCAAATTTGTAGTTCAATAATTCCTCAAATGAGAAAAAATGGTGGTTTAGTTATTAATGTTAGTAGTCATGCCTCTTATAAGGCATTCCCCAAATGGGGAGCTTATTGTGTTTCAAAATCTGCACTAGCTATGTTTACTAAATGCTTGAGGGAGGAGGAGAGATCTAATTCAATAAGAGCGTGCACAATAACTCTTGGTTCAGTAAATACTCCTCTTTGGGACTCCGAATCAATCAATTCTGATTTTGATAGAACTTCTATGCTCTCCTCAAGCGAGGTATCAGAAACTATTCTCTACATGGCTCAAAAACCTGAATCACAATTGATCGAAGACTTAACTTTGATGCCTTCTGGCGGAGCCTTTTAAACATTCTGTTTATCTGCTTAATCTTAAAAAAATGATTTTTTTTTACTGCTATTTGAACCCGATTGAACAAGGGAATGTGATATAGTATATGAGTAATTAAGCTTTTGGAAGATACAGTAAATTAAGTTGCATACAATTTTCTGTTTAGAATTTTATGACCTCTACATTACCCAACGATAATATTAGAAACTTTGACGAACAGATTACTAATAAACTAATTTCTGAAATTATAAGAGACAGAATTAAGAATTCTGGTACAAGATTTAGTGCTAACGATAATATTTCTGACTTTATAAATCCTGGTGAATTAGAAATTTTAGAAAAAGAAGTTGCCTCAAGAGTTAAAGACTTACTAAAGTCCTTAATAATTGATGTTGAAAATGATCATAATACTCAAGAAACTGCTGAAAGAGTTTCAAAAATGTATCTAAATGAAGTTTTTAAAGGCAGATATCATGAACAACCTAAAGTTACAAGTTTCCCTAATGACAAGAATCTTGATGAAATTTATACTGTTGGTCCAATTTCAGTCAGATCTGCATGTTCACATCACTTAGTACCAATTCTAGGAGAGTGTTGGATAGGTATTAAACCTGGAAATAAAGTCATAGGACTTTCAAAATTTGCGAGAGTTGCTGATTGGGTTTTTTCAAGACCTCATATTCAGGAAGAAGCTGTAATGATCCTTGCAGATGAAATTGAAAAATTGTGTGAACCTAAAGGTTTAGGCATTATTGTGAAAGCCCAACATTATTGTATGAAGTGGAGGGGAGTAAAAGAACCAAATACAAGTATGATTAATTCTGTGGTTAGAGGGGATTTTAGACACGATTTGAGTTTAAAACAAGAATTTTTTGAGCTTGTAAAACAACAGTCCGCTACTAATAATTACTAATTTCTTTTTAAAAACTTAAAAAGATCTTCTGTTTTTTTAATATCTTTTAAACCTGGAGATATTTCAATACTACTTGAAATATCTAATCCATCTGGTTTGAAGTCAGTGAGGATTTCATCAATCCAATCAATTGATATTCCACCTGCCAACCACCATGGCTTGCTAAATTGCAAATTCTTTAAATAAATAGAATTTATTTTTTTCCCTGAACCTCCATAAGTTTCTTTATTCCAAGAATCAAGAAGTATCGCATCTACAAAATCCTCAAAAGGTTTTATTTTATCTATGTCCTTTTCCGTTTTTATTCTGAAAGCTTTCCATAGGCCAATATTGGGAATTTTTTCCCTTATTTTTTTGCAATAATCAATATCTTCATCTCCATGTAATTGTATTATAGTTTCACTTGGATTTCCTAAGAAATTTTTAATAATTAAGTCTATTGGACAATTTTGTACAACTGATACCCTCTCGATTTTTGGATACAACCTTTCTAAGGTTGTAAAAATATTTTTCTTAATTTCAGCTGATATATATCTTGGTGACTCTTCCACGGAAATAATGCCGATAGCATGAGCTCCTAATTTTGCTACTTGAAGAGCTTGTTCTTCTGACGTTAAGCCACAAATTTTAATTAAAGTATTGCTCTTGGGCATATAATTAGCCTTTATGTAAAATTAATAATATTGCTAAATATAGCGGAGATTATTTTTGAGAAGTTGGCAAATTTTTAAAATATGGGGAATTCCCTTTAAAGTTCATCCTTATTGGTTTGCTATTCTCTTTTTATTCTCATGGAGTATAAGTAACCAGGTTAATTTAACTTCAGGTGATATTTATAATATTAAAGAATCTTGGATTATAGGATTTTTTACTTCTTTTTTCTTATTATTTTCAATTATTGTTCATGAGGTATTTCGTACTTTTGTTTCACTTAATCAGGGTGTAAAAATAAAAAAAATTACTTTTTATTTTTTAGGAGCAATTTTACAAATAGATAAGCATTGTCAAACTGCCTTAGGTAATATAAAAATTGCAATAGTTAGACCTCTTTTATGTTTCGCTACAGCATTTATCCTACTTTTAATTAGTAATAACATTGTATCTCAAGAACAAATATCAGTTAATGTAATTTCTAGAGTAGGTATATTTAATTTATTCTTAGGCTTCTTAAATATGATTCCAATTGGGTCTTTAGATGGGGGGAATTTATTAAAAAGTATTATTTGGCATTTTTCAGGGAGTAAAAATAAAGGAAGAAATTTCCTCAATAAAGTTAATTTATTATTATCTTTTTTTGTTTTATTTTTTGGGATAGTTTGTTTATTTAGATTTAACTTTTACTTTGGTTTTATTCTTTCTTTTTTGGGCTTGTTTGGAGTTAATTCTTCAAAATCTGAAAGTCAATTTTTTAAAATTGAAAACATACTTAAATTTAGTAAAGTTTCTGAGATCAAACTAAAGCCTTTGAGGAAAATTGAATACGATTCAAATTTATTAGAATTTAATACTTTAATTAAAAATAATAATGATGCATCTAATAAATATTTTTTTGTTACGAATAATGGTAGATGGACCGGTTTTGTTGATGAGAATATTTTAAAAACTGTTTCCTTAAAAAAATGGGAACGGAACTTTGTTGGAGATTTTAAGAAACCAATCGATAGTTTTGAAAGTGTATCTTATAACGATAAATTATGGATAACTATAGAAAGACTTGAAGAAACAAATGAAGGTTTTTTATTGGTTCTCAATGCTGCAGGCATCCCTTTGGGGATAATTGATAGGTCAAAAATTGGAAACTTTGTATTGAATAAATTAGGTTTTAATTTGCCTTCAGAAATTGTTAACAAATTAAACTTTAAAAATCATTATCCCTTAGGAATTGAATTGCCAAGAATAATTAATTCAATGAAGCAGAAAGGAGATCTTTAGTAATTCGTATCATGAAGTTTTCTAATAGTTTTACTATCTATGGCAATATTTTTGAAATTTATATTTGATTTATTCTTAAGGAATGAATTTCTTAAATGTTGAATTATTTGATCATTTGTTAGTCCTAAATTTATTTTTGGAGGAGCTTCTTCTTTGAATAATTTGAACCACAAATCTTTTGAAGGGTTTGTTTGAATCTCACCATGTTGAAGGAATGCCCCTTTTTTACGAAATTGGGCACTGCCTATTCTCTTAAATCCATTTTGATCAACTAAATCAGAAATTAATGAAGTCCCAAAACAATTTGTTTTAATGCGTGATTTTCGTAAATGACCATATCTTAAGTTTAGACCTAATTCTCTAAAACTTTTAATTAACCAATTATTAACCATTTCATAACTTAAGACTTTATAGTAAGTTTTTTTAAATGTTAATGCATATGTTATGCCTCCAGAATGCAAAACAGCTCCCCCTCCAGAAGGACGCCTGACAATATTAATTTCCCCATTTGATAATAAATTTTCCCAATGAACAGGAATTTCCTTTTGGTGATAGCCAATTGAAACCCAATTGCCAGTCCAATAGTAGAACCTCAATGTGAGAATTATTTCAGGATTGGAAATTGTCTGATCTAAAGAATTTAAATCTAAAGCCATTTGATCAAATCCAGATAAATTATTTGTCGAAAAAATTACGGCCTGATTCTTTATTCCCAAAATTAACTGTATAGATTTATTTATAATAATTTTCAAAAAATTTTTTCTTTCAATTTGTTAATTACGTAACATCATTTTGTAATAGTGTTTCAAATCCCCTCTTTTCGGTGGAGAATATAGGAAATATTTTTTTTATCATGGAGCCAACTCAAACAATAAATCTAATTGCATTAAGCCTCATAGTAGTTATGCATGCAGGAGTTTTAGCCCTAAGACTAGGAATTAGTTTAGGTAGGAATTAAAATCTATTAGAAAATTTAAATTTATAAGGTAATAATATAATTAACACTGAATTGATTGATTCAGAAAATTACTAGTGCTAAATTTGTCAAAATCTTTTTATAAAAATAGTTATTTTTACAAAAAATACTTATGTCCTGTATTTATAAAAAGACAACAAAAACAGGACAATTTTGTATCTTTAATTTTTTTTATTATAAAAATTTGCTTTTCCCTTTTAGCAATAATAAGCTTGATTAAACTTGGTTACAGCTCCAAAGTCAGGTTGACAAGATTAAGGGAAATTCAAGACTCATTTTCATACGAAAAATATAGATTTAATGTTTTAACAAATAAGTTTGATGATTTATTTTCTTCTGAAGGTGAGCAAAGATTTATGAAGGATCAGGATCAAATAATTTCTAGGGACATTATCAGAGTAATATGGCGTTGATAGGGATGATCTAGAATCATTCTACTTTTCATTTTTCTATTAACTTTTTTGCTAGTGAGTAAGAACATTAAGGGTTTAGTCCTAATAACTGGAACAACTTCAGGAGTTGGATTAAATACTCTAAAACCTCTATTAAGATTTGGATGGGAGGTTATAGCTGTTAATCGATCAAATAAAAGAGCTATAAAAATAGCTGAAGAATTCTTGACAAAAGAGGAAGTTAAAAATGTTCATTTTATAGAAGTAGATCTTTCTAACTTGGACGATGTGAGAAAAGGTTGCCATGAAATATTAGAAAGATTTAAAAAACCAATAAATTCTCTTATTTGTAATGCAGCAGTCTATAAGCCGAGATTAAAGAGACCTGAAAGGTCTCCCCAGGGGTTTGAAAACTCTATGGCAGTAAATCATTTTGGCCATTTTCTTATGATAAACCTTCTTATAGAAAATATTTTATCTTCTGAAAGAGAAATTGTTTTAAATGGTAAATCAACTTTATTCAAGCCAAGAATTACAGTATTAGGGACAGTTACGGCTAATTATTCAGAACTTGGAGGAAGGATCCCCATCCCTGCCCCAGCTGATTTGGGAGATTTATCTGGATTCAAAAATGGTTTTTTATCTCCGATAAGTATGGCGAATGGAAAGAAATTTAAACCTGGTAAGGCTTACAAGGATAGCAAACTTTGCAATATGGTGACCGTTCAGGAATTATCAAAAAGATATCCTGCAGATAGGATTATTGTAAATTCTCTATATCCTGGATGTGTTGCTGATACAAAACTTTTTAGAGATACACCTTGGTTATTTAGATTACTTTTCCCGATATTTCAAAAATTCATAACAAAAGGATATGTCTCACAAAGATTGGCAGGAGAGAGGGTCGCTCAAGTTGCTACCTATAAAGAATTTGCTAAACCATCAGTCCATTGGAGCTGGGGAAATCGTCAAAAAACTGGCAGAAAAGCTTTTTCTCAAAAGTTGTCAAAAAGAATAATTGATACGAAGACCTCTCAACAAACTTATGATTTAACAAGCCAATTGGTAGGATTAGATTAATTTAGACTAATCAAATCCTAATAAATCAAAAATTTCTCTATCTTTAAGTGGATTGCCTTCTAAAGGTTCTACGTTCTCAAGCATATTTTTAGCAAGAGATAAATATTCATTTTGAACTTCAATTACATCTTCAGTTGGTTCCATTTCAAAAATGGTGCATTTTTTTAGTCTTGATCTTCTGATGGCGTCGACATCTTTAAAGTGAGCCATAGTTTTTAAACCTGTTCTTTCATTGAATTTATCAATTTGGTCTGTATCTTTTGATCTATTTGCGACTACACCACCTAATCTGACTTTATAATTTTTTGCTTTTGCTTTGATTGCAGAGACTATTCTATTCATAGCGAATATTGAATCAAAGTCATTAGCAGTAACAATTAGACAGTAATTTGCATGTTGCAATGGAGCTGCAAATCCCCCGCAAACGACGTCTCCAAGGACATCAAAAATAACAACATCAGTATCTTCTAATAAGTGATGTTCTTTTAACAGTTTAACTGTCTGACCGGTTACATATCCCCCGCACCCTGTTCCAGCAGGAGGGCCTCCACTTTCGACGCACATTACGCCATTAAAACCTTCAAACATGAAATCGGTTGGCCTCAATTCTTCGCTATGAAAATCTACCTCTTCGAGAATATCGATAACTGTAGGAACCATTTTGTGCGTCAAAGTGAAAGTGCTATCGTGTTTAGGATCACATCCAATTTGTAGAACCTTTTTACCTAATTTTGAGAATGCTGCAGAAAGGTTTGATGATGTAGTTGATTTTCCGATACCACCCTTCCCATACACGGCAATAACTAAAGCCCCTTCTTCAATATTTATTTTTGGATCTTGCTTTACTTGAACACTTCCTTCTCCATCAAGAGGTCTATTTATAGTACTTGTCATTTAAAGTTTAAAACACATTATTATTTATATTCTTGCAGCGTAAATACACATGAAATATGTTTCTAAACAAATATGTATTTAATTGTATTAAAAGTGGGAAATATGTTCTTATAACTGGATTTTTAGGATTAAATCTTTTGAATTATGAGTGAAAATACTCATGACTTAATTACAATTTATCAGTAAAAATTAACTGAAATATGCTTTGGCGTCGTAAAGGGTTTCATCGCTTATCTCTGGAATTCCTCTCAAGATTGCGTATTTTTCAGTATTTGTTTTGACTTTACCTCTTACAAAAAATGGAACTTTTGTTAATTCAGCTCTACCAGATTCAGTCCAGATAATTCCTTCTTTACTATTTTTTTCTTTTTTTTCGTGAGAATTTAAAAAGTCCTTTGTTTGCGTAGCTGTATGTCCTAAATGGCTTTGATGACCATCAACAAACTCAAAATCATGTTTGAACATATCAATAAGATGCTCTTCTAAGCCCATCATTAGGGGATGTACCCAGTCATCAAAAATCACATTTGCTCCTTCCCAACCCATTTGAGGGCTGTATCTTGCCGGAACATCTTGTACATGCATTGGAGTACTAATTACTGAGCATGGAATACCGAGTCTTTTTGCGCTATGCCTTTCCATTTGGGTTCCTAAAACTAGTTCAGGAGCGGCTTTTTTCATGGCATCTTCTACTTCTAGATAATTGTTGGTTATTAGAGCTTCTACATTTAGATCTTTTGCAGTAGCTCTTACTTGCCTTGCCATCTCCCTACTGTATGTACCAAGACCAACTACTTCAAAACCCAATTCCTCTTTGGCAATTTTTGCAGCCGCAATTGCATGTGTTCCATCACCAAAAATAAAAACTCTTTTGCCAGTTAAGTAATTAGAATCAACTGATTTCGAGTACCATGGAAGTTTTGACTTGTGTTCTAATTCTTCCTTATTTGTCAAAGGGAGATCCAACTTATTATGAACTTCATTTATAAATTCAATTGTATTTTTTATTCCAATTGGAATAATATTTGTATATTCCATTCCAAAGTTCCGTCTAAGCCATTCACATGATGCTTCAGCAATTTCTTGATAAAGACAAATATTTATTTCAGCATCAATTAACCTTTTAATATCATCTGGACTAGCACCTAATGGAGCAACAACGTTTGTATCTATTCCTTGTTCTGAGAGTATACGTTGGATTTCAATAACATCATCCCTGCATCTAAATCCTAGTAATGAAGGACCCAATATATTGACTTTTGGTCTGCGACCTAATTTCTTCCACCTTAGAGCACTTATTTTTTCTGAAGAACTTACTTTCTCTTTTAAAAGAGTTCTTGTTAATTGATAAAAGGTTTCTGAAGCTCCCCAATTTTCTTTCTTGCTATAAGCAGGTAATTCAAGATTAACAATTGGCATATCAAACCCCATTCCTTTCGCAAGAGCTCCAGGTTGGTCTTGGATAAGTTCTGCTGTACAACTTTCTCCAACTAAAAGAGTTTTTGGTTTGAATCGATCTACGGCTTCCTTAATATTTTTCTTCACTAATTCGGCTGTATCTCCTCCTAGATCTCTGGCCTGAAAAGTTGTATATGTAACTGGAGGCCTTTGCCCTCTCCTTTCAATCATTGTAAAAAGAAGATCTGCATATGTATCTCCTTGAGGGGCATGAAGCACATAATGTATATCTTTCATTGAGGAGGCAATTCTCATCGCACCTACATGCGGTGGGCCTTCATATGTCCAAAGAGTTAATTCCATACTTTTTTAATGCGTTACTAAAGTTTTTGAAGTTAGTATTTGATTCCTTTTTAAAGGTTTGGAGAAGAGACCAGCTAAATCTGCGGCTTGATCAATTCCATGAATTGGACTGAATACCATTTCTATTGACCACTTAGTACTAATCCCCTCCGCCTCAAGCGGGTTAGCTAAACCCATTCCGCAAACTACTAAGTCTGGATTAGATTCTCTCACTCGATCTAATTGTTTTTCTACATGTTGCCCTTCAATAATTTTTGTATTATCAGGTAATAAATTAATCTCCTCTTTCATTAAATCCTTATTTAGGTAAGGAGTGCCTACCTCTATAAGATCCATTTCGCATTCATTATGCAAAAATCTTGCCAAAGATATCTCTAGTTGCGATTCAGGAAGAAGAAATAATCTTTTCCCCTTAAGTATTTCTTTATGAGGTTCAAGAGCAAGTTTTGCTCTATTGATAAATGGCGAAATAATTTCATGAACTTTAAGTTCACTAATTTTGAAAGCTTTGGCTGCAGCTAAAAACCATTTAGTACTTCCTTCGATACCTAGAGGAAATGGAGCCGAAATTATTTCACAACCGCGATGTTTAAGGTCTCGAACCGTATCACTTAAATAGGGCTGAGTTAATAATACTTTTGTGTTTTTGCCAATCTTTGGTAATTCTGTTGATTGCCTTGGTGGAAAGCTCTCAACATTTGAAATCCCTAAATTTCTAAAAATCTTTTTAAAACGATCCTCTACATTATTTGCGAGAGTCCCAACTAATAATAATTTGTCCTCATTTGAAGACTCCATTAATGGAATTAAAGCTTTTAAGGCGCCATCCTCTCCTTGGGTAAAAGTTGTTTCAATCCCACTGCCAGAGTAATTAACGAATCTTACTTTGCCCAAAAATCTTTTATTTAATTTCTCTGCGACTGTTGCAAGATCTAGTTTAATTACTTCACTCGGACAAGATCCAACTAGAAAAAGAGTTTTTATTTCTGGTCTTCTTGAAATAAGATCATTAATCACTCGATCTAATTCTTCATGAGCGTCAGCAAGACCAGCAAGATCTTTTTCTTCAAGAATAGCCGTCCCAAATCTTGGTTCAGCAAAAATCATAACTCCAGCAGCACTTTGAATTAAATGAGCACATGTCCTCGAGCCTACTACCAGAAAAAAAGCATCAGGCATTCTTCGGTGGAGCCAAACTATTGAAGTTAAGCCACAAAAAACTTCCCTGGGCCCAGTTTCCTTATCAAATTCAACTTTACTCATTAATAATTTTCAAGAGCTTATATTTCAAGCTTGCATAAACTTTTAAATTTAAGAAAGTAATTAATAAGTTCTCTTACAAAACGTACACATTTAAAAAACTTATATGAATGTTTAAATACTTAAATGAGAATTATAAAAAAAAACTTTTGGGGCGTATTTTAATTTCTGTAGAAGGAATTTCCTTGACTTGTTTTTGAAATCTTCCATACATTTCTAGCTATTTTGGTAGCTAATAATCCTGCTCTTTCTAACTTAGATTTCCCGGGTTTTGCTCCAATTAAAGCTGTCACTTCTGAAGTAGTTAAAGGTGCTCCTGTATTTATAGCTAATTGCGTTAACTCCAATCTATCTCTAAGGTTTTTGAGATTTACTTTTTCAATTTTATCTTCTTCTAACCAACTAAAAGATGGGTCTTTCTGAGATAGTTTTTGCATTAAACTTAGGCTAACTAATCCAAGAGTTTGATCAGGAGTTAATTCTTTTTCAGTCCCAGAAACATTTGGTTCTTTTTTTTGAGAAGTTCCCATAAAAATGCATATCTTTATACTTGAAGTTATCGTTTTGTGGGAAGCATGCAAGTAAATTTAATAGAAAAATGAACCCTTATCAGTTATAGTCGCGTGAATGGAACCAACTTCTAGTTTAAACAGAGGGAACCGAAAAAAAGGGAGTTCTCTTGTCACAGGATCTGAGGTGCAATCTCAGGCCAGTGGTGCTAGCTGTTTTATTACAACTGATTCAGAAAAGTCTTTGGTATCCAGACAAGCAAGTCAAGTTGAGCAAATTGAGTTAAGAACATATGTTTTTTTAGATTCTCTTCAACCTCAATTAGCTGCATATATGGGTACGGTTAGTAGAGGTTTTTTACCTATTCCTGGTGATTCATGTCTTTGGATGGAAGTTTCGCCTGGGATGGCCGTTCATAGAGTCACTGATATTGCCTTAAAAGCAAGTAATGTAAGACTTGGTCAGATGATTGTAGAAAGAGCATTTGGTTCACTTGCTCTGTACCATAAAGATCAAAGCACTGTTTTACATTCTGGAGATGTTGTTCTAGATGCTATTGGAAGTGAAGTTAGAAAAAGAACAAAACCTGCAACAAGTTGGACTGAAGTCATTCGCGCGATTACTCCAGACCATGCTGTTTTAATAAATAGACAAAACAGAAGTGGATCAATGATTCAATCTGGAATGAGTATGTTTATATTGGAAACTGAACCTGCTGGTTATGTTTTAAAAGCAGCAAATGAAGCTGAAAAAGCATCTAATATAACTGTTGTTGATGTAAAGGCAGTTGGCGCTTTTGGTAGATTAACTCTCGCCGGGAAAGAAGGAGATGTAGAAGAAGCCGCAGCTGCTGCTATAAGAGCAATTGAAGAAATTTCAAATTATTGAGAATTTTTTATTTAAACCTTTTTTAACTTAAACCTATCTCTTTTTTTAAAAAAGGAGACATAATTTTTGCAGCTTTACCTCTACTACCTAATTTATTTAGTTGTGATTGTGAGAGCTCACCGTAAACACAATTAGCTTCCTTAACCCAAAAAATAGATTCGAATTCCCCATTAGGATATTTGGGGTTCTTAAGAATTTCTCCCCAGCATATTCCTGTTGTATCTTTAACTAAGTTTCCTGAGGGATCGCACAAAACCATACAACTTATAAATCTTGCACTCCTATAAGGACTATCAGAAAGTTCATTAATTAATTTTTTAATTTTCTCATCATTATTTTTGGCATATCGAGCAGAATAAATTCCTGGTCGACCATCTAAAACATCTACTTCAAGACCCGAGTCATCAGCTAATGCCCAAGTTTTTGTCTCTAAAGAAGCTGCCTTGGCTTTAAGTAGTGCATTCTCAAAATATGTTTCCCCAGTTTCTTCGATATTTAAATATTCTGGTTGCTTCTCAACCTTTAAAGATAAAACATCCAGCATCTCTGAAATTTCAGATACCTTTCTTAGGTTGCCACTTGCAATAGTTAGAACTGGAAGGTTCAAAATAATATAAAAAATTTATTGTGAATATTATCTTACTTCAAAGCTTGATACGGAGACAGGAAAGGTTGAACATTCCACACCTGTGTAGACAGGGCCTGTCTCGTACGGAAATAACATAATGTAAATTTTTTCTTAACACAACAGTATGTTTTGATGCACTAACTAATTCGCATAAGTATTGACATATCAATAGTACCAAGGGTGATAAGTTTAACTTATGAATGATAGAAAAAACATTAATGGAGATTTTGTCGAAAACGCTTGACTTATAAGTACTTAATGAAGCATTCTTCGAATTGAACATTCCACATTTAGTATTTAGTAGACAATGGCTACAGAAACAATGGGTATCGCTCTCGGCATGATCGAGACACGCGGACTTGTACCTGCAATCGAAGCAGCAGACGCAATGACAAAGGCAGCAGAAGTTCGCCTTATTGGTCGTGAATTCGTTGGTGGCGGTTATGTCACAGTATTAGTTAGAGGCGAAACAGGCGCAGTTAACGCAGCTGTAAGAGCTGGTGCTGATGCTTGTGAAAGAGTTGGTGACGGTTTAGTTGCAGCTCACATTATTGCTCGTCCTCATAGAGAAGTTGAACCTGCTTTAGGTAACGGTGAATTTCTTGGTCAAAAGGACTAATTAATTAAAGCAAGATTTATAAATTTTGCACAATAATTATTTTCCCTATACAGACCTAAATTTATCCTTATGAGTAAGAAGTATGACGCAGGGGTAAAGGAGTACAGAGATACCTACTGGACTCCAGAATATGTACCCCTAGACACCGATTTACTAGCCTGTTTCAAATGTACAGGTCAGGAAGGTGTTCCAAGAGAAGAAGTTGCAGCAGCTGTTGCCGCTGAATCTTCAACAGGTACTTGGTCAACAGTTTGGTCCGAGTTACTTACAGACTTAGAATTTTATAAAGGACGTTGTTATCGAATCGAAGACGTTCCTGGAGATCCTGAAGCTTTCTATGCTTTTATTGCATATCCTTTAGATCTTTTTGAAGAAGGCTCAATTACAAACGTATTAACATCTCTTGTAGGAAACGTTTTTGGATTTAAAGCTCTAAGACATCTCCGTCTAGAAGATATTAGATTCCCAATTGCTTTCATTAAAACTTGCGGTGGTCCACCAAACGGAATCGTAGTTGAAAGAGATCGACTTAACAAATATGGAAGACCTCTACTTGGTTGTACCATCAAACCTAAATTAGGATTATCTGGTAAAAACTATGGTCGAGTTGTATATGAATGTCTTAGAGGCGGTCTTGATTTAACGAAGGATGATGAGAATATTAATTCTCAACCATTCCAACGTTGGAGAGAAAGATTTGAGTTTGTTGCAGAAGCAGTTAAGCTTGCTCAGCGAGAAACTGGTGAAGTTAAAGGTCACTATCTAAATTGTACTGCTAACACTCCTGAAGAACTCTATGAAAGAGCTGAATTTGCAAAAGAGCTAGATATGCCAATCATCATGCATGATTATATAACTGGTGGTTTTACTGCAAATACTGGATTAGCTAATTGGTGTCGTAAAAATGGCATGCTTCTGCATATTCACAGAGCTATGCATGCTGTTATTGATAGACATCCAAAGCATGGAATTCACTTCAGAGTTCTTGCAAAATGTTTGAGACTATCTGGAGGAGACCAATTACATACTGGAACCGTGGTTGGAAAACTAGAAGGTGATCGTCAAACAACTCTTGGTTATATTGACAACTTAAGAGAGTCATTTGTTCCTGAAGATAGATCTAGAGGTAACTTCTTTGATCAAGATTGGGGTTCAATGCCTGGAGTATTTGCAGTCGCATCAGGTGGTATCCATGTTTGGCATATGCCTGCACTTCTAGCGATCTTTGGGGATGATTCATGCCTTCAGTTCGGTGGAGGAACACATGGTCATCCATGGGGTTCAGCTGCTGGAGCTGCAGCTAATAGAGTTGCTTTAGAAGCTTGTGTAAAAGCCCGTAATGCTGGTCGCGAAATCGAAAAAGAGAGTAGAGACATTCTTATGGAAGCTGCTAAGCATAGTCCTGAATTAGCTATTGCTCTAGAAACTTGGAAGGAAATTAAGTTCGAGTTTGACACTGTCGACAAGCTTGATGTTCAGGGTTAACTCAAGTTTCGAAGTTGAGGAGATTAATTCTCCTCAAACTTATTAAAATCTCGTTTTTACGAGTAATTACATTCACATTTTGATTAATTATGCCTTTCCAGAGCACAGTAAGCGACTATCAAACAGTTGCAACCCTGGAAACATTCGGTTTTTTACCACCGATGACCCAGGAAGAAATATATGACCAAATTGCGTACATAATTGCTCAAGGTTGGAGTCCAGTTATTGAGCATGTTCATCCAAGTGGATGTATGCAAACTTATTGGTCTTATTGGAAACTCCCATTCTTTGGGGAAAAAGATCTTAACTTGATCGTGAGCGAATTAGAGGCATGCCATAGAGCATACCCTGATCATCATGTAAGAATCATCGGATACGATGCTTACACTCAAAGTCAAGGAACAGCTTTTGTAGTTTTCCAAGGACGTTAAAGCTACTTATTGTAGTTAATATCTTTCTCCAAAAAATTTTTTGGAGAAAGTTTTTCAAAAAAGTTTTTAAAGAATTTCAAACTTGAAGATTATGTCAAAAAAAACCAGTAGAGAGATTGCACTTGAAAGAAGAAAGGCTATGAGTGATAGCGGTAAAAAAGCTGCTGCTTATTCTTCAACTACCAAAGATAGAGTTCGATCTTCTCAAGATATAAACATTTCTGGGACTCAGTCTTCTCTTAATAATATTTCTAAAACAGCTACAAAACATATTCCAAAAACTCAGGTAAACAGCAATTCTTCAACAACTTTATCTAGTAAAGAGTTAGTAATAGAGAGAAGAAAAGCAATGTCTACCCATGGGAAATCAGCTATAACTTCATCCGATAGAACCCGTACTGATGTTAAAAAAGAAAGTCCTGTAAACATAGTTAAATCAACCATAAATAAAAATCAAGAAAGTCAGGATTCAACTAGTACAGAATCTAAGTCTCTAAAACCCAATGTTAAGAGAAGAATTAATCAGAAGAGAAAGCCTATTACTAATACAAGCAGAGATATTGTTTTAGCGAGAAGAGAAGCTCAATCTAAGCATGGTAAATCAGCAACTAAACAAAATACCAGTGCCGCTTCTTTAGCTAGAAGGGGAGACCCAGATTTAAGTAGTAGAGAAATTTCTCAGAGAGTGAGAGAGCTAAGAAGTAAAACTGGTGCTACAGGCAAAAAAGGTAATGGTAAATGTAGACCATGTGGTCCAAATAAAAATGGCGCCAAACAAAATATTGCAGATGCTAGCTGGAAAGTTGGTAAAAGTGAAACTGATTCAGGTCAAATAGTGACTGGAACACAAGCTAATAGATCTGTAAAAACTACTGGTAATGAAGCAAGTACATGCAGAACAGTTACTGGCACCCAATACATGGGAGCAGAAGTTGTTGATCAATTTTGTCAAGATAGACCAAGTTATAAACAGCCACTTAGATCTACTGTTACTGCAACAACATCAGGAAATAAAGTGACTGGGAATGAAGTTGGTAGATCTGATAGGGTCACAGGCGATGAGCCAGGGACTTGTAAAAACCTTACAGGTACTGAATATGTATCTTCTAATCAATCACAGAAGTATTGTGGTGATGTTCCAAAAAATCCTTCAAAGGTTAAACACAGTACAACAACCGATGGATTAAAAGTATCTGGATCACTTCCTGGTAGATCAACCCTAGTTACTGGAGATGAATCAGGTTCTGGACATCAGTTAACTGGAGATCAATATCTTGGCTCTGAGCCAAATCCAAAAGGTAAAGCATTTGAAAAAGTAGGTACTTACAACACTCTTAATGGGAATAATGTAACTGGTACAGGAGTTGGAAGATCAGACCATATGACAGGCAATGAACATGGGAGTTGTAAGAATGTAACTGGCGATGAGTACATAGGATCTCAACAATACGAGAAGTTTTGCGGTTCAAAACCAAAACCAGAAGCTAGAAAAGTAGGTTTAAGTCTTTCTTCAAAGTCAAATTTAATAAGCGGCACTATGACAGGAAGATCAGAAATAGTAACTGGAGATGAACCAGGTTCATGCAAAGTGTTAACAGGAACACCATACGCAGGCTTAGATCAGATTAATGAAAATTGTAGTAATGAAATTTCTGAAGATATGAAATCCCGATCAACAGTTAATTCTGGAAATAATTCAAATGCCAGACTTACAGGACAGCAGCCAGGAATTGGCGGAGTAATGACAGGTGCTAAGAAAGGTGCTTGTAAAAATCTAACTGGTACTCCCTATGTTGGTGGAGATCAGCTCTCACAAGCTTGTGATAATCCTCCACATGATACGGCTTATGCGAATCCGGAAAAGTCAGCAGGTAACTCTTGGAAGGAATTCTCTGTTAAATCACCATCAAGAGATAAATACTCTGAAAAAAATACTCAAGGTGTTACTGGTAATGAATATGAAAATGGTTCGAAGGTGACAGGACCTTTTGATATGGCAGTTGATAAGGTCACTGGTACTGAAAAATTTAGATTTGAACCGAATAAAAATATTACTTATAAACAAAAAATGGAAATTGAAGAGGCAGACCGGGCTGCAAAGACACCAGAAAAAAGAGTCGCATCAAGGATTACTGGTGAAGGACAATCAGTGGGAAACGTAACTGGTGACGATTGGGATCGCGGTGATAAGGTAACAGGTACAGAGGGAGCTTCTTCTAGAAAGAGAAATCCATCAAGAGCAGGATTCATGAGTGCAATGCCCCCTATGGAAGTAAAAAGAAATGACGAGACAGAAAAGCCAGATTTCTTGATAACCGGATCAAGTGGTAATACTCGTGAAGGTCAACTTGTTACCTTTTCAGGTGGTGCACGAGGTTAATTAATGCCTTTAAGAGGACTGGCAAAAGCCAAGAACTTTACATTGGGGCCTACAGCTCCAATGAAAACTTTTACGGAAAATATTCATATACAAACTAAAGAATCAAATAATTTCGCAAATTCTGGAAAATCTCATAAATTAACTAATAATATCCAAAATGAGAATTTATATAAGTATGAAAGCAAAATAAAAAGTGATTTTGACGAAATTGTTCCAACTCTAAAGGAAATTGCTCGAATACAACATCATGAAGATTTTATAACTAAAGCTCAGATAATATCAAGAAAAAATTTGGGAATAGATCTGCCCCATCATGTATTAGATAAATCTTGGGTTAAACCTCTCGATATGAGAGCTCTATATGCATGGTGTGCTTTTAAACAACATGAGAAGCTTAGTGATAATTTTTTTAAAAATGATCCACTTGAGGGTGCTTCAGGAAGTAGAGGTGCGGAAGATTTTGAAAAATTTCTTTTAGATTGTGGAATACATTTACTTGATATAACTCCTTGTTCAGATGGGCGATTAGCTCATTCAGTTGCTTATGTAATGAGAATACCTTTTAGTTCAGTAAGAAGAAGATCCCATGCTGGAGCACTGTTTGATATTGAAAATACCGTTAATCGTTGGGTAAAAACTGAACATAAAAGATATAGAGAGAATATCCCTAATGAAGCGCATAAAGATACCAGATACTTAAAAGTTGTAACTTATCATTTTAGTTCTGTAGATCCTTTGCATCAGGGATGCGCAGCTCATGGGAGTAATGACGAGTTAGCTGCAAAAGAAGGTAGAAACAAATTATATGCTTTCAAAGAAGCTGTAGAAAACAGCTTTTGCTGCGGAGCTTCTGTGGATTTAATGTTAATTGGACTTGATACAGACACTGATTCATTAAAAATACATTTATCAACTAGCGATGGCCGTATAGATTTAGAAAAAACTATTTCTACATTAGAAATTTACAATTCAACAATAAATTTTTCAAAAGAGGATGCGGAAAGAGAAATTTGCCAGACAATTGCTAAGCAATCTTCAAAAGATAAACTTAGTGGACTGGAAAAATTTACGTATAAATTAATTGTCAATAATATTTCTCAAATTGATTATGTTAAGAGTTTTCATAATGGTTCTTATGAAGACATTGGACATGCAGAGAGGTTTATTGGAGTAGGTATAGGTTTTAAAGAAGTACATCTCAGAAATTTAACTTATTTTGCTCATTTAGATACAGTCGAAGAAGGGGCCCCAGATTTAGATGTAGGAGTGAAGATTTTTACTGGATTAAATGTTTCTCAAGATCTACCTATTCCAGTAGTAATAAGATTTGATTACTCTGGCAAAGTACCTGGCGCAAAAGAGAGGGCAATAAATGATTGTGAAAGAGTTAATAATGCGATATCAATTAGATATAAAAATTTAGTTGATCAAGGGTTGGTACATACTTGCTCTACTATTAGAGATAGGGACAATATTCATTCCGCCCAAATTATTGGAATGTCTTTAGATAAAAAAACAGAGGAGGCTCACTAATTATGTTAATTTGCAAGGTTGTAAAACCACTTGTTTCTACCAATAGGATTCCTGGTTTTGAACATAAACATCTGCAGGTTGTATTAGATGGTTCTTCTAATAAAGTTGCAGTTGATGCTGTTGGCTGTAAGCCAGGAGATTGGGTTATTTGTGTAGGAAGTTCTGCTGCTAGGGAAGCAGCGGGAAGTAAATCTTATCCAAGCGATTTAACGATTGTTGGAATAATTGATCATTGGGATCCTGACAAGTCATAAAAAAGGAGGATATAAATTGTGGAAATTATGAAGGTATTAGGAAGGATGGTATGCACTCAAAGAGTCGCTGGCTTAGGTCATATGAATTTACGAATTTTAGAAAATAATAAAGGAAAGAAATTAGTTGCTGTTGATCCTGTTGGAGCTAGAGAAGGTAACTGGGTTTTCACTTCTAGTGGCTCTGCTGCAAGATTTGCATGCCCTAATCCAGAAGTTCAAACCGATTTAACAATTGGCGGTATTATTGATTATTGGGAGAGTGACTAAAAATTTTAACTTCAAAATTTATTGTGAAACTTTATTGAAGGTATAGTGTAATTAGTCTTGATTAAAGAATGTAATGTGGAATGAAAGAGAATCACCTTTAAGGATTGAAAAAAGATTTGAATTTGATCAATACTCAAAAATTAGTAAATTCATGGGGGAGATTGAGAAATTATGTAAAGAAAGGGATATCTATCCAAATATCAGCTTCGGTAAGAATTTTGTAAGTCTTTCAATATTTTTAGATAATAAAGAAATATCAGACAAGGAAAAAGACTTCTCAATGGATATTGATAAATTTTATTTAGAAGATTAGTCCTTTTTAATAATTATTTGGCTTTGCAATATCTCTTTTGATTAAAGCCATTAAATATGTAGGTGCTTTATATCTACCAGGTAGACATCTATTTAAAGTTTCAAGATGACTCCAACACACTGTCTTTTCTATATCTTTCACTGAGTTCCCTTTTAAAATTAATAGTCTAAGCGCTTTGCAAAATAAAGGATAACCTGCTTCTAGTTCATCTATATTAAGCTTTGCTGCTGACATAGATCAAAGATGAATTATCAACTAATAATCTATACAACCATGGTGCACAATTGGTTCATTTTTTAAATTTCTCAATAATTAGAAATTAATCTAAAAATGCGACGCAATCTATTTCAACTAAAACTCCTTTTGGTAGAGATGAAACTTCCACACAGGCCCTTGCAGGAGGATTCTCTATATTAAAAAAATCACTATATATTTTATTGACAATTTGAAAATTACTTAAGTCTGTTAAGTAAATAGTTGTTTTTATCACATCCTCTATTTTTGCTCCACCAGCTTTAAGAACCTCTGCGAGATTTTTTAAAACTTGAATAGTTTCCTTCTCTATGTCACCTAAACATGTTATTTCATTTAAAGCTGGGTCTATAGCAATTTGACCAGAACAATAGATAAAATCCCCAGCTTTTATCGCTTGATTATAAGGTCCTACTGGATCTGGAGCCTTTGATGTTTTAATTACTTGTTTTGGGGACATTTGTTTAAAAAGATACCTATCCATTTAAACCCATAAATCTTTATTTGCTCTTAAAAAAGTAAATTCTTCTAAATTTTTTGCTCTTAAGAAAAGGTTTATTTTCATCTCTTCATTAAGTAAAAATGGAATTGTCAATTCATTAATAGAAAGTTTTTTTTCAACTTCCGAAAGTTTATTTTTTATTGCTTGATCTTTTGGCTTGAGATTCAATGCCCACAATATATTTGCCTTTGTATATTCATGTGCACAATATATGAGAGTATTTTTTGGTAAAGATTTGATTCTTTCTAGTGAAGAATACATTTGTTGATAAGTTCCCTCAAAAATTCTTCCACAGCCTCCAGAAAATAATGTGTCACCAATAAAAAGAACGGGATTTTCCCCATTCAAAAAGAAGGCTATATGTGAGTTTGTATGTCCTAATACTTCAATTATTTTTATTTCTTCACCTAAAATATTCAAAGTTTCTTCATCTTCTACAGATACATTCTGAAAAGGTATTCGCTTTTTTTCTTTGGAGGAAGCAATCACCTTTACATTTGGCCATCTTTCAATAAGAGACTTCGTCCCTCCAATATGGTCTGAATGATGATGAGTTTGCAAAATAGCTTCTAAGTGAAAATTGTTTTCATTTATGTATTTAATAACTGGTTCGTGAATAGATGGATCTACAACCACAACGGATTTATCTTTTACCAACAACCAAATGACGTTATCACTTAAAACTTTAAGTCCGATTATTTTTCTAGCTTTATTAAATTCCATTGTTAACTTAGAATGAATAATCCTTGGAAGAAATTGATCTATGTTTACTATAGCTTTACCAAAAGGAGCTCTGTTAAAAGATTCAATTTCAACTTTTAAAAAAGCTGGGTTAGATTTCTCTGATGCGTTGGACGAAAATAATAGATCATTAACCTTTGAATCAAATTGCAAACGGGCAAAAGCTTTATTAGTAAGGAATGGAGATGTGCCTGTTTATGTAAGTTATGGTCAGGCTGATTTGGGTATTGTTGGGTATGACGTTTTACGAGAATCTGAATTAAAAGTCGCAAAGTTATTAGATTTAGGATTTGGTGGTTGTCATATGTCGTTAGCGGTTAAGAAAAATAGCAATTATTCAAAACCAACTGATCTTCCAGCGAATTGTAAAGTAGCAAGTAAATTTATAAAAACAGCAAGATCTTATTTTGAAGAATTAAATATTCCTGTAGAAATAGTTCATTTGACAGGATCAGTCGAGCTTGGTCCTATTACAGGTATGGCAGAGGCAATTGTTGATTTGGTAGCAACAGGAAAGACTCTTAAAGAGAATGGTTTAGTTAAAATAGATGATCTTTATTACTCGACTGCAAGACTAATTGGAAATCCTTTATCTATGAGGTTAGATGATAATCATCTCAGAGATACAATTTTATCAATAGAATCAACTAATGCTTTATAAAAGATTAACTAAATGTTTTTTAAAGATTTTAGAAGGATTAAAAAGTTAGGTAAATATTTAACTAAAGATAAAAAAACAATCTATCTAATCTTGATAGTTTTGTTACCTGTTTCTTTCTCTGGAGCTATTCAACCATTATTAGTTGGTCAAGCAATTACTCTTCTAAAGAACGAAACAACAGATGTTTGGCTAAGTAGAACTATCTTTGGGCAGTCAATAAATGCCATAATCCTAACTTTATTTATAACTGTATTATTCAGATTAGTTCTGCAGGGATATCAAACTTACAATATCCAAGCAGTTGGACAACGTTTGACAGCGAGAATAAGAAGAGAACTTTTTGATCATTCAATATCTTTATCTCTTAGGTATCACGATAAAATGCCTGTAGGTAAATTATTAACGAGATTAACAAATGATGTTGATGCTTTAGCCGAGGTTTTTGGGAGTGGGGCAGTAGGAGTCATTGCTGACTTCGTTAGTCTGATAGTAATTTCTTTGACAATGCTGTCAATTGATCGAGGGCTTGCCATTTTATTACTTTTGACTCAAATCCCAGTTTCATATTTTATTATTTGGCTTCAAAAACGTTATAGAAGAGCCAATTATCAAGTAAGGGAAGAATTGTCTCAACTCAACTCTGATTTTCAAGAGAATCTTCAAGGTTTAGAAGTCGTTCAGATGTTCAGAAGAGAGGCTTTCAATAGCAAGAAATTTTCCAATACTGGAGTTGCTTACAAGAAAGCAGTAAATGGAACAATATTTTATGACAGTAGTATTTCGGCGTTTATAGAATGGATTTCTCTTGCCGCAGTTTCCTTGGTTTTGGCAGTTGGAGGATATCTTGTTACTTCTGGAAATATTGGTTTAGGAACATTAACAACTTTTATTTTATATTCCCAAAGACTTTTTGAACCTTTAAGGCAGCTTGCAGAAAGATTTACTCAGATCCAAGGAGGTTTAACAGCTGTAGAAAGAATAAATGAATTATTGGATGAAGAAATACAGATTAAGGACACTATTTCTGCAAAACGTTATTTAGAAAATGCTAAAAATGTAAATAAGAAATTTAAGGGCAAAATTGAGTTCAAGAATGTTAATTTTTTCTACAACGAGGGAGAACATATTATAAAAAATTTATCTTTCATGATCAATCCAGGAGAGCATGTGGCTTTCGTAGGACCAACTGGTTCAGGTAAGACTACCATAATAAGACTTTTATGTAGATTATATGAACCTCAATCAGGTCAGATTTTAATCGATGATATAGATATAAAAGATATTCCTATAGCAACCCTTAGAAATATGTTGGGAGTAGTTCTACAAGATACCTTTATCTTTAGTGGCAATGTTGCTGATAATTTGAAACTAAATTCCAACATAGACAATCTTGAATTAGAAAATATTTGCCACGAATTAGGATTAGACAATTTGTTGAAAAAATTACCAGAAGGTTTGAACACCTTACTAAGAGAAAGAGGGGGGAATCTCTCTTCTGGAGAGAGACAACTTCTTTCAGTAGCTAGAGTAGCGATAAGAAATCCTATTGTTTTAATAATGGATGAAGCAACAGCGTTTATGGATCCCTCTACAGAGGCTACATTGCAGAAAGATCTTGAGAGAATTCTGTCAAAAAGAACGGCATTAGTAATAGCTCACAGATTAGCAACTATTGAAAGTTCTGATAAGATTTTAGTCTTAAAAGCGGGATCATTAGTTGAAGAGGGAACACATAGTGAATTGAGAATGAAAAAGGGTTTGTATTTTCAGCTTTCTGAGCTTCAACAAAAAGGATTCGCCAATTTTTAATGATTTTTAGAAACCAAGGATCGTTAACAAAACAATCAAACAGCATATCAAACGAAGAGCTGATAGATCTCTATGGTTTAAATACTTATGAGTTTACTCAAACAAAAAAGGAAGAAATATTTGTATGTAGTAAAAATAAAGATTTAGATCTAATAGAACTAGATCAACTTTTGCAAACTGTTGGTTGGAGTAGAAGACCTATAAGAAGAGTTAAAAGAGCTTTGGATTACAGTATTTTGGTGGTTGGGTTATGGCGTCATGATGATAAATTCCCCAGATTAGTAGGATTTGCGAGATGCACTGGTGATGGAATTTTAGAAGCAACAGTTTGGGATGTGGCTATTAACCCTGTCTATCAAGGACTTGGATTAGGGAAAGAGCTAATGAAATATATCCTGAAAGAATTAAAAAATGTTGGGATTTCTAAAGTAACCCTTTTTGCTGATGCTGAAGTGGTTTCATTTTATAAAAGACAAGGTTGGGTTTTAGAACCAAGAGGCTCTAAATGCGCTTTTTGGTATGCAAATTAATCATTTTTTGTAGTAGTCAAAATATATAGATTTTAATGATTCGCCTTTTAACCATCTTCTTCTAAAGTGCCAGTTCTTAATTGCTTGGAGAAAAATATTAGTTTTTTCCCATTTCCTTGAACTTATAAAAATAGGTGAATTTAATTCTTTTAAATCTTTTTTATTATTTAATCTCCTTAAAAAATCTACATCTTCCATCAAAGGTATCTTTCTAAAACCATTATTCTTGAAATAGGTAGTTCTATGAATTATTAAACCTTGATCACCATAAGGTTGTTTAAAATATTTACTTCTAAAATTTACAAGAATTTCGAGGACTCTATAAATTTTCTTTTTGTGATCAATTTTAAATTTAAAATAGTAAATACTATTCTTATTTCCCTTTAAAAGTAGATTTGTTTTTCTAAACCAATCATGAGTTAATCTTGTGTCTGCATGCAAAAATATGAGCCAGTCTCCTTTTGAATTCCTAGCTCCAATATCTAATTGTAAACCTCGATTCCTTTCTTTGGATATAAATAGTTTCGCTCCATAAATATTTGCTATATCAATAGTTTTATCTTCACTACCACAGTCAACAATAATAATTTCTCCGTCTTTATGAATAGTCGACAAGTCTGAAAGTAATAATGGCAAATTATTAGCTTCATTGATAGTTGGGATGATAATTGAGATTTTAGACAAGTCGATTACTTTCTATTTTCAATATCAATAATTGTATCTATATCTATTTTTTTATCTAAAAACTTAAATTTCAATTTTGTAGAAGCAAAATTATCAATTGTATTTTGAAGAACATTTTCTGTCCCCCACTTAATGTTGATAAAAGGTAAATATATATGCGATGACATTATTTTTTTTGATAAACCAATAAGCCAATATCCTCCATCATTAGATGGTCCTAAAATAAGATCATTTTGTTGAAGCTCTTTTAGAGTATTCAATAAATCTTGATGGCATAAATCTGGAAGGTCAGTACCAATAAAAATAATATTTTTGATCTTATTTCTAGCAAAAAATTTTTTGTTGATAATTATTTGCCTTTTCATTTTTTCTCCCAAGCACCCTTTACCCTGTAAATTAAATTTTTTGATGCCTAATTCTCTAGACCACCTTTTACAATTACCTACCCCCAAACCAGATATAGCAATAGAAATATCAAGTAGTTTATTTTCTTGGAGAAATTTTGCGACTGAAATAGTGTGTTTGGTCATCACACTTTGTACTTTTGCAGAATTACTTTTACCTATATCTTTTGATAATCTTGTTTTGCATCTTCCAAAACCATGCCATTTTGCCATGATAACAAGTAATGCTTTATCCAAGACTTTAGTGAGATTTAAAATAATTATATGCCTATTAAAAAATATAAAATTTTTCTTTATAAATTTAGTTTATGCTTTGTTAAGTAATTTTAAATTTGTCGTGATCTTGTGATTTGATAATGGCCAATTATTAAATTCCAACTAGATTAATAATCTAGATAATAAAACTTTGCAAGTAACAAATCCTATTTGGGCGGAAGTTCAACAATTACTCCAAAAAACTTTAAGTAAGCCTTCATTTGAGACATGGATAAGGCCTGCTAAATTTAACTGTTTTGAAAATGGCATATTGACCTTAATCGCTCCGAATACATTTTCCAGTGATTGGTTAAGAAAGAATTATTGTGAAACTATTGAAAAAGCTGCAAAAGAAATCTGCGGCCATGATGTAAAAGTTGTTTTTAAATCTGAAACAAATATCAACAGCGATTTAACAAATGAAGAGAAACCTAGCGAACAGAACTCTAATCATAAAACAAGATCTTTTTCTAGTGTTAATCAAAATAATCCTTCAAAAAATCAATTCAAAAATCCTAATGGTTTAAATTTACGTTACGTATTTAAAAGATTTGTTGTAGGTCCAAATAGTAGGTTGGCTCACGCCGCAGCTTTAGCCGTTGCTGAATCTCCTGGGAGAGAATTCAATCCATTATTTATTTGTGGTGGAGTCGGTCTTGGGAAGACTCATTTAATGCAAGCAATCGGCCATTATCGAGTAGAAATAGATCCAGAAGCAAAAGTTAAATATGTATCCACTGAGACTTTTACTAACGATGTTATTAGTGGTATTCGTAGAGACGGAATGACAGCTATTCGAGATAAATATAGAAATGTAGATTTGATTTTAATAGACGATATACAGTTCTTAGAAGGCAAAGAGTATACACAGGAAGAATTCTTCCATACTTTTAACGCTCTTCACGAATCGGGAAGTCAAATAGTTATTGCAAGTGATAGACCCCCAAATCAATTATCGGGAATTCAAGAGAGATTAATTTCTAGGTTTTCAATGGGTATGACTGCAGATATTCAACCACCTGACCTCGAGACGAGGACAGCCATTCTTCAGAAAAAGGCAGAACAAGAGAGGATGAGTCTTCCCAGAGATTTAATTCAATTTATAGCAGGAAGATTCACTTCGAATATTCGAGAGTTGGAAGGAGCATTTACAAGAGCTGTTGCATTTGCATCAATAACAGGCTTGCCAATGACAGTCCAATCAATTGCGCCAATGCTTGATCCGAATAGTGTTGGAGTAGTTGTTACTCCAGCACAAGTTATTAATAAAGTGTCAGATTTCTTTAAAGTTTCTACTGATGAATTGATTAGTTCAAGTAGGAGAAAACCAGTAAGTCAAGCCAGGCAAATAGGCATGTATCTTATGCGACATGGAACAGATCTAAGCCTACCAAGAATTGGAGATGAATTTGGAGGCAAAGACCATACAACGGTTATGTATGCTATTGAACAAGTTGAAAAAAAATTGTCTATAGATCCTAATATTGCAAGTCAAGTTCAAAAAATAAGGGATTTACTTCAAATAGATTCAAGAAAAAATCTATAGCTTTACTGTTAAATAGAAATAAAATTTCTTGGATCTTGATCATATCTATGCTTGAAAGGTATCTTATCTATTTCATTGATATCACTAAGCGATTCAATTTTATTTAATGATTGCCTTAATAACCTTGCTGAAATAATTGGCATATCTCTTGGAACTGAGATTCTATTTTTTAAGTATTTTAGAGAGATTCCTGAAAGTTTCTTAGGGATTAATACTTCACCTGTGATCATATGGGTCAAAGCTGATCTCAATGATTCCTCAAAGGATTCTTTATCGTATGGGTTTACTTTTAGTAAATTGTCTTTATGCTTCATAACTCTTTTAAGAGCAAATTTTGCGAAATATTTTGAATCATAATTTTTATTTAATTCATAATTACCTAGACCCTTCCCAGTATCTATTAGCTTAGAGAAAGTAATCTGTTGTTCATTGCTTTCTTTATAACATCCTCCCATTTGTGGTGGTAAATCATGAGAATGAGTATGAAAATCTCCTTGAGTGCCTCTATAAGCACTTTTCCCTTCAAAAAGGGTAAGCCAGTTATCTATATGACGGTAATTAGATCTTAAATTAAACCCTTTATAATAAATCAATGATGCATTCATTCTCTCCATATAGGGAATAAAAATTATATCTCCAACACCAGGTTCTATATCACCAGTATTAGATACTGATGGATCAACAAACCCTGATTTTGATCTGCTTAAGATTTCATCGAGTTTAGAAATTGATTCTTTAAATCTTTTTTTTCTAAAAGAGTTATCTATAAAATTAAAGCTTTCTCGGCAAAGCCAATTACACCAGGATCTGAAAATTTCTCTTTCTAATTCTCGAATTTTAATAAGGTGACTAGATGTTATAAAAGATCCAAGTGCTCCAAATTCATTTTCTAAAAAAGCTATGATATCGTCGCTTTCAGTTATAACTTGGCCTTTAAATTCAATTGCAGGTAATTTCCCCGATCTGACTTTTTCAAGAAACCAACTTTCTTTTTGACCGTAGCAAAACATATTTATTTTTTTGACTCTGTATGGAATTCTCTTAAATTCAAGCCATAACCATATCTTCTGACAGTAAGGACACCAAGAATGCCTATCCCTATATAGGGTAACTAATACATCATTTTCACTATGCCCAAATAATCTTAAATTTGCGTAAGAATTATTTATACCATTGACTCTATCAAGATCTTCAACTTCAAATTTATTTAAATCATCCCATGTCAAAATCCCATTCATTTTTTGAATTAAAGCTATAAACTAACGTTATAATAATTGATTAAAAAAGTCTTGGAATTTGAATTTGATTTAATTGTTGTTGGCGCTGGATCTGGAGGACTCGCGGCAGCTAAACGTGCGGCTAGTTATGGAGCAAAAGTGGCAATCATAGAAGTAAACCAAATAGGAGGAACTTGTGTGATAAGGGGATGTGTACCTAAAAAATTGATGGTTTATGCGGCTAAAAGTAAAAAAAATATGGATTCTTCTGAAGGATATGGATTAAAAAATGAAGGTATTAATTTTGAATCAAATATTTTATTGAAGAATGTTAGAGAGGAGGTTTCTAGATTAAGTAATTTACATAGAAATTCTTTAGAAAAAATTAATGTAACTGTTTTTGAGGGATTAGGAAGATTTAAGACTCAAAATGAATTAGAAATTATTTGTCCAAAAACTGAGAAAATTAAAAATAGAATAAGTTCAAAGAAAATTCTTATTTCAGTTGGAGGTAAACCAAAGAAATTGAATATTCCTGGGATAGATTTAGCATGGACTAGTGATGATATTTTTGAATTAGAGAAGTTTCCTAAATCATTATTAATAGTTGGAGGAGGATATATTGCTTGTGAATTTGCTTCTATTTTTAAGAATTTAGGTATTGAAGTAACACAATTAATTAGAGGTCAACATTTACTTAATGGTTTTGATGAGGATCTTTCTTTATGCCTAGAGGAATCACCTACTTTTGCTGACATAAACATAATCTCCAATTCTCAATTAAAGTCTATCAAGAGAGTAAATGGAAATCTGGAATCTTCCTTAGACTCAGGTGAGAAACTACTAACTAATAATATCCTTCTTGCTACAGGTAGAGAACCAAATCTTTTACCTTTAAATTTAGATTTTTTAAATTTAAAGATGGATGGCCAATATTTAGATGTTGATGAACTTAATCAGACAAGCAACTCAAATATTTTTGCTGTTGGCGATATTATAAATAAACCAAACTTAACTCCAGTAGCAATAGAACAAGGGAGAGTTTTTTCAGATAATTTTTTTAATGACCAAAAAAGAAAAGTAAATTATGAGAACATCCCTAAGGCCGTTTTTACTATTCCAGAAATTTCATCAGTTGGCTTAAGTGAGAAAAAAGCTATGGAGATTTACTCTGAAAAAAATATAAAAATCTTCAAATGCAAATTTACCCCTATGTCTAATACTTTTAAAGAGAATAAATCAAAATGTATGTTGAAAATTGTAGTTCATAAGTTAACTGACAAAGTTCTAGGATGTCATATGTTTGGAGAAACATCATCTGAGATTATTCAAATGGTATCAATTTCATTAAATGCAGGGATAACAAAAAAAGACTTTGATATTACTATGGCTTTGCATCCGACTATCTCAGAAGAGTTTGTGACTATGTATGGCTAAAATTATGAATTAGAAAATTTTAATTTTTCTTGAGCAAATATAATTACTATAATTAGTGAAAAGTAAATAAATAAACCTATCCTTAATTCAGAAAGATAATTAAATCCATTCAAGAAAAGTATCTTATCGAGAATGTAAAAAATATAAAAATTAATCAAAATAAATCCTTCAATTCTGGTGATTTTCCCTTTGCTCCAGAAAATCGGCAAGCATGCAAAGGTAGTTAAAACCATAAAAGGTAAGTCAACTTTTATTAGACTTTGTTCAATTACTAAACCTTTAAATCCTGAAAAAATACTACAACTTCCAAGGATTAGTAGTTGATTGAGCAAATTACTTCCTATTACATTCCCAATCGCAAGATCTGTTTTGCCTTTAAATGCTGCAATTATTGAAGTAACTAATTCTGGTAAAGATGTTCCGGTGGCGACGATAGTTAAACCAATAACAATTTCATTTACACCCAAAAGAGTAGCGAGAGTTTGCGAACCATTTACTAAAATGTTTGATCCAAGGCTTAAAAGAATTATTCCCAATATTATCTTTAGTAAAATATTAAACTTCCCTTTATAGTTACCTTTAAATTCTTCTATCTCTGGTTCAGCATCTTTTGTCTCCTCTACTTGCTCATTGATGGTATTAATTTCCCAGATTGTATTTAAAATTAAACAAAATATTAGAAAGACCCCTGCTTGCAATGTTAATAAGCCTGTTGATGACATAGCCCAAACAGCACAAGAGATAGCCATCAATAGAGGCACATCTCTTCTAACTATTCTGCTTTTTACCTTAAGAGGTGTTATCAATGAGCTTATACCTAAAACAACGAGAATATTGAAAATATTGCTCCCAATTACATTGCTTGCCGCAAGCGAATCACTGCCTTTTAAAATTGAACTTAAACTTACCAACAACTCAGGAGAGCTTGTTCCAAGAGAAACTACTGTTAATCCAATTACTATTTGAGGTATTCCTAAAATTAAAGATAAAAATATGGCCCCTTGAATAAAAAACTCTCCTCCAGCAAAAAGTAGAACTACTCCTAAAATAATTTCTATTATTGGAAATAAAAAATCACTCATATTTAGGCTTTTATTTGGATAATAAAAATTTTCATAATTGGTTTATTACTATCCTCGAATATCTATAATTTATTGTCAATTTTAATTTGCTGTTAAAATTGATTAAATAGAAAAAATTTTGAAGACTTTAACCATAATAAAACCTGATGATTGGCATTTACATTTAAGAGAAGGTCTTGTATTAAAAAATATTATTCATTTTACTTCAGAAATTTTTGGAAGAGCGATCGTTATGCCAAATACTAAAACCCCCATTACATCATGTGAAAGCGCTATTTCTTACAAAAAATCTATTGTTGAAGCTTTACCAGAAAGTTCTAAATTTGAACCATTAATGACAATGTATCTTACAGATGAGACTGATAAAGGCGAACTAATAAATGGTTTTAAAAATAATGTCTTTTTCGCAGCAAAATTATATCCTGCTAATGCTACAACAAATTCCAGCCATGGAGTTAGGAAAATAGAAAATCTATATAAGATCTTTGAATCAATGCAAGATTCTGGAATGCCTCTTTTAATTCATGGGGAAGTTACTGATTCTGAAGTAGATGTATTTGATAGAGAAGAAGTTTTTATAGATAAAGAACTCTCTCAAATAACTAAAAGATTCCCAAAATTAAAAATCGTTCTAGAACATATAACCACCTCTTATGCAGTGGATTTTGTTCAAGAAAATAATATTGGAGCTACTATCACTCCGCATCATTTGCATATAAATAGAAATGCAATGTTTTTTGGAGGCTTAAATAGTGATTTTTACTGCTTACCAGTTGCTAAGAGGGAAAATAATAGACTCGCTTTAAGGAGAGCTGCAACAAGTGGAAAAGAATGTTTTTTCTTGGGAACTGACTCTGCTCCACATCTTAGAAAGTGGAAGGCTTTTTGCGGATGTGCAGGTATTTTCAATTCGCCAGTAGCAATAGAAAGCTATTTAACAGTATTCGAAGAGGAAGATGCTCTGGATAATTTTGAAAAGTTTGCAAGTTTGAATGGCCCTAATTTTTATAATCTCCCCCCAAATAAAGAAAAATTAAAATTAGTTTCTAAACCTAATAAAATTAAGGAAATTATTGATGTTGTTGAGGAAAAAAATATTGTCGGACAAATAAAACCATTTCATGCAGGTGAAACTTTACAATGGCAAGTAGAAGGGATATTAAATTAAAAAAATTCAATTTAATCTGACAATTAAAAGTGTAAATATTCCAATTTTTCTTGGTTAAATGTGTTTCTTTCGGCTACGATTGAATAGCGCAAATTACTTCGGGAGTGTGGCGGAATTGGTAGACGCGCCGGACTTAAAATCCGTCGAGCGATTTAGCTCGTGGGGGTTCAAGTCCCCCCACTCCCATTATTTATTTTTAGTTCTGACGATAACTTCCAATAGTTGTTATGTTTTAACTAAGCAACCATAAATCACAATGGAAAGTTTTTTCAATAATTCATTCGCCACTTTAATTGCTTATATTGGAATTTTTTCTATCTATTTATTGGTTATTCCATTATTACTATTTTACTGGATGAATAATAGATGGAATTTTATGGGCAAATTTGAAAGATTAGGAATTTATGGCCTTGTATTTCTTTTCTTCCCAGGTTTAATTTTATTTTCTCCATTTTTAAATCTCAGACTAAAAGGAAGTGGTAAAGGGTAAATAATTGACTAAAGGTAAAGTTATACAAATAGGTTTATTTATTTCATTAATAGGATTAATTAGTTATAAATTTGCAACGCAAATTGATATCGATAATTTTACATCAACTACTCTCTCAAGTTGTATCTTGATTCTGATTGTTATTACTTGGGTAGCATCTTATGTTTATAGAGTTGTAAATGGAAAAATGACTTTTATGGAACAAAGGAAGCGTTATAGAAAAGAGTATGAAAAAGTTGTAAATGATAAACTAGAAACCAAATTCAATGCATTGTCAAAGGAAGAGCAGCAAAAACTAATGGAAGATTTAGAAAAAAATCCATAAATTTTTCATAGAAAAAAATCCAAAAATCATGAAAGATAACAAAATGCAAATTATTAAAAATGAATCTTTATCTAAGGTAGATGAGAAGTTTTGTGAGTTAAAAAAAAATAAAAAATTAGCTTTGATGCCTTTCATAATGGCTGGGGATCCTAATATTGAAATAACATCTGAGATCTTATTAAAGTTACAAGAAAATGGAGCTGACCTTATTGAATTAGGCATCCCATATAGTGATCCACTTGCAGACGGACCTGTTATTCAGGTGGCTGCCTCTCGCGCCTTGAAAGCAGGTACTAACTTAAGGAGAGTAATTACACTTTTAGAGTCTTTAAAAGGTAAATTAAAAATACCTATCATACTTTTTTCATACCTAAATCCTTTACTATGTTTTGGCTTTGAACAGTTTTGTGAGATGGCATCTAATGCTGGAGTTTCTGGACTAATAATTCCTGATCTACCTTTAGAGGAGGCTAATGAATTTTCTAAAAAAGTTAGTGACCATTCTATGGATTTGATTTTATTGGTGGCTCCAACTACTCCCTTTGAAAGAATGAAGAAAATATCCAATAATACAAAGGGCTTTACTTATTTAGTAAGTGTTACAGGTGTCACTGGTGAGAGAAACAAAATGGAAAGTAGATTAGAAAATCTTATTGCTAAATTAAAAAGAATAAACTCTAATCCAATTGCTGTTGGTTTTGGGATATCCACCCCTGAACATGTTAATAGAGTTCGTGAGTGGGGAGCAGATGGAGTAATTATTGGTAGTGCATTTGTAAAACGAATTTCTAGTTCAAGTAAAAAAGATGTTGTTGATCATGTGGGTGAATTTTGTAAAGATATGCGTTTAGCTGCTGATCAAAAAAAATAAATATAAAGAGAATATATTGATAAAAAAAACTAATTAGGAATTTAAAAAATTGAGTATAAGACTTATTTTTATTCTCACTAAGATTCCTCTGTAGGTAATAATCTTATTTGTTTTTTCCCAAGTTTAATTTCAAATTCATCGCCAGCTTTTAAATCTAAAAGTGCTGTATATGCTTTCCCAATCAAAAGATTTCCGTTTCCTTGAACTGTTGCGATATAACTTAGTTTTCTTCCGCCTTTGCCAATACCTACAGCTCCAGAGTCACCAAGATTAACTCCTTTTGCTTCTAGAAGTGCTTCATAAAATGCGGTAAAATTTAGGCGTTCACCCCCATTTTTCTTAGTAGAAACATATCCACAAGCTCGAACAAGGTCAGACTTGCTAACATCACCAAGCTCTTTAACTTTTGAAAGAAGATCACTACCAGTGAGCATAATTAATTAAAAGAAAGTTCTTCTTAATTAAGATAGCAATTTGTGTGTAATATATGCAATTATTGAGAATGTATTTACTCTATTATTTATCTTTAAGAATGGAAAAGTTTGTAGTTTTTGGAAAGTATTGTGAAGATGCAATCATAAAAAGGACTCCATTTCGTGAACAACATCTTAGTAGACTTAAAAAATTAAAAGATCGCGATATTTTAGTTACTTTAGGACCAACAAAATGTACTAAATATTTGTTTGGAATTTTTCAAGCTAATGATAAAAATGAATTAATTGATTTGATTGAGGAAGATATATATTGGGAAAAAGGTATATGGACTAATTATGATATTTACCCCTGGATTCAGGCTTTTTAAATATAATTAATAATATTTTTAGTATTTTATATTATTTATAAAAGTAAATTTATTTAAAAGAAAGTTTATAAAAATATTTTTTATTTGTAAGTTAATTTTTGATTATGTATAGATATTAAAACGATATTTATTAGTTAAAAGGTTAGTTTATAGGAGTGATATATTTCTTTGGAATCTCTTTGTTAACTTAGAAGATTATTTTTTATAAAAAGAGAATGTTTTAGTAAATTTTTATTTATTAGTGTCCTGATTTATCTGATTTACTAAAGAGTCTATATCTAATTGATTATATGGTGGTGCTTGCTTTGTCTCTGGATAATCATTTTTGATATTGTTTAACCAATTTTGTTCAATCTTTATAAGATTTTTTGCAATGTTGAACATACCACCTTTTTTATGTAATTCTTTGATTTTGAGAATAATCTCAGAGGTTCTGCTAGATTTAATATCTAATTCATTTGCTAAATCTTTTTGGTTTAATCCATGAGATTTCAACCAATCTTTAATGAAGGAGATGAGTTTTTTTTCTTCTTGTTGAGATAATTTACTCATTTAATAAAAAGGGAATAACTTATTAAGCTTTTTCTCTGCTCTTGCTCTTATTGAAGGAGTCATATATTTGCTCCATATACTAAGTACTGCCGTGAGGGCGACAAAATCATCACTAAAGCCAACTAATGGCATAAAGTCAGGGAAAAGGTCAAATGGCATTATTAAATAAGCAAGAGCAGCCATCAAGGAAACTCTTACTTGTGCTGGAGTAAAAGGATCTATAGCCATTTCCAAAACCTCTAAGGCGGGCTTGGCAATTGTTCTTCCTGCTTTAATAAGAATCTTGATTATGATATTCTCATCAAATGTAGAGCTTTCTAAAACTTCAGCATCATAAATTTTTTCTTTGTTTTTGTAATTCTCTATCATCCTTATTTATATAATTTAGATTTCTTAAGGTATTTTTAGCTAATGCTATCAACTAGTCCATTCTGTATTCCTGCTTTTCTAAGTTTTCTTAAGGCACGTTGAACGACTTGTCGGCAATATTCCCTACTACAACTCATATGTCTTGCCACTTCAGCTAAAGTTCTCCATTCATTAGAACCGTCTAAACCAAATCTCAGGCTTACTATCTTTCTTTCTTTTTCTGTTAAGTTTGCTTTATCTAATAACTTCCAGGCTGAGGCTGTCCTTTCGGCTAATTCGGCTAATTCCATTGGGGGAGTCTGATCACTTGGAAGAATATCAACTAGCTCAGAGGGATCCGACTTTGATTTAACAGTACCCTGGAGACTTACAGTAATGCTTCTTAATTCACAAGAAAGGAGTTCATCAATTTCCTCCTTAGTTATTTTCATTTCTTCAGCTAGCTCAACAGAGGTGGGTGGAATGCCCTTAAGTTGCATAAGCTTTGATTTTGCTGATCTTAATTTTGTAAGTTTTTCATTAATATTTACAGGTATTCTTATGGTTCTACTTTGAGTTGATAATGCTCTATTTAATCCCTGCCTGATCCACCAATAAGCGTAGGTAGAGAATCTGTGCCCCCTAGAGGGATCATATTTTTCTACAGCCCTTGTAAGGCCTAATGTCCCCTCCTGAATTAAGTCCAGCAATTCTAGTCCTTTACCTTGGTATCTCTTTGCAAGGTTAACAACTAGTCTTAGGTTGGCGGTTATCATTTCATTTTTGGCCTTTTCACCAATTCTGATCTTTTTCCTTTCATCATCGGAATATTCACAAGCGGAACCTTTCCCACCTGCTTCTTGACATCTATTTATAAGAACAACCATTTCTTGGACTTTTCTGCCCATAGTGAGTTCTCTCTCGGGAGTCAAAAGTTGATGACGTCCTATTTCACCAAGAAAATCGCTTAATGAACTCACGATTTACCTCTTTGTTGATATATTCAACTTATAGTTAATTTATTAATAAGCCATACATGTAATAATTAATTAATAATTAATTAATAATTATTAATTAATTAATTAACATTTTTTTCTCATATTTTTAGATTAAAAAAATTAAAAACTCTAAATTTTAATTATTTTTTTTTCTTCTTGATTCTAGAACAGCAAGTACATCTCTCCACTCAACTCCTTTGTGCATAAGGGCTACCTGCAGATGATAAATTAAATCAGCAGCTTCATTTGAGATTGAATTTTTATCATTATCTTTACAAGCCATTATAAATTCTGCAGATTCCTCTCCTATTTTTTTCAAAATAGTGTTACTGCCTTTTGTTAATAAATGATTTGTGTAACTTTTCTCTGAAGGATTTATTGATCTTTCGTTAATTGTATTAAATAATTCAGAACAAATATTTGAGAAGGGAGTTGTTTTTTTCTCTTTTTTATCATTTTGATTGATTTGGATTGCGTTAAAAAAACAACTTTTCTCCCCAGTGTGACATGCACCTGAACCATTTTGTTTAATCAAAAGGATTAGGGCATCATTATCGCAGTCGAATCTTATCTCCTTAAGTATTTGGGTACTTCCACTCGTAGCTCCTTTTCTCCAGATTTCGGATCTAGATCTACTCCAGTAATGTACGTTTTTTGTTTCAAGAGTCATTGACAATGATTCTTTATTCATCCAAGCAAGCATAAGAATCGACCCGTCTAGCCAATCTTGTGCTATTGCAGGGATTAAACCATAATTATCAAAGCGTAGATCTTCTATCGAAAAATTAGTTGAATAAGTCATTATGTTTGCTATGTTAAATCCTATTCATTATGTCTTATCAAAAATCATCCTAACAGTTAATTGATGTATCTTCATTCTCTAAAATTTTCATGCAGTAAGAGTTACGTGGATTTTCCCTGTTCACATAGACAATGGCGCCATAAAGGCCACTGCAGATTTGTGCATGGATATTCAAGATCATTCACCTTTTGGTTTACTGCAAAAAAATTAGACTTAAATGGTTTTGTTGTGGATTTTTCAAGTCTTAAGCCCCTTGAAAAAAAACTAAAGCAGCAATTTGATCATACTTTTTTGATAAATAAAGATGATCCTTTATTGAATTACTGGAAAAAATTAAATGACTTAGATGCTTTGGATCTAAGAATTATGAAAAATGTAGGAATGGAATTCACTTCTGAATTAATTTGGACATGGGCTAATGAATACTTACAGGATAAGGATAAGGGCAGAACATGTTGTTGGAAAACAGAATCAAAAGAAAATAAATCTAATAAAGCAAGTTATGAGAAAATTCCTGAATGGTTCGAAACTTAGATGAAAGTTGTTAAATTTCGAGTCATATAAAATTCTTTAATTGGGATCTTCAGTCAACAATTATCTCTCCATTAACCAGATAAATATTAACATCGTCTTTATTAAGGTAATTATTATTTAATATGTTGTTTGAAATTTTTGTCTCAATTTGTTTTTGAATAATTCTTTTTAAAGGCCTTGCACCATAAGCATTATCGAAACTATTTTGGACCAGTTGGTTAATTGCCTCATTTGTAATTCTTAAATTTAAGTTTTTTTTGTTAAGTCTGTTTTCTAAATTTTGAAGCTGGATTTTTGCAATTTCTTTTATATCGTTTAGTTCTAAATTATTAAAAATAACTATTTCATCAAGTCGATTTAAAAACTCAGGTTTGAAAAATTTTTTTAGTTCACTATCTACAATTTTTTGAATTTCATTTGTATCTTCTTTTCTAACTGATAAATCACTTATTGATTGACTTCCCAAATTACTTGTGAGAACAATGATGGCATTTTTGAAATTGATTGTACGACCTTGACCATCAGTAATAATTCCATCATCAAGAACCTGTAAGAGAATATCTAAGATATCTTTGTGAGCTTTCTCTATTTCATCTAGAAGAATCAATGAATAAGGATTTTTGCGCACAGCTTCAGTTAATTGACCGCCTGATTCGAAACCTAAATATCCAGGAGGCGCACCTATGATTTTGCTTACTGAATGCTTTTCCATATATTCAGACATATCCAGTCTTGTAATTGAAGAATTTGAATCGAATATAATTTTGGCAGTTACTTTGCTCAGCTCTGTTTTCCCAACACCAGTTGGACCTAAGAAGAGAAAACTGGCTAATGGCTTACTTGGATCATTTAGACCAGTCCTTGATCTCTTAATGGAATCTGCAACAGCGCTAATTGCACTATCTTGACCAATAATTTTTTCTTTAAGGTTTGACTCTAGGCTCAAAAGTTTATCTTTTTCTGACTGGTTTAAGTTCTGTACTGGAATAGAGGTCCACTTTGAGACAACTTCTGCAATATCATCAAAAGTAACCTCTTGCCTTAAAAGACTCGTCTCTCCGTTTTTGTAAGAATTAACTAGACACTCACTTTTTTCTTTCAATTTTTTTTGTAAAGAATTTAAAGTTCCAAATTCTAATTCTGCTGCTTTGTTGAGGTCAAAACTCCTTTTGGCTTGATCTATTTGTAATTGAACAGATTCAATTTCTTCTTTTATAGTACTAACCTCATCAATTTCATCTTTTTCTTTTTTCCATTTAGCGCCTAATTCTGCCTGTTTATCTTTAAGGGATATAAGTTCATTATTGATTTTTTTTAATCTTTCTAGAGAAAAATCATCTGTTTCTCTTTTTAAAGATAATTTTTCCATCTCAAACTGCAGAACTTTTCGATCAATTTCATCAATTTCTTCTGGTTTGGAAGTTATGATCATATTTAATCTTGAGGCTGCTTCATCGATGAGATCTATTGCTTTGTCAGGAAGAAATCTATCGTTAATATATCTCTCGCTAAGGGTTGCAGCTGCAACTAAAGCATTATCAGAAATTCTCACGCTATGATGAACTTCGTATCTTTCTCTCAATCCTCTTAATATTGATACAGTATCATCTATTGAAGGAGCATCAATTTTTATTTTCTGAAATCTTCTTTCTAGAGCAGGATCTTTTTCTATATTTTGTTTATGTTCATTAATAGTTGTAGCACCAATACATCTAAGTTCTCCTCTTGCAAGCATTGGTTTTAATAGGTTGCTTGCATCTAAAGAACCTCCGCTAGCACCAGCCCCTACAACTGTATGAATTTCATCAATAAAAAGAATTATCTTACCGTCTGATTCCTTGACTTTCTTTAAGACATTTTTTATTCTTTCTTCAAATTCTCCACGATATTTTGCCCCAGCTATAAGTGAACCCATATCTAATGAAATTAGTTGCCTATCTTGTAGCGCAGAAGGTACATCGCCATTAATAATTCTTTGAGCCAACCCTTCAACAATGGCCGTTTTACCAACCCCAGGTTCTCCAATAAGAACTGGATTATTTTTTGTTCTTCTACTCAATATTTGAATTGTTCTTCTTATTTCTTCATCCCTACCAATAACTGGGTCTAAAATTCTATCTCGTGCAGATTGAGTTAGATCTATACCATATTTTCCCAAAGACTCATTAGAAGTATCAAATGCGTTTTTTAATGCTGGATCTGACTTCATTTTTTTTATAGTTTCAAGAAATTCTGGAATACCTTTTTGATTTAAAATTTGAAATCCATATTTATCATCATAAGTGAAACCGTAAACTATGTGTTCTGTTGATATCACTACATCATTTAAAGTATTTTTAATATCATTAGCTTTCAAAAATATTTTGTGAAGAGTATCTCCAATATATAAATTATCTTGTTTATTTTTCATTTTTGCCTTCAAATTTAAAGAAGACATTATTTCTTTCTCAATCTCTTTAATATTTACATTATTTTTTTTTAAGATTTTTTTTGTAAGGTTGTCTTGTTTTATAAGTGCTAAAAATAAGTTGTCAGAGTCTACGTTTTGTTGATAATTTTTATGAGCAATTTCTTTGGCCAAAATAAAATAGCTCCAAGCTGATTTTGAAAATTCGCTTGGAACTATTTTCATCAATCAAGATCTAGGTATGACTGAAATAAGGTTTAAGAAAAAGAGCCTTAAATATGAAGAATTATTCAACAACAACTTTACCTACCATTCCAGCGCCTCTGTGAGGCTCGCAATAGTAATCATAAGTTCCTGCAGCATCAAATGTTTCTTCCCAAGACTCTCCTGGTGCAAAAGCAAGGTCTGCATGACTTAATTCCTCATGGCCATCAAAAACAGCATTGTGAGGAGCTAATTTATTGTTAACAAATTTAACTGTATCACCAGTACTTATGGTTACTGTACTTGGTTCAAATGCAAGCATTCCAGCATCCGTTCCAAGTTTTACTTCAACAGTCTTCGCTGAAACTGTTGAAATTCCTAGACTTAGAGTTAAAACTATTGCGAATAACCCTGCAAAGATTGAACGTAACATAATTGAAATTTACTTATTTATATATATTACAAGGTTTTGGGAGACTATCCGTGAGAATTTTAATTGTTATTACAGCTTGGTAACTTTGAAAACCTTAAAATTTCATTCAGTGACTTCGCATAACTTTTAAGTTTGAAAGTCTCAGGATTAGTGATGGGTGCATGATTAAAGTCATATTTCTTGATACTGAAATAGTCCCAAGGGGTGGTTTGGATGGGGAGAATTCTTAATAATATTTTTAGAATTTTTTTTGTAAGGGGTATCGCAAAATATCTCCTCATATTATTTCTTTTTAAAAGTGTAATGATGGCATGATCAATTGAAATAAATTTCTGACCTAGGACAAATTTTCTAAAGCCTTTGTATTGCTCTTGTTTATAATTTTTAATTAGAAATCCACAAATTTGAGCGATATCATTTGCATGTATAAAGTGAAATTTAGAATCGAGTTTAAAAAATCTTGCTAACCAAAGCCATTTTCCAATTTCTCTCAATCCACTAGTTAAATAACTCACAGGATATTTACTTTTTTTTTCAAGATTTCCTCCAAAAACCAAGGTAGGGAAAACAGCGAAAGTTTTTTCTGCAAATGAGCTTTCTCTAAGTCTCTGGAAACATTCATATTTTGTTTGAATGTACTCTGTTCCATAAATCAATGATTCCCTCATTAATTCTGTTTGGGTATCTAGAATGCTAGCTGTTGAAAAATAAATAATCTTTTCTAACTTGTCAATATCAAGCATCTCAAGTAAATCTTCAAAAGCTTTAATGTTTACTTCATAGGCTCTTCTTGGATCTCCCCAAGCTGTAGCAGTATGTATTAGGTAATTAATTTGACTAATTTCCTTTTTATACCTATTTGATTCCCTGATATCACACACCATTAACTTGACTTTTTTATTTTCTTGAACAGAAATTGGTAACTTACTTTTGTCTCTTACCATGAGATAAAGCCTGAATTTTGTGTTTTTTAAAAACCAATCAACTAAATATTGGCCAACACATCCATTCGCACCTGTGATTAATAAGTTTTTATATGCCAAGACTTTGACTAGTAAGTAAGTTTTTTTCCATGTTCAAAAAATGTTTGAGCATTTTCTTCTGGAGTCCCAGGTAAAATCCCATGACCCAAATTAAGAATATATTTCCTGTCTTTAATTTTATTGAAAGTATTATCTATCCTTTCTTTTATTGATTCTTTGTTTCCAAATAAAATGCCAGGGTCAACATTACCTTGAATTCCTATCCCACTAGGGATTCTTTTACAAGCTTCTTCAATGTCTACTGTCCAGTCTAATGAGATTATATCTACTCCAGTTTTTGCCATTCTTTCGATGACACCAGCACTTCCTGAAATATAAAGAATTACTGGTGTTTCAGGGTATTCCGCTTTTACAATGTCAACAACTTTTTTTTGATACGGTCCAGCAAAGGTATCGAAATCTTGTGGGCTTAGTTGACCTGCCCATGAATCAAAAATTTGTACTACTTGCGCTCCAGATTTTATTTGATATTTAAGATATTCACCAATAGATTTTGCAAAATGATCAAGGAGTTTATGAAGTAAATCTGGCTCTCTAAAAGCCATTGATTTTATTAAAGAATAATTTTTACTGCTTTTACCTTCAACTACATATGCAGCAAGAGTCCAAGGTGCGCCAACAAAACCTAAAACTGTTGCCTCATTATTCACATCTTTTTTTAGTGAAGAAAGAACTTGCCCAACAAAACTTAAACTCTCACTTGGATTTAATTCTTTTAAATTTCCTATCTGGTTAAGAGTTCTTATTGGGTCCTCAATTATTGGACCTTTACTTTCTATTATTTCAAAATTTATACCCATCCCTGGGAGAGGTGTGAGAATATCTGAAAAAAGGATCACACCATCCGGTTTGAAAGCATGAAAAGGCTGCATTGAAATCTCATATGAGAGCTCTGGATTTTCAGATCTTTCTCTAAAACTTGGGTAACGCTCCCTTAAATCTCTATAGATTTTCATATATCTTCCTGCTTGCCTCATCATCCATACTGGAGGCCTATTTACTTTTTTACCTAATGCGGCAGAAAGTAGTAGTGGTAGATCTTGACCCATTTTTCAATTCGATATGTTTTAAGAAAAAATTAAAATTCCAACTTAAAAATCTTACAATGCAAAGCAGAGCAAAAGTGGTATATGAACATTTATATGAAGCACTAAGTTAAATGAGCCTTATTATTTTTTTGATTGATGTTTGAATATACTTACGCTTAATGGGGGCAAAGCAAGTTCTAGAGCATTTTGATAATCATGAATATTGTAATTTATAGTTTCTTTACCCCCCATATTTCCTTTGTTACTCCCCCCGTATCTAGAGCCATCTGAATTAAATATTTCTTTATAAAATCCTTCCACAGGAACACCTATTTTGTATGATCCATGAGTATTAGGTGTAAAGTTAGCAACAACAACAAGCCACTCATTGGTGTCGTTTTCTCTTCTCATGAAACTTATAACCGAATTAGATTTGTCATTACAATCAATCCATTGGAATCCATAAGGATCAAAGTCATTTTTCCATAACGCAGCTTCATTTTTGTAAAGTGCGTTTAGGTCATCAATCAAGTTTCTGATACCTTTATGAGGTTCAAATTCCAGTAACTCCCATTGTAGATCATCCCAAACATTCCATTCTTGCCTTTGTCCAAATTCCATTCCCATAAATATTGTTTTTTTACCAGGGTGGGTCCACATATAAGTGAGTAAAGCTCGAGTATTTGCATATTTCTTCCAGTCATCTCCAGGCATTTTATGCAAAAGATGACTTTTCCCATGGACAACCTCATCATGACTAAGAGCAAGCATAAAGTTCTCTGTATAGTTATATGTTATTGAGAAAGTTACACTATTTTGATGGAATTGCCTAAACCAAGGATCTATCTCAAAATAATCGAGCATATCGTGCATCCATCCCATATTCCATTTTAAATTAAACCCTAACCCTCCCATGTCAGTTGGTTTGGTTACCATTGGCCAAGTTGTTGATTCTTCAGCGATAGAAAGTGCACCTGGGAAATGTTGGAAGAGTACATGATTAGCCTGTTGAAGAAATTGAACGGCTTCTATATTTTCATTCCCACCATTTTCGTTGGGTATCCATTCGCCATCTGGGCGTAGATAATCTCTGTAAAGCATTGAAGCTACAGCATCTACTCTTATGCCATCAATATGAAACTCTTCAAACCAATAAACGAGGTTGGCTACTAAGAAATTTCGTACTTCGTTTCTGCTGTAATTAAATATTAGGGTTCCCCATTCTTTGTGTTCACCTATGCGTGAATCTCCATGTTCATAAAGATGACAACCATCAAAAAATGCTAAACCATGCTTATCTTTTGGGAAATGACCAGGTACCCAATCAAGAATTACACCTATGCCCTCTTCATGACATTTATTGACAAATTCCCTAAATTCATTTGGGGTGCCAAATCTACTTGTTGGCGCATACCAGCCTGTAACCTGGTATCCCCATGAACCATCAAAAGGATGTTCAGTTATTGGCATTAATTCAATATGAGTAAATCCTCTCTCTTTTACGTAAGGGATGAGTTTTTCGGTTAATTCTGGATAAGTTAATAATCTTGTTCTAGGTTTTAAATCTGCTGCGGGCACTGGGTCTCTTGGCTCTCCATTGTCTTCAAGATATTTATTATCAGTTGATTCATGGAGCCAACTTCCTAAATGCATTTCATAAACTGAAATTGGCTTATTAATTTGACTAGATGAATCTCTATTTGAAATCCAAGAATTATCATTCCAATTAAAGTTTTTCAATTTTGAAACTATTGAACCATTTTGAGGTCTGATTTCATGAAGGAAACCATATGGATCAGCTTTCTCATAAATATGACCTTGTTGTGTTCTTATTTCATATTTATATGTGTCTCCCTCTTGCATTGTTGGCATGAATAGTTCCCAAATTCCCCCTAATCTTTTTTGCATTGGATGATGTCTTCCATCCCAAGAATTTATATCTCCAATGATCGAGATTGATTTTGCATTTGGAGCCCAAATGCAAAACATGACTCCTTTTTGATTCTTTTCTTCAATGAGATGTGCTCCCATTTTTTCCCAAATATGATGATGATTACCTTCTGCGAAAAGATGCCGATCAACTTCTCCCATCCACTCTTCTCTATATGACCAAGGGTCACGTTGTGTATGTGTGATCCCTCCTCGTGAAATATTTATTTCGTAATTGGAATTTGGATTTTCAGGCAAGATTGCTTCAAAAAGCCATCTATGGTTTATGCTTTCGGCCTTGTAGGTATTATTTTTAAAATTTATTTTAACTTCTTCGGCTTCAGGCATCCATAGCCTTATTATCCATTGCTCTTTATAAAAGTGAGGACCTAATATTTTTAATGGATTATCATTGCAACAATTTTCTAGGTTGATAGCTTCTGATTTAATCCAGTCTGCTTGAATTGTCTCGATCATGACTGGTAGATGTTAAGGATTAATAATATCAAATTATTAACCAAAAAAATAATTATTTATTAAAAAAAGGGGTCATTTTCATAAATGTTTTAGTAAGGCTAAAACTTAGAGTGATAATTCTATGATTTGCTGAAGGCGCACCAACATTTCCCTCCCCAAATCCAGGATTAACTCCAATAGCGGGATAAGCTGCTGCAGAAATAGATAAGCGAAGCTTGCTATTTTTAATCAAACAAATATTTGTTGGTTGCATTGTTATTTGATAAGTGCATTCTTCATTTATTTTCGAGTTTTTAACCCTTAAGAATCCAGTTGAAAATTGATTAACATTCTCATTACCTTCCTCAAGTAGAGATAAAGCAAGGCAGATATCGAAATTGGGCTGATCACTTTTTACTATGATTTCTAATTTGGGGACTCCTGTTAAATGTTTATCTTCTTCAAAAGAATTGGTTTGAAAAACACCTACATCTAGGCGTTTATCAATAATACTTCTATCTAACTTGCCTGGATTTGGACCTAAGTGGCCACCGTCAGATGGAGTAGGTCTCCATGGGTCATTAACAATTGTGAACCATCCTGATCCTTTTGAATTTATGGTCAGACTTCCATCTTCAACCTCTACATTTGCTGTGCCATCGCTTTTGAGCCCAAAAATAAATTCGGGGTGAAATTTATTATCTAATTCCTCCCATTTATTTAATGAAATATTCCATATCTTTTTCTCCTCTTTTAAATTCTTAGAATTAAATTTCTCATCTGATTTTAAATGTTTGTCAAAAAATATTAATAAAGATTCTTGTGATTCCTCCCACCAATTTAGATGTGTTGCATTCCCAATAATAATCTCTGGGCTTCCACCAGCTTCTTTAGACTTTTTATAAAGATCAAAGGCACCTTTTAAATGTGGATCCCAAAGTCCTCCAATAATTAACATAGGTTGTTTAATCCATGTTGAAATTGGTTTAAATTCTTCAAATGGGGTAGCATTATTTAAATTTTTAAGCCATTCCAAAACAAAGCTATTAGGATCATATTTTTTTAAAATATCAATTCCTTCCCTTAAATAACTTTTATTTTCTAAGGCTAATCTTATCTTTCCCCACACAAACAAATTATTTTCTCTTTTCATTTTTAGAGCAGCTATTTGAAGTCCCCATGCAATATTGTTATGCCACCAATAAGCTCCTCCATCTGAACACCAATGCTCCTTAATATTCATCCCAGTCATTGCTGGAGATAAACAATCGGGCGGCTTTGAATTTAATTCACCACTTAGTTGAGTAAATCCTTGATATGAAAAACCATATAAGCCAAGTTTCCCATCACATTCTTTTAGAGACCTTACCCATTCATGTGTTTCCGAAGTATCGCTAGCTTCTTGCGAAAAACCATTAAAAACACCTTCAGAAGAACCCATTCCTCTAACATCTTGAATTATTACCATATACCCCTTGGAGGCCCACCATTCAGGATGAGAATAGGTAATAGTTGAAGCTATTTCCCGGCCATAAGGTTGTCTCATTAATAAAGCAGGCCATGGGCCATTAGTATTAGGTAACCAAATCCTTGATATAAGTGTTACTCCATCTCTAAGTACTAGAGACTTGTCAAACCATCTTGTACCAGACATTTAGACTTTAGATAATGTCTGGACAGTGCAGCCCAATAACGTAAATAGAAAAGATCTCTGCGTTAACGGGAGTTAATTTTTTTTGGTTTGATACATACTTTATAGCTTTATCTGAACTAGCTGAAATACCTTCTGAATTAAACTCTCTAAACTTATTACATAGATTCCTTGCTTCTTTTGGATTCTTTTTTACACTTTCCAATAAGTTAGATTGACTAAAAACTGGGTATAAAAAGTTGGAAAACAAAAATAATAAGAATAATAAAGGTTTCATCATCACAAACTTTTTCTAAATTCTACATTAAAAAAAATTTTTAACCAAGATTTCAAATAGATTTTTCTATTTGACTAGCTTTTTGAATCCATTCTTTTAAAATAATAAAAGTTGTATCTGTCTCATTTTTAACTCTAAGAGTTCTCTCTAATCTACCAATTTTGCGTTCTAATTCGTAAGGAGTAGATAGTGATAATGATTTAATAGATGATATACCGCAATGTAAAAGTAGATATGCTTGCGGTGGAGAAATTCCAATTTCTTTTTTAAAAATAGCTATAACTCTAATTTTCTTTAGATTGTTCAATGTACATAGTGAAGACTTTCTTTGAATCTTATTTATATCTAGGTCCGAAAGATTACTTAATTTTTTAAAGTCATCTAGATTATTCTGAATAAAAAAAGATTTCTCATGTCTAAAATTAGTTGGCAAAAAATCTAAAAAGGTTTTACTTTCCATTGTTTAAAAGACTAATTCATTTTGACATTTTTCTGAACTTCTCCTATAACCACTGGTTTACTTACACCATCAGAAATTTTTTCAAGTTTTCTTATCTTTATTTTTACATTCGCCCCGGATCTGCTACCTTTCTTCAAGTTTTCTGAAAATTGTTTTAAAGTTGGTTCAATAGATTCTTCTGGAAAGTCATTATCTGCTTTAGCAATAATCAAATCGAACCCATTGTCATAAACAATTGGAACATATTTTGCACCTTCTATTACAACCTGTTCGGTGTAACTTTGTATAAATGCCCAACTACTCAAAGAAAGCAATAATGAAAAAATAGTTGCTCCAATTATTCGAAATTTAAAACCAAAATTAAATATAAAAGCTACGATGGTGCACATGAAAAGAAATATCCCAAATAATCCAAAAATTTTAGGTGTGTTCTCTAATAGTTCAAAAAAAGACATTTAGTGGCTTTGAGTTGATTAATTTCTTATATTTTGTAAGCCTACTCTATTTTTGGGCTCTAACTTGAAAAAAATTAGATCTCTAAATTTAAATACTAAGATTTTTATAGTAGGGATGCTTTTCCCCTTAGGTTTATTAGGCACTTTTTTATTAAATAATTTTTTAAAAGAAACTTATAGTTCTAGGAAATTAGAATTAGAAGAAAGTATTGAGAATCTTTTAGATAAAAATGTTGATTTGGGTGATTATGTCGGAATTAGATTTCTAGGTTTTTCTTTAGGTAATTCAAAAATTAATGATAAAAAAGATATAGATTCTGAAATTAAAGCTAAAAATGTATATGTGGGCATTATGCCTTTGAGATCTTTTTTAAAACAAAAATGGATAGTTAAAATAAGTCCAGAGCAAGCTGCAATTCATATTGATAGAGATTTTTTTAAAAGGGATAATCCTTATGAAAAAGATAGAAGTACAAAAAAATCAAAATTAAAATATGAATTGAACTTTAACTTAAATAAATATTCAATCCTTAAATTTAAAAAAGCAGGATTAAAAACAAAAGTAAAAGGTAATTTTATCTACAAGTCAAGTAATAGACAAATCATTGCAAATGTAAAATCAAATTTTGATGAAAAAGGTTTTTTAAAATTTAAATTTAATACAAAATTAAATCAAGACTTTCTAAAACTGGATTTGTTTTCTAGAGGTTTAGATCTTGAGAATTCTGAATATATTATTGGGAATAGAAAAATTAGTTTTAAAAAAGGAAATTTTAAATCTAACTTTAAATTTAATAAATTACCAAATGAAACATTTTGCAAAGGAAGATTTTCTTTTACTAATTTAAAAATAAAATCGGAGGCTTTCTCAGAAAATATAAATTCAGATTCAACTAGTTTTTTTTGTAAAGATAATAATTTAATTGGTAATTCAGAAAAATTAAATTATGGAACTTTGACTTCGAATTTTAAACTAAATGTGCCATTTGATAGAAGTTCCAATAATATTGATTTTAAAGGAAGTATTGGATACATTAATAGCCTCAATCCAGACATCCAATTATCGGGTAATATGCCCTATTGGTTTGATAGAAGAGGTATTAATTTTGGTGATATAGATACTAGTTTTAAAATAAATAGAACTCAATTATCTAATTTAAATATTTTCCGAAAAAATGATATAAGGGGTTTCGTTACTGCTAAAGGAGAGTTAAAAGGAAAAATTACTGATCCTGATATTTCGATAAACTTTAATCTTGATTATCCTCACTTTAAAGGTATCCGTATTAGAGAAATATGGGAGGGAAATATTAAAAATGAAAATAATGAATTTCTGCTAAATATGAAAAATATATATACTCCAATCCCTTCATTTCTTTCAATCAAGTTTGATTCTGATCTTAAACTAGATAATGCAAATTTTATAAGAGTTTTTAACTCAAATAAAGGAACTATAGGAATAGTCAAACAGGATGATAGTTATAATTGGCGGGCTGATAATTTTCCTCTTGATGAACTTGAATTATCTATAAACAAAAATCAATTCGATAGAATTGATGGAGTTATTAATGGTGAGGGATCGATTTCATCAGACCAGTCATACCTTGATGGGCGAATTGCTTGGAGTTTAGGTAAATATGGGAATATTAATCTAGCTAATTCATTATTTGATTTCAGCGTCAAAAATAATTCTTTTTATATAAACTCTTCATTGTATCCAATTGATGGAGGAATAATTGAAGTCGAATATGATTCAAGTAAAAATAATTTAATTAATTCAGAATTCAAGGATATAAGTACTAGTTGGACTATCCTTACTGCTGTTGATATTTTTAATTTTGATAATAAAAAAGTGATCCCTGTAAGTAAATCGAATATTTTGGATGATTTGGAAATAAATAAAGATAATAAATCATTTAAAGAGAGGATCGATTTTATAAATAACTTTATTGAAAATAGTAATTTGCTAGAGGATAAATTTAATTTGCAAAAATATTTAAATAAATTTAGAAGTAGATACAATGGGAAAATTACTATTCAGGGCGATAGCCCAGCCAATTACAAATTGAATGCAAAATTAAATGCCTTTCTTGATGTATCTAGAGATTACTATAAAAATAATAAAGAGGAATTTTCTATTGATTTGGAAGGAGGATTATTAACAGGGAAAGGTTCTTTAAGAATTAAAAAATTACCATTAAGTGCAGCAAATATCTTTTTAAATAAACAAAGAGATTTTCTTGGAGGGTTGGATATGAATTTATTTTATGATCTTGATACAAAATCTTTCTCTAGCGAAATTTTTTCCAATAATTCATTTATTAAAAACAATATAATAATATTTGATAAAGGACTAGTTGAGTTTAATAATTCTATTTTTGATATTGATTTTTCCCTTATAATAAATGATTCTGAAATCCCAATTAATATTGAAGGCTCAATACCTATAAATAAATCTGATAACTTAGATCTAAGATTGATTGGTAATGGAAAATTTATTGAGTTAATAGATATTTTTGCTGATGAGTATTTTACCTTTAAAGAAGGTGATGTGAATCTTAGAGTAATTCTAAAAGGAACCTTAAATAAACCTCTATTAAATGGATTTGTCGTAGTTAAAGATTCTGAAATTAATTTTTTAAATAATATAATAAAAGATATTAATAGCACAATAATTTTTGATTTTGATTCTTTAGAGGTCAATAATCTACAAGCAAAGACTGAAGATTCTGGAAAAATTTTCATAAAAGGATCTTTGCCTTTTTATAGTAAGAATGATTCTGAGAAGTCAGAAATTAATTTGATAACGAATAGTTTTACTTTAAAGAAAGATAATTTTAATTTTTTAATAGATTCAGATGTCGATTTAAGTGGGTCTTTTGAAAGGCCTGTTCTAGGAGGTTCTTTATCCTTTAATAATGGATTTATAAACTTTAATAGTACTAATCAAAATAATAAAAAAGAAAATAATACTATAAAAAAAGAGGATAAAAAAGATTGGCCAGAACTATATTGGAATAATAATCAAAATATTGAAATAATTTCAAATGAAACAATTTTGAATTCAGTTCTTTTAGGAGAAACTTTGCCTAATTATTTGGATAATTTGAGTTTTAATAATCTTAAATTAAAACTTGGTCCGGACTTTAAACTTCAATATTCAGAATTAGTTCAAGCTTATTTAGATACCAAATTAGACCTTAATATAAACGGAAAGGTAGGCAAAGATCTAAACGCTAGAGGTCTAATTTATCTTAAAAAAGGTAGAGCCAATCTATATACTACTCCATTTAAACTTGATAAAAATAAAGACAATTATATTTTATTTGCATCAAGAAGTGGGGTTGTTCCATTTATTAATTTTTCTCTGGTTAGTAAAGTTCCAGATTCTATAATTCCTATAAGTGAAAATAATCAGGATTCAAACATCTCAGGAGATCTTAATGTAAATGCCACTTCTAGTGGTTTGGGATCATTTGGAATTGGCAATTCGAGGCTTATCAAAATTGAAGCATCTTATGAAGGATTTTTAGATCAATTATCTTTTGCTGATGAAAATAGAAGAATTCAATTAAGGAGCACGCCAAGTTATAACAGATCACAAATAATTGGTTTGATTGGAGGTAACTCTGCAAATTTAATAAATAGAGCATTTATTTCTCAACTTAATAATGCTGATGCATTTAGTGAAAGATTTCAGTTATCTTTATATCCAGCGTTAATAGAAAAAAATGACTCATTAAATAATATTTTTTCCAATGAAAATTTAGATATAGAAAATGATGGTCAATCCTCTTCTAATGAGGAATTTTCTTCTCAAGCTTGGGTAGCCGAAATAGGTCTTGATATTACTGATACCATAAATTTTGCCTTTCAGACCGTTCCAGGTAGAGATGATATTTCACCTTTAGGAATTTTGACTTTTCAGGCAAATCCAAACTTAGAATTATTAGGTTCTTATGATTCCAATGGTGATTGGAAAAGTCAAGTTCAATTATTTTTTAGATATTAATTCAGAAAGAAATTTACTTTAAAGAATCGTTAATTTGAATTATTATTAAATTAACTAAAAAATATTATGGCTAATATCTTTGAAGTTCCTCAACCAGGTAATGATCTTCTAGAAAAAGCTGATAAAGTTCGTTTGGCATCAATAAAGATAAGTCAGACTGAAAATCAAAATCGAATCAAAGCCTTAAATATTATGGCTGATTATCTAGAAAAAAATTCTAAAGAAATATTAGAGGCTAATAATGCGGATTATTCGAGTGCAGAAAAAAAAGGTATTTCTAGGGCTTTACTTTCTAGATTAAAGTTATCAAAAGCAAAATTAAATATAGGAATTGAAGGAGTAAGAAAAGTTGGAGACTTGGCCGATCCTGTAAATCAAGTTCAAATAAAAAGAGAGCTTTCAAAGGGATTGATCTTAGAAAGAAAAACTGTGCCAATTGGAGTCTTAGGGGTTATTTTTGAATCAAGGCCAGATGCCGTGATGCAGATTAGTTCATTAGCGATAAGATCAGGTAATGGCGTAATGCTAAAAGGTGGTAGTGAAGCAAATTTAACAAATACTTCAATAGTGAAAGCATTGCAAGAAGGTTTAAATGAATCAGGTTTTGATAAAAATGCAATATGTTTACTAACAAGCAGAAAAGATAGCATGGCAATGTTAAATCTTGAGAAATATATCAATTTAATAATTCCAAGAGGAAGTAATGAATTAGTTAAATTTATTCAGGAGAATACAAGAATTCCTGTGCTAGGCCATGCTGATGGAATTTGTCATTTATTTATAGATATTGAGGCAAATATAGAGATGGCTTTATCAGTCGCATTGGACAGCAAAATTCAATATCCCGCAGCATGTAATGCTATTGAAACTTTATTAGTCCATAAAGATATCGCACCAGATTTTTTAGAAAGGGCCATCCCTTTGTTTAATTCTAATGATGTTAAATTAATTGGAGATGAGAGATCAGTTGAATTAGGATTAAAGTATGAGGCTAGTCTAGAAGATTGGAAAACTGAATATTTGGATTTAATTTTATCGATAAAAATTGTTGATGATCTTGAGGATGCAATCGCACATATTCAAAAATATAGTTCAAAACATACAGATGGCATAATTACTGAAAATTCAAATACTGCCAATAAATTTATGAATGTAGTTGATAGTGCAGGTGTTTTTCATAATTGCTCTACTAGGTTTGCAGATGGGTTTAGATATGGATTCGGAGCTGAAGTTGGTATATCTACTCAAACTCTTCCACCAAGGGGACCTGTAGGTCTAGAAGGTTTGGTAACTTATAAATATTTTCTTAAAGGCGATGGGAATATAGTTGATGATTTTTCATCAGGAAAGGCTATCTATACACATAAAGATCTTTAAAACTTTTAAAGATGGAAACTTTTTTAAAAATTGAGAATATTAAACTTTGGGCTAGGGTTGGCGTTCTTGATGAAGAAAGGGAATTAGGACAACTATTTATTTTAGATATATTTTTGTGGACTGATTTTGAAAATTGTACATTAAATGATGATATTAAAAAAACAGTTGACTATTCAAAGTTAGTTCAAATTTTAAAAGTTCAATCAAAGAAAATATATTGCTTCACAATCGAAAAATATTCAAACGCTATTTTAGAAATCATAGATCAGGAATTTAAGCTTTCTAAAATTAAAATTATTTTGACAAAATGTAATCCTCCAATCACAGGTTTCGACGGAAAGGTTTCAATAGTAAGAATTCTTGAAAATAATTAAAGTATTGGCAAAAAGAAATCCCATTATATTGATTCATGGTCTTTGGAATACTTCAAGTATTTTTTCTTCTATTACCTCAAAACTTGATGATATTGGTATTGAATATTTTGCCCCAACTCTTAAGCATTCATATGGAATGACTTCAATTCTGGATTTGACTTATAAATTAAACGGATTAATTTTAGAGAAATATGGTTTAGAAAAAGAAATAGATATTTTGGGATTTTCTATGGGAGGAATAATTGGCAGGTACTGGCTTCAAAAATTTAGTGGATATAAAAGAACAAGAAGATTAATATCTATAGGTTCGCCTCATAAAGGAACTTTTATGGCTCAATTAATACCTAAATACCCTTTTAGAGGAATATCAGAAATGAAAATAAATAGTAAGTTTTTAAGAGGACTCGCAAATAATGATTATTTTCTTGATGACATCGAGTGTATAAATTTCTTTACTTATTGGGATCTAATGGTTTTCCCTGGCTGGTGGACAAATTTAAATTTTGGAAAAAAAATATCAGTAAAAGTATATAAACATAGAAATCTTGTAAGAAATAAATCTGTGGTTGACAAAATAATCGATGAAATTATTATGTAGCGCCAGATAGACCCAAGTGCCTTATTAATGAATCTGTTTGTGGCTCTCTCCCCCTGAAAAGTTTAAATATTTCTAATGGAGGTAAGCTTCCACCCAGACTAAGTATTGTATCTTTAAATTTCTTACCTATTAACTTTAAATCTTCAGAGTTTTCTAGATCAGCTTCTTCGAACATTGAAAACGCATCAGCACTTAGAACTTCAGCCCATTTATATGAGTAATATCCTGCAGAATATCCGCCTGCAAATATATGACTAAAACAACAAAGAAATTGATCTTCTTGAATTGGTTCAATAACAGTAGTTTGTTTTGCAATTTCTCTTCTTATTTCATCTGGTGTTTTACCTTCGTTGTTATCAATAGTACTATGTAATCTGAGGTCTGTTAGCGCGAAATGTAGTTGCCTAAGAGTAGCCATACCACAATTAAAAGTTCTATTCTTTAGGAGCTTTTCAAAATTTTCGTCGGATAATTTTTCCCCTGTTTTATAGTGCTTAGCAATATTCAAAAGTGTGTTTTTATGGAAACACCAGTTTTCCATGAATTGACTTGGAAGTTCGACTGCATCCCATTCAACATTATTGATACCAGCTGCTTGAGGAAGGTTTACAGTAGTAAGCATGTGTTGGAGACCATGACCAAATTCATGGAACAGTGTCTGAACTTCTTCAAAACTCATCAAACTTGGTTTGTCTTTTGATGGGGGAGTCTGGTTACAAACAAGATAGGCTACAGGGAGAGTCTTTTTACCGATATTATTTTTATTCAAACATTCATCCATCCAAGCTCCTCCTCTCTTTGATTCAGGTCGAGAATATGGGTCGAGGTAAAAAGATGCTATTTTGTTATTTTCTTTATTGAGGATATTAAAAAACAAAACATCATCATTCCACAAAGGAGCCTCATCAGTTGCCTCTACCACTTTAATTTCAAAAAGCTTTTCGCTTAATTTAAATAAACCTTTCAAAACATCATTTAGTGGGAACCAAGGTCTCAAAGACTCTTGATCCAAATTAAACTTTTCCTTTCTAAGAAGTTCTGACCAATAACTAATATCCCATGGCTCAATATTCTGTGATTTTGGAAATCCATTGGCTTTAGAAAACTTATCAAGCGTTTCTAATTCAATTTTTGCGGTTTTGAATGCTGGTTCTCTCAATTCCTCTAAAAGGTTTTCAACATTTTTAATTTCTTTCGCCATTTTCGTTGACAAACTTAATTCAGCCCAACTTTTATAACCGAGAAGATCAGCCTGTTTAGTTCTAAGAGATAATATCTCTTCGATGATTTGAGAATTATTTTTTTCTCCTTGAGACGCTCTACTAACGAAAGCCTTATAAAGTTTCTCTCTAAGGTTACGGTCGTTGGCATATGTCATAAATGAAGTGTAGGTTGGTATATCTAGACTTAATTTCCAAGGACCATTTTTAATATCAACTTCTTCGTCTTTTTTTAAGTGATTGTGTGCAGAAATTGCCATCAATTCAAGTACTCGTTCAGGAAGACCTTCAACTTCAGATTTTTTATTTAGTATCAAAAACCATTTATTAGTGGCATCTAGAACATTGTTGCTGAAATCTGTTGATAGCTTTCCAAGTTTTTCTGAAATTTTGTTGAAATTTTCTTGATCATTTTTTTGTAGTGAGATTCCTCTATGTTGCATCTCAAGAATTTCTTTATCTAAAATTCTGTTTCTGATTTGATCAAAATTGTTTGTTTCTTTAAGCTTGACTAAAGAATTGTAAATTATTTTACTTTGTCCGAATTTATTACTCAAGCTAATAATCTCGGGAAGAAATTTTGAATAAATATCTCTAAGACTTTCAGAATTATTTACAGCATTTAGATGACTTATTACTCCCCAACTCCATCTAAGAATTTCATTGAATTCATTTAACGGATTTATTACCTTATCCCAATTTAAATTATTTTGAATCAAATAATTAGATAAATTTTTCTCAATGTTTTTAAAATCTCCGGCTAATTTTTCTAGTACTACTGGAAATTGGTTACTGATGTTTTCGGGAGTAAATTTTTTAAATTCTGGTAATTCTCCATATCTAAAAATTGATGTATCCATTTATCAAAGCAATTTAATTAACAAAAGTTGGAATTAATCCTACTAATTTAGCTAAAGTAAGTTGCTGACTGAGAGCATTGGTTGAAGATTCGTATAAATTTATGGCGATTTTTGGCCAAAAACCTATCACTAAAGTAGGCAACAACAAACTGAAACCAATTGTCAATTCTCTACCACTCATCTCTTTAACAGTAGCAAGTGCAGGAATTCTAGGGCCAAAGAATACTCTTCTACACATTGAAAGTAAATATATTGGAGTAAGGACCAGACCAATAGCTGCAATAAGAATCGTGATTGATCTAAAAAGAGAGCTGAATCCTTCTTGACTAGTGATACCTAAAAACACAGTTATTTCACTAATAAAACCGCTCATCCCAGGTAATGCTAGAGAGGCTAAAGAGCTCGCCAAGAAAAAAGCAAAAGTTATTGGCAAGACCTTTGCTAAACCCCCCATATTTGGGATGGATAAAGTATTTGTTCTTTCATAGAATGAACCAGTAACAAAAAACATAGCTGCTGCGATAAGCCCGTGGCTTATCATTTGGAGCATTGCTCCACTAATCCCTAGAGCATCCACTGCTCCAATTCCTAATAGGACAAAACCCATATGACTCACTGAGCTGCATGCAATTCTCCTTTTGACATTATCTTGAGCAAATGCATTAAGTGCTCCGTAAATTATATTAATAATTCCAAGAATAATTAGTGCAGGTGCAATTTGTAGATGTACTTCAGGTAGTATTTGAACATTGAATCTTAGGAGAGCGTAGCCTCCCATTTTTAAAAGTATTCCAGCGAGTAACATTGAAACTGGCGCATTAGCCTCTCCATGTGCATCAGGTAACCAAGTATGTAATGGAAAGATTGGAAGTTTTACTCCAAAACCAATTAGAAATCCCAGGTAAGATAACAATGCTAGGCTACCTGACACGTGTTTATTAGTTAAATCGGTGATATTTAAAGTAAAGGTATCGCCACTCAAGGCAAGTGCTAACCCACTTATGAGGATTAATAAAGAAGCTAAAGCTGTATAAAGAATAAATTTAGTAGCTGCATATAATTTCTTTTTTCCTCCCCAAATTGCAATAAGAAGATATACCGGAACTAATTCAAGTTCCCAGGCCAAGAAAAATAATAGGAAATCCTGAGAAAGGAAAACTAGTGCCTGTGCTGATGCTTGGACTAATAAAAGAGCAAAATATAAATTAGATTTTTTCTTAATTTTCCAACTTGCGGCAGCTGATAAAAATGTAATTAACCCGCTCAAAGCCACTAATGGAGCAGATAACCCATCAACTCCTAAAGACCACTCTAAGCCTATTGAAGGTAACCATGACGCTCTTTCTATAAGTTGCAAAGAGCTATCTGTAGTATTAAATTTTTGGAAAAGTACGCCGATTATTAGTATGAAATCTATAAATAAAAAACTTAATGAGATATTTCTAGGGAGTGTATTATCTTCTCCTTCCTTTGAACTTAAGAAAGGCATTATTAATGCCCCAACTAGAGGCAGAAAAACAATAGATGATAGCCAAGGAAAAGATTCTAGATTCATTTATGGAATGAATAATTTTTTTATTCTAGTTGAAGTTGTACTAGCTTGAGACTATAACATTAAAAATGTCTAAGTAAAACTACTTACCAGAGATATTGCTAAATTGACTTCCTTTTGTTTGAACATTTAAGAATGGTGCTCTGCTAGCTACACCTACCTTCTCCCATGCTTTTACCATGGCTTGACTAACGATTTTACCATTTTCTTTTTTACACAAAGCTAGGATACTTGGTCCAGCGCCACTAATTGCGCATCCTAGAGCACCTGCATCTAGTGCGGCATCTTTGACTTCTAGTCCGCCTTTGATAAGTTTCCATCTGTAGGGTTCATGTAATTTATCAAACATTCCCTCTTTTATTAATTCTTCATTTCCTGCTTTTAAGCCATTTAGTAACAAAGTAAGTGCCCCCATATTTGTTACTGCGTCGGATATTAGTACATTTTTGGGCATAACTTTTCTTGCTTCACTTGTGCTTAGACGAATAGCAGGTATTGCAACAACAGCTTTAATGGAATCGTGCCAATCACATCTAATGATTCTCCATCTTTGAGAAGACGACCTGGCAGTCAAACAGAGCCCGCCTAGGAGGGAGGGAACTACATTATCAGGATGACCTTCTATATCAATGGCAAGTTCAAGGAGTTTTTCTTTAGACAATGGCGAGTTCATTATTGCATTTGCTCCGATTAGTCCAGCAACTATTGCTGTAGCACTACTTCCAAGACCGCGTGCAGGCGGCACTGCCAACTTAACTCTTGCTTCAAGTGCAAAAGGGTCCATATTGGCGTTCTCCCATACTTTCTGAGCCGCTCTAAAAACTAAATTTTCAGGTCCTCCTCTTAAATGATTACCATCTGCACTCTCCATTATTAAATCAAATCTATCTCCACCACCTTCTATTCTTGTAAAAATAAACTCATTATATAAATCTAATGCTGCTCCAAGGCAGTCAAAACCAGGACCTAAATTGGCAGTTGTGGAAGGGACTGTTACTTTTATTTTTTTACCTACTTCAGGAATATACATTTTTTACTTAGTTTTTAAAAGCATTTTTGCTCTGCAGGCTGCACTAAAAAGTCCAAACTCTTCATCTAAAATTACTTTCAGAGGTATAGTTCTAAGAATATCTTTTAATCTTCCTTTATCAAAAAATTGTTTCATAAATAAATCCGATTTAAAGTTTTTGAAATGTTTTGGTGCAGTTCCTCCGGAAATCCATAACCCACCAAAACACAATTCTTGAATAGCAATATCGCCCAATAAAGAGGCATAAGCGCCTAACCAAATCCTTTCAACTTCAATCATTAGCTGATCCCCTTCTTTAGAAAGGTTGCAAATTTTTTGGGGCAGCTCTTTTCTCAAACTATCAGAAATTTTAATTTCTCTAAAAAATTTTTGTAGAGGATGGTTTTTGGCATCAGATTTGCTAAGTCTCCATTCAGCAATTCTTGATAAACCATTGCCGCTAATAATCCTTTCACAAGATATCCTCTCAATCTTTAAAGAATTTTTGAGCCAAGTCTTTAAGTCCCACTCTAATTCTGACTTTGGAGAGTATTCAACGTGCCCCCCTTCGCTGGCTAAAACTTTTACTTTATTTCCTGATATAAGACCTCTTGCAATGCCCAAACCAGTACCGGATCCAACAATGGCATGCAAATCATTGTTAGTACCTTCAGATTGTGATCCATTCTGAATAGTTGAATATTGATTTTTTTTTAAGAAAGGAATTCCATAAATTTGTACTGCAAAATCATTTATTAGCTCGCATTGTTCAAATTTAAATTTATTTTTTAATTTATTTCCTGAAATATTCCATGACAAGTTCATGATTTTTGCGTTGTTATTAGATAAAGGACCAGCTACAGCGAAACATGCAGAAGAAGGATGAGCAAAATTTTTGCATTCATTTTTGAGAAAATCTTCTAGGATCAGTTCAAAAGAATCCCAATCAGAAGATATATATTTCTTCTTGAATAACAATTTAGGCGAATTATCGTTTATTACTCTTTCGAATATTCCCAGTAGAACCTTGGTCCCTCCTAAATCACAAGCCAGAAAATTCATCTATTAAAAATTATTCTGTTCTCCCTTTTTTTTCTATTAATTCATCCATTAATTTGTATAGATTAGGTAGGTCAAAAATTCCTAAATTTGTTCCATCCAAAGCTCTTAATGCGACTGAATCAATTTCCTCTTCTTTATCTCCAATAACTGCAATTAAAGGAACTCTCCCGAGAGTTGCCTCTCTTATTTTATATCCTATTTTTTCATTCCTAACATCAACTTTTGATCGGTAACCATTATTATTTATTAATTCATTAAACTTTAAACACTTTTGAATATTTCTATCAGTAATGCTCAATAAAATTATTTGATTAGGCGCAAGCCAAATTGGGAATTTTGCCTCATATTGTTCAATTAAGATTCCGATAAATCTCTCAAATGATCCTAAAATTGCTCTATGAAGCATAACTGGATTTCTTTTCTCATTATCAATATCTACATAAGTTGCATCCAATCTAATAGGCATTGAGAAATCAACCTGAATAGTACCGCATTGCCAAACTCTATTAAGACAATCTTTTAAGGAGAATTCTATTTTGGGACCATAAAAAGCCCCCTCGCCTGGTTGCAGTTCCCATTTTAGGTTCTTATTATCGAGAGCTTTGGTAAGAGCCTCCTCTGATTTATCCCAAATCTCTTCACTACCTACCCTTTTTTCAGGACGGGTTGATAATTTGATAATAATTTCATCAAAACCAAAAGTTTTATAAACCTCGAAAACAAGATCTATAAAAGTTGATACTTCTTCTTGAATTTGCTCTTCTGTGCAGAATATGTGCGCATCATCTTGAGTAAAGTTTCTTACTCTCATTAAGCCGTGTAGTGCACCAGAGGGCTCATTTCTGTGACAAGAACCAAATTCAGCAAGACGAATAGGTAAATCCTTATAACTTTTTAAACCTTGATTAAATACTTGAATATGGCATGGACAATTCATTGGTTTAATTGCATAAGTTCGATTTTCTGATGCAGTAGTGAACATATCGTCTCTAAACTTTTCCCAATGACCGGATTTTTCCCAAAGAGATTTATCAACAGCTTGTGGGGTTTTAATTTCTAAATAATCATTTTTTTTGAGTATTTCTCTTATGTACTTTTCCAGTACTTGGTAGATTGTCCATCCATTTGGATGCCAAAAAATCATTCCTGGAGATTCTTCTTGTATATGAAATAGTGAATGTTTTTTACCAAGTTTTCTATGATCCCTTTTTTCCGCTTCTTCAATTCTTGTTAAGTAGTCATTGAGTTCTTTTTCTTTTGCCCATGCAGTTCCATATATTCTCTGTAATGATTCATTCTCACTATTCCCTCTCCAGTATGAACCTGATAATTTAAGTAATTTAAAGTGTCTCAAATGTCTAGTATTGGGCACGTGAGGCCCTCTGCACATATCTATATATTCTTCGTGTTTGTATAAATTGATGAGACCTTTTTCAGGAATTTCTTCAATTATTCGTAATTTAAAAGTCTCATCTCTTTCTTTAAAAGCTTTAGTTGCCTCTTCTTTAGAAACTTGTAAAATTTCAACGTCATAGTTTGTTTTTATTAATTTATTAATTCTATTTTCGATTTTTATTAAATCTTCAGGAGTAAATCTATATTCAGAAAAAATATCGTAATAAAATCCATCTTCAATTACAGGCCCAATCGCCATTTTAATATCAGAATAAATTTGTTTAACTGCATGACCAATAAGGTGAGCAAAGGAATGTCTTATTATTTCAATTCCTTCTTTATCTTTTGATGTAATGATTACAACTTCGGAATCTTCATTTATAGGAATAGTTGCATCAAGAAGAACATCATTTACTTTCCCAGCAATTGTTGCTTTAGCTAAGCCAGCGCCTATACTCTGGGCAATTTCTAGAATAGTTACAGATTTTTCGAAAACCTTTTTTGAACCATCAGGTAAGGTAATTACTGGCATAATTTATTTCTCCATTTCAAAAAATCCCAATTTTGATTTAACTCTTTTTAAAGTTTGATTTGCTAGATCTTCAGCTTTTTCCTTCCCTTTATCAAGGATTTTATTTAATTGATAGGGATCATTAATTAATAATTTATATTTTTTTTGAATAGGTTCAAGTGATTCAATAAGTTGTTCTGTAATTAATTTTTTAAATGTCCCCCATCCAGTCTCCGAGAAATCATTTTCACATTGAGAAATTTCTTTTCCTGATAATATTGAATAAATCATCAAAAGATTTTTAGATTCTGGTCTCTCAGGGTTGTTAAATTCAATTCCAATAGAACTATCACTTTTTGCTCTTTTTATTTTTTTCGTAATTATTTCAGGAGCATCTAATAAGTTAATACGACTGCCCTCATTAGGATCACTTTTGCTCATCTTTTTTGAACCATCAATTAAACTCATTATTTTTGATCCGTTCTTCATGATTATTGGTTGAGGGATTTTTAAAATATTTTTATCCTTACTAAATCTGGCATTAATTCTCTGTTGTGCAATATCTCTGGCAAGTTCAAGATGTTGTTTTTGATCCTCACCTACTGGTACAAAGTCAGCGTCATATAGAAGAATGTCTGCAGCCATTAGGATCGGATAGTCAAATAATCCAATGGATACATTATTTCCCTGTTGTATGGATTTTTCTTTGAATTGAATCATTCTTTCCATCCAATTCATTGGGGTCATGCAATTTAATATCCAACAAAGTTCTGAATGTGCAGAAATCTGACTTTGGACAAAAATTGAGCATATATTGGGATCTATTCCACAAGCGACGTACAAAGCAGCAGTAGAGATAGTATTCTGAGATAATTCTTTAGGATTATATGAAGCTGTGATTGCGTGCAAATCAACTACACATAGAAATGTTTCATATTGCTCTTGAAGCGTAACCCAATTATTTATGGCCCCAAGCCAATTCCCAATATGTAAATCACCAGTTGGTTGCACTCCCGAAAGAATTCTTTTTTTATTTGCCATCCTCTTCTACTTCGCTAGATTGGATCTCTTCAGTTGATGTACTTTTTACTGGTCTTGCAAAGGGGTCAGGAGCTGTTTTTGTCTTTTCTTCATAAGGATTTTGTGATTGTCTATTCGGAGAGGAGTTTTTATTGTTTTTTGCATATTCTTTGATTGATTCAATCAATTTCTCGTCTTTGATCATTTCGCTAAGAGTTCTAACAGAGAAACCTAAAACTGCAACGGTAGAACTTAATTGAAAGGTCTCCTGTATTGATTTAACAGCTTTCATTTCGTTATCACTTAATCTTATGCGAAATCCTCCTCCATCTCTCCTGCCCCCTGGTCTATCTCTGAAATTAGATCTTTCATTATTAGAACGACCTCTGTAATTTTCTTGCCCAGGATTATTGCTGAAATTTGAATTAGACATCTTGATGTTTCTTAGGTTATTTAAATAGTTTATTAACTTAGCATCTTGTTATGCAATAAGTCTTTTTAAATGCCTTAAATTTTTATCTATTGATTAACGACTTATGTAATTTTGCTTTTCTCATTCACAACTTGCATTAAAATAAAATTAGAGAATTAAAGCATTGTGTTTGATATTAGTAAAGACAACCTTTTAAAGGATTTCATAAAGTTTCCAAAAAAAAATCTTCTTATTATTTTATTATTACTAGGTTTTGGAGAATGGTTTGTCAGTGACTTAATTCATTTTGCAGGAGGCTCAATAGGATTTTTTGCGTTGTGTTTGGGGGGATATTTTTACTTGAAGACTGATAAGCCTAAATTTAATGAGCCAAATAGTTTAGATGGTTGGATAAATCTATGTAATGAAGATTTAAATTTTTTTGAAGAACTTGAAGCAACAAATGAATTAGAGAAACAGAATTCAAAAAGACAAAAAATACTTGAATCTATTCTTAATAGGTGTGAAAAAGAAAAAATAAGTTGTATTGGACCAAAACATTATCAAAGTTGTCAGTCTGTTTTAAAAAGTTATTTTAAATCAGATAAGTTTGACTTTGATTTATTCGAAAAACTGCCTAAATATAATTCTTCTGAAATTATTCCAGAAGAAGCTTTGAATAGTGATGCAATCTTGTATTTTATAAACTTGCCTTTGTCGGCAAATGATTTTTTGTGGTTGGAAAAGTTTCCTAAAAATATGCCAATCTGGTTGGTGGCTTTAACTTCCAACGATATAGACGCCAAAAATCAGATTGAAGACCTAAAGTCCCAAATTTCACATGATTTTATAAATAAAATTATTACTTTTGATGTGAATAAGAATGAAATAACAAATATACCTTTTTCTTTAAGGAGGTTTTTCATAAGTTCATCCAAAAATATTGAAAATACAAAAAAAAGGCTCTTGAAAGAACTTCATGTTGCCTGGCAAACTGAAATTGAAGGTATAAGAAGAATCCAGTTAAAAGGGATACAAAGAAAAAATCAAATTCTTGTAGCGTCAACTGTTTTCTTATCCCCTATACCCTCAATTGATGTTATGGCAATGACAGTACTAAATTCTTTAATGATTAAGGAAATTAAGTCTATATGGGGATGTAATTGGTCTCCTGAAATTTTAGATAAGGTATCTAAAGAGATTTTAAAGACTGCAATCGCTCAGGGAGTTATTGAATGGAGTGGACAGACTTTAATTGGCATAACAAAATTACATGGCCCAAATTGGCTTGTCTCTGGAACATTTCAGGCTGTTAGTGCTGCTTACTTAACAAGAGTAGTATCCAGTTCTTTGGCTGATTTTATGGCAATAACAAAAGGAGTAGAAGAACCTGATTTGGATTTTATAAAGAAAAATTCTGAGAAAATTGTTGAAAAAGCTTTTGAAAAAGAAAAAATAAATTGGAAAGGATTTATTTCTGATATTAGAAAACCACTTATGAAACTATCTTTTGGTTCTTAATCTCAATAATAAATATTAAAGTATGAGAAAAAATATTCTTTTTTTAAGTTTGTTACTTCTGCTTTCTATTGCTTCAGGCTCATGCAAGAGAATATCAAATAAAAATGAAAGTAAAGAAGTAATTCTGGCAAGTTTCACTGTTTTAGCGGACATAATTAGCAATGTTGCTAAAGATGATTTTATTGTTAGATCAATAACGAAACCTGGAGTTGAAGTTCATGGCTACCAACCAACTCCAAGCGATTTGGTAAATGCCTCTAGTGCTTTTGTTTTTATTGATAATGGATTTGGATTTGAATTATGGGCTGAAAAATTTGTTTCTAATTTAAAAGTTAAAAGAATTACTGTCGCGGATGATTTAGATCCTATTTTTATCAGTGAAGATTTTTATAAAGGGAAACCAAATCCTCATGCCTGGATTTCTCCAAAAAGAGGGATCCTATACGTAGATATTCTCGTGGATTCTTTATCAGAATTGAGGCCATCCAAAAGGGCATTGTTTGAGAGAAATGCAAAAATTTATAAAGATAAACTCTCTAAAATAGATAAAGAATTTTCACTTTTTATTAATAACTTAAATAAAGACAGGAGGTATCTAGTAAGTTGTGAAGGTGCTTTTTCATATTTAACAAATGATTATGGATTAGATGAAGTTTATTTGTGGCCAGTTAATGCTGAGAGTCAAATTACTCCCAAAAGAATGACAAGAACAATTTCACTAGTTAAAGAAAAAAATGTCCCATCTGTATTTTGTGAAAGTACTGTAAGTAACGAATCACAAATGGTTGTTGCAAACGAAACTGGGGCTAATTTTGGAGGAAATCTTTTTGTTGATTCATTATCTGATGATAGTGGGCCTGCCAGTTCCTATATAAAAATGCTTGAGCATAATCTGGATTTAATTAAAAAAGGGCTTTTTTGAATTATGGAATCAATCAATTATCAAAACTTTAGGATTGATGCAGAGAATATTTGCGTAGATTACAACGGTAAGGTGGCTTTGTATGATGCCAATTTAAGATTGAAACCTGGCCAGATTTGTGGATTAGTAGGGATGAACGGTGCTGGTAAAACAACTTTTTTTAATGCTTTAACTGGCTTTGTAAATATTTCAAAGGGAAAAATTAGAATAAATGGAGAGTCTGTAAGATCTGCACAAAAAGATCAGACAATTGCTTATGTCCCTCAAAATGAGGGAATTGATAGTCAATTTCCAATAAGTGTTTGGGATGTAGTGATGATGGGAAGATATGGTTCGATGAATATTTTTAGGTGTCCAAGAGAGTCTGATGTTCATGCGGTTAAAGATGCTATTGAGAGAGTTGATCTTACTGATCATTTATCTACACCTATTGGAAACTTATCTGGAGGTCAGAGAAAACGAACTTTTTTAGCTAGAGCAATTGCGCAAAGAGCGTCAATTTTACTTCTTGATGAGCCTTTTTCAGGTGTTGATATAAGAACTGAGAAACTTATCTCGGAATTATTTATTCAATTTAAAAATGAGGGGAAAACTATATTATTATCAACCCACGATATGATTCATGTCCGTGAATTTTGTGATTTGGTTCTTTTAATAAATAAAACTGTTGTAGCTTATGGTGAGACCTCTGAAGTGTTTACCCCTGAAAATATTACAACCACTTTTGGAGGGATATCACCTGATTTCTTGTTTGGACCTGAATCCTAAATTTTATATTATATGGAGCTCTGTTCTTTTTTAACTTTAGATTCATTCATAACAGATCCTTTAACTCATGACTTTATGAGAAAAGCACTTCTTATGAGTTCATTGGTTGCAGCTGTTTGTGGTTTCCTATCAAGTTATTTAACTCTTAAAGGATGGGCTTTAATGGGAGATGCAGTATCTCATTCAGTAATGCCTGGGGTTGTGGTTGCTTATGGATTAGGTCTTCCTTTCTCATTAGGGGCATTTATTTTCGGAGTTGGTTCTGTAGCATTGATAGGGTTTATTAAGCAGAAATCTAGAGTTAAGGAAGATACTGTTATTGGGTTGGTATTTACTGGATTTTTCGCTCTTGGAATAGTATTGGTTTCTAAGATTAAAAGTAATATTGATCTGCACTCTATTCTTTTTGGTAGTCCATTAGGAATATCACTTTCAGATGTAAAACAAACCATACTCATTTCTTTATTGGTAGTAATCCTCTTATCAATTTTTAGAAAAGATTTAATGCTTTATTGTTTTGATCCTAGGCATGCAAAAACAGTTGGGATTAACGTATTTTTTCTTCATTATTTACTCCTTACATGCTTATCTTTAGCAGCTGTTGTGGGCTTGCAGTCTGTTGGAATTATTTTGGTAGTTGCAATGTTGATTACACCAGGGGCTACAGCATATTTACTTACGGATAAGTTTGATAATATGACAGTAATTTCAGTATTAAGTGCAATTATCTCAAGCCTAATAGGAATCTATGTAAGTTTTTGGTTTGATCTTGAAACAGGAGGATCAATTGTCTTGGCACAAACTTTTATATTTTTATTTGCTTTTTTATTCGCTCCAAGATATGGAATATTTAAGTTAAAGAAATTATTTGCTGGCTACAAATGATAGTGCTGGAAGAAACTTTAAATAAAAAGTGGAATTGGTGGCCATTATTCCCCTTATATCCTTATGGAAAAAAGAAAACAATTTTAAGAGAATTAATTCCTGATCAAATATGGTCCTTGGAACAAATACAGGGACTTTATTATGTTGCGGTTCCAATAAGAATGACGGTAATAAAGGTTGATAATGGATTGATGCTAATAAATCCACTGCCTCCGACAAAAGAATTAATAAATGAGTTAGAAAAATTAATTGCGATTCACGGCAACGTAAAAACAATTATTCTACCGAGTGCCTCTGGACTAGAACATAAAATCGGACTGCCAGCTCTTTCAAGAGTTTTTAAAGATGCAGAAATTTGGCTTTGTCCTGGACAATGGAGTTTCCCCATAAATCTACCACTAGATTTTTTAGGAATTCCATCAAAAAGATCAAGAATACTGTTTGAGGAAGGTACTCCACATACAAACTTCTTTAAATGGTCTTCATTAGGCCCACTGAATTTAGGACTTGGAAGATATCAGGAGATTAGTTGTTTCCATTATCCTACAAAAACTCTTCATGTAACAGATGCAATAGTTGGAATAGACTCCACACCACCTGAGATATTTAATTTTGATCCAACTCCACTTCTTTTTCATTCTAGAGAGAGAGGAGATGAACCTTTGATTGACTCCATCGAACAAAGAAAAAAAGGATGGAAAAGGTTAGTCTTATTTTCATCTTTTTTGAAACCAGGTAGATTAAATATTCCACCCTTAAAAAAAATATTTAAGTATGCTTTCAAAAAAGATCTTAGAAATTGGAGATCTCATTTCGGTATTTATCCCTTTTTATGGGACGAAGATTGGGAATCCTCTCTTGATGAATTAATGGGTAAAGATAATCCTAAGATTCAAATTGCACCAGTTCTACAAAAATTAATTTTTCCGCGTTCAAAAGAAGTTTTACTTAAATGGTTAGAAAATATCAAATCTTTTGAAGATATGGAATATTTAATTCCAGCTCATTTTACGGCGCCTATAAAATTTACAATAGAAGATTGTCAAAAATTAATTAATGAAATTAATTCACAAAAGTGGGACAAACTTCCTGAGGATAATAAATTTTTGATGGGTTTATATAAAAAGTTGTTTGAACTAGGAATAATTCCTGAAGAAGTAAATTTTTAAAAACTATTATTCTTCAATGGACATGTTTTCATCATTTTTAAGAGTTTGTTCTAGCTCTTTTCTTTGCTCCATTTGCCTTAAGAAATATCCTGTCATCATTGCAGAAGATAATAAATTAGCAATGTTGTCTTTTGAAGATGTTATTTTTACATCAAATTGATCTGAAGGAAGCATTCCAAGAAGACCTTGAACATTATGTCTAATAATTTCTTGAATATCTTCACTGGCTGATTTTGCTACTCTTTGCAAAACTTCTGGAGATTGTTTTTGTAAATACTGGATTAAATCATTCTCATCGTTTGGATCATTATTTTCAGTAGCAAGAAATTCTGGATTAAACATTTCTACAACTTCAAGATATAAAAACCCTACAACATCACGTACCCATTAATTTAAATTATTAAGGGCAGGGAACCGAATAGGTCCAATTTTATTAAAGGGCCAATATCTAAAAATAGCTTTACCAATAACCTTTTCATAGGGTAAAAATCCCCAAATATGAGAGTCCATACTGTTATTTCTGTTATCTCCCATCACCCATAATGACTCTTCTGGGACAATAAAAGGCCCTATGGAATAATTAATATTTTTGTCGAAAACGTAATTTTTTTGAGCGATATCATTTAAGTAAAGATTACCTTCTCTTACTTCTACCTTGTCTCCAGGTACTCCAATGACTCTTTTTATTAGTGCGGTATTTGCATCATAACCAGCATTAATTAATTGTTCCGGAACGTTAAAAACAACTATTTTGTTTTTTAATTTTGAAAGATTTGATTTGGATGTGATTTTGGGGGTTACTTTCTCAACAAGAATTTTATCTTGTATTTGAAGAGTTGGAAGCATTGAACCAGATGGAATCCATCTTGGCTCTATAACCTGCCATCGTATAATTAAAGCTATAGATATCCATATTAAAAGATTTTTAAAATCCTTTAGTATTGTATTTCTTTTTTCTTGAGTTGTAGACATGTTTTATTTAATTCATTTATAAGGAAAATCCAAAGCATTTATATAAATTATGACATCATCTATTGAATGCAAAAATTTTCTTAGAAGTTTACAACTTTTGAATCTTCTTTTAAAAATAGGAGTTCAAAATTTAATACTATGTCCTGGTAGTAGATCAGCACCTTTAGCAATAGCTGCTGGAGAATTAAATAAATTAGGACTAGTAAATATTTTTAATTCAATAGATGAGAGATCTGCGGGATTTCACTCTCTTGGGATTTCTGCTGCATCAGGTAATCTTTCTCTAGTTATTACTACTTCTGGGACTGCCGTAAGTAACTTATTGCCAGCAGCAGTTGAGGCAGACCGATCTTGTAAGGGTATTATATTTCTTACTGCTGATAGACCCTTAAGATTAAAGGATTGTGGTGCTAATCAAACAGTAAATCAAGAAGATTTTTTGAGTTCAGTCTGCAGAAGGGTTTTAAGTACAAATCTAAATGGACTTCATGAAACGCAAGAAAATGAAATCTTAAATTTAGTTCGAATTACTGATAAACAAATATCAACATTCCCTGGTCCTATTCATTTAAATATTCCTATTGATAAGCCTTTAGATATTTCATTTTTGAATAAAAAAAATGTTTTAGAGGTTTTTCAGAGAATATATTTAAAGAAAAAATATATATTTCAGGAAGTTGAAATAAAGTCTGATAAAAACAAATTTTTAGAAATTTCAAAAAGTTTAAATTTAGATGAATCCGGCATTATTTTGGTAGGTCCCTATCAAGGTTCCATAAATGATTTATCTTCTTTCAATAAATCTTTAGAACGATTACAGGAAATTACTGGTTGGCCAGTATTTGCTGACCCTGTTTCAGGTGTTTATTCTGATTTAAGAGGATTAGTTGTGAATTGGGAATTAGTCTTAAGAAAAAATAAAAATTTAATAAATTGTCATCAACTTTTGAGACTTGGCCCTATGTCATCCTCAATTGATTTGGAGAAGTTTTTAATAAACTTCGAAGGGATTCAAATTCTTATAAAAGAAAAAAACTTTAGAAAATTGGACCCTATAAAAAAATCATTTGAATACGATTTTGGGCTATCAAATTTTACTGCTCTATTGTTAGAAGAATTATCAATTGACGAAAAAAACAAAAAGTCTCTTACTCCGATGGCTCTAGATCTAATAGAGGAAGGCGAACAGATTAAAGAAATTTTAGGAGAGGAAATTACTCAAGATAATCAAATTACTGAGTATATGCTTGCAAATCTTGTTCCGAAAATTTGGCCAGCTGAAAATCCTATAATGCTTTCTGCGAGTAGCCCGATTAGAGATTGGCTTACATTTTCTGAAAATGGTACTTTAACAAGAAATTGTTTCAGCTTTAGGGGAGCTTCTGGAATAGACGGTACTTTATCTCTTGCATTAGGTATTTCTAGAATTAAAAAACCTCTACTTCTTGTTACTGGAGATTTGGCTTTTATTCATGATATAAACGGTTGGCTGATTGAAAATTCAATCGACATGAATTTAACAATTCTTCTGATAAATAATAATGGCGGAAATATATTTAATCGTATTTATAAAGAAAATTTAAAAGAAGATGAATTAAAAAAACTTTTTCTTATGCCAAAAGATATAAACTGGCCAAAACTCGCAGAGGGCTATCAAGTAAATTTTAAAAGTGTGACAAATTTTAAAAAATTACGAGAGGCATTCGATTGGAGCATTTCTATCCAAAAATCTGTAATAATTAAAGTTGATATTGATCCAGAAAATGAAATTTTTGAAAAAAATGCCCTGCTAGAAAAAATAATTGGCGGTTAAATTTATCATTTTCTATCTTTAAATAATTAGGTTTCATGAAAGTATTACCTGGTAAAACAACTTTAAATTGGTCAGAATGCAAATCTTATGAGGATATATTGTTTCACAAATCAGATGAGGGAATTGCGAGAATTGCAATTAATCGGCCTGAAAAAAGAAATGCATTTAGGCCACAAACTGTAGATGAACTCATTAATGCATTTAATATCGTAAGAAATGACGAAACTATTGGCGTAGTTCTCTTTACAGGTGCGGGACCTGACAAGAAAGGAATTTATTCTTTTTGCTCTGGAGGTGATCAGAGTGTAAGAGGTGAAAATGGATATAAAAATGATGAAGGGAAGCACAGATTGAATGTACTTGAACTTCAAAGATTAATAAGAAGTTTGCCTAAAGTGGTTATTGCTTTAGTTCCTGGTTTTGCAATTGGAGGAGGCCAGGTACTTCATTTAATTTGTGATCTCAGTATCGCCTCTGAAAATGCAATATTTGGTCAAACAGGTCCAAGAGTTGGTAGTTTTGATGCGGGTTTTGGATCTAGTTATTTGGCAAGACTTGTTGGGCAAAGAAAAGCAAAAGAAATTTGGTTTTTATGTAGAAAATATAATTCCAAGGAAGCTCTTAAGATGGGCTTGATAAATGCAATTACAAAGATTGAAGAATTAGAAGCTGAGGGTGTAATCTGGGCAAGAGAGATTTTACGAAATAGTCCAACTGCTATTCGTATTCTTAAAGCTTCATTCAATGCAGAGAATGATGGTATTGCGGGTATTCAAGAATTATCTGGATACACAACTCAATTATTCTATTCGACTGAAGAAGCTCAAGAAGGGAGAGATGCCTTTCTTGAAAAGCGTCCACCAGACTTTTCTGACTATAAGTGGACACCCTAGTTAATTTTCAAAAGAACTTTTTTAAATAATTATCAATGAGAATTCTTCTTGCCGCTGCTGAATGTGCTCCAATGATCAAAGTTGGAGGTATGGGAGATGTGGTTGGTTCGTTACCTCCATCTTTGATAAAACTTGGTCACGATGTAAGGGTAATAATTCCAGGATATGGAAAATTGTGGAGTCTTTTAGAGGTATCAAATGAACCAGTTTTTAGAGCAAATACGATGGGCACTGATTTCGCCGTATATGAAGCAAAACATCCCATTCATAATTATGTGATTTACCTAGTGGGTCATCCAACATTTGACTCTGACCAAATATACGGAGGCGAAAATGAGGACTGGCGCTTTACATTTTTTGCTAGTGCCACTGCAGAATTTGCTTGGAATTGTTGGAAACCTCAAGTTCTCCATTGCCATGATTGGCACACTGGAATGATTCCTGTGTGGATGCATCAGGACCCCGAAATTAGTACTGTCTTCACAATTCACAATTTAAAATATCAAGGACCTTGGAGATGGAAGCTTGAAAAAATGACTTGGTGTCCTTGGTATATGCATGGAGACCACACAATGGCTGCGGCAATGCTGTATGCGGATAGAGTTAATGCTGTTTCTCCGACTTATGCAGATGAAATTAAAACCCATGAATATGGGGAAAGCCTTGAAGGATTACTTAATTACATTTCAGGTAAATTAAGGGGAATTCTTAATGGCATAGATCTTGATGAATGGAATCCAGCCAAAGATCCAGTTTTACCTTCAAAATTTAGTATTAATAATTTAGAAAATAGGCTAGAAAATAAAAAAATTCTGCAGAGAGAAATGGGTCTCGAAGTTAATCCTAAAAAATATCTTTTAGGTATGGTCAGTAGGTTAGTTGATCAGAAAGGGGTTGACTTACTTCTACAAGTTTCAAGAAGACTTTTAGCATATACAGATTCGCAAATAGCTGTTTTAGGTACTGGAGATAGATATTTAGAGTCAGGATTATGGCAACTTGCATTAGATTACCCAGGAAGATTTTCTGTATTTCTTACATATGATGATTCTTTATCAAGACTTATATATGGTGGCTCTGATGCATTTTTAATGCCAAGTAGATTCGAACCTTGTGGTATTAGTCAACTACTTGCTATGAGGTATGGTTCTATTCCTATAGTAAGGCGAGTAGGAGGTTTAGTTGACACAGTTTTACCTCATGATCCGGAAAATAATAGTGGCACAGGCTTTTGCTTCGATCGCTTTGAACCTATAGATTTTTATACATCTTTAGTAAGGTCTTGGGAGGCCTTCAGGCATAAAGATAGTTGGGAATTATTGCAAAAAAGAGCAATGAGCCAAGAGTTTAGTTGGCAAAGATCCGCACTCGAATACGAAATTATGTATAAAGATGTTTGTGGAATAAAAGAACCATCTCCAGATTTTGCTGAAGTTCAAAAGTTCTCTTACGGACAATCTGCTGATCCATCTTTAAAAAAAAGTATGACTTAATTTATTAATGGAATTCTCTTTATCAGAATTAAACGATGTTTTGGGGGATATTAGAAATCTGGGCGAGGGGAAAAGAGACTTTTTTAATTTTAAGAATATAAGTATTGATAGTAGAACTTTATTAAAAACTGATCTTTTTATCGCTATTAAGGGTAAAAATTTTGACGGACATAGCTTTCTTTCAGAGGTTTTAAATAAAGGAGTCAAATCAGTAGTAATACAAAAAGGGATGCAGAGATTACTTCCTAGTAATTTTCCTTATTGGGTTGTGAATGACACAACAGAGGCATTTCAAAAATTAGCATTGCTAAAAAGAAAAAAATTAAATATTCCTATTGTTGCAATAACTGGCTCAGTGGGTAAAACAACAACAAAAGAAATGATAGGTGGAGTTTTAAATAAACTTGGAAAAATTAAATTATCTCATGCAAATTTCAATAATGAGATTGGAGTTGGTCTTACTATTCTTGCTACAGATATAAAACATAAAGTTTTAGTTCTTGAGATGGGGATGAGAGGTCTTGGGCAGATCGAGAATTTATCTAAATATAGTGAACCCGATATTGCAGTTATTACTAACATTGGCACTGCTCATATTGGATTGTTAGGCTCAAAAAAAAATATTACTCATGCAAAGTGTGAAATTAGTAAGTTCTTAAATCCAGAAGGAGTTGTAATAATTCCAGCAAATGATTTATTCCTAGAAAAAACTTTAAAGGAATTTTGGAAAGGTAGAGTTATAAAAGTAAAACTTTTAAATATAAAAAATTATAAGGAGAGTTTTAAGAAAGATGATAATTTGAGAGGATTTTATAATCCCTCGAATAAAACAATTTTAATTGGAGAAAAAACCTTTGAAATTTCATTTGAGGGATTTCACAATGCTTCGAATTTCTTATTTGCCTACGCAGTTGCTAAAGAGCTAGGCATTGATTTTGCAAGTTTTAATAAATTTGATTTTGTAAGTTTAGGTGGAAGGAATAAAATTCTTAAATCAGTAAAAACAACAATATATGATGAATCATATAATGCATCACCAGAGTCAGTAAAAGCATGTATTAAAAACCTGCTTGAAAAACCGAGAAATAAATTTTTCATATTTGGAAGTATGCAAGAATTGGGAGAGGAATCTGAAAAACATCATAAAGAAATATTCAACTTAATAAATAATTCAGACATAGAAAAGTGTTTATTTATTTGCGATAAAAAAAATGAAAAAATTTACACCAATTATTTAAAAGATATGAAAAAATTTTTAGTTTTAAATAATATTGAAGATGTACCTAAAGAGATAAACAAATCAACAAAAAAAGGTGATTCTATACTTTTAAAAGGGAGCAGATGTTGGCAACTGGAAAAAATTATTGGATTAATTAATTAGATCAAGGTTTCTTTCTTTCCCAATTTTCTATATTTACTTGCTTAGTTCTTGAGATTGCTAATGAATTATCTTTTGAGTCTTTTGTGATCACAGAACCAGCTCCTGTCGTAACCGATTCCCCAAGATTTATTGGCGCTACAAAAACTGTATTTGCACCAATACTTGAATTTTTACCAATTTTTGTTTGATGTTTTTTCTTACCATCAAAATTTGCAGTAATAGTACCTGCTCCAATATTTGTAGATCTTCCAATAATAGAATCGCCAATATAACTTAAATGGTTTACTTTAGATTCTTCCTCTAATTGACTATTTTTGATTTCAACAAAATTACCTATTTTGCTAAAGGAAGATATTTTGGAATTAGGTCTTATATGACTATAAGGGCCAATTTTTATATAATCCATTATCTGAGAAGCATAAACAGTAGAGTTTGAAATTTCACAATTTAATCCCACATTAGAATTCTCAATAAAAGTATTTGGTCCGATAATGCAATGACTATTTATTTTGGTATTTCCTCTTATATGTGTATTAGCCTCTATGATTACATCCTTACCAATTTCAGCTTCTTCACTAATTGAACAACTTGCTTTATTTATAAAAGTTACGCCATTAAGCATATGCTTTTCTTTAATTGAATTCTGAATACTTTCCTCGCACTCTGATAATTGAATTCTGTTATTAATTCCTTGAAGTTCTCCATTATCCTCTATCTCGAGGCTCAAGGAATTTTTTAGCAAAGATATTGTATCTGTTAAGTAAATCTCTTTTTGATTATTATTGCTTTTCAAGGCATTAATTATTTCTGACAAGTTACTCCAGTTAAAACAGTAGATACCTGCATTTACCAATGGATTTTCTCTTTCTAGATCATTGCAATCTTTTTCTTCAACAATTCTCTCAATAAAATCCCCTTTCAAAAAAACTCTGCCGTATCCATGGGGATTTTTTTTCTTTGTAGTAATTAAAGAAACATCAGCATTTTTTGAATCGTGTAAATACAAAAGTCTTTTTAGAGTACTAGGCCTTATGAGTGGCACATCGCCGTTAAGTACCAAAAGTTTTCCTTCATGTTTTTTTACTTCTCTACAAAGTACCTGGATAGCATGACCTGTTCCTGATTGAGGTTCTTGAACTACAAAATGGAATTTTTTATCGTTTGGGATTGACTTTTGTACTTCTTTTGACTTGTGTCCAGTAATTACGAAAATTTGATCAGGTTTTAATTCGACACATGAATCAATTACTCTTTGTAGAAGACTTTTACCAGAAATTTTATGTAAAACTTTTGGCAATGAGCTTTCCATCCTAGTGCCCTTTCCTGCAGCTAATATTGCAACACTTAACATGTTTATTTAAAATCTTTATTTAAATCTAACTCTTAAAGGATAACTTCGTCATTCCCCACTTCTCTCTCCATTTATTTGTAGATAATAGATTTGAGAATAATTGCTCATCTAATCTTCTCTTGATTATATCGTCTTTACTTGAGTTCAAATTTTGATCTCTATATGGAATACTAGCTTTAGTTAAGAGATGTTCCTCTTCCATTAAAGATAACTTTTCAAAATTAAAATTAGGTTTCAATTTATTCTTATCAAATTTTGATATTGCGACAGTTCCCTGACTCCAAAAAGTTCTGTTTTTAAAACTTGGCTTAATAGTAAAAATTTCTAATCCAAGATTTCTTAAAGTTTTTCTTACTGCCGCTGAAGAAGAATAAGTTATTAAATAACCCTGAGAATTAAGATTTTCTGTGACTTTAGATAAAAATTCAATTGTCCATAATTGTGGGCATTTTTGAGGAGAAAAACCATCTAAATAAATCAAATCGAATTTAGTAGAGGAAGGAATTATGTTGATTTTTTCTCTAGCATCACCCCACAAAACATTGCATTTAAAAAATTGATCCTCAAAGTAATCTTTTCGATACAGTGATTCAAATATTTTTTTGACTTTTGGAGCCCATAATTTAAGGAAAGATTCATTTCTAAGCGAATATTCAAGAGGCTTTTTATCAATCTCCAACGCATACAAATTCAAATAAGATTTTTGTTTAATTAATTCATCTAATAAAGAAGCGGAATTGTATCCTAAACCAAAACATATATCCAAAACATTAAGAGATTTACCCTTAAATCTTTGCAAATTAGAAGTAGCTGTAAACTTTAACTTTGTTTCCTCCAATGCGCCCAATAAACTATGGAAGTTCTCTTGAAAAAACACACTTTTTAAAGAGTAACTACCATCTTTAGTTAAAACTTCTATTAATTCAGACAAAAGCTTTTTAGGCTAGTTAGTTAGTTTGGCCAGCTCTTCCCAAAAAGTGGGATACGAGACGCTAGCCGCATCTGCCCTCATTATTTTTGAGGTACCTTTGGCAAGAAGTGAAGCAATAGCGAGACTCATTGCTACTCGGTGATCTGTTTCACTGTCTACCTCCGCAGAGTGAAATTTTGATTCCCCATTAATAATTAACCCATCCTCTTTTTCTGTTATTTCAGCACCGAATTTTTGTAACTGTCGTGCCATGACTTTTAATCGATCTGTCTCCTTAACTCTTAATTCTTGTGCATCCTTAATTTCAGAAACTCCATTACAAAAACAGGCAGCAACAGTAAGGATAGGAATTTCATCTATAAGTTTTGGGAGAATATCTCCTTCAATAGTGAATGATCTTAAATTATTTGAAGTCTTTACTTTAATAGATCCAATAGGTTCACCTGCAATAGTCGATTTATCTAAAATCTCATAATCACACCCCATTGAATCCATTACATTTAAAATCCCTGTTCTAGTGGGATTTAGTCCAACATTCTGAATTAAAACCTCTGAATTTGGAACAATAGATGCAGCAATCATCCAAAAAGAAGCGGAGCTTATGTCTCCAGGGATCAATATTCTCTGGCCAATTAAGTTGTCCCCTGACTTGATAACTACATTCCTTCCTAATTCTCCTCTGATACTGATGTCTGCTCCAAATGCTTTTAACATTCTTTCAGTATGATCTCTTGAAGATGCTGGTTCAATAACAGAAGTGGTTCCAGAAGCTTTGAGGCCTGCCAATAAGATTGCAGATTTTACTTGAGCACTCGCTACAGGGGTTCCTATAACACACCCTTTTAATTTATTCCCATCAATTGAGATTGGAGCTTTGTTTCCTTTTTCTCTACCAAAAATTTTGCCACCCATCAAAGATAACGGTTTGCCCACTCTCCCCATTGGCCTTTCATTAAGAGAAATGTCACCTGTTAAGATGAAATTCTTGCCTTCTTGACCGGCAAGTAACCCCATTAATAATCTCATGGTGGTTCCCGAATTCCCACAATTTAGAATTTCTTTGGGCTCTTTAAATCCATCAAGACCCAATCCTGAAATCGTAAAAGGCTCATTTTTTTTTATTTCTGGTATTTTTACACCTAACTTTCTTAGACAATCAGCAGTTGAAAGTGGGTCTTCTGAATGTAAGAACCCCTCAATAGTCGTCTCACCCTTAGCAATACTTCCTATTATTAGAGCTCTATGAGAAATAGATTTATCTCCAGGTACTTTTACTTTTCCTTTTAAATTAACTCCACCTTTTATTGTGCGGATATTATTCATTTTCAAATTAATTACTTGAGAAGATTTCTGTAAAAACAAATTAGTTTTATATTATCAATAAGTTTGTTTTTTAAAAAAAAATAATCAAATTAAGTAACTGTTTTCTATAATAAATTCAGAAAAAAGGATTTGATTATTAATCTTACTTATTATCACGTTGCAAAGGATGTTCCTGAAAATTGTCCAGACATTGCAGTGGTCATTGATGTTTTAAGAGCTACAACTACAATTTCTTGGGCTTTAAAAAATGGAGCTGATTCAATACAAGTTTTTGCAGATTTAGATTTATTAAAAGAATCTGCAATTAAGTGGCAAGCTGAAAAGAGACTAATGCTTGGAGAAAGAGGCGGAAAGAAGATTGAGGGCTTTGATTTAGGAAATTCTCCTTTATCAGTTACAAAAAAAGTTGTTAATGGTAAAAGACTATTTATGAGTACGACTAATGGGACTAAATCATTGCAAAAAGTTCAAAATGCTAAGCATTTATTTGCTATGGGTCTCCCAAATAGGAAAGCAGTTGCCGAAAAAATTATTTCATTAAAAAGTGAAAATGTTTTAATACTTGGTAGTGGTTGGGAAGGCTCTTATTCACTTGAGGATTCTTTAGCTGCTGGCGCTTTGGCCACATACCTAAAACAGAACTGTGATTTCGAAATTAATATTCTGAATGACGAATTACAGGCTGCTTTGGCACTTTGGGATGTCTGGAAAAATGATATTTTGAAATGTTTAAAAACAGCAACCCATGGCAAAAGATTGACAAGTCTTGGAGATTATGAGGATGATTTTAAATGTTGCTCTGAACTTGATTGCTTAGATATTGTTCCAGCTCAAGTTGAAAGAGGTGTGATTCGTGCCTCATGATTCACGAATTGGTTCATTAGGAGTAAAGTCTTGACTGATTTTTTGGTAGCTGCATTGCAAATTACAAGTACTTCAAATGTTGAAGCAAATTTTACTGAAGCAGAAGAACAGATTGAATTAGCTGCTAGAAGAGGTGCTGAGTTAATAGGATTGCCTGAGAATTTTGCTTTTTTAGGAGGAGATGATGAAAAACTTAGATTAGCTTCTGAATTGTCAGAGAAGTGTGCAAATTTCCTAAAAACTATGTCACAAAGATATCAAGTATTTCTTTTGGGAGGAGGGTATCCTGTCCCTGCTGGTGATGATAGTCATACTTTTAATAGGTCAGCCTTATTTGGGAAAGATGGACAGATTTTGGCAAAATACGACAAGATTCATTTGTTTGATGTTGATTTGCCAGATGGAAATTTATACAAGGAATCATCCACTATTTTATCTGGAGCAGAGTATCCACCTGTTGTAGATGTCCCAGGTTTATGCAAAATAGGATTGTCGATTTGTTACGACGTTAGATTTCCTGAACTCTACAGATATCTGTCTGCCAATGGTGCAGAGCTAATTATGATTCCCGCAGCATTTACAGCATTTACTGGAAAAGATCATTGGCAAATCCTGTTACAAGCAAGAGCAATTGAGAATACAGCATATGTAGTCGCTCCAGCTCAAACTGGGATTCATTATGGAAGAAGGCAAAGTCATGGCCATGCAATGGTAATTGACCCTTGGGGTACAGTTTTATCTGATGCTGGAAAAACTCAGGGAGCTGCAATAGCACCTGCTGATAAAGAAAGAGTAAAGAAAATTAGGGAGCAGATGCCAAGCCTTAAACATAGAAAAAACAAATTGTTTTCAAACTAATGATAAAGTTTTTAGACAATAAACTTTTTCGTTATTTATCCGTTTTTTTATTTTTAAATTCTTCAACCCTTCCAATTAAATCTTCAAGTGCTCTTGCTGCATGGGCTATAAATACTAATGGGGTTTTAGAATTAAGAACTAAATCAAATACAAATTTAAAAGCATACTTTCAGAAGGCTAACCAAATATCGGGAGATAGATTCTGGGTAGATTTTCCAGGAGAATTAAAAAATCCCAGAAAAATAAAAGGTAATGGCCCAATAAAAGAAATTAGATTAGGTAAACCAGATAAGGGTAAAACAAGACTAGTAATTGAATTTAAGGAAGAGACTTATTTGAAACCTTTGACTTGGGAAATGGTTGGCTTAGATCAAAATAAATGGAGAATTAAACTATTTAACCCAAAATATGCTTTTAAGAAGATTGGTGAAGGTTTAGTTGAAAAGAAAAGAGGAAATATTAAAGCAAAGCAAAATTTAATTCATAAGAAGAAAAACAATTATGGTTACTTGAAACTACCAGAGGTAAGACGAAACAAGTTTGAAGTTGTAATCGATCCAGGGCATGGAGGACCTGATCCAGGAGCGATAGGTATTGGTGGTATTAGAGAAACAGATGTTGTTCTAGAAGTTTCAAAAATAGTTAAAAATTTACTTTCTAAGAAAGGTGTCAAAGTAAGGTTGACTAGAACAAATGACGTTGATTTGGATTTGCCTCCAAGAGTTTCCATTGCTAATAATACGGATGCAGATATCTTTGTAAGTATTCATGCAAATGCCTCAAGAGGTAAAAGAAGAGACATAAATGGATTGGAAACCTTTTATTACAGAGGGTGGAGAGGAAGATTACTCGCGAAAAGAATTCAAAAACAAATTTTAAGAGTTTCCCCTGGGAGTCCTGATCGAGGGGTTAAACAAGGTCGATTTTTTGTAATTAAAAATACTAGGATGCCTGCAGTCCTTGTAGAAATTGGATTTTTAACGGGAAGATTAGATGCAAGAAGATTAGAAAAAATAACCCATCGAAAAAGATTAGCCTATGCAATTGCAAAAGGGATACTCGAATATCTAGATAAAGTAGGGTGAAACTTAAAATAGGTATATTTGATAGCGGAATAGGTGGTTTTACTATCCTTAATTCTTTACTAAAAACACGTAAAGATGTAGAAGTTTTTTATTTGGCGGATACAAAAAGAATACCTTTTGGGAACAAAAATTCTAAAGAGATAAGATTAATTGCAAAGGAGATTTGTACTTTTTTTGTTGATAAGAATTTGGATGCACTTTTAGTTGCTTGTAATACTACAAATGCGTGTGCATTTGATATTCTAGAAGATGATCTAAAGGTCCCTTGTTTTGACCTTATAAACTCAGTATCGGAAATAGTTGATAAACAAGTAATTGGTGTCCTAGCCACACAAACAACTGTTCGATCATCGTATTACAAGAAAGCTATAAATGCTAAAAAAGAGAATACGATAATATTTCAGCAAGAATGTCCAGAATTTGTATCAGAAATTGAAAAAGAAAAATTAAATCTTGATAAGTTAAATAGTCTTTCAGACTTATACTTAAGACCACTAATAAACAAAAATATTGAAGAATTAATACTTGGATGTAGTCACTATCCATTAATTTATGACTTTTTAAGAAAAAAATTAGATTCAAATATAAAAATTACTGATCCATCGGTAGCATTAATAAAAAAATTTAATGAATCTTTTGCTATTCCAGAAACTGACCGCTATGAGAGTATTTCTTTCGAAAATGTAAAATTTTTTGTTACTTCAGAAAGAGATGAGTTTTCCAATAAAGTAAAATCTTGGCTTGGAATTAATAAAGAAATTAGGTTAGTTAACCTCCGAAGTAATGTTTGATTCCTTAAGATATAGAAGAGGTCAATCATGAATACAGTTACAGAGCTACTACAACCAGTTGAAAATGATCTTGATGATCTTATTTTAGAACTGAAAAATCTAATAGGAGCTGGTCACCCAATTCTTCAAGCCGCCGCAGAACACCTTTTTAGTGCTGGGGGGAAAAGATTGAGGCCTGGTATAGTTTTATTGATTTCAAAAGCTATATCTCCTGAATTTTGCTTGACAACCAAACATAAAAGGCTTGCTGAAATAACTGAGATGATTCATACAGCTTCATTAGTCCACGATGATGTTGTTGATGAGGCGTCTACAAGAAGAGGAGTAGATACAGTTCATAGTAGATTTAATACCAGAGTAGCTGTTCTGGCGGGTGACTTTTTATTCGCTCAAGCAAGTTGGCACCTAGCAAATCTTGACAATGTAAATGTAGTTAAATTACTTAGTAGAGTAATAATGGATTTAGCAGAGGGTGAAATCAAACAAAATTTAAATAGATTTGATTCGGCTCAATCTTTTTCCAAATACATCAATAAAAGTTATTGTAAAACAGCATCATTAATAGCTAATAGTTGCAAAGCAGCTGGAGTTTTGAGTGGTATTAATGAGGAAAACTTAACCTCTTTGTACGATTTTGGCAAAAATATTGGTTTAGCATTCCAAGTTGTAGATGACATTCTTGACTTTACTGGAAATGATAAACAGTTAGGAAAACCTGCTGTAAGTGATCTTGCTAGTGGTTATCTTACAGCCCCAGTTTTATATGCCTTAGAAGAAAATAAACAATTGTCAGTTCTTATCAACAGAGAACTTGCTGAAAAAGATGATTTAGATGATGCTCTTAATATCATCATGAACTCTAAAGCTATTGAAAGTTCCAGGAAACTAGCTCAGGATTTTGCAATGCTTTCTAAAGAAGCTATAGTCTGGCTCCCTGATTCAGAATATAAGAGAGCTTTAATGGCTCTTCCAGAATTTGTTTTAAGCCGTATTTATTAGATTTATTAGAAATAAATCTTTGAGCTAAATTAATATTAAAATTTTTGAAAACCTTAATTTTTTCGTCTAAATTTATTAAGCATAGATTTATTTAATGTCATTAGATAAAAAAAATTCAATCAATAACATACTTGAAGAAAAGAGAATTTTCCCTCCATCAAAAAAATTTGCAGAAAACTCAAATATTAGCTCTCAAGAAGAATTACTAAGTCTAAAAAAACAAGCATCAGATAATCCTAATCAATTTTGGGAATCTTTTGCAAAATCTGAATTAGATTGGTTTGAGCCATTTCAAACTGTATTAGATAATGAAAATGCGCCCTTTTTTAAATGGTTCAAAGAAGGGAAACTTAATATTACATATAACTGCTTAGATAGACATATTAAGAGAGGACTTGGAGGAAAGACTGCACTTATATGGGAAGGCGAACCTGGAGATAGCAAAAAATATACTTACGAAGAACTTCTAAAAGAGGTATGTAAAGCAGCTAATGCATTAAAAGCAATTGGTGTAAAAAAAGGAGATTTGGTTTGTATTTATATGCCGATGATTCCTGAAGCGATGTTTGCTATGTTGGCTTGTGCAAGAATTGGCGCGCCTCATTCAGTTGTCTTCGGAGGATTTTCTTCAGAAGCTTTAAAAGATCGGTTAATTGATGGAAACGCCAGGTTTGTTGTTACTGCTGATGGTGGCTTTAGAAAAGATAAGGTGATTGAACTTAAGAAAGCAGTTGATGCGGCCATTGAAAGTGGGGCAGATAAAGTTGTTGAAAAAGTAGTTGTTGTTCAACGATCACAAGAAAATATTTCGATGGTTGATGGTAGAGATTTTTGGTGGCACGAATTATTAAAAGATCAAAAAGATCATTGTGAACCAGAAATAATGAATAGCGAAGATAGACTTTTTATTCTTTATACTTCAGGCTCTACTGGAAAGCCCAAAGGTGTAGTTCACACTACAGGTGGTTACAATCTTTGGTCCCATTTGACATTTAAATGGATTTTTGACTTAAAAGATGACGATATTTACTGGTGTACTGCTGATGTTGGCTGGATTACAGGTCATAGTTACATAGTATATGGGCCTTTATCTAATGGTGCTACAACCTTAATGTATGAGGGAGTACCAAGACCCTCAAATTTAGGAGCTTTTTGGGAAATTGTTCAAAAATATAAGGTTTCTATTTTTTATACTGCACCAACTGCAATAAGAGCATTTATGAAGTCTGGGCGTGAAATACCTGATAAATATAATTTGGAGAGTCTTAGACTTTTGGGCACAGTTGGCGAACCAATTAATCCTGAAGCATGGATGTGGTACAAGGATGTTATTGGTAAAGATAAATGCCCTATTGTTGATACTTGGTGGCAAACTGAGACTGGTGGTGTGATGATAAGTCCCTTGCCTGGAGCCGTTGCTACAAAGCCAGGTTCAGCTACTTTCCCTCTGCCAGGAATCGAAGTTGAAATTGTTGATAAGAATGGAGATAAGGTTAAGGAGAACGATGGTGGCTATTTAATTATTAAGAAACCTTGGCCAGGAATGATGAGAACAATTCACGGAAACTCAGAAAGATATTTGGAGAGTTATTGGGAATATATCTCCTTTAAAGGAGAAAAAAATGTTTATTTTGCTGGAGATGGAGCACGCATTGATGAAGATGGATATATATGGATTATGGGAAGAGTTGATGATGTCATAAGTGTTTCAGGACATCGGTTAGGAACAATGGAAATAGAATCTGCTTTGGTAAGTCATAAATCAGTTGCAGAGTCTGCAGTTGTTGGCAAAAAAGATGATTTAAAAGGTGAAGTTATAGTTGCTTTTGTATCTCTAGAGAAAGACGTGAACGGTTCTTCAGAATTAGTAGAGGATCTAAAGAAACATGTTGTTAATGAAATTGGAATCATAGCAAAGCCTGAAAAGATTATAATTTCTGACTCTCTTCCAAAAACACGTAGTGGAAAAATTATGAGGCGAATTTTAAGATCTTTGGCTGCTGGAGAAAAAGTTAACGGTGATATAAGCACCCTTGAAGATAGTTCTGTTTTGGAAAAGCTGAAAGAATTATCCTAATCAGATTCATCAATTAAATTGGAAATTTTTTTTATAGTATTTCTTTTGAATTCATCATCGGCCCAGTCTCCCAAAAAATTTTCTCTTAGTCCTGCACTTGCAATTATAGTGTGTGTGCCTTTTAAAATTACCCCCTTAGAATTATCTTCTTTTCTTGCTTTCAGACAAGACAATAATTTATCTGTTTGATCTAATTCGTCTGAGTTGAATTTTATTAGGAAGTTATTTTTTTGATGATATGTTTTTTTAATTAATCGCAAAGTTCTTTCAGGGCTTGGACTGAATTCACTGTTGAATTCTAATTTTTGAGAAATTTGTTTCAATAATGGAATAGATTGGTTAGCACTGAAGTTATTAAAACTTATTGATATGAATTTTTCGCAATTTCTTCCACCATCAGGAGAAATTAGATGAATTTTGCAGCCTAGGCTATGACCAATTCTTATTGAAGGGATTGTTGCTCCTATTCTCTTTGATAAAGATATTCGGCAATTCTTGAAATCCCTCCATGATTTAATAGCAAGTTGTTGGTGATCGAATTGTGGAGTGTATTTATAAGCATGTACTGCATAGTTTTTATTAATTAAACTCTCTATGAATCTTCTATAAGTTAAATCTGGTTTAGAAGCTAGATAACTTCCACCAATAAATTCAACAATTTTTTTAGGATTTGAAGGCCAATAACAAAAATTATTAAATTGATATTTTGTAAAAGTCATCTTTCATAAACTAAAAATGTTTCAAAAATTATTTTTAACCATATTTCTTAATTTATATTAATTTAAGAGAAATTTTTATTAAATGCGTCAAGATAAATGAAAGTGTTTTCAGTTAATTGGAACTATCTAACAAAAAAGAATTAAATCAATTGGATATTCTTCAGGATCAAGTTATCAGTTATCCCTCTGTAGAGAGTGTTGCTAATCAAAATAAAAAAATTGAAAAAATTTTAATTCTTGATACTGAAACAACAGGTTTAGACGAAAATAAAGATGAAGTGATAGAGATAGGTTGTATTTTGTTTGATGTATCTTTTAAGTGCGTACTTTCACAAGTTTCATTTTTATTCCCAGTTAATAATAATGAAGCCGAACATGTTAATGGTATATCTGCTGAAGTAACTAATATCTCTCAACCATGGGAAGATGGATTGAATTTCTTTCTGAAACTTGTTGATTGTTCGGATTTCATTGTCGCGCATAATGTAGAGTTTGATAAGAAATGGTTTGGGAAAGGACGATTACCTAAACTTAATAAAAAATGGATATGCAGTTTGGAGGATATTAATTGGTCTTTTCAAAAATCACTAAAAAATAGACCCTCAGTAACTGATCTAGCTTTATCTTTTTCAATACCAGTTTGGAATTTACATAGAGCTTTATCTGATTGCTTTTACATATCTGAGGTTTTCAAAAAATGCAATAATCTAGAGGAACTTTTAATTAAAGCTACCGAACCGAGGTTTTTATACAAGGCGCTTATTAGTTACGAAGATAGATCTTTAGCTAAAAATGCTGGGTTCAGATGGAATAGTCCTGTGCAAGGAGCTTGGTCAAGAAAATTAACTACTGATGAGGCAAAAAATCTTGATTTTAGAGTAGAGATTTTGAATTGATATTCAATAAATTTTTGACTAAGAAAATATCTAGTGCATCTTACAGGGCATCCATTTTTTACCCATTTTATGTGCTCCAATACATCCGTATTTTGAGGCAGCCTTTTCTGCTTCTTGTTTAGTGTTAAATAGATCTGACATCATATTTTCTTTGCTTGAATTTGAAATTTGTTTGGAATGATTATGATGATTGTTTTGAGAATTAGGTGAATACTCCCATATTCCCATAGTAGTTACCCCAGCTGAGATAATTCCCATCCCAACTAATGATAAATTGACTATTCCCATTGCTACTGCACCAAAAGAGAATACACCCATTGGAACTACTCCAATACTTATTACTCCCATTGGCACTATTCCTACCGAAACTATACCAAGGGGTGCTATTCCAAAAGCAATTTTTTTTGGTTTTGTACCGCAATGCAGATTCTCTTTATTTTTATTAATTTCCAATACTTTTTCTAAATGTTAAATTAAAATTGTCTCACAAAACAATCAATTAAAGATTAATTCCTACTTGATTTAAAAATTTTGAATTATTTTCTAGAACTTTGAATAACTTAAAAAATCTTAGAGGAACAGTCGACCTATTGCCTGATAACTTAATAAAGTGGCAAAACGTTGAGAAAATTTTATTAGAACAGCTTGCAAGAGCATCCATCAAAGAAATAAGAACACCAATATTGGAAATGACAGAATTATTTATTAGAGGAATTGGTGAAGGAACAGATGTTGTCAGTAAGGAAATGTATACTTTTCTTGATAGGGGGGAGAGATCCTGCACTCTTAGGCCTGAAGGAACAGCTTCCGTTGCGCGAGCGTTAATACAAAATGGGATGTCGTCTAATCCACTTCATAAACTTTGGTACATGGGCCCTATGTTTCGATATGAAAGACCTCAAGCAGGCAGGCAAAGACAGTTTCATCAGTTAGGTGTTGAGTTTATAGGATACGATTCAGTTAGAAGCGATGTTGAAATTATTGCTTTAGCTTGGGATGTCTTAAGTAAATTAGGAATAAAAGAACTTAATCTTGAAATAAATACATTAGGCGATGTAAGTGATAGATTAAATTTTCAGAAATACTTTTTAAAATGGCTTGAAATAAATAAAAATTCTCTAGATTTAGATTCTCAGAATAGGATTACTAAAAATCCTTTAAGGATTTTCGACTCTAAAGATATTCAAACAAAAAAAACCCTTGAAAATGCTCCAAGATTATTTGATTTTTTGTCTGAAAAAAGTCACAAAAGATATTCAGACTTTAAAAAACAATTAGAGGTTTTAAAAATACCTTTCGTGGAAAATTTTAATCTAGTAAGAGGTTTAGATTATTACACCCATACAGCTTTTGAAATTACTAGTGGCGCTTTAGGCTCCCAAGCTACAGTTTGCGGAGGAGGAAGATACGACAATTTAATAAAACAAATGGGAGGGCCAAATACCCCGGCAATTGGATTCGCTATTGGTTTAGAAAGATTAATCTTACTAGCGGGAAAAGAGCTCGAAGTACCAAGAAATACTGATATTTATATTATTAATCAGGGCGTCATTGCTGAACCATTAGCTATGGATCTATCAAGAAAATTAAGAAATTTTGATTTGTTAGTTGAGTTGGATTTAAGTGGATCTTCATTCTCTAAACAATTTAAAAAGGCGAATAAACTAAAATCTAAAAGTATTATTGTTATTGGTGATGATGAGGCGACTAAAAGAGAATTTATTATAAGACTCTTTGATCAATCAGGTAATGGGAATAAAGAAGAGGTTATTTCTTTAGAGAATGATTTTGAATTAGAAAAGTGGATAAATAATAACTTACTTGAAAAGTGATGCTCTTAAAGTTAGTAATAATTTTTCTTTTTATATTTATTTTTTTTAATTTAAGGCATTTTCTTAAATTAAATAGAAAACAAAAAGTTTTGAAGGCTAAAAAATTAACAACTTTTAATAAGAAGAATCTTAATAATTGGATGAATTTAACTAAAAAAGAAAGATATAACTTATCAAAACAAGATTCTGTTAAATATTTGGATAGAAGAAAACTTTTATTAGATGAAATTAGAAATGAATATAAAAAAATATCTAGAGAAAACTCTAAGGAGAACATTCAGAAAAAATAATTATGGAAAATTTCTGGACCTCTAATAAATCCATAAATGGATTGAGACATTTTGTTTTAGTAAATGAGACTAAAGAAAAAGGAAATATTACTTTTTTAATGGTTTCTGCAGTTGATTCTGAAATTAATTTAGAAACTACTTACGAAGAATTAATAAATAGTGGAAATTGGCATAAGGGTTGGATTAAGCTTCCAAAGCTTCAATCGATAACTGAAGAATATGTAGAATATAAATCCCTCAAAAAAGGAGAAATTATCGATGAGATATTTATTAATGAAGATTCTTTATTTAATATTTCTTAATTTTAAATAAATCTTTCAAATCTCTTCTCTTTATAAATACTAGGTTTTTTGTTACTTAATGATTATTTAAAAGTTTTACCCCTTTCAAAAAAATAAAATTAACGTTATCAAGGATTAATAATATTTACTTAATTCAATGTTAGGGGATATATGGAGCTCATCTGAGTTGACCGCTGAACAACTAGGAATAACTGAAAATAAACTTTCTTTTTTACGTGAAAATGGAATACTCAAGCCTGGGATTCATTGGAAAAGCTCTCCACTCGGTCAGAAAAAACCTTGGAAACCAAAAGCTCTTTATAATATAAAAATGTGCAGAAAAATAATTAATAAATTTTATCTTGAAGAAAATTATAATTTTGCAGCTTAAAATAATATATTTTTTTATTGAATTGGAAAAATAAATAAAACTTTATTCGATTAGGTTCTCATCCTTACACTCAATTAAAGTGTTTTGCAAAGTTGGATATAAGTTAATCATATTTATATATTGTTTTGATTTTCTGTAAGATTTTGCAGCCTTTTTGTAATGAACTTCAGATTTCATTTCTAGTGAAAATTTTCTAGAAGACTCTTGAGAAGTAGTCATAATAATAGATATCTTATCTCATATTTAATAATTGTTTGAAAATGAGGCAATAACTAGGATGGTTTAATGAAACAAAACATCGTTTAATGTCAGCAAAATGAAATTTATTAAAATTATTTGAATTGGAAAATAATGGTTTATTTTATGAAACTTATATATCTGAGAATAATTTTTCTTCATTAAATCTACCTTCTTTGCTCTTGGATTGCCTTATGAAGATTTTTTGTTTAGTAATTACTAGGATTACTAACCTTTACAATTTTGTTATTAATTCAACTGTTTGGTGAAATATAAAGTATTCTCAAAACGTTTAAGCTAATCAATTCCTAAATGCAAACCTATGGAAATCCAGATACTACCTATGGATGGTGGGCTGGTAATTCAGGTGTAGCGAATCGCTCAGGAAAATTCATTGCTGCTCATGTAGCTCATGCAGGATTAATTGTTTTCTGGGCGGGTGCATTCACCCTTTTTGAACTTTCACGATTTGACCCAAGCGTCCCAATGGGTCATCAACCTCTAATCGTTCTTCCTCATTTAGCAACTCTTGGAATAGGGTTCGATGCTAATGGTGTTGCTATGGGAGATACTAAACCTGTTCTAGCGATAGCAATAGTTCACTTAGTCTCTTCTATGGTTTTAGCAGCCGGGGGACTTTTACATTCTTTACTTCTTCCTGGAAATCTTGAAGATTCTGATATTGCAAGAGCTAGAAAATTCAATATTGAATGGGATAATCCAGACAAATTGACATTTATTCTTGGCCACCATTTAATTATTCTTGGTTTCGCAGTTATTGCTTTTGTCGAATGGGCAAGAGTTCATGGAATTTATGATCCAGCTATTGGTTCTGTAAGACAGGTTGAGTATGAATTAAATTTGGCCAAAATTTGGAATCATCAGACAGACTTTTTGACTATTGATAGTCTTGAAGAAGTAATGGGAGGTCATGCTTTCCTAGCTTTCGTTGAGATTACTGGTGGTGCTTGGCATATTGCTACTAAGCAAGTTGGTGAATATACCAAATTCAAAGGTAAAGGTCTTCTCTCCGCAGAAGCTGTTCTCTCATGGTCATTAGCTGGAATAGGCTGGATGGCTATTATTGCAGCCTTCTGGAGTGCAGCTAACACAACAGTTTATCCAACTGAATTCTTTGGTGAACCACTTGAATTGAAATTTAGTATTTCTCCATATTGGGTAGATACTGTCGATCTTCCTGATGGTGAGTACACTTCAAGGGCGTGGTTAGCTAATGTTCATTACTATTTCGGATTCTTCTTTATTCAAGGCCATCTATGGCACGCTTTAAGAGCACTAGGCTTTGACTTCAAGAGAGTTACAAATGCTATCAGTAATATTGATAGTGCAACGGTTACTCTTAAAGATTAATTCTTAAATTTAATTACTTATATCAAAAGGCTCCTCTTACAGGAGCCTTTTTTATTTGAAAAATTTTGTTTATTAATTTAGATTTAGAATTATATGTCTTTGAAATCATTGAATATTTTTTCTTTACAGAATAAAGATATTTTTTCAAATTCTCTTTTAATAAGTTTTTTTGGATTGCTAATAATATTTTTTTTGTTGATTTTTGGGAGGAAATTTAAACTAGCTGTACAACTTGAGAGATTTGGCTTACCGATAGCAGTTATATCAGGAATTTTAGGTATATCTATAGGCCCATTTGGAGCGATACACTTTTTACCAAAAGAAACAATCAATGTTTGGAGTAATTTTCCTACTCCTCTTTTGTCATTAGTCTTCGCAACTTTAATGATGGGAAGACCTATTCCGAATATAAATGGTTTAGTTAAACCAATTTTTAATCAATTTCTATTAGCTCTTTCCCTAGGTTTCGGACAGTTTTTTGTTGGCGGTTTGGTTGTTAGATATTTTTTGCCCTCATCTATGGATACAAATCCTCTAATGGGATGTTTAATAGAGGTCGGTTTTGAAGGCGGTCATGGAGCTGCATCGATAATCGGCGAAAGTTTTAATAAGCTAGGTTTCCCGAATGGTTTAGATCTTGGTTTGGCTATGGCAACAATGGGTCTTTTATCCTCTTCAATATTGGGCAGTATATTTATTTTTCTTGGTAGAACTTTAGGTCTTTCAGATACTGAAGAAATTATTGAACAAAAAGATAATCCAAAGGAAAAAAATAAGATAGGAATTTTTGCAGATTTAAGAATTTTTTTAATAAATCTTGGATTCGCAGGTTTGGCAATTTCTTTTGGTATTTTGCTCCTTAAATTTTTAAGGTATATTTCAAGTTCTTTTGGTGAATTTTCAAAGGAAATTATTTTTTCACTACCAGTATTCCCTTTTATCCTTATAGGCTCCCTCCTTATAAGATATATTTTAGAGAAAACCAAAAATACAGAATTTATTTCAAATATTCTCCAGAGGGAAATTGGTATTTTATCTACAGACTTATTGATTTTTACAGCTATGGCGAGTTTAGATATTGCAGTTGTTTTTGATAATTGGATACTTATTTTAGTGTTTACTATGTTTGGGTTATTTTGGAATTTAATCTGCATTGCTTATTTTGCTTACTTTATTTTTGATGATTATTGGTTTGAAAAAAGTTTGATAGAGTTTGGGAATTCTACAGGTGTGGTAGCTTCTGGGTTACTTCTTTTAAGGCTTGCGGATCCTAAAAATATTTCTAAGACTTTACCAATTTTTACTTCAAAACAGCTATTTGCTCAGTTAATTCTTTCTGGGGGACTATTTACAGTTCTTGCACCATTAATGATTTCTAAAATTGGATTAGATTATTGGACAGAAATTTGTGCCCTAATTACGTTCTCAATTCTTTTTATTGCATTGATTTTTAATAAAGCAGAGATTAAAAAGTTTCAATAATAACCCTAGAATGGTTTTAGGTTTAATTTTATTTTAATGTCATTTACTCCCTACGATATTCCACCTCAAGAAAATAAAGGGAAGTGGTTTAGGAGTCATTTACTTGGAAGGGAAATCGAACTTGGTGAATTGTATAGTCTTGGATCAAATGATTTAGATTTGCTTATGGCGGAGACTGCAGAAATCAGAAGCGATCTTGAGTTTAAGGAAAAAAATATAGGAAAATTTAGGACTGCAGGATATTTTTTGGAGTTAGCAAGAATAATTGAGAAAAGGAAGTTGTTGGAAAGTTAATTAGATGGAAAATAATTCTTTCTAGAGGATGGTACCCATAATTCGTATTTATACATTAAAGATTTAAATTCTCTATTTTTCTCAAACGAATCTAACCAGTTTTTTATTGAGGGCTCGAAATAATTTGTTCTTTTTTGACTTTCACAAGCGATTCTAAATTGTCTTACAAAAGGCCAAATAGACCAATCAGCGATTGTGGGTCTATCTCCAAAAAAGTATTTGTTTTGTGCAAGTAGTTCGTTCCATCTTTTTATAAATTTATTCGCCTTCCTGAAATGAAATTCTTCATTACTATTCTGATATCTCGTGGCATATTTAAATCGATCTAAGTGATATTTGAATTCTTTATCGTTTTCATTAATTATTTCAAAAATATCTTTCTTTTTATTATCAGGGAAATAAATTAATTTAATGTTTTCCTTTTTAGACTCTGAGAGTGCCCATAAGATGATTTCAAGACTTTCTTCAATAACTTCACTATTTTTTTTTATAAGTATTGGAACCGTTTTTGTCCTAGATTTATTAAGAAAATCTAGAGGTTTATTTTTTAAATCAATTTCTCTTATTTCTACTTTTATTTCACAAATTAACAGGGCCCATCTTGCACGAATTGCATATGGACATCTTCGAAATGAATATAAAATATCGTTTTTCATATTGTAAAAACTTTTAATTTCCCTAAATCTTTTAGTATTATCTAAGTAGGAACAGTATTAATTTTACAACGCAAATGTCGGGATATGTTTACCTTATAAGAGTAGGTGACCTTTATAGGATTGGGAAAACGGGTAATCTTGAAAAGAAAATTAAGAAAATAAAGCCAGATGAATTGTTAACATCAATAATGACTAAGGAGCCAGAAACTCTTGAAGCAAGATTACTAAGAAAATATAAGTCGCAAAGAATTCCTGAAACTGGTTATTTAAAGCTTTCTAAAAGACAAATTAGAGAATGTAAAAAGCAATTTGAATTAAAGGGTAGCTTACCTCACACTTTAGATGCAGAAGTTTCCATAACTCTATTTGCATCTTTTTTATTGTTTTCATTAAGTTCCTTTATTTTTAATTATTTAAATTTTGGATTTCTAAAAGCTATATCTTATTCTTTTGGAATGGCATCTCTACCAATGGTTGTATTGTTTATTACAGGTAGTTTTGGTGGATACTTTTCTGAAGATTTATCTCTTTTTTCTTTGTTAACTAATCGAATAAAAGGTTTATTTATAGCAATTGCAATGCTTTCAATGGCTTACTTAATTTTCAATTTAGGTTAAATTTCATAATTACAATTTAAGGCAATTTCAAATGGAACTGATTGGGTAGGTAACTTTAGAATAGTTGAGCATATTTCAGCAATATCTTCAGGCTGTGTCATGCTTGATTTGTCTAGGGAAGAGATATTTTGGGCCATTTCTGTATTAACCCAACTTGGGCAAATTGCTGAAATCCTTATATTTTCATCCCAACCTTTATTTTTCATTGTTTGGCATAATCCCATCAAAGCAAATTTTGAAGAAGAATAAGCGGCTAAATCCCCTTTGGATCTTTTCCCACTCATTGAAACTAAAACAATAATTCTTCCTCTACCTGAGGCAGATAAGTGTTCCCAAGAAAGCCTACATAAATTCCAAATTGCCAAAAAGTTGATATTGAGTGTATTTAAAATATCTTCTTCATCTCCATCTTTGAATAAGAAAGGAACCTTCGATAATACTCCAGAACAATTTATTACTGAATCAAAACCTCCAAATTTATCGACAGTGTTTTTTATCCAATTTTCGGCTGTAATTTTTTTTAATGCTTCATAGTGGTTGATTATTATTCTCCCTTCAGGCCATTTATTTGGATCAATAGAGCTTCCTTTTAATGATTCTAAATCTCTTATGCCAACACTAATTCTATTTCCTTCTTTTAATTCTCTATGTGCAATGTTGAGGCCAATACCTCTATTAGCTCCACTTATCAATATGGTTCTCATTCTTAAACTATATATTTGGAAATATTATCCTAAGTAACATTTTAAATTCTCTACCATGCATAATCATCAGACCTTTCTTAACACTCCATGGAGCCTTTATAAACATAATGCACATCGCATACACAATCTCTCTTAAGGAAAGAGTATCAGTTAGAAAACCATACCATTGATTTTTAGGTAATTGGAAAAAACTGCCAAAAAATTCTCTCAATAGTTTTTCGTCAAACCTCATGAGTTTTTCTAACCCAAATTGGTAAAGTGATTTCTTTCTAATTAATTCTTTTGACCATAAAGTTTCCCAACCTTTTCTTGCAATGTGATAGGTGCTAAGATTTTTGTTTTTAATAGCTTCTGATACTGCTTTTGCTACAAGTGGAGCTCTTCTTAAAAGATTACCAATTAAGTATCCTGATGCGGGATGTACCATTGAAGCAGCACCACCATATCCAAGTATTTGTTGTTTGAAATCTGGGATTGGCATATTCATAGGAAGAAATAAGCCAAGTTCTTCATGTTGCATGCTTGTGATTGATATATTTCGATAAGAAAGCCTCTTCTCAAGTCTCTTTTTTAAATTTTCCATTGTTAGAGGATTTACTAAACCAAGAGATGTCTCTTCAAGAAAATATTTCCCATCCCCCATATCCATGGCATAAAGAAAAGTAGGCGGTTCTTTTTTTTGCTCATCGTTAAGATGGTCATTTCTATAGTCCATTAATACAAACTGCCCTTTCTTAAGTGGAGGTTTACTAAAATTACCTACTATTCCATAACAAGTTTGGACTGCTAAAGGACCACAAGATTTTAATTTAAGAAAAATAGGATCATATCCTGTTGCATCTACTACTAATCTTGCAGAGTAAGTTTTACCATCTTTTGTCGTTACTGTACTTTTGTATTTTTCAAAATGTATTTTGTTTGCAAAGCCTTGATGCCATTTAATAAGAGACTTATTGCATTCATTAAACCAATAATTATGGAGTTTCTTCTTATCAAATAGTCCATAATCTAGTGAATGTTCCGTGGCTTTATTCTCGTCGTCCTGTTCTTCTAAAGCTCCATGCCCAAAAAAACTTACAGTATTCTTCCATCTATATTCAAGTAAATCCTGAAGCCCGAGTTGGTCAACTTCTTTTCCCCAAATGCCATATGTGTTTGGCCAAGGTTCATCTGGTCCATTTGGAGAAAGTACTTCAACATTTAATTTTTCCTTTCCTAAAGCTGAGGCAATCGCCATACCTGCAGGCCCTGCACCCAAAACAAGAACATCTGGCATATTTTCTTTTGACATTAAATGTAAATCTTATGATTAAGGAAATTTATGGGACAAATTATTACTTCTGCACTTAGGATTATATATTTCATCCAATACTTGTAATGAGAGTAGATTAATAATAATCAAATTACTCAATTACTAGTGACTAAGTTTTCAGTGTTTTAACAATAATTTATAAGATTACAAAATAAAAAATACTTATAAATTTTCTATTATAAAAAAAATATATAGCAAGTTAAATGATTAAAAATAAAAATACTTTAATTACTGGAGGTAATTCAGGCATAGGGCTTTTTGCCATCATTAATTTACTAAAGATGAAAAATAATTTATACGTTGTAATAAAATCTGAATTAAGAAAGAAAGAATTTCTCAAAACAATTGAGAAATATTTTGATAAAAATTACTTTAGTAAATATTTAAATATTATTGAAAATTGTGATCTTTCAAATCTAGAGAATATTAAAAAAATTAAAGATTACTTTATTAGTAAAAAGATTTTCTTAGATGTTGTTGTTTTAAATGCAGGATTGCAATATACGGGTTCTTTTTACCCTAAAGTATCAAAACAAGGCATAGAACTAACTTTTGCAGTTAATCATCTTGCACATTTTTATTTAGTGAATATCTTAAAAGATTTAATTAGAGATCAAGAAGAATCTAGAATCATTATTACATCATCAGATGTGCACGATCCCAAAAGTTCAGGTGGCAATATAGGAAAGAAAGCGGGACTTAATAACCTAGTTGATTTCAGAAAAAAAGTAACTGGGCAATTTTTAAATTTTAATGCTGATGAAGCTTATAAAAATAGTAAGTTATGTAATATTTTGTTTGCTAAAGAACTTGAAAAAAAATTAAAAATTTCCTCTAGTAAAATTTCTGTAATTACTTGGGCTCCTGGTCTAGTAATACCAAATGATGATTCCGGTTTTTTTAGATATAGTAAACGTTTTAATCTCTTTGGGTATTTGATCTTTTCTAAAGCTGCAAAAAATATTTTAGGAATTTCTGAAAGTATAGAAAATGCTGGTAAGATTCTTTCTGAAATTGTTTTTGATTCAAATTTAAATAATATTGGTTACGTTCATTTAAGTAATAAACTTATATCTTTTAAAAAACATAAATTAGTTGAAAGTAAGGTTAGTGATGAGGCTAATAATTCTGAGTTGGCTTCAAAACTCTGGATTTTTAGTGAAGAGATTTGTAGATTATTTGGCTTTGTTACTTTCAATATTTAAGGTTTGTGTTGGGAAAGCAAACTCTATATTATTAACCGCAAATTCCTCAATAATTCTTAGATTTATAGATTGTTGTGCTTCCATTGCAGCGAGATAATTATTTGTTGGGATGTAATAAACAAGTTCGAAATTAAGACTGAAGTCGCCGAAATCTGTGAAATGACATCTATCAAAAGACGCATCTTTTGTCTCTTCAACTATTTTTTTAATTATTATTGGAATCAATTTCATAAGTTCTGGAGAGGTTTCATAAACAACTCCCAATTTATGCACCAACCTCCTCTTTTCCATTTGTGCGTAATTTGAAATTATTCCATTTGTTAGGGCGCTGTTGCTCATTACTATTACTTCTCCATTAATACTTCTTATCCTTGAGGATCGTACTCCCACTCTCTCAACCATTCCAAGGACTCCATCAGATTTTATAAACTCACCTTTTTGAAAAGGTTTATCAAGCAAAATTGTTATATATTCAAAAAACTCCTGAACTGGATCTTTCAAAGCTAATCCTGCTCCAATACCTCCTGCACTTAGTAAAGCCCAAATAGCAGTCATTTGAACACCTATATTTTGTAAGAAAAATATTGAGCCAATAGTCCATGTTAATGCCTTTATCAATGGAGTTAGTGAAGATACCATTGAACTAATTGAGGAATCATTAATTTTCGAGGTGGATTCAGTTAAAGATCTTATTAAAACTTTGTTGAGAGCTTTTATGATGATTATTAATATAAATAATTTCAAAATATTCAATAAGACAGAGATAAAAGTTATTTCATCAGTAAAAAAATAGTCAATTGAAAAATAAAATGAGAGGAGGAAACCTATAGGTTTTATAATTCCAGAGATCACCTCAAAAATAAAATCATCGAAATTGGTTTTTGTTCTTTTGGAAATCTTTTTAAAAAATATTTTTGAAATTTTAGAAATTATTATCGACAATAAAGTTCCAATAAAAAAAATTGATATTGCCAGAAGGAAGTTTTCAGTAACTAATTTCATATTCAAATAAACCCTAAAAATTAATCTTTAATAAGATTTTAAATTATCTATAAACAACAAACCAGTATTTATTTTTCTTTAACTCATTATTATATTTCTAATTTCTTTAAATTCTTTTCTATCCGCAGTTTTGCATAATTCAAAAATTATTGATTCAGTTGTTGTTAAGATCGCCCCACTCTGAGTCATTCTTTGTAATGCTATTTCATGATCTAACCTATTTCGACTTCCCATGGCATCTGATATGAGAACAACTTCAAATCCTTTGCGTAAACAATCTAAGACTGTTTGTTGAATACAAATATGCGTTTCGATCCCACAAACTATCAAATTAGTAATTTTCTTATCTTTAAGTTCTTTTAAAAATTCTTCTAATTTAGCTAGGCTGAATTCCATTTTTTCAAATTTTCTTAATCCTGCTACGGGTGATAATTCAGGTATCGTTACCCCCAATTTGAGTGGGTTCTGTTCAGATATAAATATGTTCTCGTCTAAAATTTGGTAAGCATCTATTAGCTTTTTGATGTTTTTGATTATTGAATCCTTTTTAAAAATTGGTCTTATTATTTTTTCCTGAATATCAATAATCAGCAAGGCATTTACTTTCGATGATAATTTATCAGAAGAGATTTTTTGATCATTCATCATTTACATATAAAGATACAATTAAAATAATATTTAGAAGAACTTTAGTAAACATTTTAAATCAAAAAGTTGTTTTACTCTCATCTAGAGTTATTATTGAGAATAGCCAAAGGTTAATTTTGTCAATATCCTCGCAATACAATGTCTTTACATCTCCTCTTGGTGATGGTTTGCATAAAGATGGGAAGAGGTTAACTCCTCAGAGGCTAAAGGTTCTTAATTTATTTGAAAATATTGGCTCTGGAAAGCATCTTAGTGCTGAAGAGGTTCATGAAAAGTTAGTTAAAACAAGCTCCAAAGTTTCACTAGCAACAATTTATAGAACTTTAAGACTTTTAGTACAAATGGGTTTGCTTCATGAATTAGAACTCAGTGAGGGTGGACACAGATATGAATTGCTTAGTAACGACACACCGGACCATCATCATTTGATTTGTATTAGGTGTGGAAGAACAGAAGAATTTGAAAATGACGATGTTTTAGAGGCAGGCAAAGTTGCAGCAAAAGTTAATGGTTTTAAACTAATTGAATCATCTTTAAATGTTAGAGCTATTTGCCCTAATTGCATTTAGCAGGTTTTAACTTAAAGTCCCTCCGCAGCTTGATCCTGCACCTGCAGTGCAAGCAAAACAATGTTCTTTTACAGCTACCCCGTAGTCAAAAGTAAATGATTCATCCAATAGATCAAAAAGTAACTTTGGTCCTTTATTCTTTCGGAAATTTATCTGCTGGTTAAAGTCACAATCATAAATTTCTCCTAGCCAATTAACGCTAATTGTCTTTTTACACATAAGATTTTCTAAATTTTTTTCATTAAAATTCTCTTTTAGTAATTTGTAATAAGTATTTAGTTTCCCTTCTCTTCTAAGAGATTCTTCATATCTATTTATTGGCATATTAGTTATTGTGTATAAATTATTAAAAACGATTTTGTATTTATCAAATAGTATTTTTTTATAATCCTTCTCCAATATTTCCTGAGAAGGAGGAAGAATTGGGCTTACAGGGTTGTAAACAAGATTTAATTCTAATCCATTCTTTTTCTTTCCATAGCCTAAATTATTAAGAATTTTTAAGGCATTAATACTTTTTTCATAAACCCCAAAACCCCTTTGAAATTCAACATTATTTTTTTCATAACAAGGTAGCGAAGCCGTAACTATCACTTTATTCTTTGCAAGAAATTGAGGAAGATCTTCATAACCTTCTTCAAAGAAAATTGTCAAATTGCACCTATCAATAATACTAACTTGTTTTGTGCTCAAACTAGTTATTAGGTTTTTAAATTCTGGGTGAAGTTCTGGCGCACCACCTGTAATATCTAAAGTCTTGATTTTGTATTTTTCAATTATCTTTGGAATAAGAGATATCATTTCAGTGGACATCTTTTCAGTTCTCAGGGGACTCGAATTGACATGACAATGCTTACAAGCCTGATTGCATTTATAACCTATGTTAATTTGCAATGTTTCTATAGATTCTTTATATATTGAGGGGAATTTTTCTTTCATAAATCTATTATTCATAAATTGTCATTCGAAAAATAAAAAGTCAACTATTTTTTTTAAAGTTTGATCTTTTACTAGCAAGTTCAATAAACCAACTTATGTATTCTTTGGGACCATTTTTAAAAACCATGTCAAACTTTAAGTTGTCATAAACATCACTGATCCCTATCAAACCAGTTTTTTTTGTAGAGGGTCTTTCAACTTCGCCAGAACTACTATCTACAAAAATTATTTTATTATTAATCCCAAATTCATTACCTAATATTTGTATTAATTCTAGGAAAGACCTGTCACTTCCTCCTCTTAAATAACTTTTTTCATCATTATTTTTTTTTGATGTAACTGTGTCACCAACTCCTATAATCAAAGGCATATCTTCTTTTTGAATAGTTCTTTTGCATAAATCAATTTTTTCCGTGACAGAATTTGGAGAGTTTCTAAAATTAAAATTTCTTCCAAAAGGAGCTTTACCAGTTTTATCCGCAATAAATTTATTTAAAAGAAATAAAACTCCTGAATCTTTAACTGCTCCTTTAATAAGTAATTGTATATCTGTTGATCCGATATCATCTTGAGTAGAAAGTTTAATTGTTTCTCTACCATTCTTATTACCTAAATTTGGTGAAATATGAAGGAAGAATGAGTTTTTGAGTCCTTCGGATTCAGCTTTTAAGATGATTTCATTCATCATTTTTTCAAAACTAATTTGAATAAGCACTCTTTTATCAGAATCTTTGTGAACTAAATCAAATAGACTATTGAAATTAATCGTTGGCGAGAATCGTGTTTCACATATTGATTTTACTGCGTGAAAATTGATATCTTCTTGGCTAAGTTCAGGAAAAATATTCTTAACAATAAAATTAAATTTTGGTCTTATTAAACTAGGTACTTTAGATAAAAAATTTAGTTCTTTTTCTGAGACTCCTTCAAAACTTATTTCACCTTTGTTGTCTTGATACTCTACTCCACAGGCTGCTAAACCTCTTAAATATAGTTCTTTGTTTTTAGGCTCAGTAGTGCTTTTTAAACTCCTTTCTATTATTCTGTTAACCCCTCTTGGACCTTCATGTTCCCCGCAAGTTAATACAAAGAATTCATCGGCAAATTCTTTTACTGCATAGATATATTTTGATTCTAACTTTCTAGTCATTGGATCTTTAACTAAAGGGATACAAACCCCATCAATATCTTGAATAATTAAGATATTTTTAGAAGAAATTAATTTTTTTTGTGCCTTTAAATCACTTGCCTTATATTCCATATTTATAATTATTTATCTTTTAATTTAATTTTCATTTTTAATAAAAATTATAAATTAAAAAATTCAATATTTAAAATAAATAATTTGCTATGGTCAAGAATTGCTTTAATGTAGAAAAATATTGGTATGGGTAAGAAATTAAAAAAATTTACAAGAATTTCCAAAAATGAAGAATAATTTCATAGAAAACATTAATGATAAAAAATATTTTTATTCATTGATTGAAGATATTGAGAATAGCAAAGTTGGATTTTACAGTGTTGGTTTATATCCTGCTTCATTAGCATATAACTGTGCTATGCATGGAAATTCAAATAATATTCTCTTAGCTCCTAGGGAAGATAGAGATTTGTTAGGTGCTTTCTCAAATGATGTTCTTTCTGATATGGATAATGAGACTATTGAAAAGATTAAGAGAATGGGACATTATTCATCAGAAGGAATAAGAAAGTCTTTTGATCTAAAAGATCTTCTCTTGGGATGCGAAATAGTTATTCTTGCTTCAAATAGTAATCACATACAAGATGATGTTAAACATGCTTTAGAACTCAGAAAAACTTTAAAAAGAGAAAATGTAGTTCTTGGCTGTCTAGTCGGTTCTTTTTGCATTGATAATAAAAGTAAAAACCCTTTTATTCTCTGTAAAAAATATCCAAATTTAGCTTTTTTTACAGGATTTCATCGTCACGGAGCTTTAAGAAATCCTCATGATAGTTTTACTGCAAATTTCTGCCATCCTGATGCCTTAACTGCTTTAATAGGAGCTCGTATTTTGAATCAATTGTCCCCGAAAATTCAAGTTTCTCCTGGAGTTCATAATATTGAATGTCAATATATAAAATCAATAAAAAACATCTCATCCATATTTGCAGGTTTTGTAAATAACTTTCATTCCGATAAGCCAGGAATGCTACCTACCATAAATACGATTTTGTTAACTCAATGTTTAGATCAGGCCGCGTCAGTATCATTAAAAGTTAGAAAAGAAAATAAATTAGATAACAAATATCTTTCATTAAAAGAACTTGGTTATGGTGAAGAAGTAATTAGTGCAAAGGAATTAATTAATGATAAATTTTGTGAAAAAGGAGATTATACTTTCTCTCAGTTAAATGCTGTTAAGGCTGATGTCTTAGGTAGCATGACTCTACCAACTGAAGGAAAACCAACAAGGAATTTTCAGGCAGGGCAAGTTTTATCAGATATGCTTTTAAAACTCAAAAGATGTCCTAAAGATGTCTCAGAATTTTTAGATTGGTGTAATAAAAACTCTCTTAGTCAAGGAGGTTTAGAAGGTCTAAAATCTTTAAAATTTTGGCCAGATATTTATAAACAATTCAAAATCAAAAATAATAATTGTTCAATGATTAATATGATTTATTTATGCTTTAATGCTAATTCAGAAGAAAAAAAAGAAATTTATAAGGTTTTAATTAGTTCAGAAGAAATCACTAATTTTTGCCAAGAATCTGTGAAATCTGAATTATCTTTAGAACTAAATGAAAAGTTAAAAGGAGATTATCTTTTTAATGATATTGAAAACCTTTATAAAAAATTGTTTATTTACAAAGAGGGAAATGATCTTAAAAATAATGAATCTAGTAATCAAATTCTTAAAAAAAATCCAAGTTATATTAATGTATTGAAAATTATTAATAACTATTTTAATAATTAATTATTTGTTGAATTTACAAAAAAAACTATGTTTTTCATTTATTTACTAATCTTGATTGCAGGGTTAGAATTATTATGGTTTTAAAGGTTTTTTTTGAAAAAGGAATTATCACATCGTTCTTATGAACTGAAAGCTCTTGGTTGGAATCAAGAAGATTTAACAAGATACGAAGATTTATGGGACTATAGTCAAAGATGGGGATTAATAAATTTAGAAAGAGAAGACAGACAGTTTTTAAAGAAAGCAGAAAAGTTACTCCCAAAGATCCAAAATAAAAAGATATCCGTTAAAAAAACTATTGAAGAAAAATCATATTATTTATGGTTAAATTTTTACCTAGATGAAATCAATATTTTTAGTAAATCTAATATCCCTAAAAATAAACATGGTGTTTGGACAATCTTAATTGAAGAGGAAATAAAACTTCTTAAGGAATTACAACCAGTTATGGGTCTTCCAGATACTTTAAAAGCCAAAAATCTATTCGAAAATAGAAAAAATCTTATAAATAAAGCGTTTAGCGAATTTGATGCTCAAAACAACGATAAGGTTTTAAACTTTGATGAGGTTTTAAATAACTCTGAAAAAGATATTGGTAAGAATTGGAAATCAATTACCGAAAAAGATCCTGAGGCTAATAAAACTTTCCCAATAATTGAATCTGCAGATATTGAAAAACTCAGATCTGCGATAAAAGAGGATTTGAGTTTATATATGAAAGATAATTACCCCTCATTAAAAAAGGATTTATAAATATTTATCTTCTTTTTGTTTTTTTTTTGGACTTTTCTAAGTTAAATAGATAATAGGATTATTTAAAAATTTTGAGCAACCAAAAGTTCGAGACACTTCAGTTACATGCAGGCCAAGTTCCTGATCCAACTACAAATTCTAGAGCAGTACCCATTTATCAAACTAGTTCCTATGTCTTTGATAATGCAGAGCATGGAGCGAATCTTTTTGGATTAAAAGAATTTGGAAATATTTATACTCGACTTATGAACCCCACTACAGATGTCTTCGAAAAAAGAATGGCAGCTTTGGAGGGAGGAATGGCAGCACTTGCAACATCCTCAGGACAAGCTGCTCAATTCTTGGCAATCGTAAACTGCATGACAGCAGGGGATAATTTTATCTCTACATCTTTTCTATATGGTGGGACCTACAATCAATTTAAAGTACAATTTCCAAGATTAGGAATAGAAGTTAAATTTGCAGATGGTGATAGTATCGATAGTTTTCGAAATAAAATTGATGATAAAACCAAAGCAATATATGTCGAATCAATGGGAAATCCTCGTTTCAACATTCCAGATTTTGAGGGACTTTCTGCTTTGGCGAAGGAAAACGGAATTCCTTTAATAGTTGATAATACCCTTGGTGCTGGTGGTGCATTAATAAGACCAATTGATTTTGGAGCCAATGTTGTTGTAGAAAGTGCAACGAAATGGATCGGTGGACATGGAACAAGTATCGGAGGGGTTATTATTGATGCCGGAACCTTTGATTGGGGAAATGGTAAATTCCCACTAATGAGTGAACCAAGCGCTGCTTATCATGGGCTCGTTCATTGGGACGCTTTTGGTTTCGGTAGTGATATCTGTAAATCTTTGGGAGTACCTGATAATAGAAATATAGCTTTTGCGTTAAGAGCAAGACTTGAATGCCTGAGAGACTGGGGATCAGCTCAAAGTCCTTTTAATTCGTTTTTGTTATTGCAGGGTCTGGAAACTCTAAGTTTAAGAATAGAAAGACAAACTTCTAATGCTCTTGAATTAGCAAAATGGTTGAATTCTAATTCTAATGTAAGTAGTGTTAATTACCCAGGCCTAGAATCTGATCCATATTACTCAAGTGCCAAAAAATATACTACTGGAAGGGGAATGGGTTGCATGCTTATGTTCTCTCTTAATGGGGGTTATGAAAATGCAGTAAAATTTATTGATTCCTTAAAATTAGCGAGCCACCTTGCAAACGTTGGGGATTCAAAAACTTTAGTAATTCATCCGGCTTCAACAACTCATCAACAATTATCTGAAGAAGAACAATTATCTGCAGGAGTTACTCCCACGATGGTAAGAGTTTCTGTAGGAATTGAGCATATTGATGATATAAAAGCAGATTTCGAACAAGCACTTTCACAAATCACATAGGAAAGGAGATTTATTGGCTTTAATAATTCCTAGTAATTATCACAAGATTAGTGATGTTGAGAAAAATCATATATCTTGGATCGAACCAGAATTGGCAAAAAGACAGGATATACGTCCTCTCAGGATTGGTATTTTGAATATCATGCCTCTTGGCAAGCAGTATGAATTTAACTTACTACATCCACTTGGTTTATCTCCTCTTCAAATTGAGCCAGTTTGGATAAAGCTTGAAACTCACTCTTATAAAACATGGGATCTTAATCATCTAAATAATTTATACATAACTTGGGAAGAGGCAAATAATCCAGAACCGATAGATGGAATCATTATTACTGGAGCACCTATTGAGCACTTAGCCTTTGAGGATGTTAAGTATTGGGATGAATTTGTGAAAATTGTTAATGAAGCCAGAAATTCTTGTGCTAGTACTCTTGGATTATGTTGGGCAGGCTTTGCGCTGGCTTATTTGGCAGGGGTTGATAAGCAAGTTTTTGATAGGAAATTATTTGGGGTATTCCCTTTAAAAAGTCTTGTTCCTGGACACCCTTTGATGGGTACACAAGATGATGAATTTATATGTCCTCAAAGTAGATTTGCGGGATTACCAGATTTGGAAATGGAGAAGGCCCAAAAAGAAGGTAAATTGAATTTGTTGGCTTATGGAGAAAACGTCGGGTATACAATATTTGAATCTAATGATCAAAAACAACTTATGCATTTAGGTCATCCTGAATATACGGTGCATAGAATTATTAGTGAAATTGAACGAGACAAAGAAAAGGGAGATGTTCCTCCTCCTAAAAATTTTGATCCAAATAGTTCAAAAACCGCTTGGAGATCTCATAGGAATTTGCTTTTTCAGCAATGGCTTTGGTTTTGTTATCAACAAGTTAGTCTTAATTAACTTTTTTAATGAGCGCTTTCCATACCACCTAGTCTTTCAAATAAGTTAAGACTTTCTTTATTTAATCCTACAATTTCAACTTTAGAACCACCATTCTGGAATTTTCTAATAATTTGCTCAAGAGCAACAACGCCACTTTGATCCCAAATATGAGCTAAAGACATATCAATTACAATATTTTCAGGATGTTCATGAATATCAAACCCTTGTAAAAAATAAATTTTACTTACAAAAAATAATTGTCCTTTTACTTTGTAGGTAGTCAAATTATTTTCTTTAGCTCTTGAGACAGTTATAACTTTTGCGACTTTTCTGCTGAAAAGAATTGCAGCTAATGCAACTCCTGCAATAACTCCAAGTGCAAGATTATGAGGTTTTGTAAGCATTGTAACTGCAAAAGTCATAAGCATTACTGCAGTATCGCTTTTAGGTATCTTTCTAATATTTTTTAATCCATTTATATCTGCTGTACTTGTTGCGATCGTTATCATGATTGCTACTAAAGCAGCCATAGGGATTGCTCCAATCCAAGACTTCAAGAGGATAATCATAATTAATAGAGATATCCCTGAGGAGAGGGTTGATAATCTAGATTTACCACCATTTTCAGTATTCATAACAGATTGCCCAACTAAGGCACATCCTGCCATTCCTCCAAATAAGGATGCCACAATATTTGCGATTCCCTGTCCTCTTGCCTCTTTATTTTTATTAGAACTTGTATCAGTTACATCGTCTAAAATATCTTGAGTTAAAAAGGTTTCCATTAAACCCACGAGAGATATTGCAAGTGAAGTCGGTAAAATTATCCCTAATGTTTCAAGACTAAAAGGTACTTTCCCATTTTCTATTGATCCAAAAGGAAGAGAAATACTTGGTAATCCATCAGGTAATTTACCCAAATCGCTAACTGTTGGGACATCTAGATTAAAGAATATGCTTATAAGAGTAATTACTACAATTGCTATAAGTTGAGATGGGACTACTTTTGTGATTTTTGGAAGCCCATAGATAATTACTAATCCTAGGATTACAAGAATCCAAACTACTGGAATTTGAGAGTTAATTGGATATTGACTTATAGTTTGTTCAACTAATCCTTTTGATTCTTTAATACCTATTCCTAACTGAGGTAGTTGTGCTTGAAATATTAAAAGTGCCAGTGCATTTACAAATCCACTTAATACCCCTGTTGGCACGAATCGCATTTGGTAGGCAAGTCTTAAATATCCCCAAAGAATTTGGAATATTCCAGTTAATATTCCAGCTGCAATAAGATATGGGACTCCTAATCCAGGAGCTTGTGATTCTCCGTAAGCAACAAGTCCAGTCATTAAAAGAGCTGTTGAACCTGTGGCTGAAGTGATCATCCCCCTTCTTCCTCCAACAATCGCAATTGTTATGGATAAGCAAAATGCACCAAAAAGGCCAACTTTAGGATCTACACCAGCTATACCTGAAAAAGCAATTGCTTCTGGGATCATTGCAAAAGCAACAACTAAGCCAGAGAGAATATTTGACTTTGGATCATCTAACCAATTTTTAGATAAATATCTTGAGAAATTTGACATTTTAAGTTTCTTTATAGTTAAGAAGTTACCTCATAAAGGAGGCAAAATACCTTGTGGGTCAAAAATATTCTTTAAAGTTTTTAATTCATTCATTCTAGTTCCAAAGGCTAAAGTAACTTCTTCTTCATGAGAATTCAAATGATTATGCAATTGAGCTAAGTGAATATTGGGATAAAACCTTTTTAGCTTGCTCCATGATTTATATATCCACTCTAGAGCTACTTCTTTTTCTTGAAGATCATTCTTTTTCCATGATGCATATATCCATGGTTTCCAAGTACTTTTTCTATGAACAAAAAAGCTTGAGCCATTATTTAACTTTTTAGTTTTGCAACCTAATTGTTGAGAAGCAATATAACAGGAATTATTAGGTTTATTATCCATTATTTCATTCAAACATTTTATTAAAATTGGGATATCATTTTTTAAATCTTCTCCAAGAAGACTAATTACCTCAGAATGGTTATTTGCATTCAGCTCATATAAATTCAATTCCTTTGGAAAAAAATTAATTTTGTTAAAGTTCTCATAAAATTGTTTTTCTAGAGCAGGGAATTTATCTAGAAGCATTAAGTATTCTTCAGTTGTTTTATCCTCTAAATTATTTTTGAGTTCAGCAAAAATATATATATAAATTTTTTGGGCGTAAATCCATTGAAGACTAATATTTTTTGGAAATTCCTCTGATAGTTTTATTATTTCTGAAAGTTCATTTGGATTTACAAATCCTTCAATAACCTTTATTGGATTAGATTGGATAGTCTTAAGTTCTATTTCGGTAATAATGGAGAAGAAGGGTGCTGCACCTTTAATTGCTTCCCAAATCAATTGTTCTTCTGGATTTATTTGATTTTTTTTTAAAGAGATAAATGTGCCATTTCCTAAGAAACCTTTTATTGATTCAATATTATCAATGGCTAATCCGTAGGCTCTACTTAGCGGGCTTACTCCACCAGTAAGTATATAGCCTGCTCCAGGAAGTTTAGACAGTCCGATTGGAAAACTTCGATTATGTTTTTGTAAATGATTTACTAGATCCCCCATTATTACTCCACCTCCAATTGTTACTAAATTGGTTTTTCTATCTAGGTGAATTTTGCTGTGATTTTTTCTTAGATCAAGAGTTGTAAAACCATTTTTTGCACAGCTAGAGGTTGTACCTCCACTACATACGCAAAGGTGCTCGAATTTTTCATTAGAATAATTATCCTCATTAAATAAGGAGTCATCAACGTCATAAATTAATTTCTTTAATTTTGCATCCTTTGAGTTTATATTTGGAACTTCAAGCAAATTATTATTTTTCACTACATGTTATTGTTCTTTACTATTATGGTATAAGTAACAACTTGATTTTGGATAATTTGGATTCAAAGTTAAATAATCAAGTCGCGATACTTATCTGTGGACACGGGAGTAGAAATAAACTAGCCATTACTGAATTTCAAGAATTAACTAATTTCATCCAAAAAAGATATCCAAACTTTTTAGTTGAATATGGCTTCTTGGAATTCGCTAAACCTTCACTTGTTGATGCTCTAGACAAGTTAAGAGATCTGTCTATAAAAAAAGTAATTGCAATACCCGCAATGCTTTTCGCTGCTGGCCATGTAAAAAACGATATACCTAGCTTGCTTATGAATTATTCAAGTAAAACAGGTATTGAAATAATTTATGGAAGAGAGTTAGGTATTAATAATTTAATGATTAGTGCAGCTTGTGAAAGAGTTAAAGATGTATTTAAACAAAATAATACTCTCAAACCTGAAGAATCATTATTAGTTGTTGTTGGTAGAGGTTCTTCTGACCCAGATGCGAATTCCAATGTTTCAAAAATTACGAGAATGATCGTAGAGGGTATTGGTTTAGGGTGGGGGGAAACAGTTTTTTCTGGAGTAACTTTCCCTCTTGTTGAACCTGGCTTAAAAAATGTTGTGAGACTTGGTTATAAAAATATCATTATTTTCCCTTATTTTCTTTTCTCAGGCGTCCTTGTCACAAGAATAAAAAGGCAAAGTGATTTAGTTGCGATTAATAATCCTAAGATTTCATTTATACATGCAAAATATCTTTCATCACAGTCTTATGTGGTCGATACTTTTGTAGAAAGGATTGAAGAGATTCTTAATGACGAAGATAAGAATTTTATGAATTGTTCAACTTGTAAATATAGATCAAATTTATTTGGCTTTGAAAAAGAAGTTGGAATGGTACAAGAAAGTCATCATGACCATGTAGAGGGCTTGGGTATCAGCTGTGATTTATGTGATCCTGAATGTAATGGTGCTTGTGAAATACAAAAGCAAATCCCAACTCATAACCAAGAAAAATCAAACTCAGGTGAAGGTAATTACTTAGAACATGAACATGTGGAGGTTCATCAAGATGAACATAACCACCATCACCATCACCATAGTATTTATCCAAATTCAAATCACCCCTTGGGACCTGTCACGCTTCGCTTGTTAAATTAAGACTAAATCTTAAGAAAACCCGTTGAAAACCAATGAATCACCTGTCTCTTTCTCGACTAAGTCTTAATAGACTCAGTATATATAAGTATTCTTAATATAAAATTTTGAAAGTATTTTAAGCTAGATTTTCCACAATTTACAGGCTGTTTTCCACGTCCAAATCCACATTGGATTAGAAATGCCAGCATTTTTTTTAAAAAACAGGACTTCAACATTATTGTTGACTTTTCTTTAAGAAGTATTCAATTTCCTCATTTAAAAAGGCAGTTTTTAAAAAACCTATTTATAACATGAGTCTCATTTGATAATTTGAAAAGTTTCATAGCAGATATTTTTTGATTTTTTTAGAAAAAAATATCATTATGGTTATGTAGAAAAATATAGGTTTATGGACAAAATCTGCCAATCAAATTTAACTGAAAAAAAACTCCTAGAGTGCTCTTCAAATAAAGTCTCATTAGAAACAGAGCTTTCAGAAACTCTCTACAACACTATGAAAGATTTTGTATTAAGTAACCCAACTTGGGATCAATATAAGCTTATAAATTCTGCATTAGCTTCTTTTCTGATTCAAAACGGATGTACTGATAATTCTGTCTCAGAGATTTATTTAAATCAACTATTTACTCCTTCTAAATCTTTTTAATATTTAGGCATGCTCTCCTGCACAAAGCCATCATCGTAAGTGTTGGGCTTTGCCAAGATGAAGTTGGCCAGCAAGCTCCATCTAGCACAAGTACATTCTTGCATCTCCATAATCTATTAAATTTATCAACTACGCTATTTTCTTCATTAGATCCCATTGGTGCGCCTCCTACTTCATGTATGTAATAACCTGGGGGAGGGGTACTATCTGAAAGTGCTATCAAGTTTTTTGTAAGTAAACTACCAAATGGGATATTTATTAGTTCATCAATATTTTTTATTTCTCCATCTGCAGCTTTTATTGATTTTCGGATTGTTTTTTCCATATGTTTTGCCATATTTAACTCATTCTCGCTCCATTCGAATTCAATGTAGGGAATTGGTATCCCCCATTCATCTGTTTTTTTTGAGAGAGAAACTGAGTTTTTCTCTCTGGGAAGGACCTCACCATGAGCGATAAGAAAGCCAATGGATGAGTGTTTATCTTTTTGCAGAAATTTAGGTATCCCTAATCTATCAATTGCTCCCCATATTCCATACCCTCTATGGAAATTTATACCTTCAATTTTTGGTAAATTTGAACCAAATGGAATAAAGAAGCTGCCTGCTCCAGAAAGATCGGGAGGGTCAAATAATTGTTTATCTGAGTTTTTTGTTTTTGAGACTGAAAAAAATCTACAGATAGATATGTGATCCATGAGGTATTTACCTAATTTCCCAGAATTATCTGTAAACCCTAAGGAATTTGATTTATTTTCTGAGTTAAGTAGTATTCTCAGCGTAGAAATTGTTGATGCGCAAAGAAGAATTAAATCACAATCTAATACTTCTTTGTGTCCATTTTCTAGGTTTACGATCGTTAGTTTTGAGGCAAGCTCTGTTATCTTGTTAATTTCAAAAGACTCCACTAAGTGATTAGAGATTATTTGCACATTTCCAGTATCTAAAGCTTTTTTTAAAGAGCTTCCTACACTAGAGGATTTAGGCCATTTTTTATCTTTTACTGATGAATTACAGTTAAATCCTCTTGATTGGATAAATGGATAGTTTAATTTTGCTTGAACTTTGCAGCCAAAAATATTTTCGTTTTCTGTAAGAGGGATTTCTCCAATAAATTTCCCGTTTGGAACTTCTTTAATGTCATCTTTTCGTCCATAGATTCCACAGAAATTTTCAATGAAATCATAGTGAGGTGATAGATCATCGTATGAAATAGGCCAGTTTGGTCCGAATCTGTCATTTTTAGCTGGATGAAAATCTTCTGAGGAAAGTCTTAATGTTATGCCTCCCCACGTTAATGATCTTCCCCCATATTGTTTACCTTGGGTCCAAAGAAATGGCTTTTTTTTTGGGAAGTCATAAGGATGCTTCAATTCATTTGAATATAAGTCAGGATTATTCTTCCAATAACCAGGATGTTGACATTGTTTGGCATGTTTTTTTGTTAA